>NZ_JAAEEH010000018.1 GCF_010179735.1 Anaerotalea alkaliphila
GCATGTGTTAGGCACGCCGCCAGCGTTCATCCTGAGCCAGGATCAAACTCTCATAAAAAGTTCTCTCCGGCAGCATAAACTCTGACCTTCCGCTTTCGCGGGTTTAGTCTTGGAATTACGTTGTTTTTGATTTATTCTTCACTGTTCAATTTTCAAGGTCCTGCTTGTGTTGCTGCTTGTTTTGCTTGGCTTGTTTGACCAACGAAACGTAGTATAGCACATCTTCGTTTACCGTGTCAATCATTGATTTCAAAAAATTTTGAATGTTTTGTTTCTTTCTTGAAATCAACGGAGAAGGAGGGATTTGAACCCTCGCGCCGCTATTAACGACCTACTCCCTTTCCAGGGGAGCCCCTTCAGCCGCTTGGGTACTTCTCCATGTGGCGACTATGCCGAAAACCAGGTTTTCGAGCGGAGAGGGTGGGATTCGAACCCACGGTCCCTTGCAGGATCACTAGTTTTCAAGACTAGCTCCTTAAACCACTCGGACACCTCTCCAGTGCTTAGCGCTTAATTAATTTATCACATCTGTCTGGAACTGTCAAGCGAAAACACACAATTTCTTTACCTCTTTTTCACAGGCTGTTTTCAGCCTCTCCCAGCCACCTTTCCACGGTCTCCAGGTCCTCTTTCGTGGTCACCTTGATGTTCCGGTTTTCCCCCTCCAGGACATGGACGGGGGTGTCCGTGAACAGCTCCACCATCATGGCGTCGTCGGTGGCTTCCCGGGAACTGGCGATCCCCAGGGTGTACGCCTCCTCGATCACCTCCCTGGAGAAGGCCTGGGGCGTCTGGATGGCGGAGAGGGAATTCCGGGGGGGCGTACCCAGCACCCTTCCCTCCCTGTCCACCGTCTTCACCGTGTCCTTCAGGGGCACGCCGGGCACACAGGCCCGTTTTTCCACGGCTCCTTGGACCATCCGGCGGATCAGCTCCCGGGACAGGCAGGGCCGGGCTCCGTCGTGGACCAGCACATGGGTGGCCTGGGGGCTTAGGTTCAGGATTCCCGCATAGACGGAATCCTTGCGCTCCCTGCCTCCCTCCACCACCTTGCGCACCTTCTCCAGCCCGTAGGCCTCCACGATCTTAGCGGTCACCCAGGGGATGTCTTCCCTGCCCGTGACAAGGATGATCTCCTGGACGTCCTCCGACTCCTGGAACCGCTCCAGGGCGTGGACCAGCAGGGGCTTGTTCCGGATCCGGAGGAACTGTTTGGGCGTGTCCAGCCCCATCCTGCTTCCGGAACCGGCCGCGGGGATGATCACAGCCACGTGGATTTTTCCTTTTTCTTCCATAAAAATGTCTTCCTTTCCCGATTTACAGTTCCACTTGACAGAACATTCTGCTATAATGGGGTTGCGGCTCCCATAGGGAGTCGATTGATTCCAAAAAAGGAGGTATTCCAAATGTTGAGCCAAAAATTGACCGACGAAATCAATGATCAGATCATGTACGAATTCTACTCCGCACATCTGTATCTTGCGGCTGCAGCCTACTGCTACGACCAGGATTTGGACGGCTTTGCCAACTTCTTCACCGTCCAGGCGGAAGAGGAGCGTTTCCACGCCATGCGCTTCTTCAACTTCGTGAACGACATGGATGCGCGGATTGTGGTGAAAGGCTACGAGACACCCCCCGCCGCATATGCGGATCTGGTGGACCTGTTCGCAAAGACCCTGGAGCATGAGCATTTTGTCACCGACAGGATCTACAAGCTGATGGACATCGCCACCGAAGAACGGGAGCATGCCACCATCAGCTTCCTGAAATGGTTCGTGGACGAGCAGGTGGAGGAAATGGCCACCTTCAAGGGGCTGCTGACCAAGCTCAAGCGTGCCGCCGGCGACACCAGCGTCATCTATGACCTGGACGGGGAGCTGGCCGCACGGACCTTCACGCCGCCGACCATCGTTTAGGGCTCCTGCACGAGAATCGCAGAAAAGCGCCTGCCTGTTCCGGAACCGGAAAGGGCAGGCGCTTTTCTTTGTTGCCGGAATGCCCGTCCAGGTTCACTCCGGGAGCTTCAGGTCGGGAACCGCGTTCAGGTCCAGCCCATGGCGGACCCCCTGCCGGTAGGCATGGTAGGCGGCGGTTCCAATCATGGCGGCATTGTCCGTGCAGAAGAGCATGGAGGGATGGTGGAAACCGATCCCCGCCTCCTTGCAGGCTGCCCCCAGACTCTCCCGGAGCCAGCTGTTGGCCGCCACGCCCCCCGCCAGGGCTATCGTGTCGAACCCATGGTTCTTTGCGGCCTTCATGGTCTTTTTCACCAGCACCTCCACGGCAGCCTTCTGGAAGGATGCCGCCACATCCGCAACGACCACGGTCTCCCCCCGCATTTTTGCCTGGTTCAGGTAGTTCAGCACCGCGGATTTCACCCCGCTGAAGCTGAAGTCGTAGGGCCCGTCCTCCATGAACGCCCTGGGGAAGCGGATGGCGTCCGGATTCCCCTCCCTGGCGATCCTGTCGATGGCCGGGCCGCCTGGATACCCCAGGCCGATGGCCCTGGCCACCTTGTCGAAAGCTTCCCCTATGGCGTCATCCCGGGTCTTGCCGATGACGCCATAGTGCCCGTAGTCTTTCACGTGGACCAGGTGGGTGTGTCCTCCCGAGACCACCAGGCAGAGGAAGGGCGGTTTCAGGTCGGGATGTTCGATGTAGTTGGCGCTGATATGGCCTTCGATATGGTGGATGCCGATCAGGGGTTTGCCCATGGCATAGGCCATGGCCTTGGCTTCGGAGACTCCCACCAGCAAGGCCCCCACCAGCCCGGGGCCGTAGGTGACGGCCACCGCGTCCAGGTCCCGGAAAGTGGTTCCGGCCTGTTCCAGGGCTTCCTGGATCACCGGATCCATCTTTTCCATGTGCTTCCTGGAGGCCAGTTCCGGCACCACGCCGCCGAATTTCTTGTGCAGGTCGATCTGGGAGGAGATCACATTGGAAAGGATGCGTGTCCCGTTCTCCACCACCGCCGCGGAGGTCTCGTCGCAGGATGTTTCGATGGCCAGAATCCTGATGGTTTCTTCTTGCATATGCTCCTCCATGTCAACCTCCATTCTAATCCTCCTCGAAATGAAAGGATTTCGTCATCCGGTCCTTGCCGATGACGGTCCTTGGGAAGACCTTCCTGGCAACGTCCAGGAATTCCTTCGGATATACCAGGGAAGGGCTGAAGTGGGTCAACCAAAGTTCCCCCACCTCCGCCTTTTTGGCCAGGGAGGCCGCTTCCTGGAAGGTCATGTGCTTGTATTCCTTTGCATTGGTTTCCTCCAGCGGCTCCCCGTACATCCCTTCGCAGATGAACAGGTCCGCACCCTGGACATGGTCCGCAATGGCCGGTATGGGTCGGGTGTCCGTGCAATATCCCACCTTGATCCCCTTCCGGGGAGGTCCCAGGACCATTTCTGTGGTGTAGACGGTTCCGTCCGCCTCGATGGTTTCCCCTTTTTGGAGCCTGGACCAGAACGGCATGGGAATCCCTTGGGCTTTGGCCCTTTCCACGTCGAATTTGCCCTGCCGGTCGATCTGAATCGTGTAGCCGTAGCAGGCGATCTTGTGGTCCACACGGAAAGCCTCCAGCTGGTATCCCTTGATGGAAATCCTCTCCTGCTTTTCCGAAAGTTCGATGAACTCCAGGGGGAAAGGAAGTTCCGGGGCGATGGAACGCAGCCCGGAAACCACTTTCTTGAGTCCTTTGGGGCCGATCAGCGTCAAGGGTTCCTCCCTGTTGGAGTTGCCGATGGTCAGGAGCAGTCCCGGCAGACCGCTGATGTGGTCCGCATGGTAATGGGTGAAACAGATGATGTCGATGGCCTTGAAGCTCCATCCCTGGAGCTTCATGGTGATTTGGGTGCCTTCCCCGCAATCGATGAGCAGGTTGCTTCCATTGTGCCTGGCCATCATGGCAGTCAGCCACCGGTAGGGCAGGGGCATCATCCCCCCCGTACCCAGCAAACATATATCTAACATAACAGCCTCTTTCTAACGCACGCCTGGATGGACCGGCCGCCCCCCTCCACCTTAAAGGGATTTTGCCGCTTCATAGACGTTCTCTGTCGTGATTCCGAATTTTTCATACACCACCTTGGCGGGCGCCGATGCCCCGAACGTGTCGATGGCGATGATTTTCCCGTCCAATCCGGTGTATTTGTGCCATCCGAAGGAGGTTCCCGCTTCCACGGCCACCCGCTTGGTTACCGCCCTGGGAAGGACCTTTTCCTTGTACTCCTCCGTCTGGGCTTCGAAAAGCTCCATGGAGGGCATGCTCACCACCCGGGCGTCCACCCCTTCGTCTTGGAGCCGCAGTCCCGCCCCATAGGCGAACTCCACTTCGGAACCGCTGGCGATGAGGATCACTTCCGGTGTGCCTCCTTTGGAATCCAAAAGGACATAGGCTCCCTTCAGGGCATCCCTGCCCGTGTTCCCATAATGGGGGATGTTCTGCCTGGTCAGCACCAGCGCTGTGGGCGCGGTACCGTTGGTCATGGCATGATACCATCCCGCCGCCACTTCCTTGGCGTCCGCCGGACGGAAGACCACCAGGTTCGGGATGCTCCGCAGGCTGGCCAGCTGCTCCACCGGCTGGTGGGTGGGGCCGTCTTCCCCCACGCCGATGCTGTCATGGGTGAGCACGTAGGTCACCGGCAGCTGCATCAGGGCGGCCAGGCGGATCATGGGCTTCATGTAGTCGCTGAATACGAAGAAGGTGGCCGCATAAGGCTTGTGTCCGCCATGGGCTGCGATGCCGTTGACGATCCCAGCCATGGCCAGCTCCCGGACGCCGAAATGCAGGTTCATGCCTCCGGGGTTCCCTTTGTTGAAGTCCCCCCTCCCTTCCATGATGGTCTTGGTGGAAGGAGCCAGGTCCGCCGATCCCCCGAACAGGTTGGGCACGACCGCCGCAAGCCTCTGGATGACCGTGTGGGATACGGCCCTGGTGGCGTTCGGCTTGGCTTCGAAGCTCCAGAATTCCTCGCTGTCCAAGGCATCCACGTCCACTTCCCCACTCAGGAAATGTTCCAGCTCCCTTGCGGATTCCGGATGGGCTTCCCGGTAGGCGGCGAGCAGGCGGTTCCATTCCTCTTCTTTGGCCGCACCCTGGGCGGACAGGGCCTCCATATGGGTATAGACCTCGTCAGGGACATGGAACTCCTTGTCCAAGGGCCATCCCAGGTTCCCTTTGGCGGCCTTCAGGTTGTCCACTCCCAGGGGTTCCCCATGGGCGCTGGCTTTTCCCTGCTTGGCGGGGCAACCGTAGCCGATTTCCGTCTTCACGATGACCAAGGAGGGCCTTTCCTTTTCCGCCTTCGCCTGGCGGAGGGCCTCCTGGATGGCGTCCACGTCGTTTCCGTCCTCCACTTCCACCACATGCCAATGGTAGGCTTCAAAGCGCTTCGCCACATCCTCGGTGAAGGCGATGTCCGTGCTGCCTTCGATGGTGATCCGGTTGGAGTCGTAGAGGGTGATGACCTTTCCCAGTCCCAAGGTTCCCGCCAGGGAGGCCGCCTCGCTGGAAATGCCCTCCATCAGGCATCCGTCCCCCACCAGGATGTAGGTGTTGTGGTCGATGACCGGATAGCCCTCCCTGTTGAACTTGGCGGCCAGGTTGGCTTCCGCCATTGCCATGCCGATGCCGGCCGTGAAGCCCGCCCCCAGCGGTCCTGTGGTGATTTCCACCCCCGGGGTGTGGCCGAATTCCGGATGGCCCGGGGTCTGGCTCCCCCATTGCCTGAACCCCTGCAGGTCTTCGATGGTCAATCCGTATCCGAAGAGATGCATCATGGAATAAAGCAGCATGGATCCATGGCCGGCGGACAGGACGAACCGGTCCCTATTCGTCCACTGGGGATTCGCCGGATTGTGGCGCATTTCCTTCGCCCACAGGGCATAGGCCATGGGAGCGGCTCCCATGGGCAGGCCCGGGTGCCCCGAGTTCGCCTTCTGCACCGCCTCTGCGGACAGGATGCGGATGGCGTTGATGGTTTGGTTTTCTACCTTATTCATATGCGACCTCCAATAGTTCGTTTACAATTTTCGCCTCCAAAGCAGCAGGGCGTCCTCCGTCGGTTCCATGTAATACTCTTTTCTGATCCCCTCCACGGCAAAGCCGCAGCTTTCATATAATCCCAGGGCCGGCCCGTTGCTTCTTCGGACTTCCAGGGTGAAGCTTTCCAGGCCCTCCTCTTCCCCCCGGGAGATCAGTTCCTGTACCAGCGCCTTTCCGACACCCTGTCCCCGGGATTCTTTCCGTACCGCCACATTGGTGAAATGTCCCTCGTCCAGGACCTTCCAAAGGCCGGCATAGCCCAGCAGGCTGCCCCCTTTTTCCGCCACAAGCATCCTGGACTGGGGGCTGTGCAATTCCTTTTCAAAGGCTTCCCGGCTCCAGGGTGTGCTGAACGCCTCCCTTTCCAGCAGGGCGATCCCCTCCAGGTCCCCTTCCTCCAGGGGACGGATGCGCAGCTCCCCACTTTCCTCCTGCCCGTGGAGGGCGTCATATTCCCGTTCCGCCTGGGTCTTTTTCATGTAATCGGGATGGTGCTCCAGATAGCTTTCCTGCTGGATCTCCTCCTGGAAAACAAGCATGGCCGCAGCGGACGCTCTGGGCATGTTCAGATGCGCGGGGGCCAGCCGGCAGGGGACATCCCCCATGGTCTCCCGGATCAGATCCCCATGCGCCCGGGTGGCGTCCCCCACCAGGAGGATCGGCCCCTCCCCGTAGGCCTTGAGCCTTTCCAGCGTCTCCACCAGCGGGATGTTTCTGGGTTCTTCCACGCAGACCAGCCGCTCCCCCTCCCATCGATAGGTGGCCGTGTAGACTTCCTTCCGCCGGGCGTCTATCATGGCGCACACCACACCGGGCTGGGGGTTGGCGTTGTAGGCCAGGATTTCCAGCGTGGAAACGGGCCAGAGGGGGATGCCCAGCACATGGGCCAGGCCTTTGGCGGATGCGCTGCCGATCCTAAGTCCCGTATAGGATCCGGGCCCTGCGGACACCGCGATGCCGTCCAGGTCCCCCACCGTCATGCCCAAGGCATCCACCAGGGACTTCACCAGGGGCATCAGGGTCTCCGCATGGGTCCGCTTGTGGTTCAGGGTATATTCCCCCAGGACCTGGTCTTCGGTGACGACCGCCACCGAAGCGGCCATGCCGGAGCTTTCTATCGCAAGTATCTTCATTGCTCCACCTCCCCCAGTCCTTCCACCCGGATCCTCCGGTAGTCCAGACCCCGTTCCAGGTCCTTTTCCATGTGGATCCATACGGCTTCCGGTGGGATGAGGCCCCGGATCTTGTCGGCCCATTCCACAAAGGCCACGCCTTCCCCATAGAAATAGTCCTCGTAGCCGATCTCTTCCATTTCCATGGGATCCTCGATCCTGTACACGTCAAAATGGTAAAAGGGCAACCGTCCTTGCCTGTACTCCTGGACTATGGTGAAGGTGGGGCTGGTGACATCCTCCCGGATGCCCAGCGCTTTCGCGAATCCCTTGGTGAACACGGTCTTCCCCACCCCCAGGTCCCCCACCAGGCAAAAGACCTGTCCGGCCCGGGCCTTGGTCCCTATGGCTTGTGCGAGCTCTTGGGTTTGCCTAGGATTGTGCGTATGGTATTCCATAATGGTTTCTCCTGCCCTTCCAAGAAATATGCCTGGTACCTTCCATCGACGGATTCCTCCACCAGATTCCGGAAGGCGTCCAGGCCTTCTTTGTCTTCAAACGCCCTTTTGGGCAGAATCAAGGCCTGCTCCCCATTCACGTAGAAAAAGAAGCAGGTCTTGTTTTCCAGCACCCGGAGGATTTTCTTCCACTCCAGTTGCAGTTCCCCTGTGTATTGGTGCACGGCCATCCCTTCCCGGTCCAGCCGGAAGGTGATGGGCTTCTTGAATACCGGATTGATTTTGGCCTGTTTCCTGGCGTTCATGTACATGCCCGCCGGTGTGGCCACGACGAATCCCGTTCCCACGCCGAACAGCAGCACCACGGCGAACCAGTTCTCCAGGACCGCAAAAAAAGGCAGAACCAGCAGGGCCGTCACTCCGAACAGGAAGGAAATCAGGTCGCCCCTCTTTGTCAGGGAATGGGTCGCCATGAAGTTGAAGATGTCCTTTTCATTGATCTTTACGGTTGCCTCATGGATTTCTTGCATGGATTCTCCTTCCCGCCATAATACGATTGCATTATAACATCTTTTATTTGTCCAATCAATGCCAAGTTACAGCAGCATGGAGAGGGAAATCCGTTTCTTCCCCAGGTCCACGGCGAGGACCTGGACTTCCACCACGTCCCCTACGGACAGCACTTCCAGCGGGTGTTTGATGAATTTCCTGCAGATTTGGGAGATGTGCACCAGGCCGTCCTGATGGACGCCGATGTCCACAAAGGCGCCGAAATCGATGATGTTGCGGACGGTCCCTTTCAGGACCATCCCTTCCCGCAGGTCTTCCATGGACAGGACGTCCGTCCGCAGCACCGGCAGTGGAAGCTCTTCCCGGGGATCCCTTCCCGGTTTTTCCAGCTCCTGCAGGATGTCTTCCAGTGTGGGGATCCCCACACCGATGGATCGGGCCAAAGCGTCCAGCCCTCCGGCCGCCTTGCGCAGGGCCCCGGGATCGATGCCCTTCCCGCCTTCCAGCCGGATGCCGGCCATTTTCAGCATCTGCCGTGTGGCGCCGTAGGCTTCCGGATGCACCCCCGTATTGTCCAACGGCTCTCCCCCGTCCTTGATCCGCAGGAATCCAGCACATTGCTGGAATGTCTTGGCCCCCAGCTTGGGAACCGCCAGAAGGGACTTCCTGTCCTTGAACTTCCCCTCCTTCTCCCGGAAGGCCACGATGGTGGTGGCGATGGGCTTGCTGATTCCGGCCACATACTGGAGGAGGGAGGGGGAGGCCGTGTTCACATCCACCCCCACCCGGTTCACCGCGTCCTCCACCACATTGTGCAGGGTGTCGCTGAGCTTCTTCTGGTTCATGTCGTGCTGGTATTGCCCCACGCCGATGGATTTGGGGTCGATCTTCACCAGCTCCGCCAGGGGATCCTGGATCCTTCGGCCGATGGAGACCGCGCTCCGCAAGGATACGTCGAATTCAGGGAATTCCTCGGTCCCCAGCTTGGAGGCGGAGTATACGGATGCGCCGGCTTCGTTGACGATCACATAGGGGACCCTCCTGTCCAGCTCCTTGAGCATTTCCGCAGCGAAGGCTTCCGTTTCCCGGGAGGCGGTCCCGTTCCCGATGGCCACCAGGTCCACCTGGTGGGTCCTGATCATCCTGCCCAGGACCGCCTTGGCTTCGGCCACCTTGGCCACAGGCTTCGTAGGATAGACCACCCCCGTCTCCAGAACCTTTCCGGTCCCGTCCACGACGGCCACCTTGCATCCCGTCCTGAAGGCCGGGTCCAGCGCCAGCACCACCTTGCCGGGAATGGGCGGCTGGAGCAACAGCTGCTCCAGGTTCTTTCCAAAGACCTTGATGGCTCCGTCTTCGGCCTTTTCCGTCAGGTCGCTGCGCACTTCCCTTTCGATGGAGGGGGCTATGAGCCTCTTGTATGCGTCCTCCATGGCTTCCTCCAACAACCTCCCGGCATGGGAGCCCTTGCGGGGGGGATGGAACTTGTGCATCCTTTGGAGGAGGGCAGTCCCGTCTACCTCTATTTTCACGGTCAGGAACTTCTCCTTTTCCCCCCGGTTGACCGCCAGGATCCGATGGGAAGGGATGGACTTCAGCCTTTCCCTGTAGTCGTAGTATCCCTCGAAGGTGGAGGGGAGTTTCCCGTCCTTCGCCTTGGAAACCAAGAACCCTTCCTCCATTGTCAGCCCCCTGAGCTCCTTCCGCAGGGCGGGGTGTTCCGCCATGGTTTCCGCCACGATGTCCAGGGCGCCTTCCAAAGCCTCTTCCGGCGTGCCCACTTCCTTGGCGGGGTCCACGAAGGCTTCCGCTTTTTTCCCCAGGTCCCCCTCCTCCTGGTTCAGGATCATCCGGGCCAGGGGTTCCAGGCCTTTTTCCCTGGCTACCGTGGCCCGGGTCCGCCTTTTGGGACGGTAGGGCCGGTAGAGGTCCTCCACTTCCACCAGGGTCTTCGCCTGGTCGATCTGCCTTTCCAGCGCGGGGGTCAGCTTTCCCTGCTCCCGGATGACTCCCGCGACCTGGGCCTTCTTTTCCTCCAGGTTCCGCAGGTAGTGCAGCCGCTCCTCCAGGTCCCGAAGCACTTCGTCGCTGAGGGAACCTGTGGCCTCCTTCCTGTACCGCGCGATGAAGGGGATGGTGTTTCCCGCATCCACCAGGGCCACGGTGCTTTCCACCTGCCAGGTTCCGATGCCGAATTCTTTTGCCAAAATGTCTATGATCTGCATGCTCTTCTCCTAAATGAAGAGGCCCATCCCCGGGGATAGGCCTCTGTTCTTATAATTCCCCGGACAATTTGAAAGCGTCGTGGATGGCGATTGTCGCCTCGTTTGCGTCCTTTTCATCGATCAAAAGGGAAATCTTTATCTCTGAAGTTGAAATCATTTTGATGTTGATGCCTGCGTCATAGAGGGCTTCGAACATCTTGGTGGCGATGCCGGAGTTGGAGGCCATGCCCGCTCCCACCAGGGAAACCTTCGCCACATGCTCGTCCACTTCTATCCTCTGGGCATCCAGGCGCTCCTTGTGCTCTTCCAGGCTCTGGACCGCTTCCTTCAGGTTGTCCCTGCCCACGGTGAAGGAGATGTCTTTTGTCCCTTCCCGTCCGATGGATTGCAGGATGATGTCCACGTTGATGTTCTTCTTGGACAACAGGGAGAAGAGCTCGAACGCCTTTCCAGGCTCGTCCTTGAGGCCCACCACTGCGATCCTGGCAACATTCTTGTCGGCTGTGACGCCGCTCACCAACATTTTTTCCACTTTCGTTTCCTCCTTGACAATTGTACCTTCAGCTCTGGTTAGACTGGACAACACAACCAATTCCACACCGTATTTCTTCGCCATCTCCACGGAACGGTTGTGGAGGACCTGGGCTCCCAGGGACGCGAACTCCAGCATTTCATCATAGGTTATTTCAGCCAATTTCCGTGCATGCTTCACCACACGGGGGTCTGCTGTGTAGACGCCGTCCACGTCGGTGAAGATTTCGCACTTGTCCGCCTTCAACGCTGCGGCCAGGGCCACCGCCGTGGTGTCGGATCCACCCCGTCCCAGGGTGGTGAAGTCGTCGTACCGGTTCACCCCCTGGAATCCCGTGATCAGGACGATGTTCTTCCTGTCCAGTTCCGCCTGGATCCGGTCGGTCTCAATGTTCCTCAACCGGGCGTTGCCGTAGGTGGAGCTGGTCGTCATCCCCACCTGGAAGGCGTTCAGGGACACGGCCGGATATCCCAGTGTCTCCAGCGCCATGGCCATCAGGGCCACCGACTGCTGTTCCCCCGTGGAAAGCAGCATGTCCATCTCCCGCTTGGATGGGCTCGCGCTGATTTCCTTGGCCTTTTCCAGAAGGTCGTCCGTCGTGTCCCCTTGGGCCGAAAGGACCACCACAACTTCATGGCCTGCCTTGTAGTCCTCCAGAATCCTGTTTGCCACATTGAAGATCCGCTCCTTGTCGGCAACGGAGCTTCCGCCGAATTTCTTTACGATTAGCACTTGTTCTCCTCCATTCTTCCATTCCAGCCTATGGTCGGCCCATGCTCAGTGGTCCAAGAAATAATCCATCAGTTTGTGTCCCTCGGGGAAAAACCGGTGGGTGGTTTTCGCGTATTTTTCATCGTAGCGGTGGTTCGTCCAGGTGTCTCCCGCACTCTTGTATATCAGGTAGGGTACGGGGGTGCGGGTATGGGTCCTGTAGGCGATGGGGGTGGGGTGGTCCGGGAGGACCATGATCTTGTATTCGAATCCCGCATCGTCCATCTGCTGCATGATGGGCTTCACGATCCGCTGGTCGAGCAGCTCGATGGAACGCACCTTGTTGGCGGTTTCCCCCCTGTGGCCGCATTCGTCCGGTGCTTCGATGTGGACATAGACGAAGTCATACCCTTCCTTCAGCACATCGACGCAGGCCTGGGCCTTGCCTTCGTAATTGGTGTGGATGTTGCCTGTGGCGCCCTCCACATCGATGCTTTTCATGTCCGCGGCGATGGCGATCCCTTTGAGCAGGTCCACGGCGGAGATCATGGCTCCCTTCATGCCGTACTTCTCCTGGAAGGAGGGCAATTGGGGCTTCTTCCCCTCTCCCCAGATCCAGAGGGAGTTGGCCTTGCGGAGGCTTCTTGCGGCCCGGTCCAGGTTCACCGGATGGTTGTTCAGGATTTCATAGCTTTTCGCCATCATCGCATGGATCCGGTCGCTGTTGTCCCCTTTGGGCATGTAACCCCCGACGGTCCTTTCCAGGATGTCATGGGGCGGGGTCAGGGTCACCTGCATGGACCCGTGGTGCCAGATCAGGGCGTGCCGGTAGCTGACCCCCGGATGGAAGGAGATTTCCTCGTCCCCGAAGGCTTCCTGGATGGCCTCGATCAGGACCTTCGCCTCTTCGGAGGTGATTTCGTCCGCGCTGTGGTCCAGGATCCGCTTCTCTTCATAGACCGGCTCCTCTTCCGTAAGGGTCACCAGGTTGCACCGGAAGCAGATGTCCGTCTCCTCCATATGGATTCCCATGCTGACGGCTTCCAGGGGGGACCTTCCCGTGTAGTAGACCTGGGGATCGTAGCCCATGACCGAAAGGTTGGCCGTATCGCTTCCCGGCGACATGTGGGCCGGTATGGTGTTGACCAGGCCGACTTCGCCGTGGCTGGCAAGATAGTCGATGGCCGGCTTCGCGGCCACCTCCAAAGGCGTCTTGTTCTGCAGGGAGGGGATGGGCTCGTCCGCCATCCCGTCTCCCAGAATCACAATGTATTTCATTGCCGCACCTCTACCTTTCCATGCGGAGGACACTGGCGATTTCCGTCACAGGGGCTTCCTGGGCCAACTTCCGCACCTTCTCCTGCAGGTCCCCTTCGGTGGATTTCCCGCTGATGAAGGCGATCTCGTCCTCCACGCCCTCCAGCTGCACGAATTCCACCTCGCCGAAGACCTTGTTCACCGCATCCCGGATGGCCGCATGGAAATCGGTCTTCACCGTCACAAAATAGGTCGCGGGAATCTTTTCCGTATCCATGAGCTCCATCTTTTCCGTGCTCCAATGGGAAATGATGCTGGTGCCCATATGCTTCACCACGTCCACGATGTCGGCTACGACCGCGCTGGCGGTGGGAAGCTTTCCGGCTCCCCGTCCGTAGAACATCACGTCGCCGATCACATTCCCCTTGACAAAAATGGCGTTGAACACGTCATGCACATTGGAGAGGGGATTCTCCTTGCCGATCATCATGGGCGCCACCATGGCGTACACCTTGTGGTCCTGCTTCCTGCTGGTGGCCAGCAACTTGATTTCACATCCCAGATGCTTCGCATACTCCATGTCCCTGGTGGAAACGCGGGTGATCCCTTCCGTATGGATGTCCTCGTAGGACACGTTCATGCCGAATGCGAGGGAGGAAAGGATGGCGATCTTCCTGCAGGCGTCGTGCCCCTCCACATCCGCGGCGGGGTTCCGCTCCGCATATCCCAGCTCCTGGGCTTCCTTCAGCACCTCCTCGAATTCCCTCCCCTCATTGAACATTTTGGTGAGGATGAAGTTGGTGGTTCCGTTCAGGATGCCGGTGATCTCATAAATCTCGTCCGCCGTCAGGGACTGGTTCAAGGGACGGATGATGGGGATTCCTCCGCCTACGCTTGCCTCGAACAGGAAGTTCACCTTGTTCGCCCGGGCGGTTTCCAGAAGCTCTGCCCCATGCTTGGCCACCAGCTCCTTGTTGGAAGTGACCACGCTCTTCCCCTTCTCCAGGGCCCCCTTCACGAAGGTATAGGCGGGTTCCACCCCTCCCATGACCTCGGCGACCACCTGCACCTCCGGGTCCTCCAGGATTTCGTTGTAGTTTTTTGTCACAAGCTTCTCGATTGGGGTGCCGGGAAAGTCCTTCAGGTCCAGGATGTACTTGACCGAAATCCCGTGCCCCGCTTTCTTTGTGATGCTTTCCTTGTTGGTCTCCAGGACCTCGTAGATTCCCGAGCCAACGGTTCCATATCCTAAAATCGCAATTTTTATCATCTGCCTACTCCCTTGCCAAGATTTTGATTTGATGGATGCCCTCGAATGTTTCGATTTCGTTGATCAGTTCCTGGACCTCTCCCGTGTTGGGTAGGATCTCCACGCTCAGGCTGATGTCCGCCACGCCGTTGATGGGGATGGACTGGTGGATGGTGAGGATGTTCGCCTTGAAGGCGGCAATGGCATTGATGACGCTGGCCAAAACCCCCGGTTCATCGTCTATCTTCATGGCTACCGTGATCACACTGCCTCTGGTGTGCTCATAGAACGGAAAGATGCAGTCCTTGTACTTGTAAAAGGAACTTCTGCTGATGCCCACCGCATCCACCGCATCCTGTATGGTCATGGCCTTTTCCTTTTCGATCAGGTGCTTGGCTTCGACCACTTTGAGGAAAACCTCCGGCAATGCCCGCTTCTTGATGATATAGTAATTTACATGATCCGCCATTTTTTCACCTATTGCTTCCGGCCCTGGGCCTTGTCCTTCCATGTTTTGTTTTTTCTGGAAAAACATTTGTTTTTTCAAGGAAGATGATACCATAGCCCCCCTTCCTTTGCAAGTTCTTTTTCATGAACAGCCCCGGGGGGCCGCTTTGCCGGCACCACGACAAAGGAGACCCCTGGGGGTCTCCCTCGTTATGTTGGATCATTTGATCGCCAGCCACTTGAGGTAGGCATTCATGAAGGGGTCCAGCTTCCCATCCATCACGGCCTGGACGTTTCCGGACTCTTCCTCCGTCCGGTGGTCCTTGACCATGCTGTAGGGATGCATCACATAGGAGCGGATCTGGCTTCCCCATCCGATTTCCTTGATCTCCCCCCGTATGCCCGCCATCTTTTCCAGCTGTTCCAGGCGTTTCAGCTCCAGCAGCTTGATCTGCAGCATGTGCATCGCCTTGTCCTTGTTCTTGTGCTGGGACCTTTCGTTCTGGCACTGGACCACAATCCCGGTAGGGAGGTGGGTGATCCGTATGGCGGAATCCGTCTTGTTGACATGCTGCCCTCCGGCACCGCTGGAACGGTAGGTGTCGATCCGGATGTCGTCATCCGCAATCTCCAGGTCGATATCCTCCTCGATTTCCGGAATCACATCGCAGGAAGCGAAGGAGGTGTGCCTTCTGCCGGAGGAATCGAAGGGGGAGATCCGCACCAGCCGGTGCACCCCCTTCTCCGACTTCAGGTATCCGTAGGCGTTTGCTCCGTTGACCTGGATGGTGACGGACTTGATTCCCGCCTCTTCCCCGTCCAGATAGTCCAGGACCTCCACCTTGTACCCTTTGGTTTCCGCCCATCGGGTGTACATCCGAAAGAGCATGGAAACCCAGTCGCAGCTTTCCGTACCTCCCGCCCCTGCATGGAGGGTAAGGATTGCGCTGTTGGGGTCGTATTCGCCGGAGAGGAGGGTTTCCACCCGGATCTGTTCGAAATCTTCCAGGAATTTGGCCGTCATCCCTTCCACTTCCTGGATGACGCCTTCGTCCCCTTCTTCGATTCCCATGTCGATCATCACCTGGATGTCTTCATATTCCTGTTCCAACCGCCGAAATTCCTCGATCTTGTCCTTCAACCGCTTGAGTTCCTTCAGGACAACCTGGGTCCGGTCCTGGTCCTGCCAGAACGCCTCGCCCGCGGCCTCCATTTCCAATTCTTCTACCTTGACGCTGGCCCCGGCCAGGTCAAAGTGACTCACTCATTTCGATTAATTTTTCACTATAACCGGCGAGCTTTTGTCTCATCTGTTCCAGTTGAATCATTAAATCACCTCTTTTTCTGAATTCACCGCACCATGGCAGTGTTTGTATTTTTTGCCGCTGCCGCAGGGGCAGGGGTCGTTGCGGCCAACCTTCTTGTCTTTTCTCTTGAGCGGTTCCTTCCGGGCGTCCGGTCCCTTGTTTGTGGTCATGTTCGTGGCCACCCGTTCCCGTTCCAGCTTGTTCCGGGGGACGACCCGATACAGGATGCGGACCGTGTCCTCCTGGATGCTTTCGATCATCTCGTCGAACATGTCGAATCCGACGAACTTGTATTCCACCAGGGGATCCCTTTGGCCATAGGCCATCAGGCTGATGCCCTGCCGCATCTGGTCCATGTTGTCGATATGGTCCATCCACTTCTGGTCGATGGCCTTCAACAGGATGACCCTCTCCGCTTCCCGCAGATGCTCCGGGTCGTCGAACTCCTTCTCCCTCCGGTCGTAAAGGGCGGCCGAGTTCTTGTAGAGCATGTCGATGAACTTTTCCCGGGTCATGGTGTCCCGCTCCTCCTCGGAGAGTTCCATGGGGGGGATGGGGATCACCTTTCCCAGGCTTTCCTTCATGGCAGGCAGGTCCCATTCGTCCATCATGTCCATGGCGTTGGAGTGGCTGTTGACCGCCCGTTCGATGATCTCCCGGATCATCTTCAGGACGACCTCCTTCATGTTCTCGCCTTCCAGGACCTTGCGGCGCTCCGCATAGATGATTTCCCTCTGCTCGTTCATGACGCCGTCGTATTCCAGCAGGTGTTTCCGGATGCCGAAGTTGTTGCCCTCCACTTTCTTCTGGGCGTTCTCGATGGCATTGGAAAGGATGGTGGCTGCGATGGGTTCGTTCTCCGGAAGTCCTAGACGTTCCACCGTCTTCTTCATCTTCTCGGAACCGAAGAGGCGCATCAGGTCGTCGTCCAGGGACAGGTAGAATCTGGATTCCCCCGGGTCCCCCTGGCGCCCCGCACGGCCCCGGAGCTGGTTGTCGATCCGGCGGGATTCATGCCGCTCGGTGCCGATGATCTTCAGGCCGCCGGCCGCAACGACCCCTTCCCCCAGCTTGATGTCCGTACCGCGTCCGGCCATGTTGGTGGCGATGGTCACGGCGCCGTAGAGTCCGGCGTCCGCCACGATTTCCGCTTCCTGCTGGTGGAACTTGGCGTTCAGCACGTTGTGCCTGATGCCCCGCTTCTTCAGCTGGCGACTCAATTCCTCCGAAGAGTCGATGGTGATGGTTCCCACCAGGACCGGCTGTCCTTTGGCGTGGGAAGCCTCGATCTCGTCCAGGATGGCGTGGACCTTCTCGGGATGGGACTTGTAGACCACATCCGCATGGTCCACCCTGGCGATGGGCCTGTTGGTGGGGATTACGATGACATCCATGCCGTAGATTTCCCTGAATTCGTCTTCCTCGGTCAGGGCCGTACCGGTCATCCCGGATTTCTTCGCATAGCGGTTGAAGTAGTTCTGGAAGGTGATGGTGGCAAGGGTCTTGCTTTCCCTGCGGACATCCACCCCTTCCTTGGCCTCGATGGCCTGGTGCAGGCCGTTGGAGTAGCGCCTTCCCGGCATCAGCCTTCCGGTGAACTCGTCCACGATGACGATCTCCCCGTCGCTGATCACATAGTCCTTGTCCTTGTGCATCAGGTACCTGGCCTTCAGCGCAAGGATCATATGGTGTTGGATTTCCATGTTCTCGGGGTCGGCCAGGTTCTCCAGCCTGAAGTAGGCCTCCACCTTCTCCACGCCTTCCGCGGTTAGGGTGACGTTCTTGGCCTTCTCGTCGATGACGAAGTCCCCCTCTTCCTGGATCTCCTCGTTCATGATGGCGCTCATCTTGGTGACTTCCCCGAGGATCCGCCCCTTCTTCAACCGGGTCGCCAGCATGTCCGCCTGCTGGTACAGGGCGGTGGATTTGCTGCTGCTGCCGGAAATGATCAGGGGGGTGCGGGCCTCGTCGATCAGCACGGAGTCCACCTCGTCGATGATG
The DNA here is from genome assembly GCF_010179735.1 of Anaerotalea alkaliphila. Taxonomy (GTDB): domain Bacteria; phylum Bacillota; class Clostridia; order Lachnospirales; family Vallitaleaceae; genus Anaerotalea; species Anaerotalea alkaliphila. The sequence goes on from NZ_JAAEEH010000018.1 coordinate 17,856, forward strand.
GCGTAATGCAACTCCCTTTGGACCATCTCCTTCTTGTAGATGACCATGTTGTCCCGCAGGTAGTCGAAACCGAACTCGTTGTTGGTCCCATAGGTGATGTCGCAGCTGTAGGCCGCCCTTCTCTCCTCGTTGTCTATGCCGTTCAGGAGCACGCCCACCGTCAACCCAAGGAACCGGAAGAGCTCCCCCATCCATTCGCTGTCACGCTTGGCCAGGTAGTCGTTGACGGTGACCACGTGGACACCCTTCCCTTCCAACGCGTTCAGATATGCCGCGATGGGAGCCACCAGGGTCTTTCCTTCCCCGGTCTTCATTTCCGAAATCCGTCCCTGGTGCAGGACGATGGCCCCCACCAGCTGGACCCTGTAGGGATACAGGCCGATGGACCTCCGGGCGGCTTCCCGGACCACCGCATAGGCTTCCACCAGAAGGTCGTCAAGGGTCTCCCCCTGCCCCAGCCTTTCCTTGAACTCTATTGTTTTTGCACGCAAGGCTTCGTCGGAGAGTTCCTCCATGGCTGGTCCCAGCGCCTCGATGGCATCCACGATGGGCTCGATCCTCTTCAGTTCCCGGCTGCTGTGCGTACCAAAAATCTTTTCCAATAATTTCATGCGATCCACCTTCCATTGGTCCGCTTGCGTTGCGGCCAACTTTCTTGTCAATTTCAGCTTGGACTTTTCTATTATATCCGCTTTTTGGCCCAAATACAACCGCAACACGAGAAAGAGCTGTCCGGATGCACTTGGGCCCGGTTCCCTTCCATCAAAAAGGAGGCCCCCTGGGGCCTCCCCTATCCTTCGCTTCCTAGAATTCCGGTTCGATCAGACCGTAATTGTTCGCCTTACGCTTGTATACCACATTCACCTCATCCGTTTCGCTGTTCCTGAACACATAGAAATCATGTCCCAGGAGCTCCATTTCCATGCAGGCCTCTTCGGGATCCATGGGCTTCATGGCGAACTTCTTCGTCCGCACGATCCTGAGGCCTTCATTCTCATCTTCCGGAATTTCAAAGAACTCGTTCTTGAAGGAGCCGCCCTGGTGGTGCCTGTCCACCAATTTCTTCCTGTGCTTCATCAGCTGTCTTTCCAATATATCCACTACCAGGTCGATGGCGGCATACATGTCGTCTTCCCGCTCCTCCGCCCGGATCACACCCCCCTTGATGGGAATGGTCACTTCGATGATCTGCTTCTGTTTCTGCACGCTCATGGTGATATGGGCATCCGTGTCATCCGAAAAATACTTCTCCAATTTGCTGATCTTCTGAATGGCGATGTCCCTTAAAGCTGCTGTAACCTCGATGTTCTTTCCACTCACGATATAACGCATACCAACAACTCCTTCCATGCATCTCTTCCTCCGGAAATCCTCCCTGCGAAACAAACGCATTCATCATGATACTCTTATATTCTCCCGCAGTTGAGAATATCCTTCTGAAAAAATGGAATTTTTGTATATTTCCATTATAACATTATCTGTCATCTCTTTCAATTTGGAAGAATTTTTTTATATTTCAAACATGTGCACGGCACACTTGTCAACATAATTTCTGTGGATAGTGTGGATTACTCTGTGCAAAAGCCGTTTTATCCGCCTTTCCTCGAAAAAACGCATGTGTACAATCCATTGCACAATATTTGCCTTATGTAAACCCGGTTTTTGCCGTCTGTCAATTCCGGAAATTCCGGAACAATTCTGTGATTGCGTTCCTTGGAAGAGGCAAAAAGGCCCCGGCGGTTTCCCGCCGGGGCCTTTCAGGCTTACGCCTTGTCTTTCATATGGTAATGGGTGTGGAGCAGGTGGTGGGCCTTCTCGCTCAAAGGCTTGCCCAGGAACTTCTCATAGATTTCCGCGATTGCGGGGTTCTCATGGGACTTCCGGATGGGCATGTTCTTGTCCACCTGGTAGATGGCCGCCTGGCGCTTCATCAGGATGGAGGAATCCCCATGGTGGTAAGGCTGTCCGGCTCCGCCGATGCAACCGCCAGGGCATGCCATGACTTCCACCGCATGGATGTTCCTGGGGTTTCCGTCCCGGATTTCCGTCAGGAGGGCTTTGGCGTTTCCAAGGCCGTGGGCGATTCCGATGTTCAGGACGACGTCGTCCATGGCTACGGAAGCCACACGGACGCCATCGAAGCCGCGGAGCTCTTCGAAGTCGATTTTGGGCAGGGGCTTCTTGGTGCGCACTTCATATGCGGTACGCACGGCAGCCTCGATTACGCCGCCGGTGGTGCCGAAGATGACGCCGGCGCCGGTGGACATTCCCAGGGGATTGTCGAACTCGGACTCTTCCAGCTCTTCCATGTCGATGTTCATCTGCTTGATCAGGTCCGCAAGCTCCCTTGTGGACATGACCAGGTCCACATCGGGATTTCCGTCCACTGCGAACTCTTCCCTGGATGCTTCAAACTTCTTGGCCAGGCAGGGCATTACGGAAACGACCACCAGGTCTTCCCTCTTGATGCCCAGCTTGTCGGCAAAGTAGGTCTTTGCAACGGATCCGAACATCTGCTGGGGGGACCTTGCCGTGGAGGGGATGTCGATCAGCTCGTGGAACTGGCTTTCGACGAAGTTGACCCATGCAGGGCAGCAGGAGGTCAGGATGGGCAGGGACGGACCTTCCTTGCCTTCCAGGAAGTTCTCCAGCCTTTCCAGCAGTTCCGTTCCTTCTTCCAGGATGGTCAGGTCGGCCGTGAAGTCGGTGTCGAACACATGGTCGAATCCGATGGCCTTCAACGCGCTTACCATCTTGCCGGTGACGATGGAACCGGGCTCGTTGCCGAACTCCTCACCTAGGGCCACACGGACGGCGGGTGCTGTCTGTACGATGACCGTCTTCGTGGGGTCGGCCAGGGCCTCCACCACTTTCCAGGTGTGGTTCATTTCCGTCAGGGCGCCTGTGGGGCATACGGCCACACATTGTCCGCAATGGGTGCAGACGGTTTCCGCCATGGGAAGCTCGAACGCGGAGGATACGACCGCGTTGAATCCGCGGTTGATGCCGGAGAGGGCTCCCACTTCCTGCACCTTGTTGCACATGGTTTCACAGCGGCGGCAAAGCACGCATTTGTCCATGTCCCGGATCAGGGAAGGGGTGATGTCCTTCTTGTATGTGGACATGGCCGTTCCGGAAATGGAATCGCCACGCAGTCCGCAGAGCTCCGTCAGGTCCTGGAGCTCGCAGTCTCCCGCTTTCGCACAGGACAGGCACTCTTTGGGATGGTCGGAAACGAGCAGCTCCAACACGGTCTTTCTGGCTTCCATGACACGGATGGTGTTGGTCTTTACGACCATGCCTTCCACGACAGGGGTGGCGCAGGACGGCGCCAGGTTTCTGCGTCCCTCCACTTCCACAACGCATACGCGGCAGGAAGCGGCCTGGTTGACCATTTTTGTGTCGTGCAGGTCCAAATGGCACAGGGTGGGGATGTCCACGCCAATTTTCTTCGCAGCATCCAAAACGGTGCTTCCCTTGGCAACGTGAACCTCTTTCCCGTCTATAATAATTTTAACTTCTGACATCGGGTACACTCCTTTATGATTTAATGTTCCTGATTAATTTACGGAAATGGCGTTGAACTTGCACTTGTCGTAGCAGGCGCCGCACTTGATGCACTTGTCCTGGTCGATGACATGGGGTTTCTTCACCTCACCGGTGATGGCCTCTACGGGACATACGCGTCTGCAGGCTGTGCAGCCTACGCATGCTTCCGGATCGATGGTGTATGTCATCAGGTGTGTGCATTGGCCGGCGGGACATTTCTTGTCCTGCACGTGTGCCAGGTACTCGTCGTAGAAGGCATCCAGGGTGGACAATACCGGGTTGGGGGCCGTCTGTCCGAGTCCGCAAAGGGCTGTGTCCTTGATGACACGGCTCAGGCGCTTCATTTCGTCCAGATGCTTGACTTCGGCTTTGCCTTCCGTAACCATCTCAAGAAGCTCGGAGAGGCGCTTGGTTCCGATGCGGCAAGGGGTGCATTTTCCACAGGACTCTTCTTCCGTAAACTCCAGGTAGAACTTGGCCACTGCAGGCATGCAGTCGTCTTCGTCCATGACGATCATTCCGCCGGATCCCATCATGGAGCCTTTTGCGATCAGGTTGTCGAAGTCGATGGGGGTGTCCAGGTCCTTTTCCGTGAGGCATCCGCCGGAAGGTCCGCCGGTCTGTACCGCCTTGAACTTCTTGCCGTTCTTGATGCCGCCGCCGATGTCGTAGATGACCTCGCGGAGGGTCGTTCCCATGGGAACCTCGATCAGACCCACGTTGTTGATCTTTCCAGCCAATGCGAACACCTTGGTTCCCTTGGACTTCTCGGTTCCGATGCCCGCGAACCAAGCGCTTCCCTTCAGGAGGATGATGGGGATGTTGGCCAGGGTTTCCACGTTGTTCACGTTGGTGGGCTTGCCCCAGTATCCGGATTCCGCAGGGAACGGAGGTTTGGTCGTGGGCTCGCCACGCTCCCCTTCCATGGAGTGGATCAAGGCTGTTTCCTCGCCGCAGACGAAGGCGCCGGCGCCGAAGGAGAGTTCGATGTCGAAGCTGAAATCCGTACCCATGATGTTTTCGCCCAGAAGGCCTGCCTCACGGGCGTCCTGAATCCCTTTTTCCAGGCGTTTGATCGCCAGAGGATACTCGGCACGGATGTACACCTGCCCTTTGGAGGCTCCGATGGCGTATCCGCAGATGGCCATGGCTTCGATGATGGAGTGCGGGTCCCCTTCCAGGATGGAACGGTCCATGAACGCGCCCGGGTCTCCCTCGTCGGCGTTGCAGACCACGTACTTCTGGTCGGCATCGTATTTGCTGGCGAATTCCCATTTCAATCCTGTGGGGAATCCGCCGCCCCCACGGCCACGCAGTCCGGACTCTTTGATGACATTGATGACCTCTTGGGGTGTCATGGATGTCACAGCCATGCCCAAGGCATGGTATCCGTCACGGGCGATGTATTCCTCCACTTTGTCCGGATCGATGAATCCGCAGTTGCGCAGGGCGATCCGCATCTGCTTCTTGTAGAAGTCCATGTTCTTGGAGTCGGCGACACGCTCTTTCTTGTCCGGATCCATGTACAGCAGACGCTCGACTTTGCGGCCTTTGACGATATGCTCCTTGACCAGCTCGGCTGCGTCGGCGGGTTTCACTTCCACATAGAATGTGTTGTCAGGCAGAACTTTCACTACAGGACCTTTTTCACAAAAACCGAAGCATCCTGTTTTCAATACTTGGACCTGGTCTCCCATTCCAACCGCTTCCAATTCGCTCTGGAGATTGGATACGATTAATTCGGATTCTGCGGAAATACACCCGGTACCTCCACACACCAACATGTGCATCTTAAAGTTAGACATTTTTGAGCCTCCCTGCAAAATTTATTCGATCGATTTATGTGTCGCCGGAATGATGCCGTCTACCATCACGCCGTTCTTGATGTGCTTGTCAATGATTTCGGCCGCTTTCTCCAAGGAGACATTTCCATATACAACCGGCTCCTGTCCGGGCACTGTGACTTCAATGGTCGGCTCCGCATAGCAGTATCCCATGCATCCTGTCTGTGTGACCACCACGTTGGTAAGCCCCGCCTTGGCGGACTCCTCCACGATGTAGTTCATCACTTCCCTGGCTCCTGCGGCGATTCCGCATGTTGCCATGGCCACCCGCACTTGCACGAGGCTCTCGATGTTCTCGCCCTTCTCGCGCAGGTCCACTTGGGACTGGACCCTGTCCTTGATCTTCTTCAATTCGTCAAAAGACATGATTTTTGCCATTTTCGCATCCTCCTGCTTGGATTATTTGTATTGGGCTATGATATCCTTGACCTGCTCGGGAGTGACTCTGCCGTAAACCTTCTCACCGATGGTGAATACCGGGGCCAGTCCGCAGGCTCCGATGCATCTGAGGCCTGTGATGGAGAACTTTCCGTTGGGTGTGGTCTTGCCCACTTCCGCGCCTGTTTCCTTCTTGAGCTCGGTCAGGATCTTTTCAGCACCCCGCACATAGCAGGCTGTACCCAGACAGATGGAGATGTCCACTTCCCCTTTGGGTTCCATGGTGAAAAAGGAGTAGAAACTTACGACGCCGAACACCTTGGCTGTGGAAACCTTCATTTTTTTTGCGATGAACCGTTGTACTTCTTCCGGAAGGAATCCAAAAATGCCTTGCGCTTTGTGGAGCACCCGAATCAGCTCGCCTTTGGTGTCTGGCAGTGAGTCGATGTACTGCTCGAGTTCCTTGAATTTTTCTTCTTTTTGTTGAATGATAGCAGCCATTCCTTTACCTCCTTGGTTTACGTTGCATGGAATCGTATTGATTATTTGAGAACATCCAAAATGGATGAAATCGACTTGTCCTTGACCTTGATGGTCTGCCTGCAGATGCCGATGTAGCCCAGGTCGTGGGAATCGGAGGATTGCAGGATCCGATAGGCAGGGTATTCCTCCTTGTAGGAGGCCCTGTCCGCATACTGGGAAACTTCCAGTGTCCTGATCAGCGGGTTGGGGGGGATCATGCCCAGATTGGAAATCACGCTGTAGCTGGGCCTGTCGATATGGGCCGGGATGGCGACCCCATGGTTGCGGTCCGCCAGCTCCACCACTTCTTCCAGGGACAGCCCTGTGGCGAAGGACAGCAGCCGGTCCACCTCTCCCACGACCTCGTCCTCCTGGTCCATCAGCAGCTGGGTTCCGAAGAGCTTCGGGCTGTTCTTCCTGTCCGGCAACTGGGTGTACACGACCTCCTGCATGCGCAGGGCGTCTTCCAGCGTCTCGAACAGGCAGACCACGTGGATCTCTTCCCTGGTCTCCACCTCCATGCCGGGGATGACGACCAGTCCCGTGTCCCGGGCCACTTCCATGACCGCCCCCACATTCCCGCAGGAATTGTGGTCCGTCACTGCGATGGCGTCCAGGCCGTTGATCAGGGCCATGTTCACGATGTTGTTCGGTGTCATGTCTTCATGTCCGCAGGGTGAAAGCGCTGTATGTATGTGAAAATCATAACATAACGTCATTGTTTGCCCCCAAATTCTTGAAAAATGACGGACTTGCAAAACACTACCGCAATTATAGCAGATGGTGCTGCTTATGTAAAGATATGCACATCATTTTTTACAATTGTTTTGCCCGTTTATGCAAGTCCCACAAAGGGATAGACAATAAATTATCAATCTGCCGTGAATATTCTATCGACATCTGCAATCCGCCGTAAAATCTGCGGATTTTTTAGCCGGGCTTCGAGCAAATATTTCGAATTGTCTGCCTTCATGCGCGCAATCGCGCCATTGCGCAGCCAGTTTCAGGGTGACTTTGTTAAGGCTTTTTTCAAGAAGCGTCCCGTATGGGAGGCCTCCATTTCCGCCACCTCTTCCGGTGTACCCTGGGCAATCACCAGCCCTCCACGGGCACCGCCCTCAGGCCCCATGTCGATGATGTGGTCCGCCACCTTGACGACGTCCAGGTTGTGTTCGATGACCAGCACCGTGTTCCCCTGGTCCACCAGCTTCTGCAGGATCTTGACCAGTTTGTGGACGTCGTCGAAGTGCAGTCCCGTGGTGGGCTCGTCCAGGATGTACATGGTCTTGCCCGTGCTCCTTTTGGAGAGCTCCGTGGCCAGCTTGATCCGTTGGGCTTCCCCACCTGACAGGGTCGTGGACGGCTGTCCCAGCTTCACATAGGAGAGCCCCACATCGTTCAATGTCTTCAGCCGGGTTTTGATCCGGGGGATGTGCTGGAAGAATTCCAGGGCGTCCTCCACGGTCATGTCCAGGACCTCCGCTATGTTCCTGTCCTTGTACCGCACCTCCAGCGTCTCCCTGTTGTAGCGCTTTCCATGGCACACTTCGCAGGGGACATAGATGTCCGGCAGGAAATTCATGGCGATCTTGATGATGCCGTCTCCACTGCAGGCCTCACACCGCCCCCCCTTCACGTTGAAGCTGAAGCGCCCCTTCTGGTAGCCCTTCATCTTGGCTTCCACCGTGGTGGCGAACAGGTCCCGGATCAGGTCGAACACCCCTGTGTAGGTGGCCGGATTGGAACGGGGGGTGCGGCCGATGGGCGACTGGTCGATGTCGATGACCTTGTCCAAGTTCTCCAGCCCCTGGATCCCCCGATGCTCCCCCGGTTTCACCTTTGCCCGGTTCAGGTCCCTTGCCAGCCGCTTGTAGAGGATCTCATTCACCAGGGAGCTCTTCCCCGAACCGGACACGCCGGTCACACAGGTCAGCACACCCAGGGGAACGGAGACATCCAGGTCCCGCAGGTTGTTCTCCGCAGCCCCTTGGACCGTAAGCCAGCGGTCCCCCAAAGGTCTGCGGTTCTTGGGGACCTTGATCTTCTTCCTGCCCGCCAGGTAGGCGCCGGTCAGGGATTCTTGGCATTCCAGAAGCCCCTCCACCTTTCCGGCATAGACGACTTCCCCTCCGTGGACCCCTGCGCCCGGCCCGATGTCCACCACATAGTCCGCTTCATGGATGGTTTCTTCGTCGTGCTCCACCACGATCAGCGTGTTGCCCAGGTCCCGGAGCTGCTTCAGGGTGCCCAGCAACCGGTCGTTGTCCCGCTGGTGCAGTCCGATGGAAGGTTCGTCCAGGATGTAGACCACACCCACCAGCCCCGAACCGATCTGGGTGGCCAGCCGGATCCGCTGGGCCTCCCCGCCGGACAGGGTGCCGGCCGAACGGGAGAGGGACAGGTAGTCCAGACCCACATCCACCAGGAACTGGATCCTGGCCTTGATTTCCCGAAGGACCTGCTCCCCGATCATCTGCTGCCGGTCGGTCAGAGCCATCTTCTCCAGGAAGGCCCGCACGTCCACCACCGCCATGTCGGTGATGTTGGAAATGTTCTTCCCGTCGATGGTGACCGCCAGCGCTTCCGGCTTCAGCCGGGCTCCATGGCAGACCTGGCATTCGTCGTTGGTCATGAGGGCCTCGTACTCCTGCTTCAAATAGTCGGAGCCGGTTTCCCTGTACCTCCGGTGCAGGCTTTCCACAATCCCTTCGAAGGCGGTTTCATATTCCCCCTGCCCATGCTCGTTCTTGTAGCGGATCCGGAGGGTTTCCCCCCGGGATCCGTTCATGACCAGGTCCTTGACTTCCTGCGGATAGGAATCGTAGGGGACATCCAGGGAGAATCCGTACTTGGCCCCCAGGGCCTGGAAGATCCTGCGTGTATGGCTTCCCTCGTTCCCTGCGGCGACCCATCCCGGGGCCTGTATGGCCCCTTGGGCGATGCTCAGCCGTCCGTCGGGCACGATCAGGTCCGGGTCGAACTTCATCTTGAAGCCCAGGCCGTGGCACTCCGGGCAGGCCCCGAAGGGGTTGTTGAAGGAAAAAAGCCGGGGCTCTATTTCTTCGATGCTGATGTCGCAATCCACGCAAGCGAAGTTTTGGCTGAACATGGTCGTTTCCCCCCCCGGAACGTGGACCTCCAGAATCCCTCCCGTCAGCTTCATCACCGTCTCGATGGAATCCACCAGGCGTTTGGCTACGCCTTCCTTCACCACCACCCGGTCCACCACGATGGAAATGCTGTGCTTCTTGTTCTTGTCCAACAGGATCTCTTCGGACAGGTCATAGGTCGCCCCGTCCACCATCACCCGGACATAGCCGCTTCTGGCGGCCTGCTCCAGCACCTTCACATGCTGCCCTTTCCTGCCCCGGACGACAGGCGCCTGGATCTGCAGCCGGGTCCCCTCCGGCATCTGCAGGATGGCATCCACAATCTGGTCGATGGTCTGCCTTTTGATTTCCTTCCCGCAGCTGGGGCAGTGGGGGACGCCGATCCTTGCATACAGCAGCCGGAAATAGTCGTAGATTTCCGTCACCGTTCCCACCGTGGACCGGGGATTCCTGCTGGTGGTCTTCTGGTCGATGGAGATGGCCGGGGACAGCCCCTCGATGGCCTCCACATCCGGCTTTTCCATCTGTCCCAGGAATTGCCGGGCGTAGGAGGAAAGGGATTCCATATAGCGCCGCTGCCCTTCCGCATACAGCGTGTCGAAGGCCAGGGAGGACTTTCCGGATCCGCTCAAACCTGTAAACACCACCAGCTTGTCCCTGGGGATTTTCAGGCTGATGTTCTTCAGATTGTGTTCTTTTGCTCCCTTGATGACGATTTCATTGCTTCCCATGCCCTTGCCTCTTTTCTTTCTGGATTCAGCGGATCTTCTGGAGCTGCACCTTCAGTCGGATCAGTTCGTCCCTGTATTTGGCCGCACTTTCAAAGTCCAGGTTGTCCGCCGCCTTCTTCATGTCTTTGGTCCGCTTGGCGATCGCCGCCTCCAGTTCCTTCCTGTCCATGGATTCCGGATCCTTGTCCAGCCGGTAGGTAGCCGGTTCCTCCGCCGCCTTGGAGATGCGGATCAGGTCCCGGACCGCTTTCCGGATGGTCTGGGGGGTGACGCCGTGCGCCTCGTTGTAGGCCTGTTGGATGGCGCGGCGCCGGTTGGTCTCCTCCATGGCCCTTGCCATGGAATCGGTGATCTTGTCCGCATAGAGCACCACCCGTCCGTCGGCGTTCCGGGCCGCCCGTCCGATGGTTTGGATCAGGGCTGTCTCCGAACGCAGGAAACCTTCCTTGTCCGCATCCAGGATGGCAACCAGGGCTACTTCCGGGATGTCCAAGCCCTCCCGCAGCAGGTTGATTCCCACCAGCACGTCGAAGATGTCCAGACGAAGGTCCCGGACGATTTCCATCCGTTCCAGCGTATGGATGTCCGAATGGAGGTACCGGATCCGTACCCCGACCTCCTTCATGTAGTCCGTCAGGTCTTCGGCCATGCGTTTGGTGAGGGTGGTGATCAGAACCTTCCCTTTCTGTCCGATGGTCCTTTGGACCTGGACCAGCAGGTCGTCGATCTGCCCCTGGATGGGCTTGACCTCCACTTCCGGATCCAAGAGTCCTGTGGGACGGATGATCTGCTCCGCATAAATCTCCTGATGCTCTTTTTCATAGGGTCCCGGTGTGGCCGATACGAACAGGACCTGGTTGACCTTGCCCTCGAACTCCCCGAAGTTCAAGGGCCGGTTGTCCAAGGCGGAGGGAAGGCGGAAGCCGTAGTCCACCAGGGTCCGCTTCCTGGACTGGTCCCCTGCGTACATGCCCCGGATCTGGGGGATGGACTGGTGGGACTCGTCGATGATCATGAGGAAGTCCTTGGGGAAATAGTCGATCAGGGTGTGGGGAGGCTGTCCCGGAGCCAATCCGGTCAGGTGCCTGGAATAGTTCTCGATGCCGGAACAGAATCCCGTCTCCCGGATCATCTCCATGTCGAAATTGGTCCGTTCCGCGATGCGCTGGGCTTCGATGAGCTTGTCGTTGGCTTTGAAATATTTGACCTGCGCAAGCATCTCCTCCTCGATCCCTGCGATGGCTTCCAGCATCTGCTCCCTGGGGATGACGTAGTGGGAGGCCGGAAAGATGGCCACATGGTTCAGGCTGGCCAAGGCTTCCCCCGTCAGCGTGTTGATCTCCGTAAGCCTTTCTACCTCGTCTCCGAAGAACTCCACCCGGATGGCGTTTTCTCCCGCATAAGACGGGAAGATCTCCACCACGTCCCCTCGCACCCGGAAGGTGCTGCGGGCGAAATCCAGGTCGCTCCGGCTGTACTGGATGTCCACCAGCTTCCGGAGCATTTCGTCCCGGTCTTTGGTCATTCCCGGCCGCAGGGACAGGACCATCTCCTTGTAGTCGATGGGGCTTCCCAGCCCATAGATGCAGGAGACGCTGGCGATGATGATCACATCCCGCCTCTCGGAGAGGGCCGCCGTGGCCGAATGCCGGAGCTTGTCGATCTCCTCGTTGATGGCCGAGTCCTTTTCGATGAACGTATCCGTATGGGGCACGTAGGCTTCCGGCTGGTAGTAGTCGTAATAGCTGACGAAGTATTCCACCGCGTTGTCGGGGAAGAACTCCTTGAACTCCCCATACAGCTGGGCCGCCAAGGTCTTGTTGTGGGCGATGACCAGGGTCGGCTTCTGCAGGTTCTGTATGATGTTTGCCATGGTGAATGTCTTCCCGGAGCCCGTGACCCCCAGCAGGGTTTCAAACCGCTTCCCCTGGCCGAACCCTTCCGTCAGCCGGGCGATCGCGTCGGGCTGGTCTCCCGTGGGCTGGAATCCCGAAACCAATTCAAATCGTTCCATATGCGCACCTCTTGCAGGAGGACCCAAAAGAGCGTGCATGGCACGCGCCCTTGGGTCCGTTGATTGTTCCGTCACTGTTGTGACCGTATGATTTCCACCGCCTTCTGCAGCTGGTTGTCCATGACAGGCCCTTCCGCCTGTTCCGCCCCTTCAGGGGCCTCCTCCAGCGGCAGGACCACATCCGGAGCGATTCCCACCCCGTTGATGTAGCTGCCATTGGGCGTATAGTATTTCGCGATGGTTACCTTCACCGCCGATCCGTCGCCCAACTCGAAATTCCGCTGCACCAGACCCTTTCCGAAGGTCTGTACCCCGACCACCGTCCCCACGCCCCGGTCCTTGACGGCTCCCGCCAGGATTTCCGATGCGCTGGCGCTGTATTCGTTGACCAGCACCACCAGGGGCTTGTCGAAGGGCGTCTTGTTGTCCGACTTCAGCTCGCTCCGTTCTCCGTTCTTGTCCTCCGTGTAGACGATCATGCCTTCCGGCACCAGCTCGTTGCCGATGGCCGCCACAATGTGCATGAACCCTCCCGGATTGTTGCGGAGGTCCACCACCAGCCCTTTGATCCCCTGCCCCTCCAGATCCTCCAGCGCTTCCTTGAACTGGTCATAGGTGTTTTCCTCGAACCCTGCAATCTGGATGTAGCCTATCTGGTCCTCCAGCATGGCATGGTCGATGGTGGGCACATCAATCACATCCCGTGTGACCTGCACCTCCAGCGTCTCCTCCGTGCGCTTCCGGTACAGGGTGAGGGACACCTGGGTCCCTTTTTCTCCCTTGATCCTTTCCACGATCATGTCCAGGGACATGCCCGAAACAGGCTCCTTGTCCACTTCCATGATCCTGTCCCCCGGCTGGATGCCGGCCATGGCCCCGGGCGTTCCGGGAAAAGGAGCCACCACCAGGATCTCCTCTTCGCTTTCCCCATAGGAGATCACGACGCCGATCCCCTCATAGCTGCCTTCCATCTTCTCCAGGAAGCTGCTGTATTCCTCCTGGGAAAAATAAGTGGTGTAGGGGTCTCCAAGGCCCGCCACAAACCCCCGCAGGGCTTCCTCCTCCATCGCCTGGACCTCCACCTCTTCCAGGTAATGCTCTTCCAGCACCCTGCCCAGTTCCCGCATCTTGTCGCCCACGTCCCTGTATTCCCTGGACGTCAACGGCAGGCCGCTCCGGTAGGCCACCTCCAGGAGGCCTTTCACGCCCATATAGACGGAAAACAGCAAAGCCAGGGTCAAAACCCCGGCAATGAATCCTTTCAAAAAACCCGTATTTCTTCTCATTGGAACTCCTGACTGTCAATTGGGATGCTGTCACCTTGTTTTCGTATTGTTCAGGGGATTGACCCATACGCCGTTGATCTGGACGCCGTAATGCAGGTGGTTTCCCGTCGACCATCCTGTGCTTCCCACCCGACCGATGGTCTGGCCCTGCTTCACCGTGTCGCCTTCCTTGACGTTCATCTGGCTGCAGTGGGCGTATTGGGTGACCCAGCCGCTGCCGTGGTTGATCAGGATGTATTTGCCCCAGGCGGGGCTTGTGCCCGCATAGATGACCTTCCCGTCGGCGACCGCCACGATCTTCGTTCCTCCCGGGGCCGGTATGTCCACTCCCGTGTGGAAGCTTTCATAGCCATGGACCGGATGGATCCGTTTTCCGAAGGGGGAGGAAATGGTGTAGTATCCCGGCACCGGCCAGTTCACCTTCCCTCCGGCATAGGTCAGCTTGCTCTGTTCGATCAGCTTCTTGATCCTTGTGTCCAGACTCTTTTGCTCGTCCTTCCACATCTGGATTTCCTTCAGCAGGGCTTCCTTGCTCTGTTCGATCTTGCGCATCTCGGAGCTTTTGGCCTTCACCAGGACCTCCATGTTCTGGCGTTCCTTTTCCTGCTGGAGCTTCATGGATTCCAGCTGCTTCTGTTCCCGCTCGATTTTCGCCTTTGTTTCCAGCAGTTCGTCGCGCACGGCTTCCATCTCGCTGAAGAGGGAGGAGTCGAATTCCAGGATCCTGTTCAGATATTCCATGCGGGTGAAGAAGTCGGTGGCGTCCTGGGAGGAAAGGAGCACTTCGATGTATTCCGTGCTGCCGTATTCGTACATGACCTGGATCCGCTCCCGCGCCTGCCTGTAGTAGGTTTCCTGCCGTTGCTCCAGATCCGCGATCCTCGCTTCGTTGGACAGCACTTCCTTTTCCTTGGATGCCAGGTCCTTGTCCAGTTTGCCGATGGTTGCGGACACGGAATGCATCTGGCTTTCGATCTGGTTGATGTTCTGGTTGATGTCCGTGATTTGGCCTTCGATGGCCTTGACTGTATTTTCTCCCGACTGGATGTTCTGTTTCAATTCATTCTGCTGCTTTTCCAGTTCCTTGATTGTGGAGGCCGCCTGCATGGTCATGGATCCCCAGACTGCAAGCACAAGGACCAGAAGCACGAGTCCGGTCAGTTTCTTCATGGGTTCTCTCCTTTTCCTCAGGCTTTAAGATATTTGTGGATCGTCCATTGGCTTCCCACCAGGCCGATCAGTACCCCGATGAAAAGAGACAATGGAACCAGTGTCTGCAATACCGTCCATACCGGAAGGAACACCAGGTATTCCCGCAGGATCAGGAACTGCGCATGGAGCCTCTCCGTCGCCTGGTCGTAGGCCAGATAGATCAGGAGCATGGGAATCAGGCTGCCGACGACGCCGATCAGGATGCCCTCGAACAGGAACGGGGCCGTGATCAGGCTGTTCTTGGCCCCCACATAGCGCATGATCTTGATCTCCTTCTTGCGGATGGAAATGGCCAGCCGGACCGTGTTGGAAATCAGGAATATGGACACCATGACGAGGATGGCCGTCATGCCAAGGCTCGTATAGGCCACCAGGCTGTTGAAGCTTTCAATGACGGATGTGACCTGTTCGGCCTGCCGCACATAGCGGACCTCCGGCAACGCGCCGATGCTTCCCACCAGCTGCTTCTGCATGGAGATGTCGTTCATGAAAATCTGCAGGGACGCGGAGTCCTCCAGGGGGTTGTCGTCATCGAACCCCACCAGCAGGTCTTCCCTTCCCCGGAAATATTCCTCCTTGAAATTCTCCCAGGCTTGGGCCGCTGAGACATACTCGACCTTGTGGACCTCCGGTTTGGCTTCCAGGGCCGTCTTGATCTCCAGGATCTTTTCCTCTTCCACTTCTTGGTTGAAGAAGACAGCCAGGCCGATCCGGTTCTCAATCTCCCCCAGCATGTGTTCCACGTTCACCGCCACGGCAAAAAAGATTCCCACCACCAGCAGGCAGGCGGATATGGTGCTGATGGAGGCCACGGACATGAGCCGGTTCTTGAACATGCTCCTGACTCCTTGGTGCATGCAGTATCCCAGGGTTCTAATCTTCATGGCCATAGTCCCCTTTCTGCACGTCCCGCACCACCTTGCCGTCCTTCAGGGTGACGACCCGCTTCTTCATCGCATTCACGACTTCCTTGTCGTGGGTGACCACCACCACGGTGGTCCCCCGCAGGTTGATCTCCTGCAACAGCTTCATGATCTCCCAGGAAGTCTTGGGGTCCAGGTTTCCTGTGGGCTCGTCCGCCAGCAGGATGGGAGGATTGTTCACGATGGCCCTGGCCAGGGCTGTCCTCTGCTGCTCCCCGCCGGAGAGTTCCGTCGGCTTCATCTTGGTCTTGTCCGCCAATCCGACCATGGACAGCACCATGGGCACGCTCCGCTTGATCTTCCTGGAGGAGGCCTCCACCACCTTCAGGGCAAAGGCCACATTCTCATAAACGGAAATGTCGGTCAGCAGGCGGAAGTCCTGGAACACCACACCCATATGCCTGCGCAGTTTGGGTATCTTCCTGTGGCTGAGTTGGGTGATGTTGATCCCGTCGACAAATATCTTGCCTTGGGTCGCCTCGATTTCCTTGATCAGCAGCTTGAACAAGGTCGTCTTTCCGGAACCGCTGTTGCCGACGATGAAAACGAACTCCCCTTTGCCGATTTGGAAGGAAACGTCGTCCAAGGCCTTCACTCCATTGGAATAGACTTTTGTGACATTTTCTAGCTCGATCATCCTACGTCTCCTAGAACAGGAGCCATTCTAGTATTCCGAATGGCTCATGTATTTCATGTATTTCACCACCATCAGCGCGATTTTGAATGTGATGGAGTCTTCAAACACACGCAGGTCCAGCCCCGTGTTCTTCTGCAGCTTGTCCAGGCGGTACACCAGGGTGTTCCGGTGGATGTAGAGCTGTCTGGAGGTTTCGCTTACATTCAGGCTGTTCTCGAAGAACTTGTTGATGGTCACCAGGGTTTCCTCGTCGAAGTCGTCCGGGGATTTCCCTTGGAAGATTTCTGAGATGAACATTTTGCAAAGGGGGATGGGCAACTGGTAGATCAGACGGCCAATCCCCAGATTGGCGTAGGCCATGATGTGCCTTTCCTCATAGAAGATCTTTCCGACCTCCAGGGCCATTTTGGCCTCCTTGTAGGACCTGGACACATCCTTGATGTCCGAGATGGTTGTCCCGACCCCCACATAGACGGAGCTCATCGCTTCGGCGTTCAGGGTATCCACAATGTTTTCGGCGATCTTCTCGATGTCCTCCAGCACGTCTCCCGCCTTCAATTCCTTCACAAGGATGATGTTGTGCTCATCCACCGCCGTGATGAAATCCTTGGTCTTGGTGGGGAAGATCCCCCGGACGACCTCCAGGGCGTTCACGTCCTTCTCCGCCTTGGTCTCCACGATGATGGCGACCCTACGGGCGTCCGTCTCGATGTGCAGCTTCTTGGACCGGTTGTAGATGTCCACCAGGAGCAGGTTGTCCAGCAGGAGGTTCTTGACGAAGTTGTCCTTGTCGAACCTTTCCTTGTAGGCCACCAGCAGGTTTTGGATCTGGAAGGAGGCGATCTTGCCGATCTTGTACACGTCCTCGGATTCCCCTTTGGCGGATACCACATATTCTATGGTATGCTCGTCCAGCACCTTGAAAAAATGGTACCCCTGGACCAGCTGGCTGTCCGCCTGGGATACGACGAAATCCGGCACGGCATCGTTGTACTCGTCCAGTTTGTCTTCCTCCGTGGTGGCAAGGACCTTGCCCTCCGCGTCCATCACGCTGATGTCGATCCTTGTGATCGTCTTGAGGCCGTCGATTGTATTTTGAATAATCTGATTCGATATCATAGAGCATCTCCTTGTCCCGTATTTGCTTGCGCGGGTAACACTTTATTCCATTCTATAGCATATGCCCTGAAAATAAAAGAGGAAATACACATTTTTGTATATTTCCTCCGGTTCCGCATTGTTTAGTTGGTGATCACTTTCTCCGTATCCTTGTCGAAAACATGGACCCTGTTCAGGTCGAAGGCCACTTTGATGGTTTCGTTGGGTTTCGCCTGGGAACGGGGATCCACACGGGCGGTGAAGTCCGCGCCGTCGATGGTTCCGATCAGATAGATTTCAGCTCCCAGAAGTTCCGTTACGTTCACGTCGAAGTCGACAATGGAATGGGGGGAGGACTCCAGGAAGAGCTGCTCGTCATGGATGTCTTCCGGCCGGATGCCCAGGACGACTTCCTTGCCGATGTATCCGCCTTCCACCAGCTTGGCTCCTTTGGCTTCGTTCAGCTCGATATGGTTCGTGCCGAAGCTCAAGCTCACCAGGTTTCCTTCCTTGGAGGCTTTGGCGGGGATGAAGTTCATCTGGGGGGAACCTATGAATCCGGCCACGAAGAGGTTCTCCGGTCTTTCGTAGAGGTTGGACGGGGTGTCCACCTGCTGGATGAATCCGTCCTTCATGACGACGATTCTGGTGCCCAGGGTCATGGCTTCCACCTGGTCATGGGTCACGTAAATGATGGTGGTCTGCAGCCTCTGGTGCAGCTTGGAGATTTCCACACGCATCTGCACCCGCAGCTTCGCGTCCAGGTTGGAGAGGGGCTCGTCCATCAGGAACACCTTGGGTTCCCGGACGATGGCCCGGCCCATGGCCACACGCTGGCGCTGTCCGCCGGAGAGGGCTTTGGGGCGCCTGTCCAGAAGGGATTCGATGCTGAGGATCTTGGCCGCCTCCTGCACCCTGCGGTCGATTTCCGCCTTGGGCGTCTTGCGGAGCTTCAATCCGAAGGCCATGTTGTCATAGACCGTCATATGGGGGTACAGCGCATAGTTCTGGAAAACCATGGCGATGTCCCTGTCCTTGGGCTCGATGTCGTTGCAGAGCTTGTCGCCGATCCACAGTTCGCCGTCGCTGATCTCCTCCAGACCTGCAATCATCCGGAGCGTGGTGGATTTTCCGCAACCGGAAGGTCCTACGAAAATAACGAATTCCTTGTCTTCGATGTCCAGGTTGAAATCGTTGACCGCCACAAAACCGTTGGGATATACCTTGCGAACATTCTTCAATGATAAACTAGCCATTTCAATTAGCCCCCTTGCGTCAGATCTACGGACCCGTCTTGACGTGTCCCGTATAGGATATGTTTCACATGCTGTTACTATACTATACGGACTTCCCGATTACCATTGCCTTAATCCACAAAGAACCCCCGGGCAATTGGTTAAAATGCATACGAGGCCCTTTCCTTCATGCTTTTGCCCATAAACGCCCCTGGATGTTATCCTAATTAAACAACCGGAACCGGGGAGCCGGACGGCGTGTCACCATCGCCTGTACAAATTAGACGAAAGGATCCGCCCGACGTTTTCCCTTTTTTTATTTGGCCCGGACCGGTTCTTTTCCGTCCAAATCCCGCCTTTTCCCCCCGTTGTTTAAAACAGACAAAAAGCACAAGGGAGCTTTGTGCAATCCCCTGTGCTTTTTCCGCTTGACATTCCAACCCTGTGCAATTCTACCGGCTGTCCTGGGGGTACTTCCTTCCCTTGAGGAACACCAGGCCCAGGAAAAGCGGCAGCCGCATCATCCTCTTCCACCGGCTGGGCTGTTTCAGCAGCCGGTAGAACCATTCCAGCCCCAGCCGGATGAAGATGTCGGGGGCCCTTTTCACCGTGCCTGCCATCACGTCGAAGCTTCCTCCCACGCCTGCACAGAGCTTCACCTCCAGCCGGCTCTTGTGCCTGTCGATCCACAGCTCCTGTCTGGGCGCCCCCAGACCCACCAGCAACAGGTCCGGCCGGCAGGCGTTGATCCGTTCGATCCGCGCTGGGGATTCCTCCTCCTTGAAGTATCCGTCCTCCGCACCCAAGACCTTCAGGCCCGGATACTTTTCCTCCATCCGGCAGGCAGCTTCCTTGGCCACCCCCGGTGCGGCTCCCAGAAAATAGGCGGTCCTGCCTTGTTCCGCCATTTTGGCGAAGAGCATCTGCACCGTGTCGAATCCGGCCACCCGCTCGGGCAAGGGTTCCCCGATGATTCTGGATGCCAGGACCACGCCGATGCCGTCGGGGATCACCAGGTCTCCCCGGTTCAATGCCGCCATGACTTCCGGATTCCCGTAGGCCTCCATGACGATTTCCGGGTTGGGGGTGTAGATTGTCCCTGTCTTCTGCCCTTCCATGAATTCCATGGCCCTGGATACGATCTGTTCCATGGTCCCCCTTTGGAACCGCACACCCAGGATATTGACTTTGCTCGTTGCCATGCCGTTCCTGTCCTCCTATCGGATGCTGTAGCTTCCCCTGACCATGACGAAGGTGTTGTCCTGCAAGACTTTTATGCCTCTGCCGTCGGTCCGCGGGATGATCAGCAAATGGTTCATGGGCACATCCTGCCCGTCCTTCAGGTCCGCTCCCAGCGTCACATTGGAAAGGCCGTCCCCGCCGCTGTTGCCGATGGCTGCGGCCTTCCCCGCCCGCAGGATCAGCTCCGTGCTTTCCTCGCATAGGACCTGTTGCCCCGCCTTGGCTTGCACCACCACAAAAGTGGGGATTTCAACAGCAGGGGCCGGCTCCGTCGCCGGCACTTCCACCACGCCGCTGATTTCCGCAATCTTCTGGTCCACATAGCTTTTGGTCACCAGAGGGTCCTGCATGCTTCCGGGATCCACGCCGGATGCGAAGGAATGGTGGACCAGGGGGGTGGAGGCCACCAGCAGGATTGCCAACCATAGTGCATGTATTCTTCTCACAACCGCTCCTCCTCGTCTTCTATTGGTTTCCGTCGCTCTCGCCCAGGATGATGATGATTTCCAGCTCCTGGTCCAACAGGCTTTCGTCCACTTCGATCTTCGGGTTGTTGAATTCCCGCGCCAGGGCCTCTCCCACCTCCTGGGTGGGCACCTTCAGCCGGGTGGTCTGCACCGGCTTGTTCTCATAATTGACCGCTTCCAGCACCGTGTAGCCTGCCTGGGCAAGCCTATCCTTCGTCTTTGCGGCGAAACCGCTGATCCGCGTTCCGTTCTGGACCGAAATCGCCAGGTCCTTTGGGTTGATGATTTTGGCCGGCTCCACGGACTGGCCTTCGCCGTCCTCTGTCCCTTCCCCCTCCTCGCCCTCGCGGACCGTCCCGCTCAGGATCTGCTCGAAGAGAAGCTTGGTTTCCTCATAATCATAGGTGTAGTAGGCCCGGTTCCGGTCGTTCACTTCCCCCGGCAGCATGTGCATATGGATCTTCTCCGGCGTGATCTGGTCGATGAACATGGTGTAGTCCAGCGCATTGGAGAAGTCCGTATCCACATACAGGAGCGCGGACGCGCCGATGTTCATGATGTTCAGCCGGTTGTCCACCTTCAGAAGCTGGGCCATGAAGGCCTTCATGAAGGTGTGCTGCACACTGATCCTGCCGATGTCCCCATCCGCGTACCCTTTTCGGAACCGCACCAGCTGTTCCGCCTGGCTTCCGGAGAGCGTCTGCTGCCCCGCCTTCAGGTCGATTTCCAGGTCCTGTTCCGGATCGCTGTACTTCATGTCCATGGGGACTTCCATGGGAACGCCTCCGATCATGTCCACCATGTATTTGAACCCGTCCAGGTCCATGTTGACATAATGGTCGATTTCCACCCCGAAGGTTTCCTCCATGACCTTTACGGACACCTTGTTCCTGTCTTCGGATTTCACATAGGCCGGGACCTCGTTGATCTTCACATTTTGGCTGACCCCTTTGCGCCTGCTGGTGATTTCCTCATAGATGTCGTCCGGTATCCTGATCTGGGTGTCCCTTGGAATGGAAACGATGTCCACATCCGCCGTCCGGTGGTTGAATACGGCCACCATGGCCACGTCCGTCCTGAACCCGTCCTTGTCCACCCCGAAAATCGCCAGGGTGGTGTTCGGCTTGCCCATCAGCGCCTCCCGTGCCGCTTCTTCCGCCTTCCTGTCCTCCGCCTTGTTCCTCCAGCTTTCAAACAGGCTGTTCTTCGCCAGCAGCACATAGGCTCCTGTCGCCAGCCCTGCCACCAAAAGCAGCAGCAGGAACGTCATACTGAATACCTTGATGAATTTTACCAAAAGCCTTTTCTGGCCCCGATCCACTTTCCTTGCCAATTCATTGCCTCCTATGTCCTTGCTGGTTTGCCTGGCTTCCGGGCTTTCCTATTCCTCGGGCTCCTGCATTTCCGTTTCCGTCGCATCCCCACCCGCGTCCTCCAACAGTTCCCGCACGGCGGTCCGGACTTCCTCCGCCTTCCATTCCTGGTACCAGATTCCATCGATTCTGGTCCCGTAGGAGGGCAGGGTTATCATGTTCCTGCTGTCCAGGATCTGGTCCGGCTCCAAACCGAAGAAGTATTCCGCATACCCCATTGCGAAGCTCAAGCCGAAATCCGATTCGATCATGCCGAACACGGACCGGGCCAGTTCCTGGATCTTGTCCCATTCCTTCACCTGATAGACCTGCTCCAGCATCGCGCGGATGAAGGCCTGCTGCACCGCAATCCTGCTGATGTCCCCATCGGGGTACCTTCGGAAACGCACCAGCTGCTCCGCATGGTCGCCATCCAGCACCTGGGGGCCTTTCTGGAGGTCGATGTAGAGTCCTTGGACAGGGTCCGTGTAGCGCATCCGCTGGGGCACGTCGAAAGGTACGCCTCCCAGGATGTCTACGATTTCCTTGAATCCCTTCAGGTCCACTGTGGCCAGGGTGTCGATTTCCAGACCGATGACGGTGGCCGCCACTTCCTTCAGCGTCTGCATGGCCCTGCGGTCGGCGCCTGCGTAGTTGTATATCTCATTGATTTTGCATGCATTCACGTGCAGTTTCGGGTTTTCCTTCTTGATCTGGCGGAATTCCTCATCCCTGAAGTCGATCCGCAGGTCCCTGGGCAGGGAAATCAGCTTCACCGTATGGTTTTCGGTGTCCAGGTAGCCCACCATCAGCACGTCCGTCAGACCTTCCGACTTGTCGAACCCCACCAGCAGCCCTGTGAACGGTTTCGGAACCGACGCTTCCTGCTCCTGGTCCGACCCCTCCGCCGTAGTCCCGTTGCCGCCCTCCGCATCGGATGCGCCATCCTGCTCCGTTCCCGGCCGCGCCAGGGCCGCGTCCTCATAGGCGGAGACCGCCGCCGAACCCGCTATGATCAGGATGGCCGCCAGAAGCAGCACCCATGTGTTCAGCTTTCGCATGGTTTTACCTCCCATAAATTGCTTTTACTATCATAACACAATTTTTTTGGGGTGTATATTTTTTTTGGGAGGTTTTTGTGTTATAGTGGGGCGGAAAGGAGTCACCCATGGAATCGAAAAAGAACGTATTTGTAACCGGGGCTTCCAGGGGCATCGGAAAGGCCATCGCCCTGGGCTTCGCCCGGGAGGGATGGAACGTGGCCGTGAACGCCTCCAGGAGCCTGGAGGAACTGGAGCGGACCCGGCGGGAGGTGGAGGCCCTAGGTGCTTCCTGCCTGTACTTGCCCGGGGACGTGTCCGACTTCGACCAAGTCGGGGAGATGCACTCCAGAATCCTGGCGTCCTTCGGACAGCTGGACGCGCTGGTCCATAACGCAGGGGTCGCCCACTACGGGCTTCTGACGGACCTTCCCCCAGGGGAATGGCACCGGATCCTATCCACCAACCTGACTTCCGCCTACAACCTTTCCCATCACATCATTCCCGGGATGGTTCGCCGCCAGTCCGGATCCATCGTGTTCATCTCTTCCATCTGGGGAGTCCATGGCGCCTCCTGCGAGGCGGCCTATGCCGCTTCGAAAGGGGGGCTGAACGCGCTGGCCAAGTCCCTCTCCAAGGAGCTGGGTCCCAGCGGAATCCGGGTCAACGCCATCCTCTGCGGCGGCATCGACACCGCCATGAACGCCCACCTTTCGCCGGAGGAAGTCCGGATGTTCAACGAAGGGGTCAGCCTGGGCCGCATGGGTACCGTGGAAGAGATCGCCGAAATGGCCTGCTTCCTTTCCAGCGGCAAGGCCAGCTACATCACCGGAGCCCTGCTTCCCGTGGATGGAGGATATTGAAAGGCGGGCTTCCTCCCGGGAGCCCGCCTTTCAATATCCTATAGGGTAGCCACCATCACCGCCTTGATGGTATGCATCCTGTTCTCCGCCTCGTCGAAAATGACCGTCGCATGCTTCTCGAAGGTTTCTTCGGTGACCTCGTTCCCCTTCACCGCCGGAAGGCAATGCAGCACCACCGCATCCTCCCTTTTGGTCATGGCCATCAGCGCCTCGTTCACCTGGTAGGGCCGGAGCAGGGACAGCCGCTCCGCAGCCTTGTCCTCTTCCCCCATGGAAACCCACACGTCGGTGTAGACCGCATGGGCACCTTCCACCCCCTCCAGCTTGTCCGTGAGGCTGACGGTCGCACCGGAGTCCGCCGCATAGGAACGGCAGAGGTCCACCAGCTCTTCTCCCGCCCACAGGCTCCTGGGAGCCACCAACGTGAAATGCACGCCCATCTTGGCGCATCCGATCATCAGGCTGTTGGCCACGTTGTTCCTTCCGTCCCCCACAAACGCCAGCCGAAGTCCCTTCAATTGCCCGAACTGTTCCTGCAGGGTCATCAGGTCGGCAAGGATCTGGGTGGGATGGTAGGCGTCGGTCAGGCCGTTCCAAACAGGAACGCCGCTGCAACTGGCCAGCTTCTCCACATTCTCCTGGCTGAAGCCTCTGAACTGGATTCCGTCGAACAGGCGTCCCAGCACCCGGGCCGTGTCCTCCACGGATTCCTTGTGTCCCAACTGGATGTCCCCCTTGCCCAGGTATTCGGGATGTCCCCCCTCGTCCACACAGGCCACGGTGAATGCGCACCTGGTCCGGGTGGAGGGCTTCTCGAAAATGAGGGCGATGTTCTTGCCTTCCAGCAGGCTGCCCTTGATCCCCATCCTTTTCTTCCTTTTCAAGTCCGAAGCCAGGGACAGCAGATACTTGATTTCCTCGGGTGTGAAGTCCTTGAGCGTCAGCAGGCTTCTCCCCTTCAAATTTATTCCCATATGTTCACCTCTCATGTATATTTATGCATATAATTTTATATTTATTCTATACGACATTTCCCTTTTTGTCAAGACCGATTCCCCTGTTCCTTCGGCAAGTTCTTCCCCGTCACGGGAACGAATGTCTCGCCCATGTGCCCCTCCACAAAGGACTTCCGATTCCGTACGGCTTCTTCCTCAAAATAGGACTGGGATTCGATCTGGGCCTTTCCCCTCCGGTCGATGCGCTTGTAGATGCATTCCGAATCCTTCATCTTCGCCTTCACCACGTCCTTCAGCCATACTTCCATCATCCCCTTCAGGCGCCCCTTGATTCCCGGGTCCTCCACCGGAAAAAGCAGCTCCACCCGGCGGTTCAGGTTCCTGGGCATCCAGTCCGCGCTGGAAAGGTAGAATTCCTCATGCCCGTCGTTCAGGAAATAAAACACCCGGCTGTGTTCCAGGTACTTTCCAACGATGCTCCGCACCGTGATCTTGTCGCTGACCTCCGGAATCCCTGGAATCAGGCTGCAGATTCCCCGGACGACCAGTTCGACCTCCACCCCTGCCATGGAGGCCCGGTACAGCTCCTGCATGATTTCCAAGTCGCAGAGGGAGTTCATCTTGGCTACGATCCGCGCCGGCCTTCCCGCCGCCGCATTGGCCGCCTCCCTCCGGATCAGGTAGTTGAACTTTTCCCGCATGCCTGTGGGCGCCATGGCCAGCTTGTACAATTGGGGAGGCTCCGAATATCCGGAAAGGGTGTTGAACACCGCGGAAACGTCCGCACCGATCTTCTCGTTGCAGGTGAACAGACCCATGTCCGTATAGAGACGGGCGGTGATGTCGTTGTAGTTGCCTGTGCCCAAATGGACATACCTGCGTATTCCGTCTTCCTCCGCCCGGACCACCAGCGTAACCTTGCTGTGGGTCTTCAATCCCACCAGACCGTAGATCACATGGCATCCCGCCTTCTCCAGGCGTCTGGCCCATTGGATGTTGTTCTCCTCGTCGAACCTGGCTTTCAGCTCCACCAGCACCGTCACCTGCTTGCCGGCTTCCGCGGCTTCCGCCAGGGCCCTGATGATGGGCGACTGCCCGCTGACCCTGTACAAGGTCTGCTTGATGGCCAGGACCTTGCTGTCCCGGGCCGCGCCGGTGATGAATTCCACCACCGGCCGGAAGCTTTCGAAGGGATGGGACAGGAACACATCCCCTTCCCGGATGGCCTGGAAGTAGTCCTCCACCCCCAGCAGGTCCTTGGGGTCCACGCTCTCGAAGGGAGGGAATTTCAATTGCTCGAACCCCTTCATCTGCACCATCTTCATCAGGAAGGTCAGGTCGATGGGGCCTCCAATCCTGTACAGGTCCTGGTCGGCGATCCGTACGGAGCCCTTCAGCAACGACAGGAGCCGCTGGTCCATGGAACCGTCCACCTCCAGGCGGATGGCTTCCCCCCATTTCCTCTTCTTGATGGACTTCTCTATCTCCAGGAGCAGGTCTTCCGCCTCCTCCTCGTCGATGGAGAGGTCCGCGTTCCTGGTGATCCTGTAGGGGGCCTTGGAGAGGACCTGGTAGCCGATGAAGAGCCTGTCCACATGGTCCATGATCAGTTTCTCCAGGAGCACCATGCATTTCCCTCCGTTCCCGTTGGCCGGCACCTCCACCAGCCGGGGCAGCACACCGGGGACCTGGACGGTGGCGAAGAGGAGCTCCTCCTTGTGCTCCAGAAGGACCGCAATGTTCAGGCTCTTGTTCAGGATCAGGGGAAATGGCCTGCCGGAGTCCACCGCCAACGGGGTCAGGACAGGATAGATCACGTCGTTGAAATATTTCTCCACATAGCTTGCCTGTTCCCTGTTCAGCTTCCGTGGTTCCAGCAGTTCAATTCCGCTTTTCTTGAGCAGGGGCAGGAGCGACCGCTCCAGATGCCGCATCTGTGTCTGGACCATCCCATGGACCCGCAGGGATATGGCCGCCAGCTGCTCCCCGGGAAGCATGCCGGCATAGTCGGGCTTGTCGTATTCCGCACTGACCTGTTCCTTCAGGGACGCCACCCGCACCATGAAGAACTCGTCCAGGTTGGAGCTGGTGATGGCCAGAAATTTCAGGCGCTCGAACAGGGGATTGTCGGGGTTCATGGCCTCCTCCAGCACCCGCTGGTTGAAGGAAAGCCAGCTAAGCTCCCTGTTTTCGTAATAGGCCGGGTTGTCCAAATCTATTTTTCCATTCATGGCTACAGCTCCTTGCTTATTTTTAGGATGGGCTGGATCCCGAAGACCTCGATGAAGAAGTCCGCCTTCTTCTGGAACGTCCATTCCTCCAGGGTGGTGTTGACGGTCGCCTTCACATGTCCTTTGATGACCAGCTCCTTGCCCCTGAGCTTCACGGAGTCCAGGAGGATCTTCTGCTTGTGGCTTTTGTCCAGCGCATCCGCAAGCTTCAGCACCGCCACCAGCTTGGCCACCAGCACCCGTTCCCCCTGGGTGAGGGAGAAGAAGCTTTCGTCCCGGTGCAGGGGCCTGTATCCGCTGTGGTACCGGGTGATGTTCGCCACCAGCAGCATCTCCCGCTTGGAAAGGCCGAACACTTCCAAGGATTTGATCATCTGGTAGGAGTTCAGGGAATGCTGGTTCAGGGACAGGAACTTGCCGATGTCGTGCAGGATGCAGGCCACCCGGAGCAGCAGACGCTCCTTCTTCAGCCCATGGAGCGTCTTGGTCCTTTCGAAAATCAACAGCGCGTTCCTTTCCACCATTTCCGCATGGATCCGGTTGTACTGGAAGCGCTCCCCCAGCACCCTTGCGCTGGCCAGTATGTCCAGCGCCATGGCCTCGTTCCTGTACACCAGGAAACGTTCCTCATAGAGGATGTTCAGGATACCATCCGTCAGGGATGCCAGCGGGATGTGGATCTTGTCTTCCTGGATGTTGTCCAGGAACTTCTTGAACAGGATCATGGTGGGCAGCAGCAGTTCCGCCTGCTCCCGCTGGATGTCGAAGCGCTCCTCCAGCCTCTCCCTGGGACTGTCGTACACCTCCCGGTAGAAGGCCTCGAAGTCACTTTTGTGCAGCTTGTCGTCTCCGCCTGGAATTTCGCTGCAGACGATCTGTTTCACCACATTCATCTCACCGCCCAAGGCGATCAGATGCCTGTAGACCTTGGTCTGCCGGAAGAATTCCACGCATTCCAGGTTGGTGGTGATGTATTCGTCCAGGATTTCATTGTACCTCAGCTCCACATCCTCCAGGTTCTCGAAGGTCTCCCGGATCCGGAGCACACCGACCTTCAGGTTCTGGCTGGACTCCAGGACCCCCTCCTTGTAGCAGGTGACCTGGATGTTGCCTGCCCCGATGACCACAATCACTGCCCCTTCCCTGATCAGCATCCCGTAGTCGGGCAGGGTGTTCTTGATGGCGTTGTGGGTGAGGGACTGCTCCCGGGCATAATCCAGGATCTCCACCTGGATGCCCGTCCGCAGGCGGATCTGGTCGATGATGTAATCCCTGTTGGCCGCTTCCCTAAAGGCGCTGGTGGCGTAGGCGCCGTACCGTTCCACCTGGTATTCGGCCAAGGATTTCTTGAACAGCTCCAGGATGCTGCAGATCTGGTCTACGGATTGGATGCCCACCCTCCCCATGGTGAAGGTGTCATGTCCGATGGTCACCATTTTTTTGAAGCTTTCCAGCTCCCTGAACTTGCCGGACTTGTCCACTTCGGCTATTTTCATGCGGATCGCATGGCTCCCCATGTCTATCGCGGCGATGATTTCTCTTTTCAACTGGCTGCCCTCCTTTAGGGGTCACTTAACCTGCATTTAACAATCCAAAAGCAAACGGGGCCAAGCCGTTGGCTTGACCCCGTACAATCCGCTGCGTTTCCTTGCCGTCAGTCCTTGACCGCCTCCAACAGGGAACGGGACAATCCCGCCAAGCCTTGGATTTCCGATGGGATGATGATCTTCGTCGCCTGGCCGTCGGCCGCTTTGGCAAAGGCCTCCAATCCCCGGATGGAGATCACTTCCTTGCTGGGCTGGGATGCGTTGATCATCCGGATGCCTTCCGCGGTGGCTTCCTGCACGGTCAGAATGGCTTGGGCCTCCCCTTCCGCTTCCCGGATGTTGGCTTCCCGCTTGGCTTCCGCCCGGAGGATGGCCGCCTGCTTCTCCGCCTCCGCTTCCAGGATCATGGCCTCCTTCTTTCCTTCCGCCACCAGGATGGCCGACCGTTTTTCCCCTTCGGCCCGCAGGATGGACTCCCTCCGTCCCCGCTCCGCTTTCATCTGCCGCTCCATGGCGTCCTGGATTTCGGCTGGAGGGATGATGTTCTTCACCTCCACCCGGTTGACCTTGATTCCCCACGGGTCCGTGGCTTCGTCCAGGATGCTGCGCATCTTGGTGTTGATGATCTCCCTGGAGGTCAGGGTCTCGTCCAGCTCCAGGTCGCCGATGATGTTCCGGAGGGTGGTGGACGTCAGGTTCTCGATGGCCGACAGGGGGTTCATCACCCCATAGGTGAAGGCCTTTGGGTCCGTGATCTGATAGTAGATGACGGTGTCGATGCGCATGGTCACATTGTCCTTGGTGATGACCGGCTGGGGGGGGAAGTCGATGACCTGCTCCTTGATGCTGACCCTTTTGGAGATCCGGTCCAGGAGGGGAATCTTGAAGTGGATTCCCGTGGACCAAGTGGTCAGATATGCCCCCAGGCGCTCGATGACGAACGCGTTGGACTGGGTGACCACCTTGATGTTTGCGACCACCAGGATGATGGCGATGAGTATGAGGATGCCTATTCCTTCCATGATTCAGTTCTCCTTTGCTGTCTGGTCCTGTTTCTCCGTTTCCTGTCCTTCCATCTTCTCAACGATCAGCTTCACCCCTTGGATATCCACCACCACCACGGTGCTGCCCGCGTGGATAACCGGCGTTTCCCTGGCCCCGCCGGGCCCAGGGACAGGGGCGGCCTTCGCACTCCAGACCTGCCCTTGCAGCTTCACCTGTCCTTTGCCTTCCATGTTGTTTATGGTCTGGATCACATGGCCTGTCTTTCCGATGTCCGCCTCATAGTTCGTCCTGGTGATCCGAGGCTTCAAACGCTTCCTGGCCAGAGGATAGATGAGCCAAAGGAGCAGGGCGGACAGCACGATGAACACACCGGCCTGCCACTGGAAGGAAAGACCGGTAAAGGAAAGAAGCAGGGCGACGACTCCAGCAACCGTGAACCAGATGGATGTCAGGGACATGGTTGCCACTTCCAGCAGCAGTGTTGCGATGATCACAACCAGCCAAAGCACATACGGTTCCATAAGTTCCCTCCTTTCCCTAATTCTGCTCTTATTGTACCCAATTTTCCCCCACATTGCAATGAAGAGTTCGACGATGCAGGCGCAACCGACAAACCATTTGCATAATTCCAACCGGCATGCTACCATGGGGATGGAAAAATTTCTCTGGAAAGGAGTTGGTCGCTATGGCAAGACAATGGTTCTTGCGGCGCTGGACCGGAACCCTGCTGGGGTTGGCGGGACTGTTCCTGCAGTACGGAAGGAAGCGGCCGGACCGGGCCATGGGGTTTTATGGCAGGGCCCTTGGGATGGGGACCAGACACATCCCCGTACTTGGGTCCTATGGCCTGCTGCTTCTGCGCGGGGGCTCCTATGCTCAGGCAAAGGAAGCTTTTGAACAGGCCCTTGCGAATTCCAAGCATTTCTATGTGAACAAGACCATGAAGGCAAACATCGCCCTATGCCTCTGGAAGCTGGGCCGGGTGGAGGAGGCGGTCCTTGCCTACGAGAAGCTCCTCTACGACATGGCGGACCTTTCCCGCCCTGTGGACTGGAGCCCCGCCGAACGGGAGCATCTGCTGAAGGAAAACCCCTATTTCACCGCCCAGGACTTCGTGTCCCTGGGGTATCTCCATCTGGAACTGGGGCACCTGCGGGAAGCCAGGTTCCATACGGAGGCGGCCCTGGAACGGTCCCCGGACCTCTCCACCGCCTACGACAATCTGGGGCAGATCCATCTGGCGGAAGGGAAGGGGGACCAGGCCAAGGCGGCTTTCGAGAAGGCCCTTTCCCTCCATCCCGGGCAGGTGGACAGCCTCTACCACCTGGCACGCCTCCGCCTTGGGGAAGGGGACTTGCCCGGATCCCGGGAATTGGCCGGGAGGCTGTTGGCAGTCCCCATGGACGGCCTCAATTCCATCACCCCGGAAATGGCCCGGACTTTGGCTGAAGACGTCGAGAAGGCAACCCCTTAGGGTTGCCTTCTCTGCCGCAGCGCCTCATACAGGAGGACGGATGCGGCCACCGCCGCATTCAAGCTTTCGGCGCCTCCGGGCATGGGGATCCGGACCCGCCCCTGGGCCGCCTCCAGCAGCTCCCTGCTGATGCCCCTGCCTTCGTTCCCCACCAGGATGCAGACCTTTCCGGAAAGGTCTGCCCCAAAGAGGTCTTCGCTGTCTTCCAGGGCCGCAGCCCAGGTGGCCACCCCCCGTTCCCGGAGGAACTCCAGGGCTTCCCCCAGGTCCAGGTCCTGGACCACCGGAATGCGGCCGATGGACCCCATGGTGCTTTTCAGCGCCTTCGGATGATGGATGTCCGCGCTTTCCTTCGACACCAGTACTGCCCTGGCCCCCGCCGCATGGGCCGTCCGGATGACGGTTCCCAGGTTTCCGGGGTCCTGGATCCTCTCCAGTGCCACCAGCAGGGGATTCCCCTCCAGGTCCAGCTCCTCCAGGGCGGTGGTGCTGGTCCGGACCACCGCCAGCACACCGCTGGGCGTGTTCTCCTCCGATATTTTCCTGAATACGGCCTCCGATACGGGCTGGCAGGGGACACCGGCCTCCCGTAGGGCTTCCAGCCAATGCCCCTCCCTCTCCTGGAATTCCTGGGTGTGGTAGACCTCCCGCAGGCTGCCGGGGGACGCTTCCCGGATGGACTTCTTCCCTTCCAGGAGGTAGACCCCCTCCCTTTTCCTGAAGGCGGCCTTCTCCCGCAGCTTCTGCAGTTGTTTTATTTTCCCGTTCGCCGGGCTGCTGATGATCGCCCTAGACATTTTTCATGTTGATCTTCCGCAGATTGTCGTTGCTTCCGATGACCACCAGGACATTCCCTGCCTGCAGCACCTTGTCCGGCCCCGGCGTGACGGAGATGTCCTCCCCGTCCCGGATGGCCATGACATTCACCCCATAGACGACCCGCAGGTTCAGCTCCCGAAGGGTCTTGCCGATCCAATGGTCGTTGACGGCGATTTCCACGATGCTGTAGTCGTTGGACAGCTCGATGTAGTCCACGAAGTTGTCGGAAATGATGTTGTTGGCGATCCGGACCCCGATCTCCCTTTCCGGAAAAATCACCTTGTCCGCCCCCACCTTCTCCAGCACCCGCTTGTGGATGCTGTTCTGGGCCTTGGCCAGGACATATTTTACCCCCATTTCCTTGGCCAGGATGGTGGCCATGATGCTGGCCTGCATGTCGTTGGAGATGGCCACCACCGCCACGTCGAAATTCCGGATCCCCAGGGAGTGCAGGGCGTCCTGGTCCGTCACGTCCGCCTGGACCGCATGGGTCACATACTCGGAGATTTCCTGGATGATCTCCTCGTTCCTGTCGATGGCCAGCACGTCGCAGCCGTTCTGGGACAAGGTCTGGGCCACGCTCCTGCCGAACTTGCCCAACCCAAACACAACAAAATCCTTCTGTTTTGCCATATGTACTCCTTTGTCAACCAACCATTATTTTTTCTTCCGGCATGTGGATGCTGGACTTGTGGGTTCCCCGGAGGGAGAATGCAACCGCCAGGGTGACCGGCCCCAACCTGCCGGCAAACATGGTGAAGCTCAAGAGCAGCTTGCTGGCGGTCTCCAGGTCCAGGGTGATGCCCAGGGTCAGTCCCACCGTCGCGAAGGCGGAAACCGTTTCAAAGAAGATGTTGATGAAACTGGTCTCCTCCGTCATGGAGAGCGCCAGGGTGACGGCGATGACCATGAAAAGGCTGATCATGACCACAGCCAGGGCCCGCTTGATGGTGGTGTCGGGAATCCTTCTTTTGAAAGCCACAAGCTCTTCCTTCCCCTGGACGACCGACAGCATGGAGAGCAGCAGCACGCCCATGGTCACCGTCTTCACCCCGCCCGTTGTGCCCCCAGGGGATCCCCCGATGAACATCAGGATGATGGTGACGAACTTGGAACCGTTGGTCATCACATCCAAAGGCATGGTGTTGAATCCCGCGGTCCTGGCCGTCACCGACTGGAACAGGGCCCCCAGGAACTTGTCCTTTGCCCCCAGCCCTCCCAGGGTGTTGGGATTCCATCCCTCCGCCACCAGAAAAAAGACGGCGCCGCTGAGGATCAGCCCCAGGGAAATGGACAGGACCAGCTTGGTGTGCAGGGAGAGCTGGCGGAACCAGCGCCGCCAGGTATAGCGCTTCCTGTACCTGTCCTTGGTGACCCGCACCAGGTCCATCCATACGGAAAAACCAAGGCCCCCCAGGATGATCAGGGACATGACGGCGAAATTCACCAGGATGTCCCCCCGGTAGGGGATCAGGCTTTCCTGGCCGATGATGTCGAAGCCCGCATTGCAGAAAGCGGACACGGAATGGAAGATCCCCATGAATATCCCGTAGGCCCCATATTCCGGAACGAACTTGATGCTCAGCAGGACCGCGCCGATCCCCTCGAAGATCAGGGTCCCCAGGAGGATGTTCACCACCAGCTTCACCATGCCGGAAATGGAGGTCTGCCCCAGGGATTCCTGGATCACCAGCCGTTCCTTCAGGCGGATCTTCTTCCCCAACAGGATGAAGAAGGTGGTGGTGATGGTCATGAAGCCCAGTCCCCCGATTTGGATCAGCAGCAGGATGACCAACTTCCCAAACATGGTCCAGTGCTCCATGGTGTTCACCACAACCAGACCCGTCACGCAGACGGCGGAGGTGGCGGTGAACAAGGCATCCACAAATCCTATGGACAGGCCGCTCCTGCTCGCCACCGGCAGCATCAGCAGCATGGTTCCGAGGGTGATCACCCCCAGGAAACCCAGGACAAGGATCTGGGTGGGATGCAGTTTGAATGCATCTATATTGATTTTCATAACGCCTCCCTGGTCCGGCGAACCGGACCTCTATCACAGCTTCTCCAGCTCTTTGTTCTTGTAATGGGCCACCAGCAGGGTTGTTGTCATGATCCAGGCCCCCGTCAGGGCCACCCCCAGAAGCAGGTAGGGGGTTTCCTGGATACGGACCCCGTACAGCCGGTCGTTTACGGCAATCCCCTCCATGGTGATCCGGACGGCGTTTATCCTGTCCCCGCCCCGGATGGCCCCCTGGGCCCGGAGGGCGAACATGTTCAGGTAGGGCACCTTCATGGCCATGGTCTGCAGTCCGGTAAGGAGGAGGGCCCCCACGGCCCATCCCCGGACCAGCTCCATCCAGCGCAGTCTTTTGTCAAGCCAGTACAGGGGAAGGCTGAGGGCCGCCAACAGGGCTGCCAGCAGCAGCCCGAAGGTGTAGGCCATATGGACACCGGCGGGTACGGAGATCCTGCCGGTGCCGTCCACTTGCGGGACCTTTGCCTGCTCACGGCCGGCGGCGGCCAGGTACGCGGCCAGGTCCAGGGGCGACCAGCGGGCCAGGACCTGGTCCTCGGGAACCTCCGTGCCCGGAGGAAGGTTTCCGACTCCAGGTTCCAGGAACCCTAGGGTTCCCTCTTCCACCACCATCCCCCGGATGGTTCCGGACCCCGTCAGGACGAACCAGGGCAGGGTCATGACGAAAAGGAGCGCCAGGACCAGAAGGGTGGAGATGCCCAGAAGGCCGACGACGAAGGGGGTGCGCAGGGGCTTTTCCTTGGCTGGCGCCTGCCCCTTCCCTTCCTTGCCTCCCGGCTTCCTCGTCCGGTCCTCCTCTTCCAGGATGCTCCGGATCAGGGCGTCGAAATCCTCCACCGCATCCAGCCGCAGGCTCTCACCGCAATATTTGCAGACCGTGCTGTTTTCTTCCAACGGCTTCCCGCACCGCAAACAATTGATGGACATGGCGGTCCTCCTTTCTGTTCTGGGCAGGGGAGCCGCTGGTCATCTGGACTCCAACAGCCTTTCCACTTCCCTGGCCCGGGGCGGGATGGATTTCTCCATGGCCAGGGCCTCGTTGATGTCGAAATCCATATACTCGCCGTTCTTGAAGGCCACCACCCTGTTGGATTTCCCTTCGCACAGCAGGTCCACCGCTGCCGCCCCCATCATGGACGCATGGTACCTGTCCAGAGCGGATGGGCTTCCTCCCCGTTGCAGATGCCCCAGGATGGTGGGTCTGGTCTCGATCCCTGTGATCCTCTGGATCTTTTCGGCCAGCTCGTTGGTTCCCCCTACGCCTTCCGCCATGATGATGAGGTTGTGCTTCTTCCCTTTTTTCTTGTTCTCCAGGATCCGGCGGATCAGGTCGTCCTGGGTGATGTTCTCCACCTCCGGCAGGAACACCTCCTCGGCGCCGTTGACGATTCCGCACCAGAGGGCGATGTATCCAGCATGGCGTCCCATGACTTCCACGATGGAGCAGCGTTCATGGGACGTGGATGTGTCCCGGATCTTGTCGATCGCTTCCATGGCCGTGTTCACGGCCGTATCGAAGCCTATGGTGTAGTCCGTGCAGGCGATGTCCAAGTCGATGGTCCCGGGGATGCCGATGGTGTTGATCCCCTGATGGGCCAGGCGTTCGGCCCCCTTGAAGGAACCGTCCCCGCCGATGACCACCAGTCCGTCGATGCCGAAAACCTGGCACATTTCAGCGCCCCGTTTCTGTCCTTCTTCGGTCATGAACTCCTTGCACCGGGCGGTCTGCAGGATGGTCCCTCCCCGCTGGATGGCGTCGGAGACGCTTCTGGAGTCCATCTCGAATATGTCTCCGCTCAAAAGGCCGCTGTATCCCTTGCGGATGCCCATGACCTTCTTCCCCCTTGCCAAAGCCGTCCGGACCACCGCACGGATTACCGCATTCATGCCTGGAGCATCTCCTCCGCTGGTGAGTACGCCGATTGTATTGATTTCTTTTGACATCTGATTACCTCCACGACTCTTGATTGCATTGTCAGTCATTATTGTATTACATCTCACCGGTTATTTCAACTGGATGCGGGTAAAGATTTCAGCGCCCCTCCTCCAGGGTTCCCCCCTGGCGCTTCACATTCCCCTGTCCCAGCAGTCCCTCCAGCTTCCGGAGGAGCTCCGGCGTGGGGCGGACCCCTTTCTCCCCGCGCTTCTTCTGCTTCTCCTTCCGCAGGATCAGGAATACGGGCGCCTCCCCCGGCTGGCCTTCCAGCAGGGCATGGACCTGCTCCGCCAACTGGTTGTAGCTCTCCAGGTCGGCGAAGAACAGCCCCAGCCTTTCCGGGGCCGGGGCCTCCCGCGCCGGGGGAGCCCCTCCTCCCTCCCCAAAGAGGGCCATGGTGTCGCAGACCAGCTTCGCATCCTGCTCTTCCTGGACCGTCACCCTGCCCTTCACGAAAATCTTGTTTTCCAGCAGCAACAGGTCCTTGTACTTCTCGTATTGCCGTGGAAAGACCACCACTTCCACCGTTCCCAACAGGTCCTCCAGGGTGAGGAAGGCCATGGTCTGGCCGTTGCGGGTGTTTTTGACGCTTTTTTCCGACAGGAGGCCTCCAATCACCGCCTGCTGGCCTTCCACCACCCGCAGCCCCCCCTCCTGGGCCTCTTCCACATAGAGGAAATCCGCGCTTGTGTTGCTGGTCTTCCTCCGCCACTCTTCCTCATGCCTGCTCAACGGATGGCCGCTGACATAGATTCCCAGCATTTCCTTCTCGTGGGCCAGGAGCTGGTCCTGGGGGAATTCCCCCGTCTCCGGAAAGTGGTCCGCCGCGTCCGGTTCCTCTGCGGCCCCCAAGTCGAAGAGGTTCACCTGCCCTTCCATGACGGATTTCCGTCCGATGGCCGCGGCGTCCAGCAGGGTCTTGCAATTCTGCATGTACTGCATCCTGGTGCCTCCCAGGGAATCCAGGGCCCCCGCCAGGATCAGCCCTTCCAGCGCCCTCTTGTTCAGGTCCCGGCCGTCCATCCTGCGCACCAGCTGGGTCATGGAGCGGTAGGGGCCGTTCTTCTTCCTCTCCTCCACCAGGGCCTCGATCACCGGACGCCCCACATTCCGGATGGCGGACAACCCGAACCGGATGCTGTCCTTGGAGACGGAGAAGTTCCAATCCCCTTCGTTCACGTCCGGCGGCAGGATCCGGATGCCCATGGCCTTCAGTTCCAGGACGTATTCCGCCACCTTGGGGGTGTTCCCCATGACGGAGGAGATGAGGGACGCCATGAACTCCACCGGGTATTTGCACTTCAGGTAGGCGGTCTGGTAGGCCACGATGGCATAGGCCGCGGCATGGGATTTGTTGAATGCGTACTTGGCGAAATCCTCCATGTCGTCATAGATTTTGGCCGCCACCTTCTCGTCGATCCCCTTCGCCACGCAGCCCTCCACCCCTTCTTCCGGGTTCCCGTAGATGAAGTTCTGCCTTTCCTTGAGCATGATGTTGCTTTTCTTCTTGGACATGGCCCTGCGCACCAGGTCGCTCCGGCCCAGGGTGTATCCCGCCAGGTCCCGGACGATCTGCATCACCTGCTCCTGGTAGACGATGCAGCCGTAGGTGGTCCCCAGGATGGGTTCCAACTCCTTGCAGTCGTACTGGATCCTGTCCGCGTTCCTCTTCCCCTGCACATAGGCGGGGATGGAGCTCATGGGGCCCGGTCGGTAGAGGGAAATTCCGGCGATGATGTCCTCCAGGTTCTCCGGCCGGAGCTCCTTCATGAAGGACTTCATCCCTTCGCTTTCCAGCTGGAACACCCCCTCGGTCCTTCCAGAAGAGATGAGTTCATAGACCTGGGGATCCCCATACTCCAGGTTGTCCAGGTCCAGCTGGATCCCCCGGTCACTGAACACCGCCTCCACCGTGTTCTGGATGACCGTCAGGGTCCTCAGCCCCAGGAAGTCCATCTTCAGCAGTCCAAGCTCCTCCAGGGTGTTCATGGGGAACTGGGTGGTGACGGCGCCTTCGTTGGAGGAAAGGGGGACATAGGCGTACACGGGCGCATCACAGATTACAACGCCGGCCGCATGGGTGGAGCTGTGCCGGGGCAGCCCTTCCAGGCGCTTCGACATGTCGATCAGCAGCCTGACCTCCTCCTTCTGGCTGTAGAGGGCCGCCAGTTCCTTGTTCATGGAGAGGGCCTTTTCGATGGTCATCTTCAGTTCCTGGGGGATCATCTTGGCCACCGCATCCACTTCCGCATACGGCAGGTCCAGGGCCCTCCCCACATCCCGGATGACGGCCCTGGCGGCCATGGTGCCGAAGGTGATGATCTGGGCCACCTTCTCCTCTCCATACTTCTCCACCACATAATCGATGACTTCCTGGCGCCGCTCGTAGCAGAAGTCGATGTCGATGTCCGGCATGCTTACCCGTTCCGGATTCAGGAACCGTTCGAAAATCAGGTTGTAGCGGATGGGATCGATGTCGGTGATCCGCAGGCAATAGGAGACCAGGCTTCCCGCTGCGGATCCCCTGCCAGGACCCACGATGATCCCATGGTCCCGGGCGTATTTGATGAAGTCCCACACGATCAGGAAATAATCCACATACCCCATGTTGCCGATGACATCCAGCTCGTAGTCTAGCCTGGGCAGCTGCTCCTTGGCCCGCTCCCCGTACCGCCGGGCAAGCCCCTCCAGGCAAAGCTCCCGCAAATATTCCACTGGACCGGTCCCCGAGGGGACCGGATAGACCGGCAGCTTCAGCTTCCCGAACTCCAGCTCCACATTGCACCTTTGGGCGATCCTTTCCGTGTTGGCCACCGCCTCGGGCAGGTCCTTGAAGATGGACTCCATCTCCTCCGGGGATTTGCAGAAGAACTGGCCTCCCTGGTAACGCATCCGGTCCTGGTCCCCCACCTTCTTGTTGGTCTGGATGCAGAGGAGGATGTCGTGGGCCCTGGCGTCCTCCTCGAAGGTGTAGTGGATGTCGTTGGTGGCCGCCAGCGGGATCCCCAGTTCCCGGGACAGGCGGGCCATCTGGACGTTCACCCTTTTCTGCTCCTCATAACCGTGATCCTGGACCTCCAGGTAAAAATTGCCCTCCCCGAGGATCCGCACGTACTCGACGGCGGCCCTTTTCGCCTTTCCGTAGTCCTCCTCCAGGAGCGCCTGGGAAACCTCCCCTCCCAGGCAGGCGCTCAGGCCGATGAGCCCCTCCCGGTGTTGCCGGAGCAACTCCTTGTCGATCCTGGGCTTGTAGTAGAAGCCTTCCGTGAAGGCGAAGGAGACCAGCTGCATGAGGTTCCGGTATCCCGTTTCGTTTTCAGCCAGCAGCACCAAATGGTGGTTGGCCGCATCCCCTTTGCCTTCCTTGTCCTTCCTGGACCGGGGGGCCACATACACCTCGCATCCGATGATGGGTTTGATCCCCTCGTTCCTGGCTTCCCGGTAGAAGTCCACCACGCCGTACATGACCCCATGGTCCGTGATGGCAAGGCTCTCCATTCCCAGTTTCTTGGCCTGCCGCACCAGTTCCCCTATTTTCGAGGAGCCGTCCAGGAGGCTGTATTCCGTATGCACATGCAGATGTGTGAATTTGGCCATGGCCGCACTTCCTTTCGATGAAAATTCCATTTCTCCATTATAGCACAGCCAGCCGGTCTTGTGCGGAAAAATCAGGACATCCCGGGGGTCCGGGACATAAGAAAAACCCCCGGGAACACTGGTTTCCCGGGGGTTTTGTCGGACGTCCTTTATCTCTTGGAGAACTGGGGCGCGCGACGGGCGGACTTCAGTCCATATTTCTTTCTTTCCTTCATTCTGGGGTCCCTTGTCAGGTATCCGGCCTTCTTCAAAGCGGGTCTGAACTCCAAATCCGCTTCCAGAAGGGCTCTGGAGATACCGTGGCGGATCGCGCCGGCTTGTCCGGTGTATCCTCCCCCTTTGACTGTTACCAGAACGTCAAATTTGTCTCCTGTCTGTGTAAGCTCCAGGGGCTGGCGCACAATCACCTTCAACGTTTCCAATCCGAAGAAATCTTCGATGTTTCTTTTGTTTACCGTTATGTTTCCGGTGCCGGGAACAAGATATACCCTAGCAACGCTGCTTTTTCTACGTCCTGTACCATAATACTTAGCTTGTGCCATTTTTTTTCCTCCTTCCAGCTGCAATTAGAATTTCAATTCCAGAACTTCTGGCTGTTGAGCTTCCTGGTTGTGTTCAGCGCCTCTATAGACACGCAGTTTCTTCAGCATTTGACGTCCCAGCTTCGTGGAGGGAAGCATGCCCTTCACCGCATGCATGACCACTTCTTCAGGTTTTTTGATCATCATGTCGCGGTATTTGATCTCGCGCAATCCACCTGGATGGCCTGTATGGTATCTGTAGTATTTTTGGTCCAACTTGTTTCCTGTCAGGACAACCTTGTCTGCATTTATTACAATCACATGGTCACCGGTATCCACATGTGGTGTGTAGATGGCTTTCGTCTTACCACTGAGGACTTTGGCGACTTCTGATGCCAGTCTACCTAGAGTTTGTCCATTAGCGTCAACAACATACCACTTTCTCTCAATGGTTTGCGCATTTGGCATGAATGTTTTCATCGGGTTTACCTCCTTCAAATTGCTCTACTGTATTCGATTTCAATTTTCTACTGTACGATTAAAACCCGGGGCTAAGGGATTTTAACTTACAAACTCACGCTTCAATATTATAGAACACGATGCCTGGCGTGTCAAGGATTATTTTTTGTTGTCCTCCGTCCCCTCTGATTCACATATGATAATGTCCTATTGTAACGCAAATGATTATGTCCCACTTCCGGTCATGGTGTACAATGAACCTCATGCGACAAAATACAATACATCGAGGTGGCCGCTATCAGAAAGGTA
>NZ_JAAEEH010000019.1 GCF_010179735.1 Anaerotalea alkaliphila
TTGCCGCCAGATGCCGTTCCGCCATGGCCATGCCCACCCCGTTGGCGATGCCCTGGCCCAAGGGGCCGGTGGTGGTCTCCACCCCGTCCGTGTGGCCGTATTCCGGATGGCCGGGGGTCTTGCTTCCGTACTGGCGGAAGTTCTTCAGGTCCTCCATGGACAGGTCGTAGCCGTAGAGGTGCAGCAGGGAGTACAGCAGCGCCGAGCCGTGGCCGGCGGAAAGGATGAACCGGTCCCGGTCCGGCCAGCGGCTGGCCGCCGGGTCGAAGTCCAGGTGCCTGGACCACAGGACCTGGGCCATGGGGGCCGCCCCCAGGGGCAGGCCGGGATGGCCCGAACAGGCCTTTTCCACCATTTGGGCGGACAGCAGCCGGATGCTTGCGATTACTTTCTGATTCATGGGATTATTTCCTCCTTGATCTATGATCATTTGTTTTTTTGGCCATAGGATTTGAATTTCTCCAAAACAATCTGCATTTCGTCATCCTCCAAGACGACCGGATTCCCTGCAAGCTTTGCCTTGTAGTATATTTCAGCGCAAAACTCTGTTTCCTCCGCCGTGTCGAATGCGTACCGGATGTCGGGACCGCATGTCAGCAAGCCGTGGTTCGCCAGAAGGACCCCATACCGGTCCCTCATTCCCTCCAAAGCCGCCTCTGCCAAAGCGGTCGTGCCGAACGTCTGGTATTCCGCACAGCGCACATTGGGACCTGCGAACCCGATCAGGTAATGGGTCGGTTCGATTCCCCAGCGCAGACAGGCCAGGATTGCGGAGTACTTGGAGTGGGTATGCACCACGGCATTGACACCCGGCCTTTTCTCGTAAAATATCTTGTGCATCTCATATTCGCTGGAAGGCTTTCTCTTTCCATCCACCACCTTCCCTTCCAAGTCCATGACGACAATGTCCTCCGGGGTCGTTTCAAAATAATCCAGGCCGCTGGGGCTGATGGCCATCAGCTTCAGCTCCTCGTTGTAGATGCTGATGTTGCCTCCGGTACCGGTTGTCAATCCGGTGGTGATGAGCTTCTGGCAGTATCGGACAATCTCTTCCCGCTCTTTCTGCATGATCATATTTTCTACCTCTCGTTTCTATGCTGGCCTTTCCAGTCTCTCTTCCATGTGCTTGCCATCTGGTTCCTCAAATCCAAAAATCTCTCCAAAATAGCTTCGTATTCCCGATGGTTTCCTTCATCCGGGATGAAGACGGATGCGCCCTCGTCTCTCCCCTCCAGATACCCTCTATTGGAAGCTTCTTCCAGTCCCAAGCCCAGCTGGAGCGTCCGGATGATTCCCTTGATTCCAAGCTCTTCCTCGTTGGGACGTATGACTGGTTTTCCCATGCTGTCTGCGATGATTTGACACAGCAGCCGGCTGTTGGCTCCGCCTCCCGAGACACGGATGGAATCGTAAATGTCGGGAAAGGAACGGTAGCATTCACAGAGGGACATGGCTAATCCTTCGTATGCAGCCCTTCCCAGGTCATCCTTCGTGCTTGTCACTGTCAGGCCCAAAAAACTTCCTGTGGCGAAGGGGTTCCTGAAGGGCGCCCTTTCCCCATATAGGTAGGGGTGGAAGACAACCCCTCCGCTGCCTACGGGAACATCCGAGAGCCTTTTCTCCAGCACATCGAATCCATCCCCGGGAAACAGCATGTCCTTGATCCAGTCGATGGCGGATGTCCCGTTCAGAGTAGGCATCACGCTCATATATCGTTCTTCCGGTATGTGGCAGACCACCATATTGTTCCTGAAATCCAGATTCCCTTTTTCAAGTACGATTTCATTGCACAGCGTGGTGCCGATGATCGTGCAGGCATTCCCCGTCTCCGCAACTCCAAGGCCAAGAGCCACCGCTGCGACATCAATGGATCCGGCCACCACCGCAATCCCTTCCTCCAACCCTGTTTCCATACCAGCCGCCTTCGTGGTCCTGCCGATCACAGTGGTGGAGGGCACCGGCTTGGGAAAGAGTTCCCCTTTGCCTTCCAATCCCATGGCATCCAGGATTTCCGTCGCATAGGTCTTCTCGTAGGTGTCCAGCAGCGCTGTGGACGCATCGGAATGGTCCGTGCCGATGGCTCCTGTCAGTTTGTAGTTGATCCAATCCTTGCAGTGCAGCAATGCCGCTATGGAATCATATTCCTTCCTCTTATGCTCTTTCATCCACCGGAGGAGGATATGCCAGGATCCCGCGTACACCACATTGGCATTGTGGCGAACACAGATGTCGTCTATTTCCTCCCTGTTGTCCAACTGCAGGAACTTGCTCCTGGTGTCGTTCCACAGGATTGCATTCCCCACCGGCTTTCCCTGCCCGTCGATCGCCCATAATCCGTCTCCCTGACCTGTGACACCGATCCCTTCAACCTTTCCAGCCACCTGCGGATTCCTTTCCACCAGGATTTTGACGATTCTGCAGAAGGACCCCCAAAGGGCATCCATGTCGATTTCCGAAGCGCCTTCAAAGGGGTGGAGGGTTTTTACGGGCATGCTTTCCATATCCAACTGTTTTCCCCCAAAATCCGTAAGAGCCGCCTTTATTTTGGAAGTTCCGACGTCAACCCCGAGCAGATACATGCAATCACCTCCTATCCCTCATCCCATCTGCGACAGCTTGCGCATTTCATCCCGGGTGTTCATATAGATTGCCTTGTAGATGTCATAGAGCTTGTCATACCGGTCGTACAGGGATTCGTCCGGTGTATACACCGTCTTGAATTTGATGTTGTTTTTTAGCACGGAGGCGATGTCTCCGTACAATCCGATCCCCTGCCCCGCAAGCAGAGTATTCCCGAACGCTCCACTGGATGCTTTTTCAATTGTGATGACGGGTGTCTTGGTGATGGACGCCTTGATCTGCAGCCATAGGGGACTCTTGCTCCCTCCGCCCACAGCACGCAGGTTCTTGATTTCCACTCCCATCTTTGCGGCTTCCTCCATATTCTGTCGAAGCGCAAAGGCCGAGCCTTCCAGAATAGCTCTAACCATATCGTTTTTTGTGGTGTTGAAGTTCAATCCGAAGAACACGCCTCTGGCATTGGTATCCCAGATGGGTGCCCGTTCTCCCGCCATGTAGGGCAAAAACACCAGATTGTTTGCACCCGGATTGGCTTTCTGGGCCTGCAGGTTCAAGATGTCGAAGCATCCCAACCCCAGTTCCCTGGCGGCTTCCGTCTCCTGCTTGCCCAGCTGGTCCTTGAACCATTTCAAGGATGCGCCAGTGGAGCTGATCGGACCGAAAAGCAGGGTATTGTTCCCGACGGGATGGTGCATGGAGACGAGCGTCTCACTGCTTCTCCATCTGCCGGAACCGATCATCAAGACTGTCGAGGTGCCTGTCATGTCGACCGCTTCCCCTTCCCCCAGGACACCTGATTCCAGCGCCGACGAGGATGCATCCACATTGCCTGCAACCACCGGAATCCCCTCGGAGAGCCCCATGGCCTGGGCCGC
Organism: Anaerotalea alkaliphila; assembly: GCF_010179735.1. GTDB lineage: Bacteria > Bacillota > Clostridia > Lachnospirales > Vallitaleaceae > Anaerotalea > Anaerotalea alkaliphila. The sequence continues at coordinate 3,456 of NZ_JAAEEH010000019.1, forward strand.
CTCTTTTCCCACCGTCCCGATGACTTCCGTCGAACCATAAACTTCGGGCAGTTTGTTTCCGGACAGTCCCAGCGCCTGCAGGATTGTCTGGGACCAGGTGCCCCGATGGATGTCATAGATGCCCGTAAGGCTGGCATGCACTTTGTCGATGGTGCATTTCCCCGTGAGCTTGTAGTTGATGTAGCCGTTCACTTGAAGGATTTTGTCCGTCACCGCATATTTTTCGTATTCCTTTTCCTTGAACCACAGCATCTTTCCCAAGAGGAAATAGGGGTCGATTTTGTTCCCTGTAATGGCAAGGACTTCCTTCGTCCCCAGTTGTTCCCTGATTTTGGCGCATTGTCCTTCCGCTCTCCGGTCCATCCAAATCATGGCATTGCGCACAATCTTCCCTTCCCTGTCGATGGGGACCAATGCCGGTGCCTGGGAGCTGACGCAAATCCCGGCAATCCTGCGGGCGTCCACCTGGGTCTTCCCCAGGAGTTCTTTCACTGCCGCTGTTACGCCCGCCCACCATTGGATTGGATCCTGTTCCGCTCCTCCCGCAAAAGGAAAATTTGTCGGGTGTTCCGAGGAAGCCTCCGCAATGAACTTCAGGTCGCTGTCATAAACCGCTGCTTTCACATTCGTGGTACCGATATCGATTCCCAAAAGCAATTCAGCCATACGCTCTCTCCCTCCAAGCATCCCTATCGCCTGTTTCCGCTAAACCCTCAACACGGAGGGATTCAGGCAATTGTCGATTTTCTCGCCTTTGAAGAAATTTACGATGTCTTTCGACAACAGATCAAGCCCATAATGCACCGTATCCTTGGTGGCTCCTGCGATATGGGGGGTGAACGTCACATTGGAGCACCGCATGATCGGACTGTCGAAGTCCACTGGCTCTTCTGCGTATACATCCAGTGCGGCGCAGGCGATTTCGCCGCTGTCGAGGGCATCCGCCAGATCCTTGTAGTTGACCAGTCCGCCTCTTGCCGTGTTGACGAAGAGGGCCGACTTCTTCATTTGTTTGAACACGGCCGCATTGAACATCTCCTTCGTTTCCTGGGTGAGCCTTGCATGCACGGACACGATGTCCGACCGTTCCAGCAGCTCTTCGAAACCGACGGGCTCCACGCCATACGCTTCCATTTGCCGGTCCGGAACAAAGGGGTCATAGGCGACGACCCGCATCCCGAAAGCCTTCAGGATTGTGCTCAACCGGTAGGCGATGTTCCCGAAACCGACCAAACCGATTGTCTTGTCCGTCAGTTCGAATTTGCATTGGTCATACAGATAATATTCCTTCCGCCAATCGCCCTGCACCATGTTCGCGTGGGCTCTTGCGATGTTTTTCAATTCCGCCAGAATGAGCCCTACGGTGAATTCCACAACCGCCACCGCATTTCTGCCCGGCGTGTTGATGACAGGGATTCCCCGTCTTGTGGCTGCATCCACGTTGACATTCCGGGGCCCCCCCCTTACGACACCGATCAGTTTCAGGTTTTCCGCCGCCGCCAGAACCCTTTCACTGATCGGGGCCGCGTGAAGGACGACAGCATCGGCTTCTTTTATGGCGCTTATGATTACTTCTTCAGACCCTTCATATTCCGCAATTTCCTCATTTTTCGCAAAGGGCGTCATGGGCCAGTTTGACGTCATGCCGATGAATTCCACTTGTTCAAACCCTTTCAAGGCATCCGAAAGCTTTTGCTCCACAATCTCCTTCTTCAGGAAGTGGTCGCCCAAAACCAGTATCTTCATTGCCTGCTCCTTTCCCCAACATCACTCGGAAACACGGAACTTTTTCCACAACCCGTCCAATGCTTCCTCCGCTTCCCTGTAGAGCCGGTATTTCCTCCTGTAGGTCTCCACATTCTTCTGGATCGGCTCCACCCGGTCCTTGATTTTCACGATCTTTTTTGCGGCATCCTGCAGGTCTTCATACACACCAGCAGCAACGCCGGCAGCCATGGCGGCGCCCAAAGCCCCCAGCTCTTTCGTATCGATGGTCTCGATGGGCAGGTCCAGCACATCCGCAAAAATCTGCACCCAGACCGCCGAATTGGCGGCCCCACCTGCCAACCTGACCGTCCGCAGGTTTGGATTGTTCTTCAACAGTTTTTCGATATGCACCTTGTGGCAAAATACGATGCCTTCATATACGGCTCTTGCAATCTGGGCCTTTGAATGATGGCTCTCCATTCCGATGAAACAGGCCTTGGCCAATGGGTTGTAATTCGATCCAAAGATGTAGGGCAGGAACAGGATGTCCTGTTCCTCCGGCGATACCCCTTCCACCATGCGGTTCATCGCTTCATAGATGCTGGCCCCTTCCTTCCGGGCCTGTTCCTTTTCCTTTTCCATGAATCTGCCGATGAACCATTCGTTGTTGGCAGCCGAGGTTGGGCTGCATTCCTCCACCAGGTAGTAGCCGGGCAGGCAGTACAGGGAGTTCATCATGACCGTCTTGTTCAATACCGGTTCTTTCGAAATGTATTCGTTGATGCTCCATGTTCCTGCGATGACGCAGAGCTTGTCCTGGTCGGTGATATCCATCGCAATGGCCGAGGCGTCGATGTCGAACATTCCCGCAGCCACCGGCGTCCCCGCCTTCAGACCCGTTTTTCCCGAGCTCTCTTCGGTGATATGGCCTGTGATTTCAGTGGAGTATTTCAGCGGCGGCAGCTTTCCGTAGATGTCACCAAGGCCGAACGCATCCAACAGCTCCCTGTCATATGCCGCCTCCTTGATATTGACGAGGTTCGAACCGGAAAAGTCCGTCATTTCCGCTGCCGCCTGCCCGGTCAACCTGAACCGGATGTAGTCCTTGACGCCAAAAATCCATTGGGTCTTTTCGATGACCTGGGGCTCATTGTCCATCAGCCAGCGGACCAGCGAAACCGGTTGGGACGGTAGGATCCTTTGACAGGTCTTGGCGAATATCCGGTCGGCTGTTCCGTCCGCCTCCCATTTTTCCGGATACCTGTAGGCTCTGGTGTCCGTCGACACGATGCCGTTGTATGCGGGCCGGTTGTCTTTTCCCCAAAGATAGAGTCCTTTCCCATGCCCCGACAGGGAAAGGCCCAGTATCTCCTCCGCATCGATGCCCGCCGAAGCCACCGCTTCCCGGATGACTTCGCAGTTGACTTCCCAAAGCTGTTCCATGTCCCTCTCGGTTCTTCCACCACCCAATGCAAGCAATTCCGTCTGCTTGTTGGAGATTGCAATCGTATTGCCTTCCAGGTCGAAAATCACCGCCTTCGTGGTGGTTCCACCATTGTCCAAACCCATCAAATATTTTGCCATAGATACCGCCTCCAAATGAACATGCTTCCTGCTATAAGGAAGTGTATAGCAACGGCCTTGCGGCCATCACTATACACTTGATTTTAACCACTAGGGTTTCAATATGACCTTCAGCGAACCTTCCCCCTTGCCCGCCATTTCAAATGCTTCTGCCCACTTCTCCAGGGGATACTGATGGGTCACGACACCTTCTGTCGGCAACTTCCCGTTCCCGATCCATTCGATGACCGGTTCAAAGCAGTAGGGGCTCAAGTGGGCACCCAGGATGTCCAGTTCCTTTCTGTCGCCGATGATGCTCCAGTCGACGGTTGTAGCACTGTTGAAGACACTGAACTCTACAAATCTTCCCAGTTTCCGTATCATGGTGAGTCCTTGGATGACACTGGAGGGATGTCCGGTGGCCTCGATATATACATCACAGCCATATCCGTCGGTCATATCCTTCACCATCTGGACGGCATCGTCCTTTCCTGGATTGATCACCACGTCTGCGCCAAACTTCTTGGCAAGTTCCAGCCGGTCATCCTTCATATCCAGTACGACCAGCGTCTTGGGATTCTTCAGCTTTGCCGCTCCCACCATTCCAAGACCCAGGGTTCCCGCTCCTGAAATGACCACGACGTCTTCATTCGAGATGCTGCCTCTGTCCACCGCATGCTTGGAGCATCCATAGGGTTCGATCAGAATCGCCTTTTCAATCGGCAGGTCCTGGGGAACCTTGTAGACCAATGCCCCCTTGGGCAACCGCATGTATTCTGCCATGCCGCCGTTCACGTTGTTTTGGAAACCGTAGATGTCATGTTTCTCACACATCCAATACTTGCCTGTCTTGCAGAATTTGCACTCCCAGCAGGGTACGATCTGGTCGGAGGCGACCCGGTCCCCCACTTCGAACCCCTTTACCTTTTCTCCGATTTCCACGATATGTCCGATGAATTCGTGCCCCGGAATCATGGGCGACTTGATCCAAGCCGGTTGCCCTTCTCCACCCCAGAAGGATTCGGCACCATGCTCCGCCTTCACGTCTCCGGCACAGACGCCGCACGCCTCCACCTTGATGATGATTTCTCCTTCACCTGCTTTGGGCACGGGAATGTCCGTTTCAAAGCGGTAGTCTCCAGGTGCGTAGGCCATAAGGCCTTTCATGGTTGTAGGCAAGTTTGACATCGATTTTTCCTCCTTGTATCGAATATGATTGTTTTGTTCTCAACCGGTACACTTACACCATCTGGACCATGGAATCGGCCATGCTCTTGAGCATCAGCCAACAGGAGGTCGCTCCCGCGTCCAATACCCCCCGGGAGCGTTCGCCCAATCTGCTTGCCCTCCCGATTTTCGCCACCAGGTCAATGGTGGAGTCCTTTCCCCTCTCAGCGGCTGCGGACATCTTTTCCAAGGCGGTCGCAAAACCTTCGTCCATGGCGGCCTCGTATGCTTCCAGGGCGGGAATCAGGGTATCCATCAACGTCTTGTCCCCCACCTTCGCATTTCCGATCTCCTGGATTTCCTTAATGGCGGATGCAAGCATCTGACGGAATACTTCCTTGTCGATTTCCTCTTTTCCTTTCGATTGCTTGGCCATCTCGATGAACATGGTCCCGTACAACGGTCCCATAGAACCGCCGATTTCCGTCATCAGGACCATCGCCAAGGTTTTGAAGGCTTCCGTGAGGTTCATGTCCTTCCCTTCGATCCTCTCTTGGCAGATGCTGAATCCCTTGTTCATGTTGATTCCATGGTCACCGTCCCCGATTTCACCATCGATTTTGCTGAGGTAATCCCTGTTCTCCTGGATCACCTTGATCAGATTTTCCACAATCCTCTTTCCGTCTTGATTTTTGAAACTTTCCATTCAAATACCTCCAGAGCAAGTCTTCGTTTAATATTTAAATTGCTTCAATCCCATTGTATCCACTTCCATGTCGACAAGTTCCTTCAACTCCTCGTCCAGCTTCAAGATGCTCAACGTCACACCCATCATTTCCAGGGACGTGAAGTAGTTGCCCACATAAGACCTGTGTACCTTGATGCCCTTTTCAGCCAGAATCTCTTCCACCCGGTTGTACACGATATACTGTTCCATGACCGGAGTGGCACCCAGTCCGGAAACCAGGACGACAACCTCGTCTCCCGACATAAAAGGCTGGTCCGGCAGGATGATGTCGGTCATGATTTCTGCTATTTCATCGGCGGTTCCCAAAGGCATAACCTTAACTCCCGGCTCCCCATGGTGTCCGATACCCACTTCCATGGTCCCCGGCTCGATCTGGAAGTTGGGCGACCCCACGGATGGGATGGTGCACGGTGCCAGTCCCACCCCGACGCTCTTGGTGTTGTCGATGGCCTTCTGGGCGACCGCTATGACTTCGTCCAGCGTTCCGCCCAACGCAGCCTTGGCGCCTCCCACTTTCCACATGAAGATCTCGCCGGCTACGCCCCTTCTTTTTTCCGGTTGGTCCTTGGGCGCGGATGCCACGTCATCGTTGGCGACAACCGTCTTGACGGTGATGTCTTCCATTTCCGCCATCTTCATCGCCATCTTCACGTTCATGTTGTCACCTGCATAGTTTCCGTACAGACAAGCGATTCCAGCCCCCGAATCGGCTTCCTTGAATGCGTCGAAGAATGCCTTGGCTGTCGGGGAGGAAAAAATCTCTCCAACGGCTACCGCGTCCACCATGTTTCTTCCGATATATCCCGCAAAGGCGGGCTTGTGTCCGGAACCTCCACCGGTTACGATCCCGACCTTTCCCTTCACCGGCGCGTCCTTGTATTTCAGGACCCTGGGGTTCTCTGTTCCCACCAGGATGTCGCTGTGCACTTTGACGAATCCCTTCAGCATATCCTCAACCGCGTAATCCGGATTGTTCACCATTCTTTGCATGTCATTTGCCTCCTCTGATGAATTTTTGCTCGTACTCCATGATCTTTTCCACTTTGGCGGCGGATCCTCCACCTGCGAAATCACACTCCAACCACACCTTGACCAGCTCTTTGGCCAGTTCGGGGCCGATGACACGTTCCCCCAGGGTCATGATCTGGCAGTCGTTGCTTCTTATGGACCTCTGGGTGGAGAAAAGGTCATGGCAGACCGCTGCACGGATTCCAGGCACCTTGTTGGCTGCAATGGCCATTCCGATTCCTGTTCCACAAATGAGGATTCCCCTTTCCTGGTCTCCTGCCAATACGCCCTCGCAGACCTTTACAGCCGTATCGGGGTACAGGGAAGGTTCTGGGGTGTATACGCCGTAGTCCTCCACCTCATGTCCCAGTTCAACCAACAGGATTTTTATCGTTTCCTTCAATGCGATGGCGGCATCATCGCAACCGATTGCTATTTTCAATGCTCTACCTCCTATTTTGCACGAATGACTTCGCCTGTTTCAACGTCGAAGAGATGGGTCTTGTCCGCCTTGACTTCAAGCTTCACCGGGTCTCCCTGCTTGTATCTCTTCTCATCCGGAGTGACCAGTGTAAGGAACTCCGTCCCTACCCTGAAGCTGATTTTCCTTTCTTCTCCCAGGTTCTCGAATACGGAAATCTTGGCGTCGGACCCCTTGCTGTTTTCATCACCAATCATCAGGTCTGTGGGCCTTACGCCCAATCTGACCTTCATGCCTTCGGACACCACAGGAAGGTATCTATCCGGAACAGGTATCGCTATGTCGGCATCGACAAATTTGAAGAAGGTTCCCTTGTCGGTTTTTTCTACTTTTACGGTGTTGATGTTCATGGGGGGTTCCCCGATGAATCCGGCAACGAATTCATTGACCGGATTGTCATAGACTTCCAAAGGTGTCCCGAACTGCTGCAGCTCACCATCTTTCATGATTGCGATCCTGTCCGCCAAGGACATGGCCTCCAACTGGTCGTGGGTCACGATGATGGTTGTGCATTTGATTTCCTTGTGCAGCCTCTGCAGCTCGATCCGCAGCACCTGCCGCATTTTCCCATCCAAATGGGACATGGGCTCATCCAGCAGCAACAGCTTGGGCTTCCTGATGATCGCACGCGCCAGGTTGACCCTTTGTTTCTGTCCGCCGCTGAGTTTTGCCGGCCGCATCTCAAGCAATTCCTCAACTTTCAGCATGGGGGCGATCCGGTCGATTTCCTTCTTGATGTCATCCGCAGATACGTTTTTTGCCTTCAGGTTGAACGCGATGTTGTCATAGACGGAAAGCGGGGGATACAAGGCATAGTCTTCGAATGCCAGGCCGATGCCCCGGTCTTTGGGGTCCACGTCGTTCACTTTCATATCGCCAATGTAGATTTCACCGTCGGTGATATCCTCCAGGCCGGCGATCATGCGCAGGCTCGTCGTCTTTCCGCAACCGGATGGTCCCAGGATGCCGATGAATTCCCCGTCTTCCGTCTCCAGGCTGAAGTTGTTGACCGCAAGGGGATTGACCGCTTTCTTCTTTTTCTTGTCCTTGTTCTCATATCTTTTGAATACGTTCTTCAGGATCAGCTTCGCCATTAGTCCACCTCCAGCAACTGCTTCTGATTATGCCTGATGATGAAGTTTCCATCCTCGGCATTGAAAAACATTGCTTTATCCATTTTTACGTTCACGTAGATCGGTTGGTCCAATTCGACCTTGATATCATTGGGGGCGATGACCCGCAGTTTCTCTCCGTTGACGTCGACCACAAGGATCGTCTTGTTTCCAATCGGCTCCACACTGTAGACGGTCGCATCCATATACTCGGGGGAAACTTTCGTGAAACTGTAGTTGAAGTCGTTTCCCCTGAGGCCTATCCTGATTTTCGTATAGCCGCCGTCGTTGATGACCTTGGCCACGTCTTCCGGTATCAGATGCGGCTTCTTCTGGCCAAGCATCACCCCACCCAGAACACCATCCTCATCCACCAGATCGATTTCAAATATGTTGATTTCAGGATCCCCCATCAACCTCGCCACAAACTCATTGGCCGGTGTCAGGTAGACTTCCTCTCCCGTTCCGATCTGGACGATTTTCCCTTCATTGATGATTCCCACCCGGTCCCCCAGGCTCAACGCCTCCAGGTAATCGTGGGTGACATAGATGGTTGTCGTGCTGAATTCGTGCTGCATTTCCTTCAGCTCCGCCCTCATGACGTGCCTGAGTTTCGCATCCAGGTGGGCGATGGGCTCGTCCATCAGGAAGACATTGGGATCCCGCACCAGGGCTCTTCCCAATGCGGTCCGCTGCCGCTGGCCGTTGCTGACCTGGCTGGGAAGACGTTCCAGCAGATGGTCGATTTTCATCATGCTTGCAACCTTGTGCACTTCCCTTTTGATTGTCGCTTCATCTTTCTTATACAGGGGGCTCCGCATGGGGGATGCGATGTTGTCGAATATGTTCATGTGGGGGTACAGCGCATAGTTTTCAAACACCATGGAAATGTTCCTCTTCGCAGGCTCCACAAGGTTCACGTTCTCATCGCTGATCCTCACCTCTCCCACTTCGGGAAATTCCACGCCGGCGATGACTTTCAGCAGGGTCGTCTTGCCGGCTCCCGCCGGACCGAAAAGCACAAAGAACTCTTTATCATGGATCGTCAGGTCGATGCCGTCCAGGGCAACCGTCTTGTTGAATCTTTTCGTTACGTTGACCAAATCGATTTTTGCCATATGAATACTCTCCTTATCCTTTTACTGCTCCAAAACTCAGTCCCCTTACAAGGTGTTTCTGGATGATCAGAGCCAGAACGACTTCGGGCAGTGCCGCCACCGCTGCCGCTACCGCCATCTGGCCATAGTGGACCGTGTCGGAACCGATGTACCTGAGGGCTGCTACCGTTACCGTTTCAATCTGGAATCCGCTGAGCAACAGGGGGAACGTGAAGTTGTTCCATGCAAAGATGAAGGCAAGCAGCGCGGATGCCACCAGGCCGGGCTTGATCAAGGGAAGCAGGATCTTGAAGAACACCTGATACCAGGAATATCCGTCCAGATTCGCCGCCTGTTCCACTTCAACGGAAATATCCTCGAAGTAGCCTCTAAGAACCCAGATCAGAAGCGGCAAGGTAATCAATTGGTAAACCCAGATCAGGCCGAAATAGGTGTCGTACAGGCCGATCTTCTGGTAGATCATGAACAAGGGCAGGATGACCAGGATTTCGGGGGCAAACCTGAAGGATAGGATGGTGAATGCCAAGTCCTCCTTTTTGGAGAAATTGTATCTTGCCAGCGCATAGGCACCCGGAACCCCCACCAACAGGGAGAGGAGCACTGCACCACCGCTGACGATGATGTTGTTGATAAAGGCCTTGACATAATCCGTTCCCTGCAGGATGACAATCCGGTAATTTTCCAGCGTCGGTGTGAAGACAAAGGTTGTATTGAACATCTGGGCATCGCTTTTGAATGTGAGAAGGATCAGCCAGAAAAGCGGGAATATCGCGAAAATCGCATAGATTGTAAGCAAGCCTGTGAATCCTATTGATTTTAACATCTCTTTCGATTTGTGATTCATAGTTACCTCCTATGTTAATTGCCGGCGGCCTGTTTCTGGACCTTGAGCCATGCTTTGACCAGTTTGCTGCTGATGAAGTAAATGACCGCCCAAAGGAACAGCAGGTAAGGAAGCGCCTCGCCCAGTTTCATGAACGCAAATCCGGTATTGTATCCTGTAAGGGACAGATTCATCAGGGTATTTCCCGGACCGCCTTTGGTCAATGCAAAAATGATCGCATATTCCTGCAAAGCAGCCATCAGCCGGAAAATCAGGGCGATGAAGATGAAGGGTTTCAACATGGGCAGTGTCAGGGTCCTGAAAGTGAACCAGGCGGATCCGCCGTCGATTTTTGCGGATTCGAAGGGGGATTTGGGCAGCGACTGCAGCCCTGCCAACATCAGCAGCATGACGAAGGGGATGTAGACCCAGCAGTCGATCATCACGGCGGTCATCAGGGCCGTATCCGGAGAGGATGCCCAAGGGAAATTGTAAACGCCGAACAGGTTAAGGAATTTCTCCACGATTCCCACCGAGTTGTTCAACATCAGTTGCCAAATGAGTGTGGCGATTACCGGAGCAATCATCAGCGGAAAAATCAAGAGGATTCTGAGGATTTTCGTGTATCGGTTCTCACGCATCAGCAGCAGGGCGACTCCCAGGCCGATGCACATTTGCAGCCCCGTCGTCAACAACCCGTATTGGGCGGTGACTTTCACCGAGTGCCAAAAAACGCTTGACCCCAGGATGTTTTGCCAATTTCTTAATGCGACAAATTCATAACCTTGCCTTGCGAAGGAGTAGTTCGTCAGCGAGTAGAATATGGCCGTTGCAAACGGAACAAGGATTCCGATTGTCAAGAGCAGCGATGGGGCTATGATCAAATAGGGTCTTGCCTTTGTCCAAAATGGTACCTTATTATGCTTATCGTGCGTATAATGAACATTCATGCTTTTTTCCACGAATAGTTCCTCCTTATCGTAATTCATATTCCTGGCACGTTTTTTTCGTCCTTATGTAAGATAAAAGCAGATGGCCCATTGAATGATGGATGTCTTTTGCCGGCATACCCTCCAACTTCAAGTAGACACATCTGCTCATCTTTATGCAAATACAGGCTTAGATTAAGATTATTCTATTACGACATCCGAAACAATCTGATCCATTTTGACCTTGAGTGCATTCATTCCTTCTTCAACAGATGCATATTTTCCACCAACGATGTCTTGCAGGGTTGCTGCCCATTCTGTAGTCGTTTCAAAGAAATGGGGTTGGGGTGTGAACTGGATTGTGGTGCCGTCAACCGTTTCTTCCATTGCTTGCGCATATCCTTTGGATTTGGCAAAGACCGCCTGGAATTCGGGATCGTTGAACACGGATTGTCTAGCAGGGTCAACCGCGCTGGCGTTGATCGCCGCCCACAACTGATATTCGGGTCCTGTGAAGTACTGCATGAACAACCAAGCGGCTGTCTTGTTCTTTGAATACTCGTTCATCCCCAGGGACCAGGTCCAAAGGTTGGAATTGATTTGCGTCATTCCTTCAGGCAGCGGAGGGCTTACCCAAGCAAGATTTCCGGCTTCCTGGGAAGCACCGTCGGGATTCTGGAAATAGCCGTTGCAGCTTGCATCGAACAGCATGGCCGCTTTGCCGGCACCAAAGTCTGCGCCCGCCTGATACCAGGTGTAGCTGGACCAGGAAGGTGATCCGCCCGCTTTGATCAGGTCCACCCACATTTCGGTCATTTCAATCGCTTCAGGAGAGTTTACTTTCGACACCAGCTTGCCGTCTTCCACTGCGAAGTCCACCGCACCGTAGTTGGAATAGGTGGTCATGTATCCGGCATGGATTGTTCCCCAGTTTCTCGCACCGCGGATTGCAAGCGCATAGGTGCCAGGTCCGTCGAACTCGTTCAGTTCCTTTGTCAACTTCAGCAGGTCTTCCATTGTTTTCGGGGGCTCCAGACCTCTTTCCTCAAACACCTTCTTGTTGTACGCAAGGTTGTTTGTCTCGAATCCGATCGGCAGCGCCCATTGGGGGCCTGTGCCCACCTTGTTGCCTGGAACAAGGTCCCATTTCAAGGCATCCACGATTTTGGGGAAGAAGTCGTCCATGTTGTAATCGGGGTTGGTCATGTTCGGGTCTTCGATGAAAGGCGTCAAGTCCGCAACATAACCGGCTGGAGCATATTGCCAAAGCTGGTAGGCGCCCGTCATGAAGATGTCCGGATTGCCTGAACGGGAGTTGAGCGCTGTGGTCAGTTTGTCGAAATAGTTTTCTTCCGGTGTGAGCGCATATTCCACTTTTATTCCTGTGAGCGCTTCAAATTCCGGAATCTTTTGGATGATGCCATCCGCATAGGTATGTTGATTGAACATCACCTGGATCTTGGATCCGGAAGCCATATCCCAACTGAATCCTTCCGATGGAGTTGCTGCTCCACCACCGCCTGTAGCGGTTCCTCCTCCAGGTGCCGGTTCTTGTTTTCCACAACCAACCAGACTTGCCATGATCAGCACCACCAGCATTGCCGAAATGATGCCTTTGAACTTCTTTGAAACGATCATAACCTTACCTCCTTTTGTTGTTTATTGATACTTTCCGGATGTGCAACTCGTTTTGATTGTATATGTTGTACATCTCGTAAGGTTATTATAGCACCGGCCCTGGAAAATAAAAATGAACTCTGTTTTTAAATATGGAAATTTCATTCACGATTTCTTCATACTTTTTTCATACTTTCTGTTAGGTGTCTCATTTTTCACAATATTGACAGTAATATTTTTCAGGTTATATCAATATTTTTAATATTTGCATTGAATGTTCCACTTGATGGTGCTATACTAAGTTTGGTTTTAGCAAACGGTTTTATGTTTTGTTGAATATTCCCATAATCCACCGAAAAATGCCTTCACGCGCACGTAAATGACATAATTGCGCGCATCGGGCGGTTTTTTTTGTGGATGCCGACCACAGCGGGGGGCTCATTTTGAAAAAGGTTTTGATAGCAGACGACGAGTTGTTGGTGCGGATCGGGTTGAAGACCACAATCGATTGGGAGAAGAATGGGTTTTCCATCGTTGGTGAAGCCCAAAACGGCAAAGAGGCCATTGAGCTTTTTGACAGATATGACCCCGACATTCTGATCACAGACATCCGCATGCCCATCATCGATGGACTGCAGCTGATCCAGACGCTGCAGAAAAAGAAAAAGAATTTGAAATCCATCATTTTGACCCACTATGATGATTTTGCCTATGCGCAAAAGGCCATCAAGCTTGGGGCGTCCGAATACATCCTCAAGCACAACCTTTCCTCCGAAGAATTGCTCGGCATCCTGAAGAGATTATCCCTGGAGATCTCTTCCGCGGAGGGAGAAACCTCCCGACAGCCGGCGGAGCCATCCGTACTTCCGTACCAGTCTTCCCTCGAGCAAATCCTGGAAAAATCGTATCTTTCCGCCGTGGGGAAACACCCCCTCAAGGACCTCTTGGACAAGAACAGCCTTTCGGTCGAGTACCCTTCTTTTTTTATCCTATTTGGAAAATTGATTTACAATAGCGACAAGGAAATCGACATGCGGGAAAACACCCTGATAAAGAACATGTCAAAATCCCTTTTGCTGAGGGACAACAGCCGTTACGCCGAGATTTCATCCGAGGAAAACCTGCTGCTGCTGTTCAACATCGACTTCCTTACGGACAATCCCGAAGCGGAGCAATTGGAATATGCCCTTTCGCTGGAAAAGCATCTGCAACAATTTCTTGAAATCGACATGATCTTCGGAATAAGCAGGACCAGCAAGGATGTCTATGAAATCCCCCTGCTTCTGGACCAGGCTAGAACCGCGGCGGAGAGGCACTATTTTGACGGCTCCAAAACCATCTTTTTCTACAATTCCCTGGAGGAGACGCACCCCGTAGCCTGCAGCGTCGACTACAATGGAATCTCCGAGCACGTGGACACCCTTGACTGCAGCAGGCTGCATGATTATATCGATGCCGTATTCCAAACGGTCTATCCATCCTACGACATCAACTCCGTGAACAAAATCTTCATCGATTTCATCAGTTTTGCCCGCATCCTGTACTTCAAAAAACACAGTGCCTCCGACACGGAAGTCGTGGAGAAGAAGTTCGACTACAGCAACTTCTGGAAGCTGGATTCTTTCGATTCCATCAAAAAATACGTCCACGACACCTACGATTTCATTTTTGCTTCCTCCGGAAGCCGGAAGAGTCTGTATTCCGCAGTGATTGCAAAAAGCATCGCATACATCAAACGCAATTACATGCGCAACATATCGCTGGAAGAGGTCGCCGCCTCGGCTGAAATCAGCAAGAGTTATCTGAGCCTTCTCTTCAAGCAGGAGACGGGGATAAAATTCTCCGACTTCCTCGCGAATTACCGCATAGAACAGTCCAAGAAACTGATTCTCGAGACCAATTGCAAGGTCTATGAAATCGCCGAGCATGTGGGATTCGACAATCCCTACTATTTCAGCAGGGTGTTCAAAGACCGGGTGGGCATGTCCTGCAAGGAGTTCAAGAACAAGCATCATGCAAACGACGCCTCTTCCCTTTGATTCCACCAAAAAAAGAACACCGCCCTTCCGTCCGGAGGGCCGGTGTTCTTTTTTATTTTAGATCCGCAGGCAGCTTGATGGTCACCATCGTGCCCTCGCCTACTTTGCTTTCAATCTGCAGGCCATATTCCTTCCCGCAGTAGAATTTGATCCTTTCATCGATGTTCCGGACACCGATTTCACTGTACTTCTTCTCGGGATCGTTCACTTGCTTGAGCTCTTCCATTTGCTTTTCCGTCATGCCCGCACCATTGTCTTCCACGACAATATACAGGAATTCCTCCGCAAGCCTGGCACTGATCCTTATCAGACCTTGCTTGTCAAAATCTTCAAATCCGTGGAAAATGCAGTTCTCCACAATCGGCTGCAAAATGAATTTCACCGTCTTCAGATTCCTCGTCTCTTCCGGAATTTCAACAACTGCATCAAACATATCCCCATACCTATACCGTTGGATCTGGAGATAGTTCTGCACATTTTCCACCTCCTCTTGGAGATCCACAACCTCCCCTTTTCTGGAAAAATTGTACCGCAATAAATTGATGATGGAAGTGACCATCGTTTCTATGGTCTTGATGTTGTTGAAGGATGCCAGCCAACGGATGGAGTCCAACGTGTTGTAGAGGAAGTGCGGATTGATTTGGGCCTGAAGCACTTCATACTGCATCTTCGACCTCTGCTTTTCCGCTTCCATGTTCTTGTTTATGAAATATTTGAGTTTTACCTGCATATGGTTGAATGCAAGTCCCAATTGTCCAAGTTCGTCATTGCTCCGCACCTCTACAGGTACGGACAGGTCCCCTTTTTCGACCTTTTTCATTGCACCCGACAATTCCGCAATCGGTCTTGTGATCCGATAGGACAGGAAGTAGGCCATGACGATGCTGACGGCCAGGAACAGGAAGGTGATTTCCAGCAAGGACTGCAACATGACTTTCGTATCTTCCAATATCTTATTGGTCGAGTGGATGCCGATCAATGTCCAATCCGTCAGCTTGATCGGATTCGATATGATGATGCTTGGCTCCTTGAAGACGACTCCGTCAATCCGCATCCCATGGTTGCCGATCAGGTCCGGATAGTCCACCAAAACCTCATCCAACAGGATGTTGATGGGGTATGTGAAGATCGCTTCTCCGTTCCCGTTGACCAGAATCAACTTTTGGGGGTTCTGGACGGAAATGGTGGAGATCAATTCCCGTATGTAGTCGTAATTGATGTCGATGATGATGATCCCATAATCCACATCATTGGTATAGTCGTAGATTTTCCGCACATAGGTAAGCACCTTCATCTGGGAAGTGATGTGGTATTCGCTGGAATAGGCATTGGCGAAGATCCCATCATCCTGGGCTTTTTGCCTCAGGATGTGCCTGTACTTTTGCTTCAAGGCCCAGTCATTGATGGCCCAATCGCTTTTCCATACCCTTCCGTCCTGACTGATGATGTAAATCCCCTTGATGTATTCCTGGACGGAGATGGTGTTTTTCAAAATCCTATTGATGTCCTCATCCACGCCGGCGCCAATGGAGATTTTGGCCAGTATTTCCTCGTCATAAGAAAGAAGTGTTGCCGTGTTGTGTATGGAAGTCAAAAGGAACTCAAGATTGTACTTGGTCTTGTTGGAAATTTCCAGTGTGTAGTCGATCTTGTTTTCCTGCAGCTTTTCATAAAAGGAGGAATAGGCCACATAACCGATGAAACCGGTGAAGACGATGATGAAGATGCAATATTGGATAAAAAGCTTTGACCGAATGGATGCATGCCTCATCATTTTTGACCGTAATATGCGTTTGCTCCATGCTTTCTTTCGAAATGCTTGTCCTGGAGCGCTTGCGGGGCCTGTTGCAGTCCCGGTTTCAACTGCTCTGTCTGATATGCCATCTTGGCCACTTCCTCCAAGACAACCGCATTGTGGACCGCTTCCCCTGCATCCTTGCCCCAGGTGAACGGACCATGGTTGGAGCACAGCACTCCCGGCACGTGTCCAGGCAATCTATTTGCAAACGTCTCCAGGATGACCAATCCGGTATTCTTCTCGTATCCTTCTTGGATTTCCTCGGCGGTCAGGCTCCTTGCGCAAGGGATTTCTCCATAGTAATAGTCTGCGTGTGTTGTTCCATAACACGGAATCCCCCTGCAAGCCTGGGCCCATGACGTGGCCCATGGCGAATGTGTATGTACGATGCCGCCAACAGATTCAAACGCCTTGTAAAGTTCAATATGCGTCAATGTATCCGATGAGGGCTTGTATCTCCCTTCAACGCGGTTCCCCTCCAGATCCATCACCACCATGTCCTCAGGCCTCAGCTCGTCATATTCGATGCCGCTGGGCTTTATGACCAACAGGCCTTTAGACCTGTCGATGCCGCTCACATTCCCCCACGTATAGGTGATCAGTCCCCTCCTGGGCAATTCCATGTTCGCCTCGTAGACTTGCATTTTCAGTTCTTCCAGCACCCTCCGTTACCTCCCTTTCCTTTTCACCGTTGCTTTGACAAAATGTTCCGCATCATTTCGTTCGCATCCCTTAGGTCCTGTTCCCAGCGTTGGTTTCCAGTGTACCAGAATTCCGTGACATATTTCCGCACCCCCATGCCCCAGGCTGTTTCAATTATGGCCTCAAAATCCACATGCCCCGTGCCATAGGGAATCTCCCTGAATTTGCCGGGAACAGTCTCCTTCAAATGGAGAGCCGCAACGTGTCCTTCTCCCTTCCTCAAGTCCTCCAGTACGTCGTTTCCATACATGCACGCAGCGTTCGTCAGATTCCCCGCATCCGGATATACGTTCAGATAGGGCGACTTGACCTGCCGCACATATTTCATTGCCTTTTCAACCGTATTCATGAACTCGGTTTCCATGGTTTCAAAGGCCAGCATGACTCCCGACCTGGCCGCCAACAGGGAAGCCTTCTGAAGATTGTCTTCAAATCGTGTCCTGGTTTCCTCGTTGCTTGCTTCGTAATAGACATCATAGCCTGCCAATTGGATGATTCTAACACCCAAATCCGCCGAAAGTTGGATTGCCTTTTCCATGATTTCCATGCTCCTGCGTGTTGTTTCCTCATTGCAGCTTCCCAAGGGATACTTCCTATGCCCGCTCAAGCACATTGTCCGGATCGGCATGCCGGCTTCTTCCATCAGGTCGACCAAGGCATTCCTCTCTTCCCGGGGCATGTCCAGCCTTTCGAGTTTTTCATCGGTCTCGTCGATGCTGATTTCGATGAAATCATATCCTGCGCCCTTCGCCGCCATAAGTTTTTCTTTCCAGGAAAGCGCTGCAGGCATTGATTTTTCGTACAAACCTAGTGTGTATGGCTTCATTTTCTGTTCTGCATGCGATTCATTTGCTGTATCCATGCTTTTCCTTTCGTTGAAGTGGAATTATATGATTTTTCACTTTTTTGTTTTCATCATGGTATCATCTTATTATTGTCAAGTCAACATCCACTGCCCCAGACTTGACCCAACCTTAGGTAAATAAAAAAACCGCACATGCACCAATGTACATATACGGCCTTCTGCGTACCCCATCACGGACTCGAACCGTGGACACCCTGATTAAGAGTAGTGCTCTAAAATCAGAGACATTGAAAGCCTTAAAACAGAACTTCCGGTGTAAAACCGCTATGCTGTTTTTCATTTTGCATACTAAATAAGGGATGCAGGTAAAATCAGGTGCGTTTGTTCTTTTTCATCAACCTTCAATTTGAAACTTTATGTAGGTATTCGTGTTGGTTTACCGTCATGTAATACTTCAGCATTCCAAGGATCTCAATCTTCTGCTTCTCACATAATGGATAGATCATGTTGATAATCTCCTTCATAGTATCATCAAAGAGCTGCGCCTTTTCAGGTGGAGCTTTTTCTTTACCCGTCAGGATCCAATCAATGGAAAGTCCATATTCATTATGTAATGCTAATAGTGCTTTTGAAGAAGGCAAGCTTCTTCCATTTTCAAGCATTGCTATATTCCCTGTGCTAATTCCTGTGTTTTTGCTGATTTCTGCCATTGAAAAACTGTTTGATGTTCTCCAATCTTTTAGTCTTTCACCAATGGTCATAACTATACACCCTTTCTTTGTTCACAAATATGAGTATAGTTATTGACACTACTCACATTTGAGAGTATAATAATACATGTAGATACCTTTACACTCTTATTATAGCACAAGACCAGCAAGCCTTAAAGGAGCTGGCAAAGGAGAAAATATGATTATAAGGTTGAGCGAGAAAGAATTCAAATCGATGCTTGAAAAGGAAGATTTGGTAAAGGAAGAGTACGACAACGAAATGGATTTACAAACTACAGATGTTTTATCTGTAAATTCAAATGGAGACATAAGTCAGGTAACATTTTTTGTAATTTCTAATTTCCAATATGTTCTTATAAAATCTCTTAAATCATATGAGATATACAAGAAAGACCTCGACCAGTATCAGGAATATTATGATAAGTATAAATCAGAAGCAGTTATCTAAGGACATACAGGCATTCCTGGCCTGGAGCAAAGGACTTCGGGCCAGAACGGAGGATATAGCAGATGCATATGATCCTGAACTATATAGACGTAGTTGTGAAGGGGATGGACCTGGACCATCTCACGCAGGAGAACCGGAACCTTTTTGTCCACTTCCTCCTGAAATACCACCACCTATTCAAGGAGATTGAATTTTCCACTATCCAACAAATAGGACAAACCTTGGTACTCATTGAGAAGAACAAGGAATTCGTCCTTATTGTATATGAAATGCAGAAAGACTGTTATTTCCAGTATCTTGATTTCAAAGATATCCCTAAAATAAGCTAACCCCAAAGGAGAAAAAAAACTATGGCAATCGCAGAAGCTACCCTGTACGCAGTACAATCATTCATCGGACGCATCGAGGACCAGAACACCGGCAAAGCCAACGACATCAACAGCCACAAGATTGTGGTTAGCACTCGCAAATTCGGAAAGTACGACATCAAGACCAGCACCGAACAGGTCAACGAGAAATACGGCATTGAGATCATGACCTATAAGGCCGATGAAAGCGTGGTTTCCAAGCTTCGTGGCCAAGCTTATCCTGTAGAAGGAAAGTTGGACTTCGACATCATCGCCGGCAAGGTATACGTCAACGATTTCCTTGTTGACGGTGTAGACTACTAGGCCCCATCAACCGCCGGTTCACCTCCTGGCTGGCGGTTTATTTTAGGAAGCTTGCCTAAGGCTTCATATATATCACACACTCATTCAATTTAACCGACAAGGAAGGAGAGCCTTGTTCCAATGATTATCAATGGTATTTCTTTATTTAACGCTTCTAGTCCCTGGACCTCTCCTCCAGGGACATTATAAAAAGGTGATGAAATGGAACTTTTGAAGGAGCTTCTGGCGGATGAACGGGTACTGAAAGTAGCAGCCTACATCATCCAATTGAATATTGATATTTTGATAATAATCGGACTTGTCATACTTTCCATTTTCCCAATGACCATGATAGCAGCATACATGTATGAAAGGAGCCTAGAACATGGGAATATTCCAGAAGATGAAGAATCTACGGATCTACAATCCGGAGTTTCCAAACAATAGAAGGAATACCATCATCTACAGGGTCCTTTTTTTGATTATGGCCGTTGTGATGGTAATCCGGGGATGCACCTGGACCGCCCATGCAGCAGCCCCTTTGCTTACACCTGAACAGGAAGCAGCCATTCAGGAGATAGCGAACAACGTGAACGCAGCAAAGACCGGTCAGGTAATACAATTCCCTGGAAGCAAAATGACAGGGACAGAATCAAATAGCTGGATGAAAAACATAGGTACCAGCGCCATGTCAGGATTGGGAGCTTTGATCACAGCCGGACAGATGGCTTCAAGGGTCGTCATGATTCATGACGCAGCGGAAATTGCTAGATGGCAGGTGCAAAAAGCCAGCTATGACCGTTATGTGGAGCAATTTGGGGAAAATGGGGAAATATCGCAAGCCCTTATGCAACAATATGGACTTGCGAACATTCCCCAGGACTATCCTCAAACCATGTATACAAAAGTTACTGATTTTATCAATGATACCGTTTGGATAGCCGGACAGATAACCGGCTTCCAGATGTATCAGGATCCTTTTGAAAAATTCCTTCGAGGAGAAGATGAAGATATAGATCTACCTATAAAAGTAGATACCGGAGCTGGTCCGGTGCTTGCCACACAAAACCAGAAAGCAGACGTAAGGAACTGGTTCCAGTCCAATTTCCGCATTCAGGATGGACAATATCAGCTCCGGGAACAGATGTGGCATGAGTATTATGGCAAATACATCAACGTATGGAAAACATACGACACCATAGAGGATTTGATTGCAGCTGTTCCTGAAGCATATAGATATGCTTTCCAGCATTTGCTTGGAATGAGTATGGAAAGTACAGTAGCAAGTGAAGCATTCAAAAAGTTTCTTTTGAATGAATATACTCCTTCAACAAATGAAATCACATATAGTGATTATATTCAATGGAATGATTATCCATCCATTGATGAAACATATGATTCCAATATACAATATCAATTTCAACTTACCCAAAGACCATATCAAGCATTATGGAAAATAAAATCAACAGGTGTTATTTATTGGTCTGCATCATCTAGTTTAAGTGGTATACAAGTAACTGGATCATCTATATATGAGATGGGAGGGTCTTCAACATTAACATTGACTTACAACACATCAACCCAAACATGGGGTAATTTATATCAAGGTGGTGTTTATGCTGGTGGTTCCTTATCAGGTCCTAATTATGAATATATTCAAACAACTCATGGATTTTATGATACAAATAAAGCAGAAACAGTGGAAGCAAATGCAACTAATGAAGAATTAACTTATGTTCCCCCAAAAATAGAACAATATCAACCTAAAATATCCGATGCTTCTGGAAACACAACAGAAGCAAGACAATACGATCCCGAAACCGAAACCATCAAACCCATAACCATAGACGAAACCAGCATAAACCTTAACCCTGAAAATGATGGCTGGATTCTCCCGAATCCCCCTGAACTTCCCTCATATATCCCTGCAACCCTTACGGATCCCTTGACCTATACTGACCCAACAGCAGCCCCAAAGGAAGAGCCTGACCCTCTTACACAGGACGAAACCAACAAAGGTTTACTTACCCGGCTTGGTGAGATAGTTGCCGGTATAGCAGGACTTCCCGGAGCCATAGTTGGCGCATTGACGCAAGGATTACCGGGTATAGACCCGGCACCTTTGCCGGAGCCTTCACCTCTTCCTGAACCCTCCCCCGTCCCTCCGGTCCCAACCGGTGGAGGACAACCCCCACCAGGTGGACTTCCTGTTGTCATGACCCCCAGCATTTCTAACTTGTTCATGCTCTTTTGGCTTATCCTGCTGGCTGTCATGTACCTGTTCATCAAGGCCCTGGTTTTCGTTGGTTCCATCTTCGCCATCCCTGCTACTACAGCCATATTCAATGAATATGTGATGATGGGGATAACCTTCACCAGGAACCAGACCATTCCAGGCATGGGGATAACCATCCAAGGCCTTTTGTCTTGGTTGGGAGCATTCCTTATAACATTCGCCATCTACAAGGCGCTTAACAAAAAGGTTGGGAGGTTGGACGTATGACGGCATTAGAGCAGCTTGCAAGCATAGGAAACGGATTCGTCCAATCTGTTGTCGATATAGCGACATTCGTCATAGACGGCTTCATGGCCGGCTTTGACGGCATTCTCCAGCTATACAACGCATTGCTGGACCAACAGCGTTACATGGACAGCATGATTGCATCAGCTGCATCCGGCACCATCGACGGATTCAACGTGCTTGCCTACATAGGCGCATACCGATATCTGGTGGGAGATCCCGTTTTCGTATATACCTACGGCCTTATCCTCATAGGCATCACCTGGACCATTTACAAGCTCTGCTATTACATATGGCAAATGATAAAAGGTGGATTCACTGGATCCACGATAATCAAAAGCATTTTCAAATGATATAAGGCACCGGAGCCGGTTGGCCCAACGCTTTATATAGATTGCATTCCATTCCATTTCTCAACGAAAGGAGAAAAACAATATGAAGAAAATCAAGGAAATCATGACCAGAATCATCCGCAAGAAGGACGCCCTCACCGCATTCGCCATGGCCCTACTGGTCGTAGGAGCTGCCAACACAGCCCACGCAGTGGAGCCGCAAGGATTCGCTCTCAACTTCGACCCCTCCCAGATGTTCGTGTGGACACAATCCATCATCGATATGATGATGCCCGTAGTCTACATTACCCTTGGCATCTCTCTTGCCTTCATCATCATCCGGGCCCTCAAATCCGCATTCAGCTACTAGAACGTAGCTGCTTATGGAGACCACCACGAGTGCAGCATTGTTCCTTGACATGGACCTGACACAGATGTTCACCTGGACACAAAGCATCCTTGATGCCATGATGCCGGTGATTTACATCACCTTGGGGATATCCCTTGCATTCATCATCATCAAGGCGCTTAAATCCGCATTCAATTATTGACATCAAAGAATCGGCCTTCATCGGCCTTTTCTTTTAAACCAAAACAACAATAAAGGTATCTAGGGAGAAAACAATGGAAATATATTATGAATACATGATAGCGCAGAATTACGCAATCATCGGATGCCTTATAACCCTTGTGGCCCTCATCGGCTTTAGACGAGGAAAGGAATGATAACATGTATGCACAAACCCTTATCAATGCCACTATAGCCATAGGAGCCGTTTATTTCCTGCTTTTCGGGACTATTCTTTATTTCAATTCAAGGGGGTAACCGATGGATAGAGCATTGATGGAACTATTGATAGTACCCATAATTGTGATAATAACAATCATCATGGCCATAGCCATATACATGAGAATGGAGAAATGAGAATGCAGGAATACATACAGCAGATCATAACATTCATAGCCATCCTTTTCATCCTTTTCACAATAGCAGACGTTGTACTTACACTCATAGCAAAGCTCATCGCATTTGTGAAAACAACATTTGATGACGTTGATTTCGACATAGGCAGCAACAAAAGGAAGGTGAGGAAATGAACCACTATGCAAGCCGTGAAATCAGGAGACTTGACAGGATCATCAGGACCCTTAACCTCATGATCCTGTTCCTTTCCATAATCGGCACCCTATTTATTATATGGAGGACATACCATGGATGAGAACACGACCATTGAAGGGGAAGAAGGCACCCTGGAGGAACCAGTCCTTGACGAAATCCTGGAGGAACCTCTCCTGGATCCCTTGGAAGGTGATGGGGGAACCCTCATGTACTCCTTAGAGTACGAACCGCCCACCTACGAGCTGCCGGACCATGACATCACATCCGTTGCAGCGCTCTTCTTCGCCATTTACATCATCATCGGACTTGTGAACATATTCAATTCATTGGACAAGAGAAAATACATCTAAAAGGAGATATTAAAATGCAATATATCATAATCCTTGAAAACGAGATCATAGTGGACAACAAACTTTCCAAAATCAACAAAACCCATAAAATCAAACTCACAGAAAACGAATTCAAGCAGGTAGGCGACAAGAAGATCGTATCCCTTACCGATTCCGATTGGCAATTCGTTCAGGACAAGGCCAAGCTTTCATCATTGGCCCTCGACAAGCTTTTCCGCAAGAAGGACCCCCTCAAGCCCATCATCCTGACCAACCTTCTCATTACCCTGGCAGTCCTTCTCCAGGGATGCATGGGAGGTGGTGCCTGATGCTCGACTTTAGCAAAATGTTCGACGACTTTTCAGCAACCAATGACGGTGGAAACGCTGTAAAGCTCGTCTACGAGATCATCCCCACCTTCAGCCAGGACCAGCTTGAAATCTTGGCCACACTCAACTACATGATCCGCAGGTACGACCTCAAGGACCTGGAGGAATTCAAGGCCGTAGTGGAATACAACCAGAAGAGGAACAAGAACCTTGACTTCCTCCAGCATGGTGCCATCAAATCCATGCTCAAGGCTCTGACTATGGAAGAGCTTGTAAAAGGCATCAAACCCCAAGTCATGCACCAGCAGGACGAATAGGGGGGATGGACGATGCCAGGAATAATCATAGGAGCGATGGGACAACAGCGCTCCGGCAAAACGCTGCTTATGTACTTGCTCGCCAAGAACATAAGCACAGCAGAAAAGATCCCCGTCTACACCAACCTCCAGGCTGATGATGAACATTTCAACTTCATCAACAGCATAGACGAGATTCCTTTGAATTTCGACCCCAAAATAGTTCTGATTGACGAGATATACAACGGTGCCGATGCCCAGGACTGGAAGATCCTCAAGGACGTTTCCATCCTTATCAACACTCTAGGCAAGCAGAACGTTCTTTTTCTCTTCACTACCATTGATTTCTCCATGGTCTACAACAGGATCCGCAATCAGATGAAATATGCCGTCATGGTAAAGACCAACCAAAGGACCGATACAATCAACTATAGGATCCTTGACTGTGAAAATCTTGGGTACAAAGATTTTTCGATTCAGAAGTCTGAATCACTCTTCAAAGAGCTTCGCTATGATACAAGCTATGTACCCCTGGACTTCGACTGGACTATGGACAACTTCCGCAACAAATTAATCAACTACTACCGCAAACAATACCCCAATATAATTAAATATATACAGCGTGCTAAAAAATGAGGCTAGGATGTGCGCCAGGCGCCTAGGCGTAGCCGGCGCCTGGCGTAGGCAAACAATTATATATATAACTAACCGAACACCAACGCCCCCACAAACCTTAATGGACAACTATCCCTGTAGATAACTTTAAAAGAACCGACATTTCAAGCAGCAAGGCCAAGCCCTAGAGACTTACTCCATGTGACGACCGAGGACACGAACCGCCCCCCTGCCAAGGCTTTACGGACAACGGAGCAACCACGGTACGCTTTGAGCGTGAGCCCTTGATGGTTTACACTCTCGCAACCAACCGGCCTTAACAAAGGCCGGCAGACCGCCAACAGGCGGTCCATTCAGGTTTGACGGCCGTCAGGCCGGCAGACCGCACAACTGGCCAACAGGCCAGTTCACGCCAACAGGCGTGTTTCTCTTTCCCTCCTTCAGCGCACGAAAACCTGTTTGCCTACGCCAGGCGCCGGGTACGGGTATGGCTTAGGGATAAGGAGACCAGCACAGCAGAGCAGCATTTTTAAGCAGGATGGATAGATTTCATTATTTGGGATACCAATAAGGCAGCAGTTGATTCATTTGACCACCCTTCCCCCGTCCTTCGGGGGGAGGTGATCCCTTGGAAGTTGGCCATAGCTCCACCAGAAGTCCACCAGGCCTTTCCAGGCCGGGGTGCATAGCTTTGTATCCCTTTTACCAATCAGACGAAAGGAGAGCCTTATATGAGCTTGCATTATCACGGAATCGAGCATTATGTGATTTATTGGACGGAGGACCGCCATCAATTCTATGAACATCCCTCTGCCCGGAAGATAATCGAATTTGAAGGCCCTGGAGCTTATGAGCAGGCCCTTGATTATCTTTACCAGCTCCGCAGTGCCGAAAAGACGCGGATCCTCAACACCGCAAGGGAAAAAACGCCCTTTTTGCCGGATGTCCCTTCCCCTCTCAACTACAAGCTTGCCCATATCCTTGTATGGGATGAGACGGAACCGGAGCGCAGCCGAACAGATTTGCAGACGTGAGCTTTCATTCTTTCATTCAGAGAGGGAGGGGGCGGTCTATGTAATACGCCCCATGGAAAACGATGCGAAAAACTTAAAAAAGCCTGGAAAATACTGGGGATAACTCGAAAATAAAAAGCTGTCAAACATGCATCTGACAGCTTTCGTGTTACAGAATTATTACAGACAATTGCAGGAATACGCAAAGCAACTTGCAGACATAAAAAAAGGGGGAAAAGTATGATACGAAACGACATCAGGAAAACGGTATTCGCACAGGAAATGGATAAGGACCAGCTAAAGTATCATTTTCATACTTTGGCGCAAAAGTACATCCATAACATTGACAACCTCTATTATGTGGCTTACCTGGAAGGGGACTGCAACGAGAATCAGAAGGTCCAGAAGCTTCTTGAGGATCTAAAGACCTTCAAGGAAATGGCCCGCACCACCACGGAAGAGATAGTCTATGATGATGATCTGGTGATTTCTCTCAAGCGCCATGATGACTATGGTATCTGCTTAACATCACCGGAAAGGTATGATATATTCTTCTTAGAATACCTTCGCAACATGGAGACCCCCCGGATACTCGTCCAGATAAGGGCAGCGCCCTTGTGGATGGAGGACCAGAAGGAACTTCTGGAGGAAACCATTGACAAAATAAAAGAGATCATACAGAAGCATGACCTCAAGATATTGAATGTTAAAGAGAATCGCATCGACTATGCTTATCATACCAACTGCATTCAGAACCCCAACCAATTCTTCAAGGATGAAAACATTGAAAAATACCTTCAAACCGAAATGGAATTCTACACACAATCAGGAAGAATCAAAAAAAATAAGCTAAACAAGGAATATTTAGCTCTTGGACGGCGCAAGTCCAACAATACCTTTATTCGGATATACAATAAAACCCTGGAAATCATTGAAGCATCTGGAAAAAACTACTTCATAAAAATCTGGTTTGACAACAAAATTATATCACGGTATGACCGTTATTGTCTAGAACACGCTTTCAAAAAGCAGGAATTTGATTATGTCTATGAAGCAGCCATGCTTTATTATCTTGAATATGGCAATGACCAGATTGTTAAGGATGCCATCAACAGCATCCTCCAGGACCCCAACACAACTCTGTGTGACCGGGAGCGGTTCGCAACCAGGTATTTCCCGGAGGTGACGAAAGTCACTAACATAGAATTCGAGACAAAACGCAAGTTCTATTATAATTCGGATTCCATGATTGAGACTCTCCCCCATCAGGAATGCTCCCCGGAGCTTGTCAGGATCTACAGGATTTTGGACAACAGGAAGCTTTTTCTAAACTACTTGCAAACAAGCACTTTGAACTTCACCGATGGGGAAAAGCGCTGCGATTGGTGGGACCGTTTGAACCGACTTAAAATTGACTGGTGGAAAGATTCAGATGCTATTGCTATAAGAGATTACAGCAGCAGGTTGCACAAGGAGCGTCAGCTTCAAATGACCGTCAACAAGATTGGTAAAGCAGCCGTTTACAACCAGGACTATGAAACAGGGTTTGAGCATGATATCCTTAATGTTCTATCAAATCTGAACGACAACCATAAACGTTATGAGCTGATAGACAGCAGGACAAAGGAACCCATTCAAATCATACGAAATAGCAAATATCTTAAGGATTATGACCTTTACAAACAAAAAGCCACAAGAAGGATAAAACCATTGTTGGATAAAAGGAGATGAATTGAAACATGACCATAAAGGAATCTATCCCTATTTTCGAAATAGAACAGGAGCTAAAGGGGAATACCCCAAAGACCATCAGGAATTACCGGGAAATAGTCACTAGGTTTGCGGATCATCTGAAAGACAAGGACCTTGAAGAGCTTACTTTTCAGGATGTGAACAACTATCATCTTCACTTGAGGAAAAAGGGGATATCAAACAAATCCATTCAGACCTATATCAGGCATATCAAGTTTTACATAAAAACGATGTATGAACAGAAGCATATCAAGGAAAAATGGTATGATGACATCAAGGTCCCCAAAGCCAACAAGGTGGCTATTGAAATAATGTCGGATGATGAAATCAACACTTTGTTTTCTTCTTTCGACAATTCCACCGTAGGGATCCGCAACAAAGCCATTTGCATGTTGTTCCTTGATTCCGGCCCCCGGAAATCGGAAATAGAACAAATTCGTCTGAAAGATATCAATTTCGATGAAAAATATATCGTTTTGAGGGGAAAAGGTAACAAGCAGCGTATTGTTCCTTTCGGCCTGAATACCAAGAAGGCCCTTCTCCAGTACATGTACAAGAGGACCCCAAAAAATCCTAAAGAGGAAATGTTTTTTCTGGACAAGCAAGGGCATGGATTAAGCAGCAACGTTATAAAGATGATGTTCCAGGATCTAAAGATGGAAACGGGAATCATCCGGCTTCATGCCCATCTTCTTCGGCACACATTTGCAACGAATTTCCTCATCAACGACCTGGGAGACATCTACCAGCTTTCCCGGCTTTTGGGACATACAAGCAGCAAGACAACAGAAATCTACTTGAACATTGCTGCAAACACTCAATTCATCCGCAGGAAGAAAGGAATATCATACTTGGATACCATACTATAACGTTCCCTGCAATACAAATCAAAATAAGGTATCCACATTTGGACAATAAAAAAAAGCCTGAAACATGGCTTTTTTCAATGTCTGTCAGGTAGTACCCCATCACGGGTTCGAACCGTGGACACCCTGATTAAGAGTCAGGTGCTCTAGCCAGCTGAGCTAATGAGGCATTCTCTAGAACGAACTTAATTATACCCAACAATGTCCCATCCGTCAACCGTTTTTTTTCAAGGTTTTTTTCACTTTCCTCCCGGTTTCCTGTGGCATGTTCCCGATATTTTTGCTATGATGCATGTATCGAATGGAGGAGGTTTTTTATGCGATTGGACTGGAACCGGAAATACACGACCATAGCGGCCTATGCGGTCATTGTCTTTGCCGTATGCTATGGCATCTATAAATTCACGGACAACTGGGAGAATACGCTGGTGGGGGTCAAATCCGTGGCCGGCGTGCTGTATCCCTTCCTGATGGCCTTCCTGCTGGCCTATTTCATCAGCCCCATGGTCAATTTTTTCGAAAGGAAGCTTTTTTCCAGGTTGCGGATCGGAAAGTTCCACCTTCCCCACAAGGGGCTGCAGCGGGGGCTCTCCATCTTTCTCGCCTATGTGGTGATCCTGGGCTTTGTGGTCATCCTGCTGGCCTTCGTTCTTCCCCAGCTGCTCCTTAGCATCCGGGAGGTGGCGGACTTTCCCCAGCGGTTCCTGCCGATCATCATGGCGCATATGGAGGAGGGAAAATACTGGATCGGCGATACGGACTACTATCTGGACCTGAGCCTTTTCAGCGATTACATCAATTCCTATCTGCCGGATTCCCTGGAGCAGCTCTCCGAGATGCTGAAGAGCTTCGCTCCCACTTTGGTGACTTCCATTACCCGCCTGGCTGCCGGCCTCCTCAACCTGGTTCTGGGGCTGATCATCGCCATCTACATCCTCTTCGCCAAGGAACGGTCCGTCCTGGCGGCAAAAAAGGGGGTGCTGGCCGTGTTTTCTCCGGAGCTGGCCATTTATCTGATGAACGTGTTCAAGGACAGCCACCGGATCTTCACCAATTTCTTCATCGGCAAGCTCCTGGACTCCCTGCTCATAGGGATCCTCACCTTCTTCGTCCTGCTGTTCGCCGGAATCCCCTACACCCTGCTTCTGAGCGTGCTGGTGGGCGTGACGAACATCATCCCCTATTTCGGACCCTTCATCGGCGGCGGCGTCGGCTTTTTCCTCCTGCTGGTCCTGGATCCGGCCAGGGCGCTCTGGTTCCTGCTGATCGTCCTGGTCATCCAGCAGTTCGACGCCAACATCCTGGGACCCAAGATCCTGGGGGATTCGACGGGCCTGAGCCCCTTTTGGGTCATCTTTTCCATCATCATCTTTGGGAAGATTTTCGGCTTCATCGGGATGTTCCTGGGTGTTCCTTTCTTCGCGGTCATCAGCACGGTCGTGCAGAAAAGCATCAACGCCAAGTATGACCGGCGGATGTCCAGCGTGCTGCCTGTGGAAGAGAAAAGAAAGCCATGAGAAAGCGGATGCGCTCCCTTGCCGGGGTTCGCATCCGCTTTCTCATACCGCCATGTCCAGGATCCGCTGGACGATGCCCGGCACGCTGTTGGGCATCTTGGGTGCCCGCAGGTGGACCGCCACCCGGTACAGCCGGTGGATTTCCAGCGTGTGCAGCTCCGCAAGGTCCATCGCGAAGCACCAGCCCTCCTTCACCAGCTTCTCCACAATCTCCCCGTCTTCCGCCCGGTTGGTCTTCACCACGCCGAAGGGGACGCCATACACCAGGCATTCCGCAACGGAAGCCCACCCCGGTTTGATGATGGCCATGGAGCTGGAGGCCACATAATCCTGGGTGTTCCCCACCCTGGCCGGAAGGGGTGCGACGTGGACATTGCCCCGGAGCTTCACATTCCCGGTGGCGAACACATGCCCGTCCGGAAAGTCCACGGCGATCTCCTTCTCGCTGTAGTTGGCCATCTGTCCGATGGACACATAGGCGCTGGGCCAATAGGAGGTCCTTAGCATCCTGTCCGCGGCGCTGTTGGTCTTCCTGGCCACGAAACCCACCTGTTCCGTAGGACAGGCCAAGCCGTCCATGCTGTCGGAGAGGCCCAAGGTCAGCATCTTGTCCATTTCATTATAGGCTTCCAGGTAGGGTGCGATGAGTTCTTCCCCGATTCCGTACTTCTTGTACCGGTGGTACCAGGTGTAGTTGGAAATGCCCACCACCGGCCTTCCCAAGGCCTTTGCCACCTTGATGCCCAGGATGGAAAGGTCCGTGACCACGCAGGCCACATTCCGGTGCTTCAGACGCAGCATCTCCGTTTCCACCGCCTCCCCCAGTCCTGCCAGGAACTCCCGGATGTTGTCCTCCGTCGCTTTCACGTCCACCTCGAAACTGTGGTCCACATAGACCGTCCTGGCGTCCGTCTGTACCTTGTCGAACTTGATCCTGTCCAGATGGGATGCCAGGTATATTTTGGTGTAGTCCGTCTGGACCTCGCTTCCAGAGATGTAGATGTCATGCTCGGTGGTTTCCAGCAGATGCTCGATGATGGCCAGCGAGCGTGTCATGTGGCCGAAACCCGCATCCGATATGTAGTAGGCGATTGTCTTCATCAGCTTCCTCCTCTCCCTTTCCATGCGCCATTATGCACACCAGTCTTTGACAAAATTATAACATGCGCCGTTTTCGGTGTCAATCGAGAAGAAAGGGCCCCGGGAAGAAGGTTTTCCCTCTTCCCAAAGGCCCTTGGCTTTCCGGATTCCATTAAAGTACTGCGTTCAATTTCGCTTCCAGATGTTGTTTGGGCACGGCGCCCACGATGGTGTCCACCACTTTTCCGTCCTTGAAGATCAGGAGGGTGGGGATGCTCATGACCCTGTATTGCTGTGCCGTCACACCGTTGCTGTCCACATCCAGCTTGCCTACTTTGGCTTTTCCTTCGAATTTCTTTCCAAGCTCTTCCACGATGGGGGCAATCATCTTGCATGGTCCGCACCAGTCAGCGTAGAAATCTACCAATACAGGAACATCGGATTCCAATACTTGCTCTTTGAATGTTGCGTCTGATAATATAAGTGCCATTGCGCTTCCTCCTCATATGAAAACCATTGATTTCTTGCGTTGGTATTATTATATTACGTTTATACGATATAGTCAACAGTTTTCTTTCCATTCCTTCTTGACCTATGGTATGATGAGTCTACAGAGCCGCATTTAAGGAGGAAAAGTCCATGTATTCCGTTAGAAGAGGCAACAACTACCAGTTGTTTGCGATTTTGTTTTTCCTGTTGGGAAGCAATTCCCTTGGTTTGATCATACAGGGGTTCGGCCTGGAAATCCCCTTTTTGGGGTTGACCGCCATTTCCCAGTTGGGCCTGGTGTTCCTGCCCGTGCTTCTTTATGTCCTGTATACCCGCGTCCCCCTCCGTCCCACCTTCCAGCTGTACCGCCTGGACATCGTCAACCTCCTGCTTTCCCTGGGGATCGCCGTTCTCGTCATGCCTGCCTTGTCCCTGGTGAACATCCTCTCCCAGTTCCTGGTGAAGAACTACATTGCCGAGAGCCTGATGGAGATGCAGGACCTCTCCCTGGGAACCTCCATACTTTTCATCGGGGTCTTTCCCGGGATTTTCGAGGAGCTCTCCGCCCGTTCCATCATCCTCAGCAACTACCGGGGCAAGCCGGTCAGGACGACCTGCCTGGTCAGCGGGCTTTTCTTCGGCATCCTCCACCTGAACCTCAACCAGTTTTCCTATGCGGTACTCATGGGGATCCTGCTGGCTTTGGTGGTCCACCTGACAGGTTCCATCTTCTCGGCCATGGCCATCCACTTCACCATCAACGCCTCCATGCTGGTCTACCAGCGCCTGATCTTTGATGTGATGGACGGGATGGGGGCGGACCTGGGCACTTTGGTGCCCGCAGGAGGCGTGGACAACTACAGCCTGCTGACGGCGGCTGGGGCCCTGCTGCTGGTGAACCTCCTGACGTTCCCCCTCCTGCTCCTGGTCTTGCGCCTGATGGCCCTGTACAACGGCAAGGCGGGGCTGTTGAAGGCCAATGCCCCTACGGGGGCGTTCCTTCCCCAGGTTCCCGGGGAACCGGCGATGCCGGAAATGGAAGAGGAGTCCATATGGACTCCCCAATTCTTCTTCATGATCTTCCTTTTTCTGCTGTATGTGGTGCTGTTCGAAATCCTGCTGCCCCGTTTCATGACCTATGGCTGAGGACGGAAACGGACCGCCACCCGGTAGATGGGATGGCCCTTGCCGCTGAACTTCTTCTCGTATTCCGTCATGATGTTTCCTTCGGCATAGGGGATGTTGTGCAGGTCCCTGGTATATTCCACGATTTCCAGTCCGTACGCCTTCATTTCTTCCACACTGAAATCGAACAGCTTCTGATTGTCCGTTTTGAACACCAGATCGCAGCAGGGTCCCAGGACCCTGCTGTATTTTTCCAGAAAATCCCGGTGGGTGAGCCGCCTGCGGACATGCCTGTCCTTCGGCCAGGGGTCGGAGAAGTTCAAGTAGATCCTTTCCACCTCGTTTTCCTCGAAGATGTCCGTCAGGTTCGCCACATCTTCCAGCAGCAGGCGGACATTGGGATGATGGCCGGGATGGTCGATCTTTTCCGTCGCCCTGTACAGGACGCTGCTGAACTTCTCGAACCCGATATAATTCACATCCGGATGGGCCTGGGCATGCCCCAGGATGAACCTTCCCTTGCCCATTCCCAATTCCAGATGGATGGGGTTGCCGTTTCCGAAGACCTCCTTCCATCTCCCTTTATGTTCCATGGGTTTGGAGACCACATGGGAATGGGCCATGATCTTCTCGAAGGCTCCCGGCACATTTCTGATCCTCATCTCCATTCTCCTCCTTTGGATGTTTTTTTGCAAAAAAAACCTACCCAACAAAACCGATACGGGTAGGACTAAGCATAATATATATAATAAAAGGGGGGATAGTTATTACATTTCCTATGTTACCAAACAAATATGTCCAGAGTATGAATAGTATTTAACGATATTGTATATTTTATCGATTTTCCCCGATTCTACTTGCTTGCCTTGTTGGCCTTGGCCCGTTCGCCATTGTTCAGGATCTTCTTCCTGAGACGTATGTTGTCTGGGGTCACTTCCACCCATTCGTCGCTCTCGATGAATTCCAGCGCCTCCTCCAAGGTGAATTCCTTGGGTTCCAGAAGCTTGATGGCGTCGTCCGCACCCGAGGACCTGGTGTTGGTCAGCTTCTTGTTCTTGCATGGATTCACGACCATGTCGTCCCTACGGCTGTTCATGCCGATGATCATGCCTTCGTAGACCTCTGTGGCGGGTCCTACGAACATGGTTCCCCGCTCGCTGAGGTTGAAGAGGGAATAGGCCATGGTGGAGCCTGCCTCCTGGGAAATCAGGACGCCGTTGTTCCGTTTGGGGATCTCTCCCACGTGGGGATGGTATCCTTCCACAGAGCGGACCAGGACCCCTTCTCCACGGGTATCGTTGATGAATTCGCTCCGGTATCCCAGCAGCCCCCTGGTGGGAACCAGGTACTCCAGTTTCGTGTATCCGTTCTCCGCCAGCATCCCTTCCATGTTCCCCTTGCGGATGTTCAGCTTGGAGATGACCGTTCCGCTGTATTCATCCGGCACGGTGATCAGAACCTTCTCGAAGGGCTCCAGCAGCTTGCCGTTTTCATCCCTGTGCAGCAGCACTTCCGGCTTGGATACGGACAGCTCATAGCCCTCCCTGCGCATGTTTTCCAGCAGGACGGAAAGGTGCAGCTCTCCACGGCCGGATACCTTGTATCCTTCCGTTCCTTCCATCTCCTCCACCTTCAGACCTACGTTGGTCTCCAGCTCCTTTTCAAGCCGGGCGCGGATATGGCGCGTTGTCACGTATTTCCCGCTCTTTCCCGCGAAAGGGGAGTTGTTGACCAGGAAGTTCATGGACAGGGTGGGCTCCTCGATCCGGATCTTCTCCATGGGTTCCACCACGTTCTCGTCGCAGATGGTGTCCCCGATGGAGATGTCCGGGATTCCGGCGATGATCACCATGTCTCCGCTGAAGGCTTCCTTCACGTCTTTCCTGGCCAGGCCTTCGTTCACGAACACCTTCGTCACCTTGGCCTTGCGTACGCCGTCCTCCTGGTCCGCCACGGCAACCACTTGTCCCTGGCGCAGGATTCCACGGGTGACCCGGCCGATTCCCAGGCGTCCGATGTACTCGTCGTAGGCCAGGGCGGAAACCTGCATCTGCAGGGGCTCGTCATCCCTCCGGGGATAGGTGGGCACATGCTTCAGGATCAGGTCGAAGAGGGGCTTGATGTCCTCGTTCTCATGGTGCATCTCATACTTCACCACGCCGTTCCTGGCCTCCCCATACAGGATGGGGAAGTCCAGCTGGTGGTCTTCCGCTCCCAGGTCCGCGAACAGGTCGAAGGTCATGTCGACCACTTCCTCCGCCCGCTGGTCCTTCTTGTCGATCTTGTTGATCAGCAGGATGGGGCGCATCCCTGTCTCCAGCGCCTTCTGCAACACGAACCGGGTCTGGGGCATGGGCCCTTCGCTGGAATCCACCAGCAGGATGGCCGTGTCCACCGTCTTGATGATCCGCTCCACTTCCGAGGAGAAGTCCGCATGGCCCGGGGTATCCACGATGTTGATTTTCACACCTTCATACTCTATGGCACAATTCTTTGAATAAATGGTGATGCCCCGCTCCCTTTCCAGGTCGTTGCTGTCCATCACGCATTCCACTACTTCCTGATTCTCTCTAAACACTCCGCTCTGGCTGAGCATCGCATCCACCAGGGTGGATTTTCCGGCATCTACATGGGCGATTACCGCCACATTGATGATATCCCTTCTTTTTTCCATCTTTACTCCATTCATCGATCGATGGCCGATATGGCCGTTACAGTATTCCGTTTTATTGCATAGCAATTCATCATACCATTTTTTTCAGCATTTGACAAGACATCAATATATCCCTTATAATGGGGGCATCCCAAATCAAGGAGGAAAAGATGGTCAAGCATATCGTATTGTGGAACATCCAGGAGGGCCCGGAGAAGGCCGAAGTCCTGCAGACATTGAAGGCAAAGCTGGAAGCCCTCACCAAGGAGATCGGCTTCCTGCGCAAAATCGAGGTGGGCATCAACTTCAACGATTCGGATTCGTCCCACGACGTGTCCCTGTACACCGAATTCGACTCCAAGGAAGACCTGGACGCCTATGTGGTCCATCCGGCCCATGTGGAGGTCGGCAAGTATGTACGCTCCGTAGTCAAGGACCGGGTTGTGGTGGACTACGAGGTTTAGAGCACCCCTATTCCTGCACACTCCATGCATGGATTTCCACATCGACAAAATCCCGCCGTGACATCGCTGTCTGGGCGGGATTTTGTCTCTCTTTCCGTAGAACGCTGGTAATAGGAATCGAACCTATAGCTAACCCTTAGGAGGGGCTCGTTTTATCCATTAAACTATACCAGCAGATGTATGATAGCCATGCCTGCTTCCACTACGCAAGCATGACTATTATAACAACAATGCTCCACTTTTTCAAGCACTAATTTTCAAAATCCCCGTCTTCCCCGTCCGCATCCCAGTCGTCTTCGTCTTCGTCTTGAGGAGGCGCTTCTTCCTTGGTCTTCCCGGTCTCCTCTGCGGCCGATTTTTCCGCCTGGGCCTTCCTTCTGCTGGAGCTGTCGATGAAGTCGATGGTCCCATGGATCCAACAGGAACCCTTGAAGCGCATCCCCACCATAGGTTTTCCCACCATGTCCTGCACGTTGATGTACAAGTCGATGGTGATGTTCATGCATTTCACGACCAGCTGGTAGATGCTTTCTCCTGTGACCTTGTTCTTCAGCTTTTTCACCTTTTCGATGGTCCCCAGGAGGGAATAGATGTCGTCGTCGTCCCCCAAGGGAACGAAATACCCCTCCAGGATGCTCAGGATGTCTTCCGACTTCATCCGCTCATGGAGCATTTCGGTGGCCTCGTCCGCCTCCTCTTCCAGGATGTCCATGGCTTCCTCGTTGCCCCTGCGGGCCTCCTCCAGCAGCTCCTCCCGGATCCTGTCCTCTTCCGCCTCCAGCAGGAGCTCCTCCTCATCCTTGTCGATGGGAAGGACGACCGTGCCTTCGATGGAAAACGCCGCCAACCGCACGCCTTCGATGTAGACATCCTCCTCGTCTTCCAGGTCCCAGTAGTCGATCACATTCTGCAGGAAGAATGAAATGGGGGTGCCGGACCTGCTTTCCTCGCAGTAGCCGCTGAACACATCCGGCTTGTCCCCCTGGACCACATCCACCTCATGTGTGTCCGTACGCTGGCTTCCCAGCGCGTAGGGGAGCAGGGCGTGGATCTTCAATTCCTCTTTATCGTCCAGTTCCCCTCTGGCCACAAGGCCGTAATGGGGACCGTATTCCTTGTAGTATTCCACATGGATCTGGTTGGACCGGTGGTTGGACGCAAAGCGCTTGCTGGGTTCCTTCAGAACCTCCCCCACCAGGGCTTCCGCCTTCTCCCTGCTGTCGTACTCACTGAATCCCAATGCCTTGATATATAGAATCATGACCACACCTCCTTCGTCCGTCTGGCGGCAAATGCAAACCTGTTACAAGGAAAACAGCCTTCGCGCGTTCTCGAAGGTCGCATCCTCCACTTCTTTCGGCTCCAGCCCTTTCCTCCGGGCGATCGCCTCGATGATATGGGGCAGATTCCTGCTGTCGTTCCTTCTTCCCCTGTTGGGCACAGGGGCAAGATAAGGTGCATCCGTCTCCACAAGGATGCTGGACAAGGGGACCGCATCCACGACCCTTTGGAGGGCCTTCGAATTGGGGAACGTCAGCACGCCCCCCACACCGATGTAAAACCCGTGCTTCACATACTCCAAGGCGGTTTCCCTGCTTCCGGAAAAACAATGGATGACGCCTAAGATCCTGCCGAAGGCCTCCTCCTGGAGGATGTCGAAGGTTTCCTTGGAGGCGTCCCTGCTGTGGACGACGACCGGCAGGCCAAGCTCCACCGCCAGTCTGGTCTGCTCCCTGAACCAGCGTCTCTGGGCTTCCCGTGGGGCCGTGTCGTAGTAATAGTCCAGGCCCACTTCCCCCACAGCCACCACCTTCTCCTGGCGTCCGTATTCCCGCAGCAGCTCCAAGTCCTGTTCGGTCATGTCCCCCACCTCATGGGGATGGACCCCCACGGCCGCATAGACGAAGTCATATCGTCGGGCCAGCTCCAGGCTCATGCGGGTGGATTCCATGCTGGCGCCGATGTTGACCACATAGCCGATGTTGTGTTCCCCCAAGGACGACAGGACCTGGTCCCGGTCCTCCTGGAAACGTTCGTCGTCATAATGGGCATGGCTCTCAAATATCATGGGTGCACCTCCCTCAGCCCACATCGGCTCCGTTTCCGATGCCGCCGTCCACCGTGAGCACATTCAGGTTGCCTTCCTCGTCGCTGGCGGCCAGGATCATCCCTTCGGACAGCACCCCCCTCAGCTTCACCGGCTTCAGGTTCATGACGACCACAACCTTCTTGCCCACCATCTCTTCCGGCTTGTACCAGTTGGCGATGCCGGATACGATCTGGCAGGTTTCCTTGCCCACCTTGATCTGGGAAACCAGGAGCTTGTCGGATTTCTTCACCGGCTCGCAGGAAAGCACTTCCCCGATCTTCATCTGCACCTTGAAGAAATCGTCGATGGTGATGGGTTCGACTGCCGCCGCTTCCTCCTCCGGTTCCGTGGCTTCCGCCGACTCCGTACCAGTCGCCTCCTGTTCCATCTCCTTCTCGATCTCCTCCAGCTTCACCGCCTCGTCGATCCGGGCGAACAGGACCTCCGCCTTGCCAACCGGCTCTCCCGGAAGCGTTCCGTCGAAGGACGCCAGGGATTCCCAAGCTTCCTTTTTCGCATTGATCTGGCGCAGGATCTTTTCCGCCGTTTCGGGCATGAATGACTTGAGCAGGACCGCGGAAAAACGGATGGATTCCAGCAGGTTGTAGAGGACGGTCCCCAGCCGCTCCCGCTGTGCTTCATCCTTTGCCAGGATCCAGGGGGTGGTCTCGTCGATGTATTTGTTGCTCCTGCGCAGCAGCGTCCAGATCTCGTCCATGGCGTCCGCAACCCGCAGGTCGTCCATCTTCCGCTCCACCTTCTTCGGTGTGGAAAGGGCCAGGTCCACCAGCTCCTGGTCAAACTCCCCGGGTGCCGACGGCGCCTGGACCACGCCTCCGAAATATTTGTCCACCATGGCCACCGTCCGGTTCACCAGGTTCCCCAGGATGTTGGCCAGGTCGGAGTTGATCCGGTTGACCAGCAGGCTGTAGGTCATGGTCCCGTCCTGGGCGAAGGGCATCTCATGCAGCACGTAGTAGCGCACGGCGTCCACGCCGAAATGGCGGACCAGCTGTTTCGCATAGATCACATTCCCTCTGGACTTGGACATCTTGTCCATCCCCGTCATCAGCCAGGGATGGCCGAACACCTTCTTGGGAAGCTCCACCCCCAGGGCCATCAGCATGATCGGCCAGTAGATGGTGTGGAATCGCAGGATGTCCTTCCCGATGAGGTGGACATCCGCAGGCCAGTATTTCTTGAAGAGCTCCCCCGGTTCGCCGTCCGGGTCGTAGCCCAACCCTGTGATGTAGTTGGACAGGGCGTCCACCCATACGTAGACCACATGCTTGTCGTCGAAATCAACAGGGATGCCCCAGGAAAAGGAGGTCCGGGAGACGCAAAGGTCCTGGAGTCCGGGCTTCAGGAAGTTGTTCACCATCTCGTTCCTGCGGGACTCCGGCTGGATGAACTCCGGATTTTCCTCGATGTGCTTCATCAGACGGTCCTGGTACTTGCTCAGCCGCAGGAAATAGGCCTCCTCGCTGGTCTTTTCCACCTCCCGGCCACAGTCCGGACATTTTCCTTCCACCAGCTGGCTCTCCGTGAAGAAGGACTCGCAGGGGGTGCAGTAGAGGCCTTCATAGGTTCCCTTGTAGATGTCCCCCTGGTCGTACAGCTTGCGGAAGATCTTCTGGACGGCCCTTTCGTGTTCCCCGTCGGTCGTGCGGATGAACTTGTCGTAGCTGGTGTTCATCATATCCCAGATTTGCTTCACTTCCCCTGCAATCTGGTCTACCAGCTCCTTGGGAGTGACGCCGCTGGCTTGGGCCTGCTGCTGGATCTTCTGGCCGTGCTCGTCCGTGCCTGTCTGGAAGAACACGTCATAGCCCGTCTGTCTCTTGAACCTTGCGATGCTGTCCGCAAGAACCGCCTCATAGGTGTTTCCGATATGGGGGGTGCGGGATGTGTACGCGATGGCCGTGGTGATGTAATAGGGTTTCATCTATGTTGGAACCTCCGATTCTAGTATTGATTTCCATGTTAAACGCACATTAGATTATACACCATGCATCCCCCAAATACAATGGAAACAGCAGAAAAGACGCCCCGGAAGCCCATCCGGGGCGTCTTTTCTGCTGTTCATTTTCCTGATGTCCTCTGTGCCGCCTTGTAGGTCGCATCGAAATACCGTTCCAACTGGTGGAGGGCGCTGTTCAGCACTTCCGCTTCCTCCGGCTTCAGCATCTTGATGATGTTGTCCACCATCTCCTTGTGGAATTCCATATGGTGCAGATACGCCGCCTGCCCTTTGGGGAGGAGGGATACGAGGACCACACGCTTGTCCTTGGCGCTGCGGACCCTGCGCACATATTCCTTCTTCACCAGATTGTTGATGGCGATGGTCAATGTGCCCACCGTCACATCCAAGTCCTGGGCTATGGCGCTCATGTTCCGGGCGGTGTCATAGCCGATGGCTTCTATCACATGCATGTCCGTAATGGAAATGTCCTTGAACGCATCGATGATCAGTGCTTTTTCTTCAATCGTCATGATATGGTTGAATAGGCGTACAAGAAGCCCGTTCAGGGATTCGTAGAGATCGCTCAAATGCATCACCAACTTTTACTTTGATAATCAAAGTATAGCCTACATTTCCAGTACTGTCAAGGAAAGCCTAGCTTTCCAGGGCGGAAGAGAGCTCCCGGACGAAAGCCTCCACCACGAACGGATTTCCCTTGCTTTCCTCGATTTTCCGCACGATGGCCGTACCCACGATCACCGCATCCGCGATGCCCGCCATCCGGACCACGTCCTCCCTTGTGGAGATTCCGAAGCCCACCGCCACGGGCAGGTCCGTGTTCTCCTTCACGGCGGCGATGTACTTGTCCAGGTCCTTGTGGAATTCCGAGTCCCTGCCTGTAACCCCCATGGAAGAAACGCAGTAGACGAATCCTTCCCCTTCCTTGAGGGTGTAGGTCAGCCGATCCCCGGAGGTGGGGGAAGCGAAGGGGATCAGGGCGATGCCCGCAGCGTCGGCCTCCGCCTTGATTTCCCCCTGCTCCTCGTAGGGGAGGTCCGGGACGATCAGGGCGTCCACGCCGATCTCCTTGCAGGCCCGCATGAATTCATCCTTCCCGTACACCACGATGGTGTTGGTATAGACCAGGAACGCCAAGGGGGTGCCGCTTTTTTCCTTGAAACGGCGGACCACCTGGAAGATCTCCTCCACCCCCAGATCCTTTTCTATGGCCCTTTGGCCGGCGGCCTGTATCACCGGTCCGTCCGCCAGCGGATCCGAAAAGGGGATGCCCACCTCGATCACATCGCATCCTCCCCGGTCCAGGGCCTCCATCAGTCCCAGCGTCTCCGCTATGGACGGATCCCCCGCGGTCAGATATCCGATAAAACCTTTTTTGCCTTGGGCCCTCAAGTCCCGTAGCCTTCTTTCCAATGGATTCATTTCGCACCCCTCCTATTTGTTCAGGCTTTCCAGCCCGCTTTTCCCTTGTTTGTAGTATTCCATGATGGTGTGGGTGTCCTTGTCCCCCCGGCCGGAAACGTTGATGACGATGATGCTGTCCTTCGGCATGGCGGCCGCCTCCTTCAGGGCGCAGGCGATGGCATGGGAGCTTTCCAGGGCCGGGATGATCCCCTCCGTCCTGGTCAGAATTTCAAACCCTTCCAGGGCCTCCTGGTCCGTCACCACTTCGTAGCGGGCCCGTTTGATATGGTTCAGATGGGCATGCTCCGGTCCCACACCGGGATAGTCCAGGCCGGCGGAGATGGAATGGGCGGGTATGATGTTCCCGTTCTTGTCCGTCAGCAGGATGGTCTTCATTCCCTGGAAGACGCCCAGGGTGCCTTTGGCTTCCGGATGGAGGACCACCGCATGCTTCCCGGAGGCGATCCCAAGCCCCCCGGCCTCCACGCCCACCAGTTCCACCTGGGTGTCGTCCAGGAAGGGGTAGAACATGCCCATGGAGTTGCTTCCGCCTCCGACGCAGGCGTAGATCCTGTCCGGCAGCCGTCCCTCCTTCTCCAGGATCTGCCTGCGGGTCTCGTCCCCGATGACCCGCTGGAAATCCCGGACCATGGTGGGGTAGGGATGGGGACCCACGACGGACCCGATGACATAGAAGGTGTCCTCCGCCCGCTTCACCCATTCCCGGATGGCCTCGTTGGTGGCGTCCTTGAGGGTCTTGGAACCGGAAACCACCGGCACCACTTCCGCACCCAGGAGCTGCATCCTGAACACATTCAGCTCCTGCCGGTGCACATCCTCCTCGCCCATGTAGACGGTGCAGGTCATGCCGAACAAGGCCGCCGCTGTGGCTGTGGCAACCCCGTGCTGTCCGGCGCCGGTCTCGGCAATCACATGCTTCTTGCCCATCCGCCTGGCCAGCAGGACCTGTCCCAGCACGTTGTTGATCTTGTGGGCGCCCGTATGGTTCAGGTCCTCCCTTTTCAAATAGATCTTTGCCCCGCCGGTCTTTTCCGTCAGGTGCTTCGCATAGTAGAGGGGGGTTTCCCTTCCCGCGTATTCCTCCAGGTAGTACTCGTACTCCTTGACGAACGCCGGGTCCGCCATGGCGTCGATGAACGCCGCCTCTAGCTCCTGGAGGGGCATCATCAGGGATTCCGGCACATACTGGCCGCCAAATTCTCCAAATTTCTTCTTCATCTATCTTTTTCCTCCTTGTCGATCTCTTCAAATAGGCGCCGGATCTTCTCCTCGTCTTTGAGCAGGTCCGTTTCCACACCCGAGTTCACGTCCACCAGGGCGGGGTGCAGGGTCCTGATGGCCTCCCGGATGTTCTCCGGGCAAAGTCCTCCCGCCAGGAACAGCGGAAACCTTTCCTCCAGCCCGGCCGCCCAGGACCAGGGAAAGGCCTTCCCCGTCCCCCCCGACTGTCCGCCCACCCGGGCATCCAGCAGCAATCCCTCCAGGTTGGGCAGTTTCGGCAGGGCCGCTTCCCAGGATTCCAGGATTTCCAGGCTGGAGGGATCCTCCACATCCACCGGGATGGTTTTCCACACCCTGG
The DNA here is from genome assembly GCF_010179735.1 of Anaerotalea alkaliphila. Taxonomy (GTDB): domain Bacteria; phylum Bacillota; class Clostridia; order Lachnospirales; family Vallitaleaceae; genus Anaerotalea; species Anaerotalea alkaliphila. The sequence goes on from NZ_JAAEEH010000019.1 coordinate 46,477, forward strand.
CCTTAATCCTCCGGATGTCTTCCACAGATTCCCGCCCGTGGAGCTGGACAACCTCCAGCCCGCATTCCCGGACCAAGTCGTTGACCCGCTGGGGGGACTCGTCCACGAAGACCCCCACAGGCGTGATTCCAGGCCGAAGTCGGGCGATCAGGACCCCTGCCTGCTCCGGCGTAACCTGCCTCTTGCTCGCCGCAAAAATGAAGCCCGCATAATCCACAGGATACCGGTTCAGGATCTCCACTTCCTCCATCCGCTTGATGCCACAGATCTTAACCTGCATGGTTTCCCGCCTGACCTCCTTTTTTGAACGCTTCCGCCTTGGCCTTGATGTCCCCGCTGCGCATGAAGCTTTCCCCCACCAGGATGCCGTCCACCCCGGCGCCCGCCAGCTTTTGCACGTCTTCCATGGTGTCGATGCCGCTTTCGCTGATGAGCAGCACCCCTTCTGGAATCAGGTCCGCCAGCTCCAGGGTCAGGTCCAGGTCTGTTGCAAAGGTCTTCAGGTTCCGGTTGTTCACCCCCACGATCCTGGCTCCGGCCCTAAGGGCCGTCTGGATTTCATCCGCGTCATGGGTTTCCACCAGGGCATCCATCCCCAGGCTTTCGGCCAGTTCCAGCAGCTCCTTCAAGGTTTCCTCCTTCAGGATGGCCACAATCAGCAGGATGCAGCTGGCTCCCGCAAGCTTTGCCCGGTAGACCTGCACCTTGTCGATGATGAAGTCCTTGTAGAGGGTGGGAAGGGAAACCGCCTGGCTCACCGCCTGGAGATACGCTTCGCTTCCTTGGAAGAAGTCCTCTTCCGTCAGGACGGAGATGGCATCCACCGCCCCCTCGTACTCCCTGGCCAGTTCCAAAGGACGGAAGTCCTCTTTGATCACACCCTTGCTGGGCGAGGCCTTCTTGATTTCCCCGATGATGGAAATCCCTTCCTTGGCCATGGCCTTGTAGAAGAGAAAGGGTTCCTTGGAGGGCTCCAGGGAATTGACCTGGCCCACCAGTTCTTCCAGGTCCCATCCCTTTTCCTGCAGCCTTTCCCTCTTCTTCTCCACAATCCTGTCCAATATGTTCTTATCCTGTTCCATCATGGCTTTCCCCTTTCAGACCCGGTTGGATGCGGCGATGAACTCTTCCAGCTTCCGGGCCGCCTGGCCGCTGTCGATCAGGGAAGCCGCCATCCCCATGCCTTCCTGGAGACTGTCCGCCTTTTTCCCCACGTATAGGGCGGCGGCGGCGTTCAGCAGCAGCACATCCCGCTTGGGGCCTTGCATCCCCTCCAGCAGGTCCCGGATGATGCGCGCATTCTCCTGGGAATCGCCTCCCTTGATTTCATCGATGCCCACCCGACGGATGCCGAAATCTTCCGGCCGGAGGGTGTACCGGTGCAGTTTCCCGTCCTTTATTTCCACCACTTCCGTATCGGCGGAAATGGACAGTTCATCCAGCCCTTCCTGGCCATGGACCACAAGTGCCCGCTCCACGCCCAGGTTCAGGAGCACGTTGGCCATGGGTTCCAGAAGGGCGCCGTCGAACACGCCCAGCACTTGGGCATTGGCGTTGGCCGGGTTCGCCAGGGGTCCCAGGATGTTGAAGATGGTCCGAAATCCCAGCTCCTTCCTGGTCTTGCCCACATGCTTCATGGCCTGGTGGAAAATGGGGGCGAAAAAGAATCCGATGCCCGTCTCTTCCAGACAGCGGGCCACCTGTTCCTTGGTCAGGTCGATCTTGACCCCCAATGCTTCCAGCACGTCCGCGCTTCCTGATTTGCTGGACACGGAACGGTTCCCGTGCTTCACCACCTTGATGCCCGCGGCTGCGGCCACGATGGCCGTTGCGGTGGAGATGTTGAAGGTTCCGAAATGGTCCCCGCCGGTGCCGCAGGTGTCCACGGTGTAGTAGTTCTGGAGCTCCAGCCTGTCCGCCTTGCCGCGCATGGCCCTGGCGCCTCCCACGATTTCGGAAACCGATTCCCCCTTCATCTTCAATGCGGTGAGGAAACTGGCCATCTGGCTCTCGGTCACCTCTCCGCTCATGATTTTGGTCATGGTTTCCAGCATCTCTTCCTCGGTCAGGTTGTTCCCTGCCATCATCTTCTGGATGTTCTCATGGATCATGGTTTTTTCCTCCCTTTCGGTCAATGGATCTTCTCGATGAAGTTGCGGATGAGGATCTTGCCCTCGGGTGTCAGGATGGACTCCGGATGGAACTGGAGGCCATAGACGGGAAAATCCTTGTGCTTCATTGCCATGATCTCCTCCTCGCCTGTCTGGGAAAGGACCTCCAGGCAATCGGGGAAACCCTCCTTGGACACGATCAGGGAATGGTACCGGGCCACCTGGATTTCCTCCCCCACCCCCTCGAACAGGGGGTCCCGGGCCAACCGGATCACCGAGCTCTTCCCGTGGACCAGGCGCTTGGCATGGACCACTTTCCCTCCATAGGCTTCCCCCATGCACTGGTGTCCCAGGCATACCCCCAGGATGGGGACCTTTCCTCCGAAATGCCGGATCACATCCATGCAGATGCCCGCGTCTTTGGGGGCCTTGGGTCCGGGGGAGAGCACGATTTTTTCCGGGGCCAGGGCTTCGATTTCCTCCACCGTCATGGCGTCGTTCCTCACCACCAGGATGTCCTGCTCGAATTCCCCGATGTACTGGTACAGATTGTAGGTGAACGAATCGTAATTGTCTATCAATAGGATCATGGGATTCCTCCTGCAAAACCGTTTTTTACGGACCTGTCATTGGTTGATGGCGGCCATCATGGCCTTTGCCTTGTTCACGGTTTCCTCGTATTCGGCTTCCGGTTCGGAATCCGCCACGATTCCCGCTCCCGACTGGATGTGGACGACGCCGTCCTTCACCACAATGGTGCGGATGGCGATGCACATGTCCATGTTCCCGTTGAAGCCGAAATATCCGATGGCGCCGCCATAGATTCCCCGCTTGGAGATTTCCAGCTCTTCGATGATTTCCATGGCCCGGATCTTGGGTGCTCCGGACAAGGTCCCTGCCGGCAGGAAGCTCATGAGGACCTCGAACATGTCCTTGTCCTCCCGCTTCTCCCCTTCCACCAGGGATACGATGTGCATCACATGGGAATAGTTCTGCACTTCCATGAACTGCTTCACATGGACGGATCCGATCTGGGAGACCTTCCCCATGTCGTTCCTGCCCAGGTCCACCAGCATCACATGCTCCGCCCTCTCCTTCGGGTCCGCCAGCAGCTCCTTCGCCAGCTCCTGGTCCTCTTCCGTCGAGCGCCCCCTCCTCCGGGTGCCTGCGATGGGGCAGGTCTGGATGGTCCCGCTGCGAAGGTCCACCAGCATTTCCGGGGAGCTTCCCACAATCTGGTAATCCCCCATGTTGAAGTAGTACAGGTAGGGGGAGGGGTTCACCCTACGGAGTTTGCGGTACATGCTGAAGGGATCCAAGTCCGTTCTGGCGCTCCACCTCTGGGACAGCACCACTTGGAAGATGTCCCCCTCATAGATGTAGTCCTTCGCCTTCTCCACCGCGTCCATGAAGGTCTTCCTGCTCACATTGCTCTGGAACTGCAGGGGAGGCTGGGAGGATTCCCCCTCGATCAGCACATCCTTCTTCAGCATGCGGTGCAGGTCCGCCAGCTTCTCCTCCGCCTTCTTGGCACCCGCATCGTTCTCCTCTTCCAGCACCAGCAGGTGGATCATGTGGTGGTAATGGTCGTACACCACCAGTTCCCGGATGAACAGCAGATGCAAGTCCGGGGTCCCCACACTGTCCAGGTTCTCCTGGGGGATCTTCTCGTACTGCTTGATCATGTCGTACCCCACGGTTCCCACGGCCCCCCCTACGAAAGGGATGCTGGTGGTGTTCCGGATTTCGTACCGCTCGATTTCCTCCTTCACGAAATCCAAGGCCTTGCCTTCCCGCACCTCCACCTGGCTTTTGTCCAGCACGCCCCGGACATCCTCCTTGTAGATCTGGACCTGGTTCCCATATGCCCGGATCTCCAGGAAGGGATTGGCGGCCAGGAAGGAATACCTGCCTTTGGGCTGCTCCTTGCTTTCCAGCAGGAACCCTGTGGAATTCCTCACATATTTCTTGTACAGGGTGATGGGGGTTTCCACATCTCCAAAAATCTTCTCTTCATACACTTTCAAAACCATCTTGTCCATTTCTGCCTCCTACAACCAAGAAAGCATACTTCATATGCTTTCAGACTACACTGGGAAAGTTTGGTCCCAAACAAGCTAGGACGAACTTTCCCAGTGTATAAAAAAAGGCAATTCCATCCCTTCTCTGGGACGAAAATGCCTTTCGCTATGCCACCCATTCCATTGGTAACAGGTAAAAAAATAAGCCCCTCCATCATTGAGACGAAGTGCCTACCATGCCACTCAATTGCGTGCTTTTAGATACGATGCGGTTCAAATCACCGCCGATATCCCATCTCTGTAACGGGAGAACCCGGATGCGGCTACTGGCTCCCAAGGAGCTTTCGCCTCACGTCTCATGGACCCATTCCTGATCACTTCATGTACCGTACCTCACACCACCGACGGCTCGCTGAAACACTCCATAAAAAGTACTCTTTCCAATCACTGACTTGTCTTATGCAATTGTTGATGCAAACTAATTGAATAAATTATAGCATGGAATATTTTCATTGTAAAGCGGATCTTTTTCTATCGATGGACTATCGATGGAAATGCCCATAGACCTCCCGCTTGGGAAGCTTCCTGTCCTTTGCCACCTGCTTGATGGCCTCCTTCCGGTCCATGCCCCTTTCCTCATAGTACACCAGGTGCTCCTCCAGGGACATCTCTTCCCACCGGGCCAACTCCCTGGCTTCCAGGGAGGATTCGGACTGCCCCTCCAGCACCAGCACGTATTCCCCCCGGGGATCCTCCATGGCGTATTTATGGATGGCTCCCTCCAGGTCCATGGAGACGACCTCTTCGAACTTCTTGGTCAATTCCCGGGCCAGGACGATTTTCCTGTTCCCCAGGACCTGGTGCATGTCCTGCAGGGTTGTCCGCAGCTTGTGGGGCGCCTCATAGAACAGGACCGTCCTGGTCTCATCCTCCAGGGATTCCAGGATCTTCTGCCTGGCCTTCTTCTGCACGGGAAGGAATCCTTCGAAGACGAAACGGCGGGTGGACAAGCCTGAAAGCACCAGTCCCAGGATCAAGGCCGCCGGACCGGGGATTGCGGTCACATCCACCCCCGCCTGGTGGCAGGACCGGACCAGGAGCTCTCCGGGATCGGAAATCCCGGGGGTTCCCGCATCGCTCACCAGGGCCACCTGCTTTCCTTCCAGAAGGTCCTGCAGGATCTTCTCCCCCTTCTCCACCTGGTTGTGCTCATGGTAGCTGGTCATTTCCTTTTTGATTCCAAAATGGTTGAGCAGCTTCAGGGTGTGCCGCGTGTCTTCCGCAGCGATGTAATCCACCGTTTCCAATGTCCTGAGGGCTCTGGCGGACAGGTCCTCCAGATTGCCTATGGGGGTGGCCACCAAGAACAGTTGTCCTGCCATCTGTTCCTCCTTTCTCGTCAGTATCCATACAGGTCATATATTTCCGGCGTATAGACCCCTGGTTCCCTGTAAACCACCAACGGCGGCTCCACCTTGACCATGGACCTTCCCTTCCGGACCGCCTCGATCAGCACCATGTTGGCCTCCTTCTCCAGGAAGGGATGGACCATCTTGATCCTCTTCGGCTCCAACTCCATCCCCTGGAGGGCTCCGATGATTTCAATCAGCCTATGGGGCCTGTGCACCAGATAGAAACGCCCCCCCACCTTCAGTAGCTTCGCGGCGGCACGGACCACATCCTCCAAGGTGCAGAGCACCTCGTGCCTGGCGATGGCCTTGGCGGAATCCGGATTCTTCAACCCATACCCCACATTCATATAGGGGGGGTTGGAAGTGACCACGTCGAAACTGGCCAACGGGAACAGTTCCGGCGCCTGGCGGATGTCCCCCTGCACGATGGAGACCTTTTCCTCCAATCCGTTCAAGGCAGCAGAACGTCTGGCCATGTCCGCGCTTTCCTCCTGGATCTCCAGGCCGGTGAAGTGTTCCCCTTCCGTCTTTGCCTCCAGGAGGATGGGGATGATGCCCGTGCCTGTTCCCAGGTCCAGGACCTTTTCCCCCTTCTTCACCTGGGCGAATCCCGACAATAGGACCGCATCCATGCCGAAACAGAATCTTTCCGGATGCTGGATGATCTTGTATCCGTTGCGATGCAGGTCATCGACCCGCTCACCTTTTCTTAGGGCCTTCATTCCTTCTCTCTTTCTTCGGTTCCCCGGAAGGCTCCTTGGGTCCGTCCTTGGGGGCATCCTTTGGGGGTTTCCTCCTTGGGTCTTTCCTCTGTTCCTTTCTGGGCTCCCGCCGCTGTTCCCTTTTCGGTTCCCTTTTCTTCTCCGTGGCCGGTTCCTGTTCCCCTTGGGTCTTCTCCATGGTTTCCAGCTTCTTAAGCTCCGCATATTCCTCCTTGGGGAGGGAAGCCTTCTGGAAACGCCTGGACCTGCTCTTGACCGTAAGTTCGGAAGTTTTGTATTCCAGGATTTCAGGGGCTTCTTCGTTGCGCACCACCACCTTCACCAACTGCCGGATGATGTTGATGTTGATGACCTCCGCATCCTTTCCGCCCGGCGTCGTCACGATGTCCCCCACTTGGGGCAGGCTGTCATGGAGCATCTCGTAGGTGGATTCCTCATATTTCAGACAGCACATCAGCCGTCCGCATACACCGGAAATCTTTGTCGGGTTCAAGGACAGGTTCTGTTCCTTTGCCATCTTGATGGATACGGGATGGAACTCGCTCAGGAAGGAATTGCAGCACAGGGACCTCCCGCAGATGCCGATGCTTCCCATCAGCTTGGTCTCGTCCCGCACACCGATCTGGCGCAACTCGATCCTTGTCTTGAACACGGAGGCCAGGTCCTTCACCAGCTCGCGGAAATCGATCCGTCCGTCTGCGGTGAAATAGAACAGCAGCTTGTTGTTGTCGAATGTATATTCACTGTCGACGAGCTTCATCTCCAGGTTGTGTTTTTTTATTTTTTTCTGGCACAGCGCAAAGGCCTCTCTTTCCTTGGCCTTGTTTTCCTCTTCCAGTGCGTCGTCTTCCGCCGTGGCCACCCGAAGCACTTTCCGCAGCGGCTGCACCACCGATTCGTCCTGCACTTCCTTTGTGCCCAGGACCACCTTCCCATATTCCACACCGCGGACCGTCTCGACGATCACATGCTGGCCTTTGGCTATATCCTTGCCTTCGGGATCGAAATAGTAGACCTTTCCCGCTTTCTTGAAACGCACACCTATGACTTTAACCATCTTGTTCTCCTTGTCCATTCTTTGCCTTCCGGCAGTTTCCTCTCCCCCTTGGGCCTATACATGCATGGCGTTCAGGAACATCATCTCCAACGCCAAAGTCAAGTTCACATTGAACCGGATCTGCTGCTGCAGCAGATCCAGATTCTCCAGCAGCTTGCCGATCCGTCCATAGGACAGATGCATCCCCTGCCGCTGCAAAACCTGGTACTGGTCCTGATGGACCAGGTAGGCGCTGTCGCCCACCTCCTTCACCACCAGCAAATCCCGCAGCCATGTCTGGAACAGCTCCATCACCGTGTGGAAGTCTCCCTTGTACTGGTCCAGACCGCCTGCAGCTTCGATTATATCATATTCGTTCCCTTTGATAAACACTTCCATCAACCCCATCACAGACTCCCTTGCTTCCAGAAAAGCCTGGGAGGAAGACAGTTGGATCGCCCTCCCGATGTTGCCTCTGGAAAAGGCGGTCAGCAGCCTGGCCTGGTAGTCGGGTTTCTTCAGGACGGTGCGGATGTAATGGTCCACCAGGGCATGGGGGACCGGCTTCACATGCAGCAGCACGCAGCGGGACAGGATGGTGGGCAGGAAGTTTCCGGGGTTTTCCGCCAATAGGAAGAACATGGCGTATTCCGGAGGTTCCTCCAAGGTCTTCAACAGGGCGTTCTGCGCCTGTATGGTCATCTGGTCCGCCCCATGGAGCAGGTAGATCTTGTATCTGGACTGGTAGGGCAGCAGATGGAGTTCTTCCTGCACCTGCACCCGCACATCCTCCACCCCCATGCTGGTCTTGTTCGTGGCCCGCACATGGACCAGGTCCGGATGGTTTCCGGCATTGAAAAGTATACAAGAGGAGCACCCGTTGCATGGCTCCTCTTGTTCTTCGGCACACAGCAAAACCTTGGCGAACACCTGGGAGAGCAGTGTCTTTCCGCTCCCTTCCTCGCCTGCGAACAGATAGGCGTGGGAGACCTTGTTCCGTTTTACAGCGTTCCTCATATGCAACAGCACATCTTCATGGCCTATGACGTCCTGGTAATCGAACATGCTCCCTCCGCCCTCAGATCTTCAGGTATTGGTCCACATCGATGACAAAAATCGTGGCACCTCCCACGGTCACCTCCACAGGATAGGACATGAATCCCTCCGGCATGTTGGAAATGGGGGGATTGATCAAGGACATCTGCTTCGTCGTCTGGCATTCCTCTTTGATCAGTCCGATCACAAAATCCACCTTCTCTTCTTCGATTCCGATGAAGAAGGTGGTGTTTCCCGTCTTCAACAGGCCTCCCGTGCTGGCCAGCTTCGTCGCCATGACGCCTTCGCTGTTCAACCTGTGCAGAAGCCTGTGTGAATCCTCGTCATGGATGATGGTGATGATCATTTTCATGGTAAAACCCCTTTCCAATCGTACTGTCTCTTGTCATGGTCCGTCTGTAAATGTCTTTCGGATCCTCTCCACGATGGCCTTGTGGATTTCTTCCTGGTCCTGACTTGCATCCAGCTGGAGGATCCTTGCGGAATCCTGCCGGGCCAGGAACCGGTAGGCATCGCTGACTTTCCGATGGAAATCCACCTTCTCCATTTCCATCCTGTCCAGATCCTTCTGGTCCTTTTTCCTTTTCAAACCTTCCTCTGCCTGCAGATCCAGGAATATGGTCAGGTCCGGCCGCAAACCTTCCAAGGCGAAATCGTTGATTGAAACGACCCGCTCCACACCCAGCTCCCGGGCGATTCCCTGGTATGCCAGGGAAGAGTCCAGGAACCGGTCGCAGATGACCATTTTCCCTTCAGCCAGGGCCGGCCGCACGACCTCCTCCACCAGTTGGGCTCTGGATGCCGCATAAAGCAATGCTTCCGTAGTTTCCGCCATTTCTGCGTACTCCCTGTTCAGGAGCATCGACCGGATTTCTTCCCCGATGACGGTCCCACCGGGTTCCCGGGTCAAGACCACTTCGGCTCCCCGGCTCTTGAAATATGCCTCCAGCAGGTTGATTTGGGTCGATTTCCCCGAACCATCCATGCCTTCCAGCGTAATGAACAATCCTCTCATGGCTCTTGTCCTTTGCTTTCTCAAATCGCCACCACCGGCAACAATCCATCTTCCAATCCCACCACATGCAACCCCGACTCCAAACATTCCTGCAGGATGGCAATGGCCTTCTTCTCCACCCGTTCCCCTGGAACAAGCAGCGGAATCCCTGGGGGATACACATGCACCATGGCCGCCGAAACGGACCCTTCCGCCTCCAGCAGACCGCACATCCTTTTGGGCGCCGTACCTGCTTCGAAGAGGGTCAGGGGAGCCGTGGAAACCGGTTGTTTGAAAGGTTCCTTGCCGCTGATGCCTGTTTCCATTATAGCACAACCCCGGCTGTTTTTGAAAAATTCTTTGGCCTTTTCAAGGCCCTGCAGAAGCAAAGCAAATCCTTCCCTGCTGTCCGCCACACTTGTGATCGCCACCACATGACCCAAACCCGCCATCTCCAATTGGACACCTTGATTCCGCAGGAACCGCTCCAAAACCGCTCCGTTTGGCAGATGGGCATGGGTGAAAAGGCAAATCTTCCCCAGGTCCACCGCCTGGATTCCATGGAATCCCTGGTGCCTCTTTCCCAGGAGGGTTCCGAACTCCAAGGCCTCGATTCCGCTCCGCAACCGTTCCAGATGCCCGGCATACTCCTGGAAGCGTTCCTTCTCCCGGTCCAGACGGACCATTCCCTTCTCCATCTGGGCCATGAACACATAGGAGGGGCTGCTCGTCTGGTAGATTCCCAAATAACGGGAAACCAGGTCCACATCCACCCGATGGCCACACGCATGCAGCAGGGCGGTCTGCGTGAAGAAGGGAAGGGTCTTGTGCAGGCTCTGCACCACCAGGTCCGCTCCCTGGGAAATGGCCGAAGGGGGTGCTCCGTGGCCGAAGACGAAGTGCGCCCCATGGGCTTCGTCCACAACCAAGACCTTCCCATGTCCATGGACCACCCGGGCAATGCCGCGAATGTCGGAAACGACCCCTTCATAGGTGGGGGAAGTGACCACGACGGTTTCGATTCCAGGCTTCTCCCGGAGGATCTTATCCACAGCTTCCGGAAGGATCCCTCCATGAATCCCCAATCCGTCCATTTGCTCTGGATAACACCAATGGACGATGCACCGGTGCAGGAAGGCCCCGTTGAAGACCGCCTGATGGCAGTTCCTGGCCAACAGGACCTCCCCTCCGGGCCTGGTGCTTGCGGACAGGGCTGCCAGCATGCCCACGGTGCTTCCGTTCACCAGGAAAAAAGTCCTATCGGCGCCGCAGATCCGGGCCACCCGCCTTTGGGCCTCACCCAGGATCCCTTCCTCATGGAGCAGATGGTCCAACCCCGGCACCTCTGTGGCATCCAAGGCATGCATGTCCTCCATCCAGGAAATCCTTCCCATTTTGTGTCCCGGCATATGCATCGGATACACTTCCCTGGCATACGCCTGCAACCGGTCAAACAACAATTCTTCCATAGGGCCATCCTCCCTTATGATTTCCTATACGCAAAAAACGCGTGCTATGCACGCGTCCTTCTCTTATGAGTCACCCGGGGTTCGAACCCGGGACACCTGGATTAAAAGTCCAGTGCTCTGCCAGCTGAGCTAGTGACCCACAGTGCCCAGAGCCGGAATCGAACCAGCGACACGAGGATTTTCAGTCCTCTGCTCTACCGACTGAGCTATCTGGGCATTCTTGAAATTGCGGAGACAGGATTCGAACCTGTGACCTTCGGGTTATGAGCCCGACGAGCTGCCAGCTGCTCCACTCCGCGGCATGGTGAAAATGGTGATGCGTTTTTTCTTGTTGAATGGAGGGAGAAGGATTCGAACCTTCGAAGGCGGTGCCAACAGATTTACAGTCTGCCCCCTTTAGCCACTCGGGAATCCCTCCTCATATGAATGCAAACAACAAAAGCCGACGATCGGACTCGAACCGATAACCTGCTGATTACAAGTCAGCTGCTCTGCCAATTGAGCCACGTCGGCATATCCATATTCCATTAAATGGGCGCAACAGGGCTCGAACCTGTGACCCCCTGCTTGTAAGGCAGGTGCTCTCCCAGCTGAGCTATGCGCCCTGGGATTTGGTCTAGCTTGACCGACGTTTATTTCAGGCAACCTTAGCGGCTTGACCTTACGACCCAGAAGGGACTCGAACCCTCGACCTCCGGCGTGACAGGCCGGCGCTCTAACCAACTGAGCTACTGGGCCAGATGGACTTTCATCCACTGGATATGTACATGTCACTTCCACACAGCATTTTCCACAGCAAAAACCACCAGCATTTTCAACCTTTTACACAATTATGGTTTGACGCCTAGTCGCCTAGGTCAAGCCCTCGACCGATTAGTATTGGTCAGCTGAACATGTTGCCATGCGTACACCTCCAACCTATCAACCTGGTAGTCTTCCAGGGGTCTTA
>NZ_JAAEEH010000001.1 GCF_010179735.1 Anaerotalea alkaliphila
CCTGGGCCTGGACAGGGAACTGGAGGGAGCCTGCCCTGCAGGCGCCCAGGCCACCCGGGTTTCCTCCCATGGGGTGCTGAACAGGCTGGCGGAAAAGGTCCCCAACCTGATCGGCGGGGCCGCGGACCTGGCGCCCTCCACCAAGACCACCATGGAGGGCCGGGGGCATTTCACTCCCGGGGACCATGGAGGGGCAAACCTGCATTTCGGCGTCCGGGAGCATGCCATGGCCGCCATGGCCAACGGCATCGCCCTCCATGGGGGACTCGTGCCCTATGTGGCCGGATTCTTCGTGTTCAGCGACTACATGAAGCCGGCCATGCGGCTTTCCGCCCTGATGGGGCTGCCGGTGACCTATGTGTTCACCCACGACAGCATCGGGGTGGGGGAGGACGGCCCCACCCACCAGCCCGTCGAACACCTGGCCATGCTCCGGGGGATCCCCAACTTCAACACCATCCGGCCGGCGGACTACAGGGAAACGGAAGCGGCCTGGAGGGTGGCGCTCTCCAGCACCTCCACCCCCACGGCCCTGGTCCTTTCCAGGCAGAACCTGCCCCAATACGAGGGCAGCGGCGAGGGCCTCTACAAGGGGGCCTACGTCCTGAAGGAATCCCCAGGGGAAGCGGAAGTGGTCCTGGTGGCTTCCGGATCCGAGGTGGAACTGGTCCACCAGGCGGCCGCGCTGCTGGAGGAGGAAGGGATAGGGACCCGGGTTGTGAGCATGCCCTCCTGGTTCCTCTTCGAGACCCAACCGGAAGCGTACAGGAAAAGCGTCCTTCCGGACGAGCTCCCCATCCTGGCGGTGGAAGCCGCATCCCCCTTGGGATGGCACAAGTATGCCGGCTCGGGGGGCAAGGTCCTGGGAATCGAAACCTTTGGGGTCTCTGGGCCCGCAGATCAGGTCTACGGACAGATGGGCCTGACGGTGGAGCATGTGGCGGCAGAGGCAAGAGCCCTGTGCAAGCGCAGATAGACGGAAGCGCAAGACGCAAAGAAAGAAGGGAACAGGCACTCCTGTTCCCTTCTTTCTTTGCGTCTTGCGGAGGTCAAACGGGCGTCCCCACCAGGACAGCCACGGACCTGGCTTCCAGGTGGATTTTCCTCAAAGGGGGAACCGTACCGGATCTGGAAGACGTAAACTCCTTTCCGGCGGGAAGGGAGGTGTCCGCGACCAGGGTCCACGAATGGCTCTTGGGAAGGTCCGGAAGCCGGACGGTCTGGGGCTCCCAATAGGTGTTGATGCCCACGTAGACAAGGTCGTCGTCGGTGTCGTCCCCGTTCCTTCCGGCAAACAGCATCCCCAGCACCCGGGTTTCCTCCCAGGAATCCAGATACCAGGGGGAGACCCCGTGGCGGCTGACCGATGGGAGGCCGCAATGGGCGGGTGCGGTCTCCATCTTGAGGACAGGGTGCTCCTTTCGGAAACGGATCATCCCCTGGAAGAACTGGAACATGTCCCTGTTCGTCTCCAGGAGACTCCAGTCCAGCCAGGAGATCTCGTTGTCCTGGCAGTAGGGGTTGTTGTTGCCGTACTGGGTGTTGCAGAATTCGTCCCCCGCCAGCAGCATGGGGGTTCCCCGGCTGCAGAGCAGGACGGCGCAGGCGTTCTTCATCATCTTCTTCCGGAGGGCCAGGATTTCCGGATCCCGGGTGTCCCCTTCGGCTCCGCAGTTCCAGCTGTGGTTGGCGTTGTCCCCATCCGTGTTGTCCCAACCATTGTCCTGGTTGTGCTTCTCGTTGTAGGCGTAGAGGTCGTAGAGGGTGAAGCCGTCATGGCAGGTGAGGAAGTTCACGGAGGCGTTTTTGCCCCGGTGGGTGGGGTCGTAGAGGTCCAGGGAACCCGCCATCCGTTCCGCAACCACCGTAGCCAGACCCGGGTCCCCCTTCAGGAAGCGGCGGAGGTCGTCCCGGTACCGGCCGTTCCATTCGGACCAACGGCTCCAGGAGGGGAAGCTGCCCACTTGGTAGAGCCCCCCTGCATCCCAGGCCTCGGCGATCAGCTTGACCTTGGCCAGGATGGGGTCGAAAGCCAGGTTCTGCAGCAGGGGTGGCTTGCTCATGGGGGAGCCGTCCTCGTTCCGCCCCAGGATGGAGGCCAGGTCGAACCGGAAGCCGTCCACCCGGTAGGCGGTCACCCAATAGCGGAGGCAATCCAGGATCATCCGCTGGACGATGGGATGGTTGCAGTTGAGGGTGTTGCCGCATCCGCTGAAGTTGTAGTACTGGCCGTCCGGAGTCAGCATGTAGTATACGTTGTTGTCGAAGCCCTTGAAGGAGATGTAGGGACCGTCCTCGTTCCCCTCGGCGGTGTGGTTGAAGACCACATCCAGGATGACCTCGATGCCGTTCTCATGGAGCTTCTTGATGAGGGATTTCAGTTCGTCCCCCTCCCTGTTCAACTCGAAGCCGGCGGCATAGGCGGTGTTGGGGGAGAAGAAACTCACGGCGTTGTATCCCCAATAGTCCAGCAGCCGTTTTCCCTCCACGATGCGCAGGTCCTTCAGCTCGTCGAATTCGAAGACCGGCATCAGCTCCACGGCGTTCACCCCCAGCTCCTTCAGATAGGGGATCTTCTGGGCCAGACCCTCGAAGCTTCCCGGATAGTCCACCCCGGAGGAGGGATGGACCGTGTAGCCCCGCACGTGGAGCTCATAGATGACCAGGTCCTGGAGGTCGGTTTCCAGCTGCTTCTGGGTGCCCCAGTCGAAATCCTGGACCACCACCCGGGAACGGTACTGGTTGGCGAATTTGGGCTTGAATCCCCATTTGCTCTGGCCGGCCACCGCCTTGCCATAGGGGTCCAGCAGATACTTGGAGCTGTCGAAGACCAGGCCGTTCTCCGGGTCATGGGGACCTTCCAGGCTGTAAGCGTACTCGAATTCCCGGATATCCAAGCCGAAGAGGACCATGGAATAGACGTTGCCGATGCGGTAGCTTTCCGGAAAGGGGAGGGACGCATACGGTTCATAGGTATCCCGCCGGAAGAGGTGCAGGGTGCAGGAGGTGGCGTTCTGGGAATGGACCGTGAAACTGACCCCTCCGGGAACGACCATGGCCCCATTCTCCAGATACGGGCCGGGACAGATCTGGAAACCGCCGGAAGTATCCGTGGGTACAGGATTTCTGGTGACACGGTTATGGGTTTCTGGCATGGGTGGTCACCCCTTTCGTTGTATGGCAGGGAAGTACAGCAGGTCCTCCTTCAGGATATGTTCCAGAATCAGCTCCTTGGCGAGGAAGGAGGCGAACGCGGAGGCGCCCACAGCCCCGTTCCTATAGGATTCCTTCAGCTGGAAGGCCTTTCCGACGAGGTTCTTGTGGATTTTGGCATGCTTTTCCAGGTCGGGATAGCCGGCATCCGAAAGGGCCTGCTCTTCCGTCTGGAAATGTTCCACCAGCCGCTCCACGATGCTGTCGATCCTGACGGCAAGGGTCTGGGGATCCGCGCCGTCCGACAGGGGCAGAAGCTCCCGGGCCAGCCGCATCAGTTCCTGGTGTTGTCCGTCGATCTCCCGGTTGCCGCTGGCGTGGAAGGGCCGCCACTCCAGCAGGCCGGCGTCCAGGGCGGAGGGAAGTACACCGGCCACCTGGACCACCTGGTTTCCCCCATTTGCCAGGGAGCTTTCCAGCGCCTCCTCCAGAAGGGCCATCCAGTCCTCCAAGGATTCGCCGGGGGTCCGCTCCGAAACGACCAGGGTAGCCGTAACTTTGCCCACTACCGGATGTTCTATCCTGTCCAGGGCCGAGCGGACCCTTTCCGCCACCGCCATGGCTCCGGGCAGGGAGGTTTTGGGCATCAGAAGTTCCAGTTGCTCCCGGCCATGGAGGGTCAGGATGTCGTATTTGCGGATCAGGCTGGCGGTGGTCTCCGCCAGTTGCACCAGGACTTCCCGGACCACAGCCGTTCCCCAGGACGCCTGCATCCCTTCCAGTCCGTCCAAAGCCAGGACGGCCAGGGCCAGCGGGTCGTGGAAACGGTCGGAACGTTCCATCTCCTCTTCCAGGCGCTTCCGGAAGAAGTCCGGAGCCATCATGGATTCCAGTCCCTCCAGTCCGTCCAGGATTTCCTGGGCGACCAGGGACTCCTGCCGCGGGGCATAGATGCAGGCGAAAAAAGGGGCGTCGATGAGGAACAGGGTGGTGGTGGTCCAAATCCCCAACTGCTGGTGGAACTGGTCCAGGATCACCGGCTTGCTGTCCTGGAGGGCCTGGCTGTAGGCCAGGGTCCATTGGGGAGTGAAGTCCTCCGCCGCGGAGAAAACCGTGTTATGGTTGTTTCCCACGACATCGTCGGAATGAAGGCCCGTAAGGTCCTCGAAGGCGTCATTCACTTTCAGGAACAGATAGTCCGTGGGAGTCCCCTGCCCGTCCAGGACCGCCTTCTGGTAGGAAAAGGCCAGAGGGGATTTCTTGAAAAAATCCTGCAGAAGCTCTTCGTTCATAAATCAGTTCTCCTTGGGGGCCAGCAGCGAGCGCAAGGTCTTGTACTTGCTTTTCACCTGGTCGTAGATTTTCCTGCCATGGGCTTCTCCCAGCCGGTTACGGAAAAAATGGTAGAATTCGCTCTTGTTGTGGGAAACGGCAAGACCTTCCAGGACAAGCTGCTCTTCCTGGGGATCCAGGTTTCCCTTGATCTGGGCAAGGACCTTCTTCTGCCGGTCGGGAGAGGGGGGAGCGGCGTGGTGCTGGTGGGGATGGGGATGGGGAAGGGCGTGGGGGTGGGTTTCCCTGGGAGCTTGATGGGCAACGACATGGACCGGGGGGGCATCCTGGACCGACAGTGCATCCCCGATGGACTCATGCCTCTTGACCAGCACAGGCATGTCCTTGTAGTGGGACCGGAGGAATTCGATGGCGGCCTCGAAGCCCAGGTCCTTGGAGACCACATGGAACTCCCCGCCCTGGTGCCTTTCCATGGCGATGCCCATCATGGCGGCAATCTGGAAATCCATGGCGTTGGGACGTTTGGACTTGGTCTCGATGAAATGGATGTCCGCCTCCCCTTTCTCAATCTCCAGGATCACGGGGATTTCCAAAGTGTTGGCGTTCTCGCTGAAGAACACATAGACCTCATCCCCTTTCTCCAGATGGGAGAATTGACGGAGTCCCTGGCTTTTCACGTTTTCCAGGTCAATAAAAAAGCACTTCATATCTGTTGCCTTTCTTTCGGCGGGTGTTGCTTGGTTGCGGAGTTTCCTTGTGGTTATTATAGCAGGAATCGGAGGAATGGAAAAGGGGCCCTGGAAAACAAACATTTGGTTAAGGAGTAGACAAACAATTGAAAATATTGTATAATATAAATATATCGATAATACGAGAAATACACGAGGTAATCACCACAATCCCAAAATGGGAATACGATATTGGAAGCGCCAGGAATGTCAAAAGGCATGTTCCTGGCTTTTTTGTGCGGTGGGAAAGTCTGGTCCAAGCAATCTTGGGAACAGACTTTCCCACTGCATTCTTGTGCAAAAGGAGGTTTCGCGATGGGTTTAAAATCATTACCCTACACTGTTGAAATGGGGATGGCCCTGCTGTCGGTCTTGGCCGTCTGGTTTGTCTGGCGCAAGGTCCGAATAAACAGGAACATCCATATCCGGGACGCGTCCCTGACGGTGGAGGAGCTGGAGGACCATGCCAGGAGGATTTCCCTGGACCATGCGGTTTCCAGAAAAAGAAACATCCTGAATTGGCCGTTGACACGGATGAACGACAACTATGTCCAGATTCTGCTCGTCTACAAGGGGTTGAATGAGGACATCCAGCGGAAGCGGTCCGTACCGCCAGCCGCAGAGTGGCTGCTGGACAATTTTTATGTGGTCGAGGAACAGGTGAAGGGCATCCGAAGGGACCTGTCGAAAAAGCAGCATGACCGTCTTCCGGTCTTGCGGAAGGGGCCCTACAAGGGGTATACGAGAATCTTTGCCATCGCCATGGAACTTGTGGCCCATGTGGACGGACAGGTCGAGGAAGATACCCTGCGCAAATACCTGGAAGCGTACCAAACCCACAACATCCTTTTTGAAAGGGAAATTTCCGCCCTGCCGACCATGATCCGGCTGGCGCTCATCGAGAACATCCGCATGGCAACCGAAAAAATCAAGGAAACCCAGACACAGTGGAAAAAGGCCGACGAGGTGGCGAAAAAATGGCTTGAAGAGGATTCCATAAAACTGTTTCAGAACGGACTGGAACCCATAGAAGTGAATCCGTCCTTTGTGGAGCATCTGTTCTACCGGCTACGGAAATCCGGACGCAACTATGCGAACGTCTTGCTGTTTATGGACGAGAACCTGGAGAAGTTGGGAACCACGACGGAAGCCGTTGCCAGCAAGGAGCATCATGCCCAGGCCATCAACACGGTTTCCATGGGGAACTGCATCACCAGCCTGAAAGCTGTCGGGACGATGGATTGGTCGGCCCTGTTCGAGTCCGCAAGTTTCCTGGACAAGACCTTGCGGCAGGATCCGGATGGAACCTACAGACTGATGGACATGAGCACACGCAGCCATTACAAGAGAGAAGCGGAGAAAATCGCGCGGGCTTATGGGGTCTCGGAACTCCACATCGGAAGGGAAGCGGTCCTTCTTGCAGAAAAGGCTTCCAAAGGACAAACTCCCGACCAGGAGGTGGGAAACGCAGCCAGGAGAAGGCTCCATGTGGGGTACTACCTGACCGGAAACGGTTTGAAAGAACTGGAGGACAGACAGCAGGGCCAAGGCAAGAGGACGCCCTGGACACGAGTTGGGCTTTGGGTGAAGGGCAAACCGGAAATCCTGTATATGGGTTCCGTTGGAGTCCTCACGCTGCTGGTAGGGGCATTTGCCGTGGGCCATGTTGCGGACGCCCAAGGGGGAAATCTGCTGTTCCATGGGGTCCTGGCAGGGCTGGCGGTGCTGCTCCCGGCTTCGGAAATGGCCATTTCCATGGTGAACTGGCTGGTATGCAAATTCAGCGAACCGGCGATATTTCCCCGACTGGAGCTCAAGGGAGGGATTCCCGACAACATGCGCACCATGGTCGTCATGCCGGCGCTGCTGACGGACGAAAAAAGGGTGGAGGAACTGCTGGAAAACATGGAAATCCACTATCTTGCCAACAGGGAGGACAACCTGTACTTCGCCCTGATCGGCGCATTCAAGGATGCGGACAGCCTCAATACGGACGGCGACAGGAAGGTGCTGGCGGAAGCGTTTGACGGGATCAAGGCGTTGAATGGAAAGTATGCCCGGGAAGGGAAGGACATCTTCTATTTCTACCATCGGTTGCGGCAGTTCAACGAAAGCGACAACAACTGGATGGGATGGGAAAGGAAAAGAGGGGCGCTGATGGAGTTCAACGAAATGCTCCTAGGCTCCCAGGACACCAGTTTCTCCTACTACTCCAACGCATCGCTTCCGCACGCCGACATCAAGTACATCATCACCCTGGATGCGGATACGGTCCTTCCCCTGGGAACGGCCAAACGGATGATCGGAACCATGGCGCATCCGCTGAACATTCCCATCGTGGACAGGGAAAAGGGGATCGTGGTGGAAGGGTATGGACTCATGCAACCCAGGATCACCTTCGACATGGACAGTTCGAACAGGTCCGCCTTTTCCAGGATTTTCACGGGACAGGAGGGCATAGACCCCTATGCCAGCGCCATCTCCGATGTGTACCAGGACCTGTTCGGAGAGGGGATCTTCACAGGAAAGGGCATCTATGACCTGCATGTTTTTCACGGCATCCTGAAGGATGCCATCCCGGAGAATGCGATTTTAAGCCATGACCTGCTGGAAGGCTCCTATGTCAGGGTGGCCCTGGTCAGCGACCTGGAACTGGTGGATTCCTATCCATCCAAATACAATTCCTACATGGCAAGGCTCTACCGCTGGATCCGGGGGGACTGGCAGCTGCTGCCCTGGCTGGGAAGGAAAGTCAGCAATGCGAACAACGAGCGGATACAGAACCCGCTGTCCAAGGTCTCCAGATGGAAAATCGGCGACAATCTGAGAAGAAGCCTTTTGGCTCCGGCCATCATGGCGCTGTATCTGTTGGGATTCAGCATCCTGCCGGGAAGCCCCTATTTTTGGGTAGGGATCGGCATCGCAACCATGGGGTTGCCCCATGCCATCACCATTTTGGGGCAGGTTTTTTCCGGTGGACTGCGGATTGACAGGATCAAAAGCCATATTCCGGGATTCTTCGGTTTGAAGGCTTCCTTGTTCCAGTTCATGTTGAGCGGCGTATTCCTGTCCTATCAGGCGGCCATCGTACTGCACGGAATCTTCATAACGCTGTTCCGTGTCCTGGTGAGCAAGAAAAACATGCTGGTTTGGGTGACATCCGCAGACGCGGAAAAGACGCAAAAGAATACGCTGGGAAGCTATCTATCGGCTATGGGACCCAGCGCCTTGGCGGGCGCCGGCATGGTTGCCCTGGCAGCCCGTTTCAAGCCGGAGCATATCGCCTTCAGCCTGGTGTTCCTTGCCGTCTGGGGGATGGCGCCTTTCGTCGCATACCTTGTCAGCAGGGACATCGACAACGAGGAGGAAAGGCTGGAAGCAAAGGACCTGATGGAGCTGGGAAGGACGGCGAGAAGGACCTGGAGGTACTTCGAAGAATTCGCGAACCGCAAGAACAACTACCTTGCTCCGGACAATTTCCAAGAAGACCCGCCCAGGGGAATCGCCTACAGGACCTCTCCCACCAACGTCGGATTGGGGCTTTTGGCCTCCCTGTCGGCCAGGGATCTGGGGTATGCCGGAACGCTGGACACCGTGGACGCGATCGCAAAGACCGTGGCCACCATGGAAAAAATGGAAAAATGGAACGGGCATCTGTACAACTGGTATGACACGCGGACACTGCAGCCCCTGAAGCCGCTGTATGTGTCCACCGTGGACAGCGGGAACCTGGTCTGCTACCTGACGACCCTGGCCCAAGGGCTGGAGGAATACGGCGGCCGTCCTTTGGTGGATGCCTCATTCCTCCAGGGGATCAAGGACACCTTGCGCAACGGCCTCCAGGAGGAGGAAAATCTTCCCGCCTTATCGGTCCATTCCGACTTCATGGAAAGGGAAGATGAAATCAACCTGGTCTCGTGGAACAGGACCTTGGATGGAATCCTTTCAGGTACGGTGCCCGCACGGGCGCAGGAACAGGAATGGAACGAAAAGGTGGAGCGGATGGCAGGGAAGTTCAAGGAAGACCTGGAAAGGCTGGCACCTTGGGCCGCCCTGGCGGAAACCATGCCAAATGAAATGCGTGAGGACATCCTGGCTGTGGAAACGGAAAAGCTGCTGGGAATCCTGAAGGAAAACGTATGCCTGAAGGACTTGTGCCGGCATAGCGGAAACATTCTGGAGCAGATAGACGGCCTGATGGAAGAAACAGAGAAAATGGAGGGGAAATCCTTCAAGGAAGGCAGGGGATGGCTGGAGCGACTGAAGGAAGCCGCAACCGTGTCAAAGGAGTTCCATCTTGAATTCATGGAAAACCTGCGTCTGCTGATCCAGCGGATCCAAAAATTGTCCATGGAAACGCAATTCTCCATCCTATATGACGAAAGAAGGCAACTGTTTTCCATCGGATACGATGTGGAAGAACGGAAACTGTCCAACTCCCATTACGACCTGCTGGCATCCGAAGCCAGACAAACCAGTTTCATCGCCATCGCCAGGGGGGAGGTCCCGGCGAAACACTGGGCCATGCTTGGCAGGTCCTTGACGGTGGTCGACCGTTTCAAAGGGCTTGTATCGTGGAGCGGAACCATGTTCGAATACCTGATGCCGCTGCTGCTGATGAAGAGCTACAGGAACACCCTGTTGGATGAATCCTACTCCTTTGTGGTCAAAAGCCAGAAGAAGTACGGAAAACAAAGGGGAATGCCTTGGGGAACGTCGGAGTCGTCCTACAATTCCCTGGACCTCAATCTGGATTATCAATACAAAGCCATCGGAGTCCCTTGGCTGGGACTGAAAAGAGGTTTGAGCG
This sequence comes from Anaerotalea alkaliphila, assembly GCF_010179735.1. Classification (GTDB taxonomy): domain Bacteria; phylum Bacillota; class Clostridia; order Lachnospirales; family Vallitaleaceae; genus Anaerotalea; species Anaerotalea alkaliphila. The sequence goes on from NZ_JAAEEH010000001.1 coordinate 9,985, forward strand.
AGGACGCGGTAACCGCGCCTTATGCCACATTCCTCGCCCTGATGGCGAGCCCCCGGGAAGCCTACAGGAACTTGCGGCGGTTGAAGGCCGAGGGGCTGGAAGGTGCCTATGGTTACTATGAGGCGGCGGATTACACGCCGGAAAGGCTGGATGCAAACGCGGGAAAAGTGGTCGTGAAGAGCTTCATGGCGCATCACCAGGGGATGAGCCTGTTGGCATTGAACAATTATCTGAACGGGAACATCATGCAGAAGCGTTTCGCTGCCGATCCCCATGTGAAAGCGGCCAGGCTCCTGTTGCAGGAAAAGGTCCCGATGAACGTGGTGTTCACAAAGGAAAGCAAGGAAAAGGTCGTGCCCGCCAAAGGGAAGGCCCGTCTGGACAAGGGTGTCACCAGAAGATACACAGCGCCGGATGGGGAGCTGCCCAGGGCCCATGTCCTTTCCAACGGGGACTACTCCGTCATGGTGACGGAGAGGGGAACAGGCTACAGCAGAAACAAAACCGTTGACCTGGCAAGATGGAGGGAAGACGATGTCCAAGACGGCCATGGAATGTTCTTTTACATCAAGGACATCGACCGGAACCGCCATTGGTCAGCCGCCTATGCTCCGCTGCAGGTGCTGCCGGAGAAGTATGAGGCGGTGTTCACATCCGACAAGGCTGTCTTCAGAAGGACGGACGGGGATATCGAGACGTCCACGGAAGTGGCCGTTGCAGCGGGTGACGACGGGGAAATCAGAAGGATCAAGCTCAAAAACAACGGGAAGGAACCGTGTGTTCTGGAAGTGACCAGTTATTACGAAGTTGTGCTGGCTCCCCGGAACAACGACGAGGCCCATCCCGCCTTCAGCAACCTTTTTGTGCGGACGGAGTTCAACGAGGAGCATCACGCCCTGTTGGCCAACAGGCGCCCAAGGGGTGGGATGGACAAGGAAATCTGGGCTGCGCAAGTTCCGGTCATCGATGGCGAATCTGTAGGTGAAATCCAGTATGAAACGGACAGGATGCAGTTCATAGGAAGGGGACGCACCGTAGGCAACCCGGCCGGCATGGAAAGGGAGAAACCGCTTTCCAATACGGTGGGAGCCGTCCTCGATCCAATCTTTTGCTTGCGGGCAAAGTTAAGGATCGAGCCGGGAAAGACGGCGGAAATATCCTTTGCATCGCTGATGGCGGACAGCAAAGAAGGCATCCTGGAGCGCATCGAGAAGTATTCCGGCAGGGAGGCCTGCGATGCCGCATTCCGTCTGGCCCTGGCCGGAAGCCAGGTGGAAGCCAAGTATTTGAACATCCAAGGGCCGAAACTGGAAATGTACCTGGAGTCGATTGCAAACATCCTCTATGCAAGTCCTCTGCGGCGAAAGCAGGAGCAGATGATCAAGGAAAACAGAAAAGGGCAGGCCTCCCTTTGGCCGTATGGAATCTCGGGGGACAGGCCGATCGTACTGGTCATCCTCAAGGCTGTAGAGGAAATCGAGCTGCTGGGCGAAGTGCTGAAGGCCCATGAGTACTGGCGCCTGAAAGACCTGCGGGTGGACCTGGTGGTCCTGGGCGACGAGGCGAAGGGTGGAAAGGACCGGCTGTTTCCGATGCTGGAAGACATTGCAGCCGCCAACCGGGCCCAGGACGTGTTCCTGCTCAACGCCCGGGAGATGCCGGCTGAAGATGGCGTCCTCTTTGGTGCCGTCGCCAGGATGGTGTTCAGGGGCGATGGGGGAACAATGGAGAAGCAACTGCGGGCACTGCCCAAGACAAGGCTTCCGGGACTGGAAGCGTTTCCGGAAGTGAGGGGGATTCCCTCCATTCCGGCGACCGAGGAAGCATTGGGGCTTTCCCATTTCAACGGCTTGGGAGGATTCAGCGGAGACGGAAGCGCCTATGTCATCCGGCTGGAAAAGGGGCAGATGACACCGCTCCCCTGGGTTAATGTGATTGCAAATCCGGAATTCGGGTTTATGGTTTCAGAGTCCGGAGGCGGCCATACCTGGTGTGAAAACAGCAGGGAAAACAAACTCACCCCCTGGTCCAACGATCCGGTGTGCGACACGCCGGGAGAAACATTCTACATCAGGGACGATTCAGGAGAAACCTGGTCCCTGACACCCCTGCCCATCCGGGAAGAGGAACCCTATACCGTCAGGCATGGATTCGGCCATACGCAATGGAGCCATGCAAGCCATGGAATCTCCCAGGAACTGGTGCAGTTCGTGCCCGTGGAAGGCAAAGTGAAGGTCAGCATGATCCGGCTGCAAAACGACGGTCCCATGGAAAGGAAGGTTTGGATCACCTGCTATGCGCATCCTGTGTTGGGGGTCGGTCCGAAAGACACCGCCCTGCATCTGGTCAGCTCCCAGAACGAGCGGGGAATGCTGCTGTTGGAGAATCCATACAACAGGGAATTCGAGGACAGGGTTTGCTTCCTGGATGTGTCCATGGAGGAGCGTTCCGTGACGGGAGACAGAAGGGAATTCTTCGGACTGGGCAAGGCGGATGCTCCGGAATCCTTGAAGCGGAAGCGCCTGTCCGGTGCCGTCGGCGCCGGTTATGCCCCCTGCGCGGCAATGCAGGTGGAGCTGGTCCTGGGAGCAAACGAAACAAGGGAGCTGGTCTTCGTTCTGGGCATGGCCGTTGACGGGGAAAAGGCCCAGGCGCTGGGAGACCGGTTCAGGGACGTGGAAAAGGCAAAGGAATCCCTGCTGCAGGTCAAACGCTTCTGGCAGGAAAAACTGCAGGTCGTCCAGGTGAGAACCCCCGATGGGGCCATGGACCTGCTGCTGAACGGATGGCTGTCCTATCAGGTCATCTCCTGCAGGTTGTGGGCGAAATCCGGCTTCTACCAGGCGGGAGGAGCCTTCGGGTTCCGGGACCAGCTCCAGGACTCCCTGGCGGTGGCCACCCTGTGGCCCGAAATGGCCAAAAGGCAAATCCTAAAACACGCCCGCCATCAGTTTGCGGAAGGGGACGTGCTCCATTGGTGGCATGAACCCGCCGGCAAGGGGACCCGGACCCGGATTTCCGACGACTACCTGTGGCTGCCGTTTGTGACGGCGGAATATGTCCGTTTGACCGGGGATGCGGAAATCCTGAACATCGACCTGCCATTTCTGGAAGCGGAGGTCCTAAGGGAAGGAGAGGAGGAGAGGTATTGCACCCCGGAAGTCTCTGCGGAAACGGCGTCCCTGTATGGGCATTGCATCCGCTCCCTGGAGAACGGCCTGAAGTTCGGAGAACACGGGTTGCCGCTGATGGGGACGGGAGACTGGAACGATGGGATGAATGCGGTTGGAAACGGCGGAAAGGGGGAAAGCGTATGGCTGGGATGGTTCCTGGTATCGACACTGGAGAAATTCCTCCCCCTCTGCCGGCTGATGGGCGAGGAGGAGAGGGTGGACAGGTATGGGGTATTGCGCCGCGCGGTCATCGAAGCCATCGAAGAAAGCGCCTGGGACGGCAACTGGTACAAAAGGGCCTTTTTTGACAATGGTTCGGCGCTGGGTTCGGCTAACAACAGCGAGTGCAGGATCGACTCCCTGGCCCAGACCTGGGCGGTGCTATCCGGTGGGGGGGATCCGGAAAGGGCCAAGAGAGCCATGCGTTCCCTGGAGGACCATCTCGTCCTGCGGGAGGAAGGCATCATCAAGCTGCTGACCCCGCCCTTTAAGACGGGAGACATGAAGCCGGGATACATCCAGGGATATCTCCCCGGCGTGAGGGAAAACGGTGGCCAGTATACCCATGCGGCGGCCTGGGTGGTCGGGGCATTTGCCCTGTTGGGCGACGGGGACAAGGCAGGGGAGCTTTTCGGGCTTCTCAATCCCATCAACCACACCCGTACCGACAAAGAATGCGCCGTCTACAAAGGCGAGCCCTATGTGATGGCCGCCGACGTGTATGGGGAACATCCCCACGTGGGCCGAGGTGGATGGACCTGGTATACGGGGTCCGCAAGCTGGATGTACAGGACGGGGTTGGAGAACATCCTGGGCTTTCGCAAGGTCGGGGACCGGCTGGAAATGGATCCCTGCATCCCCACCAAGTGGACGGGGTATGCCATCCGGTACACGCACCTGCAGACAACCTACGAAATCCAGGTGAAAAATCCGGGGAACGCAAGCAAAGGCGTGTCCGCGGTCACTGTGGACGGAAAACGGCTGGAGGGAAAGGTGGTCCAGCTGGTCAACGACAAGGGGTTCCATCAGGTGGAGTTCGTCCTAGGACCGAAGCCGGAAATTCACCAGTAAAGTAAGGAGGTTTTTGCCGTGAAAGAGTTCAAGAAAAACATTGGGAAGGCATTTGAGAATGTCAAAGATGAAATCGCATACAAGGTTGAAAATCTGAAGGACGAAGCGGAAGACAAGTTGGACGAGTTGAAGGATCGAAGAAAGGCGAAAGAATTGAAAGATCAGGCAAAAGAAAAGGCGGTAGAGCTGAAAACGGAGGCTGTTGATAAAGCCGAAGAGTTGAAGGAAAAGGCCGAAAAAAAGGCCAAGGAATTCCTGGACCGGGACTGACAAGCTGAAAATGATTCTTAAAGAAGGGGTGAATGCAGATGTTATGGACAATTGCAGCAATCATATTGATCTTATGGCTTCTTGGTTTTTTTACAGCTACGGGTGGGTCTTTGATCCATATCCTTTTGGTGATAGCGCTGGTTTTGGTTATCCTCCAGTTGCTTCAAGGCAGAAGAAGATAGGGCAGAAGAAGATAGAATGAAAGAACAGGTGTGCGGCCGATGACAACGGCCGCACACCTGTTCTTTCGTTGGAAACCTGTCCTATACGTTGAAGCGGAAGAGGATCACGTCCCCGTCCTTGACCACATATTCCTTGCCCTCCAGGCGGACAAGACCCTTTTCCTTGGCGGCGGTGTATCCGCCTACGGCGATGAGGTCGTCGTAGGCCACCACCTCCGCCCGGATGAAGCCCCGTTCGAAGTCCGTATGGATCTTGCCGGCTGCACCGGGCGCCTTGGTGCCCCGGGTGATGGTCCAGGCCCGGACCTCCTTCTCTCCGGCGGTCAGGTAGCTGATCAGCCCCAGGATGTGGTAGCTGGCGCGGATGAGTTTCTCCAGGCCGGACTCGGAAAGCCCCAGGTCCTCCAGGAACATCTTCTTCTCCTCCGGATCCAGCTCGCTGATCTCCTCCTCGATTTTGGCGCATACCACGAAGGCTTCGGAGTGCTCCTGCTCCGCCCACTCCCGGACCTGCCGCACATACCCGTTGGAGGCTCCCTCGTCCATGAGGTCGTCCTCCAGCACGTTGGCCGCGTAAATCACCGGCTTGAAGGTCAAGAGGTTCAGGGAGGCGACGAAGGCCTTCTCCTCGGGGGATTCCGTTTCCATGGAGCGGGCGCTCTTGCCGCTTTCCAGATGGGCCTTCAGCTTCTGCAGGACCTCCAGCTCGGATGCCAGGCTCTTGTCGTTCTTCGCGGACTTGCCGGTCTTGGCCATCCGGCGCTCCAGCATCTCCAGGTCGGAGAAGATCAGCTCCAGGTTGATGGTTTCTATGTCCCGCAAGGGGTCCACGGAACCGTCAACATGGACCACGTTGGTGTCCTCAAAGCAGCGGACCACATGCAGGATGGCGTCCACTTCCCGGATGTTGGCGAGGAACTGGTTGCCCAGGCCCTCCCCGTTGCTGGCGCCCTTCACCAGCCCGGCGATGTCCACGAACTCGATGACGGCAGGCACGGTGCTTTTTGCGGTATAGATTTCCGTAAGCTTGTTGAGCCTTTCGTCCGGTACGGTGACGATTCCCACGTTGGGGTCGATGGTGCAGAAGGGATAGTTGGCGGATTGGGCGCCCGCTTGGGTCAGGGAGTTGAAAAGACTGCTTTTTCCCACATTGGGCAGTCCGACGATTCCTAATTTCATAAATTGTTCCTTTCAATGAAAAAAATGGTTTACAAATGGCCGTTGACACGCTAGGCTAAATTATATCATAAAAAAGACACAAGTAAAGAGCAAAGGAGACGTTTATGTTGGTTGCGCATGCGCCGGATGTGGTTTTCCCCCACTTGGGCATAAAAATCGAGAAACTGGACCCCGCCGCATTCACCCTCTTCGGGGTGGAGGTCTACTGGTATGGGATCATCATCGTATTGGGAATCCTGGGAGGCCTGCTGCTGGCCCAGTACAGGGCCGGCAAGAGCGGCCAGAGCAAGGAGCTGTATGCGGACTTCCTCCTGTATGGCCTGGTGGCCGCCATCCTGGGAGCCCGGATCTACTACGTGGTCTTCGCCTGGGAGAGCTACAAGGACAACCTGTGGGACATCTTCGCCTTCCGGGAGGGAGGCCTGGCCATCTACGGAGGGGTCATCGGGGCGGTCCTGGCGCTGGTCCTCTACACCCGCGTGAAGAAGCTGGACTACTGGCTGATGGCGGACACCGCCGCTCCGGGCCTTCTGCTGGGCCAGTCCATCGGCCGATGGGGAAACTTCTTCAATATGGAAGCTTTCGGAGGCTACACGGATGGCCCCTTTGCCATGGCCTTGCGGGTGGACGCGTTGAAATACCTTCCCCCATCCCTGGTTCCCCACATCCAGGAGATGGAGGGGACGGCCTACATCCAGGTCCAGCCCACCTTCCTCTATGAATCCGCCTGGAGCCTGCTGGTGGTGCTCCTGTTGCTGTGGTACACCAGGAGGAAACGCTTTACGGGAGAAATCTTCTGGCTGTACCTGCTGGGCTACGGTTTGGGACGGAGCGTCATCGAGGGATTCCGCACAGACCAGCTCTTCCTTTGGGGGACGAACATCCCCGCATCCCAGTTGCTGGCGGCCCTGCTGGTGGTGGGATCGGGCATCGTGCTCCTGGTGAAAAGAAGGGGATTGAAGAAAGCCCAGTAGACAGATGGAAGAATTAACAAGGCTGTTTGGAGAAAAAAATCTCCAGGCAGCCTGTTTTTTGTGTAAAACAAAGGTTAATCCGGAAATACAGCTTGAAAAATTGGGAAGAATATACTATGATTAACACATCGGTGGCAAAGAGTGGAGGAAAATGTCAAAAAGTGGCAATAACCCCCCTGGACTGGCTGCCGGAACGGCAGAAGCGGGCAGGCAGGTGAGGACGTGTTCATTGGAGAGTACAACCACAATCTGGACGAAAAGAACAGGGTGACCATGCCTGTGAAGTTCAGGGAGGAGCTGGGAGACGTGTTTTATATGACGAAGGGGTTCGACAATTGCCTTTTCGTGTATTCCGCCCAGGAGTGGGAGAGGTTTTCCACCAGACTCCAGAACAACCAGCTGAAAAGCAGGGATGCCCGCAAGCTGCAGCGCTTCTTCATCGCTTCGGCGAATGAATGCGGACTGGACAAACAGGGACGGATCCTGGTCAGCACCCCCCTGAAGGAATACGCCGAAATCCAGAAGGAGCTGGTGATCGTAGGCGTGGCCAACCGGATCGAGGTATGGTCCAAAGAAAATTGGGATGCGTACAACAACGACGATGAAACGGATATCAGCGCATTGGCGGAAGAAATGGACAGCCTTGACCTGTAGACCCGAAGGGAGATGGAAACGACTTGGATTTCAAACATACATCCGTGCTGTTGGAGGAATGCCTGGAGGGACTGCATTTGCGGCCGGACGGCATCTACGTGGACGGAACCATGGGAGGGGCGGGGCACTCCAGGGCCATCTGCGAGCGGCTGTCTCCTGAAGGGACCTTCATCGGGATCGACCAGGATGAGAATGCCATCCGGGCCGGCAAGGAAAAACTGGATGGCATGCGCAACACCGTACGTATCGTGCGCAGCAATTATAGGGAAATCAAGAGTGTGCTGGAGGAGCTGGACATCCCCGCGGTGGATGGGATCCTGTTGGACCTGGGAGTATCCTCCCACCAGTTGGATGAAGCATCCAGAGGGTTCACCTACATGCAGGACGCCCCCTTGGACATGCGGATGGACCAAAGGCAGGAGAAGACGGCCCGGACCATCGTGAACGAGTATCCGGAGGAGGAAATCGTGCGGATCCTGTTCCAGTTCGGGGAAGAGAAGTTCGCCAGAAGGATTGCCGCAAGGATAGTCGAGCAAAGGGGCAGGAAACCCCTGGAGACGACCGGGGAGCTGGTGGAAATCATCAAGGCTTCCATCCCCATGAAGTACCAGCAGATGGGCGGGCATCCGGCAAAAAGGACATTCCAGGCCATCCGGATCGAACTGAACCAGGAGCTTGCAGTCCTGGAAGAGGCCCTCGACCAGATGGTGGAGCTGCTGGCCCCTGGGGGCAGGCTGTGCATCATCACCTTCCATTCCCTGGAAGACCGGATCGTAAAGAACCGCTTCCGCAACTACGAGAACCCCTGCAACTGCCCCCCCAGCCTTCCGCTTTGCGTATGCAACAAGAAGCCCCTAGGCAGGGTCCTGACACGCAAACCTATTTTGCCGTCTCCCCAGGAGATGGAAGCCAACGCGCGGTCTAAGAGCGCAAAGTTGAGAATTTTCGAGAGAATAGGAGAACAGCATGAGGACGGAGAGACACACACTTAGGAACCCGAAGGCAGTTGCAACCGCCACAGCAGAAAGCTACGCATCCCCCGCCGGCATGGGAGCACAACCCATCCGTAGGCCGGTCCGACCCAGGGACCGGTTCACCGTCATCGAAGGAGGTCCATCCCCCGATCCCAAGCCAAAGGCAAACAACCTCTATACATTTTTGCTGGCATTTGTTATAATTGCAACATTGCTGGTATGTGTTGTCCTCTTGAAGACCCAATTGGCCGTCACCGCCTTGAACAGCGACATTCTGCGCCTGAAAAGGGAAATAGCGAACATGAACGAGCAGAACCAGCAGCTGGTGGAGGAAATCGCCACAGCGGTGGACCTGGAGGAAATCTACAGGGCGGCTACGGAAGAAATGGGTATGGTGCTCCCGGACAAGGGGCAGGTTTTTTACATCCAACAAGACGACATCACCTATACCAAAAAATATGCAGATATAACAATGCCCCAGAACGGCGCCCCTACGGTAGCCAATGTGCTGGGATTCATATCCAAAGGTTGGTGATTGAAGTATGAACCAGGAACAAAGGTTTGCGGGAAAAAGAAAGACAAGCAAAACAAACGATAAAGGGTATACGCTTACAATGAAAAGGAGGTTTGCCTTCCTTTTCATTGTTTTTATGTTCGCGTTTATTGCGCTGGGAGGGCGCCTTACCTGGGTGACCCTGGTGGAGGGCAAGAATTTCAAGCAGGCTGTCCTGCAGAACGCTTCCGCAAAGGGCGGGAATGAGCTTTTGAACTACCGGAGGGGAGAAATCATGGACAGGAACGGCATCGTGGTCGCCCAGTCCGTCGCCAACTACGAGCTCTTCCTTGATCCGAAGCTTCTCCTGGAGTTGCAAAACCCCAAGATTGTGGAGGACACCATCGCTTTCCTCCAGGAGAACCTGGGTTACGACCCGGCCAGGTTGCGGGAGGCCATCGAAGGGAATCCCAACAGCCACGTGTACACCCTGAAGAAGGACTATACACTGGAGGAGATCAAGGCCACCAAGGAGGCCATAGACCGCCGTCGGTTGATCGGGGTGGAATACATCGAAAGCTACCGGAGGAACTATCCGTACAACGACTTCGCGTCGGATGTGATCGGCTTCGTCAATGCGGACAACCGGGGAGCCAACGGCATCGAAGGCTACTATGAGGACTACCTGAAGGGCGGCATTGGACGCCGGTTCGGCGTTGTGGAGGATGGAAACACCGTCACCCAGCAGGAGGTCCTGCCTACCAATGGAAACGACGTGTACCTGAACGTCGACTACACCATCCAGAAATACATGGAAGATGCCATCGACCGCTACCTGGAGGAGTACACGGCCACCAACATCCAGGTGATCGCCATGGACCCCAACAACGGCAAGGTCCTGGGAATGGCTTCCTATCCCAGGTACGATGCGAACAAGCCCTACGACCTGTCGGCCTTCTTCACTCTGGAAGAGCAGAAGGCCCTTACCCCGGAAGAACAGGCGGACTTCAGGTTCGGCCTTTGGAACAACTGGGGGATCACCAGCACCTACGAGCCGGGTTCCACCTACAAGCCCTTCGTCTCAGCCATCGCCTACGAGGAGGGCAGGGAGAAGGACGGCCTGTACCATTGCAGCGGTTCCGCCGTGGTCAACGGACAAAGGATCAGCTGCTGGAAAAAGGAAGGCCATGGGGCCCAGACCATCGAGCAGATTCTGGCAAACTCCTGCAACGTGGGCTATATGGAGCTGGGGAGCCTGATCGGGAAGGACCTCTACTACAACTACCAGCGCCTGTTCGGCTTCGGCAGCGTGACCAACATCGACCTGTTGGGGGAAACCAGCGCCCGGACCCTGCTGCACAGTTACGAACGGCTGAACACCATCGAGCTTGCCACGGGTTCCTTCGGGCAGGGGTTCAACATCACCCCCATCCAGCTGGTCAGCGGATTTGCCTCCCTGGTCAACGGAGGATATCTCTATGAACCCCATGTGGTGGACCGGGTGGTCAGCCCTTCAGGAGAAGTGGTCCTGGTCAACGAGCCCCGGATGGTCCGGCAGGTGGTCTCCAAGGAAACCTCCCGGGAGGTCGTCCAGGCCTTGAAGGGGGTTGTGGACGAGGGGACCGGCCAGCGGGCCTACATCGAAGGGTATGAAATCGGAGGCAAGACCGCCACCGCGGAAAAACTGGCCCGGGACAACATCAACTATGTGGTTTCCTTCATCGGGTTCGCTCCGGTGGAGAACCCCCAGGTCATCACACTGGTGGTGGTGGACGAACCCCGGGGACCCAGGATCGACAGCCGGTACGCCGCTTTCATCTTCAAGGATGTCATGGAACAGATGCTGCCCTACCTGCGGGTGTTCAAGACGGATGCGGTGCAGCCGCCAGAGCCCTTGCCCCAGGAGGCTGTGGAAGGCGTCCGGGAGACGCAGCAGGATCCGGCGGGAGAGTCTCCGCCGGAGCAGGAAGCCGCAACAGAAAGCACAGTGGAAGAAGGACAGGAGTGACCAGCATGAAATTGAACAAGATAATCGAGGGTTGCGACGTGCAGAGCCTTATCGGCGGCACGGAAGCGGACGTCACCAACATATCCAACGATTCGAGGAGAATAAAGGAAGGGGGGCTCTTCGTAGCCGTCACTGGTTTCGAGCTGGATGGACACAAGTTCATACCGGGCGCCGTGGCCAACGGAGCGAAGGCGGTGGTCCTGGAGGATCCGGCTGCGGTCCTGAAGGGACATGCGGATGTGGCCTGGATCCTCGTGCGGGATTCCAGGGAGGAACTGGCCCGGATTGCGGCCAATTTCTACGGACACCCCACCGAGAAGATGACCCTGGCGGGGGTTACGGGAACCAACGGCAAGACCTCCACGGTTTTTCTGATCCAAAACATCCTGAAGCATGCGGGCCGCAAGACAGGGCTGATCGGCACCATCGAGAACCGGATCGGCGACCGTGTCGTTGCGACGGAGAGGACCACGCCGGAGGCGGACGAGCTCCAGGCCCTCTTTGCAAGGATGCTCTCCGAGGGGGTGGATTCGGTGGTGATGGAGGTTTCCTCCCATGCACTGGACCTGCACCGGGTGGACCACTGCAAATTCCATGTGGGCGTCTACACCAACCTGACCCTGGACCACCTGGACTACCATGAAACCATGGAGAACTACAGGGATGCCAAGGCGAAACTGTTCGAGCGGTGCCAGGCGGCCGTGGTGAACATGGACGACCCCCAGGGCGGCTTCATGCTGCAGAAGGCCGCAGGGAAAAAGAAGCTCACCTATGGAATCGGAAGGGAGGATGTGGACCTTTCGGCCAAAAACCTGCGGGAGCGGCTGGACGGCGTGCACTTCACCCTGACCCATGAAGGCAGGGAATGGGAAGCCTACATGCAGACGCCGGGCAAGTTCTCCGTCTACAACGGGCTGGCGGCCATCGGATGCACCCTTGCCCTGGGAATCCCCATGGAAATTGCATTGCAGGCACTGGCAACGGAGAGCAGGATCAGGGGACGGTTCGAGGCTTTTCCCAGTCCCACGGGATATGTGGCCATCGTGGACTACGCCCATGCCCCCGACGGGCTCCAGAATGTCCTGCAGGCGATCCGGGAAATGTCGGAGAAGCGGGTCATCACCGTTTTCGGCTGCGGCGGCGACCGGGACAAATCCAAGCGCCCCGTCATGGGAAGGATCGCAGGGGAGATGTCGGACTACTGCATCATCACCTCCGACAATCCCCGGACCGAATCCCCGGAAAGGATCATCACGGATGTGGAGGTGGGCATGCAGAAGACAGGCTGCGCCTACGAGCGGATCACGGACCGGAAGGCGGCCATACACAAGGCGCTGTCCATGGGGGAAAAGGGGGATGTGGTCCTGATTGCAGGAAAAGGGCATGAGGACTACCAGGTCCTGGGAAAAGAGAAGATCCATTTCGACGATGCGGAGGTCGTGCTGGAGTTCTTCAAGGAGGTGCGCAAGTGAAGGCGCTGGCGGTTTCGGAAGTGCTGGCGGCTGTGGAGGGGGAACTGCTCCATGGGGACCGTCTGCGGTCGGATGTGGTGGAGGGGGTTTCCACAGACAGCAGGCGCACGGTGGCCGGAGACCTGTACATCCCCCTGGTGGGGAACCGTTTCGACGGCCATGCCTTCCTCCCGCAGGCTTTCGCCGGGGGGGCCGTCCTTGCCTTTGCCCAGCGGGTGGAGGCCGGCATGGAGGAGCTTCCCCTGGTGCTGGTGGACGACACCCGGTTGGCCATGGGAAGGCTTGCTGCCCACTACCGGAGGGTATTGGGGATTCCGGTGATTGGTGTCACGGGAAGCGTGGGGAAAACCAGCACAAAAGAAATGATCGCTTCCATCCTGGGCAGGCGTTTCCAGGTGCATAAGACAGGGGGGAACTTCAACAATGACGTCGGCGTCCCCCTGACCCTGTTCGGCATGGAGGAAAGCCATGAGATGGCGGTGGTGGAGATGGGAATGAACCATTTTGGGGAAATCTCCTACCTGAGCAGGATGGCAGCACCCGACCTGGCGGTGGTGACCAACATCGGATTTTCCCATGTGGAGAACCTGGGAAGCCAGCGGGGAATCCTCCAAGCCAAGATGGAAATACTGGATGGCCTGCAGGAGGGAGGCGTTGTGGTGGCCAACGGAGACGACCCCCTCCTGTCGGAATTCATCCGGGCCTTCCGGAATTCCGAAAACCCCAAGGGAATCCGGTTCCTGACCTATGGCAGCTGCCAAGGGTGCGACTGCCGCCTGCTCTCCTACGAGAGCCATGGGTTGGAAGGGCAGGAAGCCGTGGCGGAAACCCGGAGCGGCCGTTACCAGCTCCGGGTGCCCTATCCCGGCAGACACATGCTGTTCAACGCTCTGGCGGGAATCCTGGTCGGGGAACGCATGGGGGTTGAAAAGGAGGAAATCGTGGAGGGAATCCATTCCTACAGGTCGGAGAAGATGCGCCTGCAGGTGGAGACGCTGGAAAACGGGACCCTGCTGATCGACGACACCTACAATGCCAGCGTGGATTCCATGAAGTCGGCCTTGGACACACTTGTGGACCTGAGTCTGCCGGGCCAGCGGAAAGTGGCGGTCCTGGGAAGCATGTTCGAAATGGGCGGCTTCTCCGAAGAGGGGCACCGGCAGGTGGGAGCCTTGGCGTCCCAGCGGAATCTGGACCTGCTGCTCTGCATCGGCGAGGAGGCCAGGGACATCGCTGTGGCCGCACTGGAAGGGGGGAGCCTTCCAGAGGACGCGGTCTTCTGGTACGGGACCCAGGAGGAGTTCCTGCAGGAGGGTTTGGGCCGGATCCGGTCCGGAGACGCTGTCCTGGTGAAGGCGTCCAGGGGAATGGCTTTGGAAAAAACGGTGGAAGCCGTGAAATCGGTGAGGTGAGCGTATGCGTATGAGTTTGTGGATAGTGTTGTTCAGCTTTGTGGTTTCCCTGGGAGCGAGTCCGCTGGTCTTCCCCATGCTGCGGAAATTGAAGTTCGGCCAGTTCGTCCGGGATGACGGACCGGCCACACACCTGCAGAAAGCGGGGACCTTGACCATGGGCGGCGTCCTCTTCCTGCCAGGATTCCTGCTCTCCTCCCTCCTGTTCATGGAGGACGGGGCCAAGGTCCTGCCGGTGCTGCTGGTTGTCGCCGGCTACGGCTTGGTTGGCTTCTGGGACGATTACGTGAAAGTGGTGAAAAAGCGTTCCCTAGGCCTTAGCGCCTACCAGAAGATCCTGGCGCAGCTGGTGGTCACGGGACTCTTCATCGCCTATGCCATGGAGTCTTCCCAGGCGTCCACATCCATCCTGCTGCCTTTCCTGCCGGGAAGGGCGCTGGACCTGGGATGGTGGTACGTCCCCTTCACTTTGGTGGTGGTCCTGGGAACCGTCAACGGTGTGAACCTGACCGACGGATTGGACGGGCTGGCGGGAACCGTGACCCTGATCGTGTCCGGATTCTTCCTGGTGGCGGCGTTGCTCCAGGGGAATCCGCTGGCGGTGCCGGCGGCGGCCATGGCCGGAAGCCTGCTGGTCTTCCTGATCTTCAATTCCCATCCAGCCAAGGTGTTCATGGGGGATGTGGGGTCTCTGGCCCTGGGGGGATTTGTGGCGGCCATGGCGGTCTCCATGCGAATGCCCTTGTGGATCGTTCTGGTGGGGGGCGTCTATCTGGTGGAAAGCCTTTCGGTGATGATCCAAGTGGCCTGGTTCAAAAAGACGGGGAAGCGTGTGTTCAAGATGGCGCCCTTGCACCACCATTACGAGTTGAAGGGGCACAAGGAAACCAAAATTGTGGCGGTGTTCGGCATTGTGACCTTGCTGCTGGGCATTGTCGGCATTTTGGCCATGGGGTGAGGTGGTTGGATTGAAAAGGAAAAACGGAGGCATCCTGATGCTGCACAACCGGACAGACGTAAGTTTCCTGTTCGTCATAGCATTTCTCGTATCCTTCGGGATCATCATGGTGTTCAGCTCCAGCTACTACGCCTACGACGTTTCCGGGGGCAGCACTCCCCTGTGGGTGAAGCAGGCGGTTTTTGCCTTGCTGGGCTTTGTCGCCATGCTGCTGGTGTCCTATGTGCGGATCGAACTGATCAAGAAGTTCGTGCCCATGCTGTATGTCATGGCCATGCTCCTGCTTGTGCTGGTGCTGCTTGTGGGCAAGACCATCAACGGGGCGAAGCGGTGGCTTTCTGTGATGGGCATCAACATACAGCCCTCGGAGTTTGCGAAGGTGGTGCTGATCCTGACCCTGGCCGTCTTCCTGGCCGCGTTCACCGCCTATTTGAGCAAGTTCAGGGTTCTTGCCCTGTTTCTGGTGCTGGTCATGCTGCCGGCCTATCTGATCGGCAGGGAGAACCTGAGCGGTGCGCTGATCATCCTGGCCATCGCGGGAGGAATGCTCTTCGCCGCCCATCCGAAGATCATCCAGGTTGTCGGGGCGGGAATCCTGTTCCTGCTGTTGGGAGCGGGTGCTTACTCCACCCGCTCCTACCGGGGATCCCGGATGACCACCTTCCTGGAAGGTCCCTGGTCCGACCCGCTGGGAAAAGGCAGGCAGACCATCCAGTCCCTGTACGCCATCGGGTCGGGTGGTGTGTTCGGCATCGGGCTGGGGCAGGGGATCCAGAAGATGGGTTATATCTCGGAAGCCCACAACGACATCATTTTTGCTGTGATTTGTGAAGAACTGGGACTGGTGGGCGGATTCATCGTCCTGCTCCTGTACGGCCTCCTGATTTACAGGTGTTTTGTCATCGCACGGAACGCCATGACCAAGCTGGACCTGCTGCTGGTGGCAGGGGTCGCCACCCACATCGCCACCCAGGTGGTCATCAACATCGCGGTCGCCACCAACACCATGCCCACCACGGGCATTCCCCTGCCTTTCATCAGCTATGGGGGATCCTCCCTCCTGATTTTCCTTGTGGAGATGGGGCTGGTGCTGAATGTCGCCAGACATACGGATTTCCTGAAGGAAAGGGAGCGGCGGAGGCGGAGGGCTGCCATGGGGCTGACAGGCGGTGAAGCATATGGCCAAGCTTATTGATTTCAACGAAGCCAAGAAGCAGAGGCAGGACACTTCCCTGGGAAACAGGAAGCTGTTCCTGCTGGCCGGTCTGGTGGCCGCCCTGGTGGCCGTCCTGGCGGGGATCCTCTACCTGCTGGGGATCCAAACGGTGGAAGTGGTGGGAAACAGCCACTACAGCGAGGCGGAAATATTGAAGATGGCCGGCATCGAAGGTCGGGCCAACATGCTGCGGCTTTATTTTGACAAGGGGAGCATTGCGGAAGAGGACGCCTATATCGAATCCATGGAACTTGAGTTTTCCAACTTCAACCGGATGCGGATTGTGGTCCGGGAGAAGGAAATCATCGGATATCTGCCTTACATGGGGAAATACCTCTGCGTGGACCGGGAGGGCCGGATCATCGATTATGCGGAGCGGAGGGACGATGGCATTCCGGTGATCGAAGGGCTGACCATCCACCGGTTCCAGGAAGGGGAATTGCTGGGGATAGACGATGCCGTCCTGAACAACCTGTATTACCTGATCCGGAGCATCAGCCAGCTGGAAGTGCCCATCGACAAGGTGAGTTTCAACTACGAGAAGGACAAGGACATTTCCCTATACAGCGAGGATGTGGAGATCAAGATTGGGGATGTGGGGGAGCTGGAAAGGAAGATGGCTACCATCAAGAAGGTGCTGGAGCAGATGCCTCCGGGGGAGCGGGGGATCATCGATGTGAGGAACCTGCAGTCATCCATCATCTTCCGGGAGTACAAGAAGATGAGTCCCGAGGAAGTGGAGGCCATGGAGCAGCCGTAGCCAGGATTTTGTGATTGGTACTTGCAAATCCACTTGATAAACTTTATACTATTCTAAAAGGTCAAATACAGACGTTGTCATGGCGTGCGAGGAGGATATAAATTGTTGGAGATTAAGATGAACGAAGTGAACAATGCGGCCAAGATTGTGGTCGTTGGTGTGGGCGGAGGCGGCAACAACGCTGTCAACAGGATGATTGAGGACCAGCTGGACGGCGTGGAATTCCTGGCCGTGAACACGGATGCGCAAGCGCTGCACAGCTCCAAGGCCTCAAGAAAAATCCAAATCGGCGAGAAACTGACAAGGGGTCTGGGTGCCGGCGCAAAGCCTGAAGTGGGCTTGAAAGCGGCGGAAGAGAACAAGGAAGAACTGGAACAAATCATCAAGGGGAGCGACATGGTGTTCGTCACCGCCGGTATGGGCGGCGGCACCGGTACCGGCGCCGCCCCGGTCATTGCAGGCATCTCCAAGGAGATGGGGATCCTAACCGTGGGGGTTGTGACCAAGCCCTTCGATTTCGAAGGAAAGCAGCGGATGGAAAACGCGAACAGGGGAATTGCGGAGTTGAAACGTTCCGTCGACACACTGATCGTCATCCCCAACCAGAAGCTCCTGTCCGTCATCGACCGCCGCACGACCATGCGGGACGCGTTCAAGAAGGCGGATGAAGTGCTGCAGCAGGGGGTTCAGGGGATTTCCGACCTGATCTACACCCCGGGCATCATCAATCTGGACTTCGCGGACGTGGCTACCGTCATGTCCAACAAAGGCGTGGCCCATATCGGCGTAGGCCGGGCCAAAGGCGAGAACAAGGCGGAGGAGGCCGCACGCCTGGCGATTTCCAGCCCGCTCCTGGAAACCACCATCACAGGGGCCAAGCACATGCTGATCAACATCAGCGGCGACAGCAACATGTCCATGTTCGACGCCAATGACGCAATCCAGTTCATCCAGAAGGCGGCCGGCCAAAGTGCGAATGTGATTTACGGCCAAAGCATCGACGAAAGCCTGGAAGACGAGTTGATCGTCACCGTCATCGCCACCGGATTCGACGAGGTGGACCGCTACTACGACAACCTGGACCTCAGCGATCCGGCGGAAGTGCCGGTGCCCACAATCGAAGCGTCCGCATTGCAGAAGGAAGAGCAGGCGGCGCCGGAAGAGGAGGCGCAGGAAGTTCCGGATTCCAAGCAACAGTCTCCCCGGAAGGTCCAGGACGATAGGGTCATTGAAATTCCCGAGTTCCTCCAGAAGAACAGGAGACGGTAGGTGTGAAGTGCCCGTTTTGTTCCAGCGAGGTGAGCAAGGTCATCGACTCCCGGCCTTCGGAGGAGAGCAACGCCATCAGGCGGAGAAGGCAGTGTGAAGGATGCGGACGGCGCTTCACCACCTACGAGACCATAGAGAGCACGCCGCTTCTGGTCATCAAGAAGGACGGGAGCAGGGAGCCCTACGCCAGGGATAAGGTGATGGCAGGCCTGATCCGCAGTTGCCACAAGAGGCCCGTGTCCATGGGCCAGATCGAGCTGCTGGTGGATGACATCGAAACCAGCCTGTACAATTCCATGAAGCAGGAGGTGGACAGCAGCTACATCGGGGAACTGGTGATGGAAAAGCTGAAAACCACCGATGAAGTGGCCTATGTGCGGTTCGCTTCCATTTACAGGGAGTTCAAGGACATCAACACCTTCATGGACGAACTGAAGAAGATTTTGAAAGAGGACGGCAAGAAGTGAGGAATTCTGGGCCGGAATCCGGTGGAAGCCGGATTCCGGCCTTTTCGATGCGGCAGGAAAGAAGCTTGACAGGCGGGTGTCCAACTGCTATAATATATAAAACATATATTAATAGTTTGGAATAAGGAGGTTATTATGGCGGAAAGACAGTACAAATTCGACACGCTCCAGCTGCATGCAGGGCAGAAGCCGGATCCGACCACAGGTTCCAGGGCGGTGCCCATCTACCAGACCACATCCTACAACTTCAGGGACTTCGAGCATGCGGAGAATCTCTTCGCACTGAAGGAAGCAGGGAACATCTACACCAGGATCATGAATCCCACCACCCAGGTGCTGGAAGAACGGGTGAACGCGCTGGAAGGCGGTGTGGGAGCGTTGGCTTTGGCTTCCGGCTCCGCCGCCATCACCTATGCGGTCATGAACCTGGCCACCGCCGGGGATGAGATCGTGGCCGCCAACACCCTGTACGGGGGCACGTTCAACCTCCTGCAGAACACCCTTCCCCGCTATGGGATAAAGACGGTGTTCGTGGATTCCGATGATGTGGAGAATTTCCGCAAGGCGATCACCCCGAAGACCAAGGCCGTCTTTGTGGAGTCCATCGGAAATCCCAACGCCAACCTGGTCGACCTGGAAGCGGTGGCGGCCATCGCCCATGAGAACGGGCTGCCCCTCCTTGTGGACAACACCTTCGGGACCCCCTATCTGATCCAGCCCATCCGGTTCGGAGCGGATGTGGTGATCCATTCTGCGACGAAGTACATCGGCGGACATGGCACCTCCATCGGCGGGGTGGTTGTGGATGCCGGCAAATTCGACTGGACGGCGTCGGGCAGGTTCAAGGAGTTCACGGAGCCGGATCCTGGATACCACGGCATCGTCTACGGAAGGGACCTGGGAGCCGCCGCCTACATCCTGAAGATGCGCGTGCAGCTGCTCCGCGACATGGGGGCGGCCCTGAGCCCCTTCAACGCATTCCTGCTGCTCCAGGGGCTGGAGACACTGTCCCTCCGGGTGGAGCGGCATGTATCCAACGCCAAGAGGATAGCGGCCTATCTTGCGGAGCATCCCCAGGTGGAATGGGTGAACTATCCGGGCCTTCCCGGGAACAGGTACAACGAACTGGCCGGCAGGTACTTCCCCAAAGGCCCCGGCGCCATCTTCACCTTCGGAATCAAGGGGGGGAGGGAAGCCGCCAAGACCTTCATCGACCACCTGCAGCTGTTTTCCCTGTTGGCGAATGTGGCGGACGCCAAGTCCCTTGTCATCCACCCTGCAAGCACCACCCACCAGCAGCTTTCCCAGGAGGCCAAAGCCGCTTCGGGAGTGACGGAAGACCTGATCCGCCTTTCCATCGGCACGGAAGATCCGGAAGACCTGATCCTGGATCTTGCAGAAGCGTTGGAGGCGGCAAAAAACAGTTGATTATGGCAACAACTGTGCTATAATGGATAAAGAAGCTATAAATGAAGAAATACCAGATGCTTATGCATCCGGTGTTTTTTTATGCCTGGAGATACGGAACAGGGGGAGCCATGTATGTTGAGCTGTGCAGTGCGTCTGTATCGGGAATTGAGGGGAGGATCATCCGCATCGAGGTGGATGTGTCGGAAGGGTTTCCGCGCTTCGACCTCGTAGGCCTTCCGGACAGTTCCGTCCGGGAATCGGTGGAACGGGTGCGCACCGCCTTGCGTAACGGGGGATACGGTTTTCCCTACAAGAGGATAACCGTCAACCTGTCCCCCGCAGACCTTCGGAAGGTGGGGCCGGTCTACGACCTGCCCATCGCGTTGGGAATCCTGGCCTGCATGGGGAGGATTCCATTGGACAGGCTGCAGGAGGGGGTATTCCTGGGGGAGCTGTCCCTTTCTGGAGAGGTGCGGGCCATGCACGGGGTGCTTCCCATGGCCATGGAAGCGCAAAGGAGCGGTTTCAAGGCCTGCTACGTGCCCCTGGAGAACGCAGGGGAAGGGATGGTGCTCCAAGGGGTGCGCATGGTAGGGGTCCGGAACTTGGGGGAAGCGGTGGACCTGTTGACAGGAGGGAAGCCGCCGCGGATCCGGAATGGGAAAGGGAAGCCAAAGGATCCCGGGCACTTTCCGGACATGGGGGAGGTCCGCGGACAGCCTGTGGTGAAAAGGGCCCTTGAGATCGCTGCCGCGGGAGGCCACAACCTGCTCCTGGTGGGGCCGCCGGGATCGGGGAAGAGCATGCTGGCGGAGCGGATGGGGACCATACTGCCCGTTCCCAGCCTGGAGGAGCGGATGGAACTCACCAGGATCTACAGTGTGGCCGGAAAGCTGGAAGAGGCCGGCGTCCTGGTGTCCAGAAGGCCCTTCCGCGCGCCCCACCAGAACATCTCCGCGGCCGCCCTGCTGGGAGGGGGCCGGGGAGCGAAACTGGGGGAAATCACCTTGGCCCACCAAGGGGTCCTTTTCCTGGACGAGTTGCCGGAGTTCAGGAGGGATGTGCTGGAGTCCCTCCGGCAACCCATGGAGAAAGGGGCGGTCACCATCAGCAGGGTCGGGGCGGTGCACAGCTATCCCTCCCGGTTCCTGCTGGTGGCCGCCATGAATCCCTGCGCCTGCGGATATTATCCGGACCTTAAAAAATGCGGCTGCAGCTTGGGAGAGGTGGAACGGTACCAGAAGCGGATCAGCGGCCCGTTCCTGGACAGGATCGACATGGTGGTGGAGGTGCGGCCGCTGACCTTCGAGGAACTGGCCCGGGGGAACGGGGGAGAAACATCGGCGCAGGTCAGGGAGCGGGTGGTGCAGGCCCGCCACCGGCAACAGGTGCGCAACGGGGTCGGGCAGGAGCGCACCAACGGAGCCCTGGAGGCGGAGCAGGTGCAGAAGCATTGCCTGCTGGAGGCGGCCGCGGGGCGGCTGCTGGAGAAGGCCTTCGCGATGCACGGCATGAGCGCCAGGGCCTACCACAAGGTGCTCAAGGTCGCCCGCACCATCGCAGACCTGGATGGCGCGGACGCCATCGGGGAAAGGCATGTGGCGGAAGCGGTGCAGTACCGGAGCCTGGACAGGAACTGCTGGGCCAAGGGACATGTGGACATGGAAGAAAGATGAGCGGAAAGGTGGAGGACGGGATGGGTTGGAACAGGAGTCAATGGAAGGCGCTGGCCATGGGGGCCATGTTTTTGGATCATGTGGGGGCGGTGCTGCTGCCCCAGTTCATCGTCCTGCGTCTGATCGGCAGGATCACCTTTCCCATCATCGCCTTTTTCATCGCCGAAGGGGCCTGCCATACCCGGAACCCATGGAAATACGCCCGCAGGCTGGGGTTGTTCGCGCTGGTTTCGGAAATCCCTTTTGACTGGTATTTCTTCGGGACGGTTTTCCACCCTTCCTACCAGAACGTGTTCTTCACCCTGCTCCTGGGCCTTTTGGCCATCCTGGGATGGAGCAGGGGAAAAGGCCCGGCACGGCAGCTGTGGCCTCTGCTGGCCATGGGGTGCGCGGAACTCTTCCGGACAGACTACGGCGGGTTCGGGGTGCTGGCCATTTTCCTGCTGCACCTTTTCAGGGGGGTGCCCTTGCGGCAGGCGGGGGCCTATCTGGGGACCATGCTGCTGATGGACCTGCGGAGCCTTGTGGACTATGGGAATTTCGGAATCCAGTTCTTTTCCACCGTAGGTCTTGTACCCCTCCTTTCCTACAAGGGGGTGCGGGAGAGGAAGGAAACGGGAGCCTTCGGCAAGTACGCCTTCTATGTGTTCTATCCGGGACACCTGCTGCTGCTTGCCTTGGTGGACAGGATGGGTCGGCTGCATCTTTGATGAGGGAAAGGAGGAGCCATGGCACAGCGCCATGGCCGAACAGGATGGAAATCGTAGTGGATTTGGACAGGATTGGAGAAAATGTGGAGGTGCTTAGAAAGCATCTGAAAGACCCGGGCACCCGGTTCATGGCGGTCGTGAAATGCGATGCCTACGGGCATGGGATGGTTCCCGTGGCCCGGGCGGTCCAGGACAGGGTGGATTGTTTCGGCGTGGGGACTTTGGAAGAGGGGGTTGCCCTGCGGCAGGCTGGAATCGTCAAACCCGTGCTGGTGCTGGGGCCGGTGGAGGATTACCGCACCCTGCAGGGTGCGGGCCTCCAGGCCACCATCGGCTCCTGGAGCGCTTTGGAGCTGCTGGAATCCCAGCTGGAAGGCGCGGATGCTCCGCTGGAGGTCCATCTGAAGGTGGACACGGGCATGCACAGGTTCGGGTTCCAGCCCCGGGAGATGGAAAAGGTGCTGGAAGCCGTGGGGAGGCAGCCGAAAGTCCAGGTCAGAGGCGTCTACTCCCATTTCGGCGGGACTTTTCCCAAGGGGGAAGCCAGGGTCCGCCGGCAGTTTGCGGTCTTTTCCGAGGTGGAAGCCCGATGGCGGAAGGAGCTGGAGGAAGGGGTGCTTTTCCACATGGCCAACAGTGAAAACGCGTTGGATTTTCCGGCATCCCAGCTGGACATGGTGCGCATCGGAAACGGCCTCTTCGGACCCTGCAACAGCAGGACCAGGGCAGGGCTTTCCAAAGCGGCCCGGGTCTACGGAAGGATTGTAGGCTTCCAGACGGTGGAGGCGGGGGAATGTGCGGGATATGGACTTTCCTACAGGGTCAAGCGCCCCACCACCCTGGCGGTCCTGGATGGGGGGATTTATGAAGGCGTGGGACTGGAAAGGGGAACCGAAGGAGTGTCCGGTCTTCCGGGACTTGTGCAGTCCTTGAAGAAGGTCCTGCGGAAGCTGTTGGGCCGGACGAACCTGGTGGGAGGCAAGGAAGGGCTCCGGGTGGCAGGTCCCGTCCAAATGCAGTTCACCCTGGTGGACCTGGGGCTTCCGGAGGAAAAGGCCTTCCGGCGGTTCAAATTGGGGGATGCGGTGGAAATACGCCAAGCCCCCCTGTACCTGAAGGAATCGGTGCGACGCATCTACAGCAAGGAGGAAGAGTGATGATGGAATTCATGGAAAATCTGGACCCGGTACGGTTCGCCCGTTTCAACGAAACACACCCCATGGGAGAGGCGCTGCAGTCGGAGGAATGGGGGCGCCTGAAAAGCAAGGGGGAATGGAGCCATGAGCTTGTGGGGATGACCAGGCAGGGGGAAATGGCCGCAGCCGCCATGCTGCTGCGCAGAAAGCTGCCGGTTCCGGGCAAGAGCATCCTCTACTCCCCCCGGGGATTCGTTCTGGATTACAGCGACCACGGTCTGGTGCGGAACTTCACCCAGGCCGTGCGGAAATACGCCCAGAAGACAGGCGCCATCCTTGTGAAAATCGACCCGGCGGTCCCCTACCGGCAGCATGACATCGACGGGAACCTGGTGGAGGGCGGCCTGGACAACACACCGCTGGTGGAGTTCCTGAAGAGCCTGGGATACATCCACAAAGGGACCAAGCTGGACTTCGACGGTGTCCAGCCCCGTTTCGTGTTCCAGTTGGACATACGGAAGGGCAAGGAGGAGCTTCTGGCCAGTTTCCACCACAAGACCAGGTACAACATTAAGCTGGCGGAGAAGAAGGGCATAGAAATCCATGAAGGAAACCGGGAAGACCTGGTGGAATTCGAGAGGATCATGCGGGTGACGGGAGAGAGGGACAGTTTCCTCACCCGGCCGCTGTGGTATTTCCAGGACATGTACGACATCCTGGTGCCTGCGGGGAAGATGAAGCTCTACATGGCCCGGTACAACATCAGGAAGGCGCTGAAGACGCTGGAGGAGGAGCTGGAGGCCATGCGGCGCAAGACCAAGGTGGATCCACAGGCGCTGGAGAAGCTGGAGGCCCAGAAGGCGGAGGTGGAGGCCCAGCTGGCCCAGCATCCGGACGGTGTCGTTGTCTCCGGAACCATCCTGCTGGTGAACGGAAAGACGGCGTGGTACCTGTATGGAGCCAGCGACAACCTCTACAGGAACCTGATGCCCAACTACCTGATCCAGTGGAAGATGATCCAGGACGCCATGGATTTGGGATGCACCTTGTACGATTTTCGGGGGATTTCGGGAGACCTGGACCCGAACAACCATCTCTACGGCCTCTACCGCTTCAAGCGGGGGTTCAACGGGGAGTTCGTGGAATACATAGGCGAATTCGACCTTCCGGTGTCCAAGACGTGGTACCGGATTTGGGAAATAGGCGTGCCCATGGTGCAGGCAGGGGTCCGCAAGTTGAAGAGGCTCGGAAGATAGCCGGAAGGCACGGGGGGCAAGATGGACAACAACATATATTGGCTTTGGTTCACAAACATCAAAGGCCTCGGGTATCGGAGGAGAAGGTTTCTGCTGGAAACCTTCCTTTCACCCGAGGCCATTTTTCTTCTTGAGGACAGGGTGCTGCTGGACTTCCTGGAATCCAACCGCATGGGGGCTGCCGGGCTGGAAGAGGAGCTGAAAAGGAGCAAGCAGAACCTTGCGGCCGTGGAGAGGTACCACGGGGGGCTCCTGGAGCAAGGAATCCGCACGCTCTCCCTGGAGGATCCGGAGTATCCCCGCGAGCTCCGGGAAATCCATGCGCCTCCCCATGTGCTGTATCTCCGGGGGACATGGCCGAAGGCGGATCTCCGGGTCGGAATCGTGGGATCCAGGCGCTCCACCCAGTACGGAAGGCAAACGGCCCGCATCCTGGGAAAGGAACTGGCCAAACGGGGGGTCTGCGTAGTCAGCGGCATGGCGGTGGGGATCGACGGGGAAGCCCACTGGGGAGCGCTGGAAGGGGGTGGTGAGACGGTGGCAGTGTTGGGAAGCGGTGTCCTGGAATGCTATCCGCCCTCCAACCGGAACCTGATGGAGCGGATCATCGGACAGGGTGCGGTCCTATCGGAGGAACCGGTCCATGCAAAGCCGGTGCCGGGGCTTTTTCCAAAACGGAACCGGATCATCAGCGGGCTGTGCCGGGGACTGGTGGTCGTGGAGGCGGCGCACAAGAGCGGCTCCCTGATCACGGCCCATGACGCCCTGGAGCAGGGAAGGGATGTTTTTGCGGTTCCCGGAAGATGGAACGACGCCCAAAGCGAAGGGGCGAACAGGCTCATCCAGGCAGGCGCCAAGATGGTCCTGGGGGTGGAGGACATCCTGGAGGAACTGGGGATAGGAGCGGGGAAACAAGGGGAGAATTCAGAAAAAATAGAAAAAACACTTGATGAAAGGGAAAAAATGGTTTATTCTTGTATGAGTTTAGAACCCATTTTTCTGGATCGAATTTTATCAATTACGGGATTGCAGATTGGTGATTTGATGCTATGCCTGATGCAGTTGGAGTTGAAGGCGCTTGTGGAAGCGCTGCCCAACCGATACTATGTCAGATGTCCATAATCCGGTGGATGGTACGACGTGGAGGTTTTTATGTCAAAGAATTTAGTGATTGTGGAATCACCTGCAAAAGCAAAAACAATTAAGAAGTTCCTGGGCCCCAATTATACGATCGAGGCGTCCATGGGACACATTCGGGACCTGCCGAAAAGCCAGCTGGGGGTGGATATAGAGAATGACTTTGAACCAAAGTACATCACCATCCGTGGGAAGGGCGACCTCTTGGCGAAGTTGAAAAAGGAGGCGAAAAAGGCCAACAAAGTCTATCTGGCCACCGACCCCGACCGGGAAGGGGAGGCCATTTCCTGGCACCTGCTCCAGGCCCTGCAGGCGGACAAGGAGAAGTGCGCCCGGATCACCTTCAATGAAATCACGAAGACGGCGGTCAAGAATTCCATAAAGGAAGCCAGGGAAATAAACATGTCGCTGGTGGACGCCCAACAGGCCCGAAGGATTCTGGACAGGATCGTAGGATACAAGATCAGTCCATTATTATGGAAGAAAGTCAAAAAGGGGCTGAGTGCGGGAAGGGTCCAGTCCGTGGCCTTGAAACTCATCTGCGACCGGGAGAAGGAAATCCAGGACTTCATTCCGGAAGCCTACTGGACCATCGACGCCCGATTGCGGGAGCAGGGGAAGAAGGATGCCTTCGACGCCAAATTCCAGGGGACCCTGGAAGAGAAGGTGAAACTGGAAACGGAGGAACAGGTGAAGAAGATCCTCCAGGACATGGAGGGGCAACCGTTCACCATCCTTTCCGTGAAGGACTCCATACGGAGCAAGCAGCCCCCCCTGCCGTTCACGACAAGCAGCATGCAGCAGGAGGCGGCGAAAAAACTGAACTTCACCACCTCCAAGACCATGCGGGTGGCCCAGCAGCTGTACGAAGGGGTTGATGTGGCGGGGCATGGGACCGTTGGACTCATCACCTATCTGCGTACGGATTCCACCAGGATTTCCCAGGAAGCCCACGAAAACGTGCTGGAATACATCGGGCAGACCTATGGGCAGGAATACCCCAATGCGGAGGTGCAGACGGACAAGAAGAAGGGGGGGGTCCAGGATGCCCATGAGGCAATCCGGCCCACCTATGTGGAACTGGCGCCGAAAGACATCAAGGACTCCCTGGACAGGGACCAGTTGAAGCTGTATACCCTGCTTTGGAACCGCTTCGTGGCCAGCAGGATGCAGAAGGCCCGGTATGAGACCAAGTCCGTTAAGATCGGCTGTGCGGGTTATCTTTTCACCAGCAGCCTTACGCGCCTCCAGTTCGACGGTTTCCTGAAGGTCTACGACATCGAGGACGAGGAGGGGCATGCCCAGTACATCGACCTTTCGGACGACGCCTCCCTGGAGATGCTCAAAGTCGACCCGAAGGAGCACTTCACCCAGCCGCCTCCCAGATTCACGGAGGCAAGCCTGGTCAAGGCGCTGGAGGAAAATGGGGTGGGAAGGCCGAGCACCTACGCCCCCACCATTTCCACCATCCTTTCCAGAGGCTATGTGGCCAAGGAGAAGAAGCAGCTTTTCCCCACGGAACTGGGGGAAGTGGTGGATTCCATCTTGATCAGCTATTTCGGGGATATCGTGGAAATCGGATTCACCGCCCAGTTGGAAGCCAAGCTGGATACGGTGGAGGAGGGCCTGCTGGAATGGAAGGAAGTCATCCGCGATTTTTATCCGGGATTCGACGCCCTTGTGGAGAAGGCCCAGTTGGAAGTCGACAAAATCGAGATCAAGGATGAGGAAACCGACATCCCCTGTGAAAAATGCGGCAGGAACATGGTGATCAAGATGGGCAAGTACGGGAAATTCCTGGCCTGCCCCGGATTTCCGGAATGCATGAACGCAAAACCCCTGTTTGAAAAGGTCGATGATGTTGCTTGCCCCAAATGCGGGGGAGCGGTCATGATCAAAAAGACAAAAAAGGGACGCAGGTACTATGGCTGTGAAAACAATCCAGAGTGCGATTTCATGACTTGGGACAAACCTACGGACATCCAATGTCCCCAGTGCGGATCCATGATGGTGGAAAAGGGAAAGAAGCACATGTGCATCAATCCGGAATGCAAACATGTGATGGAAAGGCAACCAAGTGAATAGAAGATTCTAAATACTTGCTCGATTACCTTGAATAGACGCTAATTATGTACTATAATATGATTATACAGGGTTGAAAGGAGGCAGGACTGTGAGCGTTCAATTATTGGACAGAACAAGGAAGATAAACAAGTTGCTGCAAAAGACCGGAACACAGAGGGTGATTTTCACGGACATCTGTGAAGTCATGAGCGACATTCTGGAATCCAATGTGCTGGTCCTTAGCAAGAAAGGCAAGCTCCTAGCTGTGTACGACCGTTCTGTCATCGATTCCATTGACGAGCTTCTGGTGGACGAAATTGGAAACCTCATCGACGAACAGCTGAACGAAAGGCTGTTGAACATATTGTCGACGAAGGAGAATGTGAATCTGGCGACCTTGGGATTCGATCCGGGGTTGACGACCGGAAACTACATCGGCATGGTGGTGCCCATCGACATCGCCGGAGAGCGTTTGGGAACCCTTTTCCTCTACAGGCAACAGGAGGGCTACGACATCGAGGATATCATCCTGGGAGAATATGGTGCCACGGTGGTGGGGTTGGAGATCATGCGCTCCATCAATGAGGAGAATTCGGAGGAGGCCAGGAAGACCAATGTTGTGAAATCGGCCATCAGCACCCTTTCCTTTTCCGAGCAGGAGGCGATCAAGCACATTTTCGAGGAACTCGACGGGCCGGAGGGGATCCTGGTGGCGAGCAAGGTGGCAGACCGGGTGGGAATAACAAGGAGCGTGATTGTCAATGCCCTTAGGAAGTTCGAAAGCGCCGGCGTCATCGAATCAAGGTCCTTGGGCATGAAGGGAACCTATATCAAGGTGATCAACGACATACTTCTGGACGAAATCAATAAACTGTAACGAGATGGTCTTCCTGTCCGCCCGGTGGATGAAGAAGCTCCCTGGCAGGAGCGGCTTATGGGTGGACAGGCGGGCTTTTTTCAAGTGGAAAAGGAGAAGGGACGGTATGGCGGGAAAAAACATATTGATTGTGGATGATGCCGCGTTCATGCGGATGATGATAAGGGAAATCCTTGCCAAGAATGGATACACCATCGTTGGGGAGGCGGAAAACGGAATCAGGGCCGTGGAGCTCTTCCAGGAACTGCAGCCGGATCTGGTCATCATGGATATCACCATGCCGGAGATGGACGGGATCGCAGCGGTAAGGGCGATCCGCAAGCTGGATGCCGAAGCAAGCATCATCATGTGTTCCGCCATGGGGCAGCAGGCTTTGGTCATCGAATCCATACAGGCGGGAGCCAAGGATTTCATCGTCAAACCTTTCCAGGCGGAGAGGGTCATCGAGGCGGTGGCGAAAATAACCGGATGAAGCAAAAGGTTTTCCGGCGGTCATAGGCCGGCAGGAAAGAAGGTAGGTATGATGAAGGAATGGGATGGAATCGGATTGCAGGAGGAAAAGTCCTGGGAGGTCTTGCGGGAAGCCGCATCCATCGGCACGGGGAACGCCGTGACGGAGCTCTACCAGCGGACCCACCAGACAATCCGCATGGGCGTCACAGACGTGGCGCTGGCGACGGCTGTGGAGCTCCATGAAATCCTGGGAGGGGGGAGCGGAAGGGTCTTCGCCTTTTCCCTGCACGTGGAAGGGGAGATCAAGGGAAGGCTCCTGGTGCTGCTGGGACAGGATTCGGCCGTCCGACTCCAGCGTCGGATGCAAGAGCAGCGGGAGACCCAGGGGACGGCGGTCCTGGAGCCGGGAATGGACGCATTGAAGGAAACGCTGCGCCGGATGTCCAAGGTGTATCTGGTCGCCGTATCCTGCCTGACCAACCTCAAGATCATCGGAAGCCGACCCGCCCTATCCGCGGACCAACTCCACAAGGTGTTGGAGAAACCGCTGGCGGGGATGGCGGATCCGGAGGGGAAGGTGCTCTGCGCCCACACAAGGGTTTGGGACGAGGAGAGGACTTTCGAAGGGGATTTCCTTTTCCTGCCCGAAAAGGCTTCGGTTCTGGCGATGCTGTCCAGCACCGGCAGTTGAGTGCAGATTCCTTCTTGCAATTGCTTGACCACTGTGATATAATTTCCGAGGAAAAGAGCACGTTTCCCGATCAAACCCATGGTGCCTAGCGGTCTGGGGGTGAAATGAAGGAAGCGGAAGACAAAACCAAATGGAGGAATAAAAATGAGCGTAATTTCGATGAAACAACTGTTGGAAGCCGGTGTGCATTTCGGACACCAAACAAGAAGATGGAACCCCAAGATGGCCGAGTACATCTACACCGAGCGGAATGGGATTTACATCATCGACCTGCAGAAGACGACGGTCATGATCGACACGGCCTACGAGCTGGTGAAGAACACCATCGCTGACGGCGGAACCATCCTTTTTGTGGGTACCAAGAAGCAAGCCCAGGACGCCATCAAGACAGAGGCCGAAAGATGCGGCATGTACTATGTCAACAACAGATGGCTGGGTGGAATGCTGACAAACTTCAAAACGATTCAAGCCAGAATCCAACGTTTGAAGAAACTGGAAAAAATGGAAGAGGACGGCACGTTCGCATTGCTTCCCAAAAAGGAAGTCATCAAATTGAAATTGGAAATGTCCAAATTGGAAAAGAACCTTGGTGGAATCAAGGACATGAAGGGCGTGCCCGATGTGATTTTCATCGTAGACCCCAGAAATGAAAGGATTGCCATCCAAGAAGCCCATATCCTGGGAATTCCTCTTGTGGCCATTGTAGATACCAACTGCGATCCGGAAGAAATCGACTACGTGATTCCGGGCAACGACGACGCCATCAGAGCTGTCAAGCTGATCGTTTCCAAGATGGCCGACGCCGTCATCGAAGCCAACCAAGGGACTTCCATGAGTGAAGAGCCCCTGGCCGAAGCAGTTGCTGAAGAAGTTGGAGTAGAAGCGTAATCAATCATACGGAGGGTGTACGAATGGCAATAACAGCAGGAATGGTCAAAGAACTGAGGGAAAGATCCGGTGCCGGCATGATGGACTGCAAGAACGCGCTTGCGGAAACCAATGGCGACATCGACAAGGCAATCGAATATCTGCGTGAAAAGGGACTGGCGAAAGCCGCAAAGAAGGCGGGAAGGATTGCCGCAGAAGGCCTTGTGGCCGTATGCGAGTCCGAAGACGGAAAGACTGCCGCCCTTGTGGAAGTGAACAGTGAAACCGACTTCGTCGCCAAGAACGACCTGTTCAAGGAGTTTGTTGCGGAAGTTGCGAAGCAGGCTCTGCAGACAAACGCCCTGGACGTGGAAAGCTTCAAAGCGGAAGCTTGGGCCCTGGACCCCTCCAAGACAGTGGAAGAGGTTCTGAACGAGAAGATTGCCGTAATCGGTGAAAACCTGAGCATCCGCCGCTTTGAAAAGGTGGTTGCCGATAACGGCGCAGTGGTTTCCTACATCCACGGCGGCGGAAGGATCGGTGTCCTGGTGGAAGTGGTCGTCGACGGTGCGGATGCCGCTGTTGTGGAATGTGCGAAGAACCTGGCCATGCAGGTTGCGGCCATCGCCCCCAAATACGTTTCCTCCGACGAAATCCCTGAAGAGTACAAGGAGTCCGAAAAGAACATCCTGACCCAGCAGGCGATGAACGAGAATCCGGACAAGCCCGCCAACATCATCGAGAAGATGATCATCGGAAGACTGAACAAGCAGCTCAAGGAAATCTGCCTGCTTGAACAGGCGTATGTCAAGGACGGCGACCTGACGGTAGCGAAATATCTGGAGCAGGTTTCAAAGGAAGCGGGCAAGAAGGTTTCCGTGAAGCGGTTTGTCCGTTTCGAAACCGGAGAAGGCATCGAGAAAAAGGAAGAAAACTTTGCCGAAGAAGTGGCAAAGCAGATGGGCATGTAATCCGAAAGTCCAGATGAAGATGGAATAACAAAAAAGGGCTGTCTCGCCATGGAATCCAATTCTATTTTGAGAGAGCCCTTTTTTTGAAAGGTTTTACGAAAAGAGGCTATGGCCAAGGGAATGGATTTATGATAAATTAGTAGACAGAGGAGCAGATATGGCGAAATACAACAGAGTGTTGCTGAAGTTGAGCGGGGAAGCCCTGGCGGGTGAACAGGGAACGGGGTTCCATGAAGAGACCGTGGCACAGGTGGCAGGACAGGTGAAGGCCTTGGTGGAGAGGAATGTCCAGGTGGGAATCGTCATCGGTGGCGGCAACTTCTGGCGCGGGAGGAGCAACCAGCAGATGGACAGGAGCCGTGCGGACCAGATCGGAATGCTGGCTACGGTGATGAACAGCCTGTTCGCAGCGGAGGTGTTCCGCACCCGGGGGGTGAAGGCGGCAGTGATGACACCCTTTTCCGTGGGGACCATGACCAAACCTTTCGACAGGGAAGAAGCCCTGGCGCTCATGGAGGAGGACACCGTGGTGTTTTTTGCCGGAGGAACGGGACATCCCTTCTTCAGCACCGACACGGGGGCAGCCCTGCGTGCGGTGGAAATCGGCGCCGACGTGATTCTGCTGGCGAAAAACATCGACGGCGTTTATGATGCGGATCCCAGGAAGGACCCCGAGGCCACCCGCTTCGACAGGATTTCCCTGGCGGAAGTCCTCCAGAGGAACCTACAGGTGATGGACCAGGCGGCTGCCATCCTATGCCTTGAGAACAAGATGCCCATGTCCGTATTCTATCTGAACGATCCGGACAGCATCGTGCACGCCATAGAAGACAAGATCAACGGAACTTTCGTTTACATTTGACAGGAGGAGCAAAAGATGCAGGAAGAGCTGACGAAATATGTGGAAAAAATGAAGAAGACCATCAAGTCCCTGGAGGAGGAGTTCAACGCCATCCGTGCCGGACGGCCGAACCCCCATATCCTTGACAAGATTCAAGCGGACTATTACGGCACTCCCACGCCGATCCAACAGCTGGCCAACATCTCCATACCGGAATCCAGGATGATGGTGATCCAGCCTTGGGACAAGACGGCCCTGAAGGAGATCGAGAAGGCGATCCAGATGTCCGACCTGGGAATCAACCCCAACAGCGACGGCATCGTGCTTCGACTGCATTTTCCGGACCTGACGGAAGAGCGGCGCAAGGACCTCTCCAAAGAGGTGAAGAAGAAGGGTGAGGACGCCAAAGTGGCCATCCGGAACATCCGAAGGGACGCCAACGACCAATTCAAAAAAGGCCAGAGGGACAATACGTTGACCGAGGATGACCTGAAAGACCTGGAAGACCAGATCCAAAAGCAGACCGACAAGTTCATCAAGGACATCGATGCCCATGTGGAAGAGAAGATCCAAGACATACTGAAAGTGTAAGGGGACGTTATGGATGTGCAGTCATTGCTGAAGGATTGCGACATACCCGAGCACGTGGCCATCATCATGGATGGAAACGGGCGTTGGGCAAAGGCGAAAGGGAGGCCCCGCACCTACGGCCACAAAAAGGGGAGCGATGTCCTGAAGAGGATCTGCAGGGACGCCTACAGCTTGGGGATCCGTTATGTGACGGTGTATGCCTTCTCCACAGAAAACTGGAAAAGGTCTCCGGAGGAAGTGGGATTCCTGATGGACCTGCTGCGCCAATACCTGAAGGAAAGCATCAAGAGCGCCATGGAGAACAACATGCGGGTCCGCATGATCGGAAACCGTTCCGCCCTGGCGGTCGACATCATACAGAGCATAGAAACCCTGGAGGAAAAGACCCTGAACAACACGGGTCTTCAATTGCAGATTGCCCTCAATTATGGGGGACGGGACGAAATCCTAAGGGCATCCAGAAAAATCGCCCGGGATGTGCTGGAGAACAGATGCGACATCGAGTCCATCAACGAAGACCTGTTCTCTTCCAGCTTGGATACCGCAGGCATCCCGGATCCGGAACTTCTGATCCGTACCAGTGGAGAGGAACGCCTCAGCAATTATCTGCTCTGGCAACTGGCGTATGCGGAATTCCATTTCACGAAGGTGTTTTGGCCGGATTTCACGAAAGAGCATCTGGTTGACGCCCTCCTGCACTACAACAAGAAGGAACGACGGTATGGAGGGGTCCGTGATGAAAACTAGAATACTATCATCTCTGGTGGCGCTGCCGCTGGTCTTTGGGATCATTTATCTTGGAGGAGCCTATATCCTGGGATTGCTGGTGCTGGTGACCGGACTGGCCCTGTTCGAGCTGAACAGGGCCTTCAAGGTCCGGGACGAGTTCCTTTGGATCATGCCCCTCCTCTTATCCTTTTGGGCATATGGGGAGGTGTTCCTGACCAGGCAGCCCATGGGGCTCCAGACCTTTGCGGTACTGCTCCTGCTGCTGTTGTCCTATTACGCCCTCCGGTACCCCAAGGTCCCCTTCCGTTGGGTGCTCGTGAGTTTCTTCAATTATTTCTACGTCGTCTTCCTCCTGGGCTTCCTCCTGGCGACCCGCCTGCACCCGGCATTCGGTTCCGTCCTGGTCTGGCTTGTGTTCGTGATCGCCTTCGGCAGCGACACCTTCGCCTATTTCACCGGGGTGGCTCTGGGAAGGCACAAGCTGGCCCCTGTGGTCAGCCCCAAGAAGACGGTGGAAGGGGCTGTGGGCGGCCTGTTGGGGTCCTCTTTGCTGGGAGGCCTGTTCGGACTGTTCCTCTCCTACAAGGGGATCCTCCTGGGGGGCAATCCTTTTTGGCTTTTTGCCCTGGTGGGCTTGGGAGGTTCCCTGTTGGCGCAACTGGGGGACCTGGCGGCCAGCGCCCTCAAGCGGGAAAGCGAAGTGAAGGACTTCGGCCATTTGATTCCGGGACATGGGGGAATCGTGGACCGGCTGGACAGCATCGTCTTTGCTGCTCCTTACGTCTACTATGCGGCCATGCATCTGCTCGACTGATGCCGGCGCAAAGGAAAGGATGCAAATGAAAAGAATAGCGATCATGGGTTCGACAGGCTCCATAGGCAGTCAAACCCTGGAAATAGCAAGGGAACAGGGGGACCTGGAGGTCCTGGGCCTTTCCGCCCACAAGGATGTGGAGGGGATGCTTGCCCAGGTCCTGGAGTTCAACCCCAGGCTGGCCGTGATGATGGATCCAGAGGCCGCCGTATCCCTGGAACTGCGGCTTGCGGGGCGTCAGGATGTCTCCACCGCAGTCCTGTCGGGAATGGATGGACTCCTGGCGTTGGCGACCCTGGAGGATGTGGAGATGCTTGTCACGGCAGTGGTGGGGATGATCGGCATCCGCCCGACCTTGGCGGCCATTGCCGCGGGGAAGGACATCGCCCTCGCCAACAAGGAAACGCTGGTGACCGCCGGCAAACTGGTCATGGATGCGGCGAAGGAGCACGGCGTCCGCATCCTGCCGGTGGACAGCGAGCACAGCGCCCTGTTCCAATCCATGCATGGGGAAGACCCGAAGAGTTTGGAATCCCTGATCCTGACGGCATCCGGGGGACCCTTTCGGGGGAGGGACAGGAAAAGCCTGGAGTCGGTGACGGTGGCGGAGGCCCTTCGCCATCCCAACTGGGCCATGGGAAGCAAAATAACCATCGATTCCGCTACCCTGATGAACAAGGGGCTGGAAGTCATAGAGGCCGGCCGGCTGTTCGGTGTGGAGGGAGAACGGATCCAGGTGGTGGTCCATCCCGAGAGCATCGTCCATTCCCTTGCCTCCTTCAGGGACGGCTCCGTCATCGCACAGCTGGGGTTGCCGGACATGCGGCTGCCCATCCAATACGCCCTTTATTATCCTGAACGCAGAAGCAACCGGCATCCCCGGTTGGATCTGGCCAAAATCCGGGACCTGCACTTTGAGGAGCCGGACAGGAAGACCTTCCGTCTTCTGGACCTGGCCTATGGGGCGATGGCGGAGGGAAAGACCATGACAACCGTCCTGAACGCCGCCAATGAAAAGGCGGTAGCCTTGTTTTTGGAGGGAAAGATCCGTTTTCTGGACATCCAGGACATCATCGAGGACGTCCTGGAACGCCATCTGCCATGGGAACCAAAAGGGGTGGAGGATATACTGGAGGCGGAACGCTGGACTTGGAGCACCATTGAAAGCAGGTGGAAATATTGAACATCATCGTAGCAATCCTCATTTTCGGTTTCATCGTCTTTTTCCATGAATTGGGCCATTTCCTTTTGGCCAGGAGGAATGGAATCCTTGTGGAAGAGTTTGCCGTGGGCATGGGTCCGAAGCTGATCGGCAAAAAAGTGGGGGAGACCCTGTATTCCGTCCGGATCCTGCCTTTGGGAGGGTTCTGCAAGATGCTGGGGGAGGATGAAAGCTCGGACGACCAACGGGCCTTCTCCTCAAAATCCCCTTGGGCGAAGATCCAGACGGTCCTGGCAGGCCCGGCCTTCAACTTCATCCTTGCCTTCCTTTTCGGGATGATCTACATGGCCCTGGTGGGCTCCAACACGAACCTGGTGGGGGAAGTCCTGGAAGGGTATCCTGCGGAAAGCGCAGGACTCCAGGCAAACGACAAGATCCTGGAGGTGGACGGAAAAGGCATCACGTCCTACAGGGAGGTCTCCTTCTACATCAACCAACTGGGGGGAGCCCCGGTGGAAATGGTGGTGGAACGGGCAGGGGAAAAACTGTCCCTGCAGATGACACCCCGGTTTGTGGAGGAAAGTGGAAGCTATCTGGTGGGCCTCACCTATGTTCCGGTGGACATGAACCTTCTCCAGGTGGTGAAATACGGCTTCCTGGAGATGGTGTTTTGGATCAAGATGGTATACTACAGCTTGGGGATGATGATCGGAGGCAATGTTTCGGCGGACCAGATTGCGGGTCCCATCGGCATCGTCAGCGTAATAAGCCAGGGGTATGAGGAGAGCGTGAAGCTGGGGTTAAAGCAGGTGGTTGTGACCATCAGCTTCTACATGGTGCTGCTCAGCGCCAACCTGGGGGTGATGAACCTCCTGCCCATACCGGCATTGGACGGGGGACGTCTCGTCTTCCTGCTGGTGGAGGCCGTGCGGGGGAAGCCGCTGGACCAGGAAAAGGAGGGGATGATCCATTTCATCGGCTTTGTCCTGCTGATGGGGCTGATGCTGCTCATCCTTTTCAACGATATCAGGAAATTGTAAACGCGCAGTCATGAAGGAAGGTTTGCCATGCAGGTGAAAAGAAATGAAACCAAGGCCATAGCCGTGGGGAACATGTGGATCGGGGGGGAGCATCCGGTCTCCATCCAGTCCATGACCAATACAAGAACGGAAGATGTGGAAGCCACGGTCGGCCAGATCCTCGCCTTGGAAGAGGCGGGATGCCAGATCGTGCGGGTGGCGGTGCCCACCCCTGAAGCCGCCAGGGCAATCGGGGCGATCAAGAGGAGGATCCACATCCCGCTGGTGGCGGACATCCATTTCGACCACACGCTGGCCATCCTTTCCGTGGAGCAGGGGGCCGACAAGATACGCATCAACCCGGGGAACCTGGGAGGGACGGACCGCCTCCAAGCGGTGGTGGAAGCCTGCAGGGGAAGGGGCATCCCCATCCGGGTGGGGGTGAACAGCGGTTCCCTGGAGCGGGAATTGCTGGCCCGCCACGGCGGACCAACGCCGGAAGCGCTGGTGGAAAGCGCCTGGATGAAGGTAAGGCAGATCGAGGACATGGGATACGACCGGATGGTGGTGTCCATCAAGTCCTCCGATGTGATGCTCTCCATACGGTCCTACAGGCTGGCGGCCGAACGTATGGACTATCCCCTCCATCTGGGCATCACGGAAGCGGGAACCCTGTCCTCCGGAACGGTGAAATCCGCAGTTGGTCTGGGAGTCCTTCTGGCCGAGGGCGTCGGCAACACCATACGGGTCTCCCTGACAGGGGATCCGGTGGAAGAGGTCCATGTGGCAAGGCAGATACTGCAGGCCCTGGACCTGGCCCCCCGGGGGGTGGAGATCATCTCCTGTCCCACCTGCGGACGGACCAGGATCGACCTGGTATCCATCGCCGAGGAAGTGGAGCGGCGGACTGCGCACCTGAAGAAGACCATGAAGGTTGCGGTCATGGGATGCGTGGTCAACGGTCCAGGGGAAGCCAGGGAGGCCGACCTGGGCATTGCGGGAGGCGACGGCATGGGCATCCTCTTCAAGAAGGGGAAGCTCCTGCGTAAAGTGAAGGAAGAAGAGCTGGTGGACGCCCTGATGGAGGAAATCCTCAAGGAGCAGGACAGGGTGGACCGATAGGACCCGGGGGAGCGGTGAATGATGTGACGAAGAAACTGACGGAAGTGTTTGAGAACCTTTCCCTGCGCCCGTCCCTGGCGGAATATTTCCAGGACGGACTGGTGGAGCGTGTGTTCCTGGAAAGGGACAGGAACAACCTGTTCCTCCATCTGCGGCTGCCCCAGGTGGTCCATCCGGTCTTCATCCGGGAGCTTGAGGAAGCGATTTTCTGCTGTCTGGGGGAGCCCCAGGGGATCCGCCTGGAGATACGGGAACGGTTCGACCTGCCCTCCGCCCTTTCGGCGGAAGGGCTCTACGCGCTTTACAAGGAGTCCCTCGTCCATCTCCTGAAACAGGCCAATCCCATCTGCGGCGCCATGGTAAAGGAACTGGAACCGATGGTGACGGACAGGTCGATCGTCTATCCCATCGACAAGAACAGTTTCGAATACATGTCTCAAAATGGCATGGAGGAGCTGATCCGGCAGGTGTTCAGCGACAGGTTCGGCTGGGAGTTCGAGGTCCGTTTCGAAAAAATGGACGATGAAAACCGGATTTATGCGGATTTCATCAGGAACAGGGACAAGGAACAGCAGAAGATTTTGGGAGAGCTGGTGCAGGCGGCCGTCCCCCGGGAGGTCAGGAAGGTCATCCAAGGGGAAGGAACCGCCAAGGAACCCTCCGACCTGCTGGTGGGGAAAAAGGGCATCGCAGGGGAAGTGTCGAAAATCGGTCACTTCGACGAGGGAACCAACGAGGTCCTGCTGGAAGTCCAAATGTTCGAAATGCGTGAACCAAGGGAACTGAAGGGGGGCAAAGTCCTCCTTGTTTTCGATGCCACCGATTTCACCGGATCCATCACCTGCAAATGCTTTGTGGAGAAGGACCGCTATCTGGATAAGGTGAAGGACAGCATGAAGAAGGGCCGGTTCTTAAGGATCAAAGGGGTCTACAAGTTCGACGAGTACGAAAAAGGCATGCGGGTGTTCGTGAACGCCATGGAGGCCATGGAGGATTTCAGGACCCATCACAGGAAGGACAATTCCGCGAAGAAGAGGATCGAACTGCACCTCCACACCCAGATGAGCGACATGGACGGCGTCGTGGCAGCCAAGGAAGTGGTGAAGCGGGCAGCCTTCTTCGGCCACCCGGCCGTCGCCATCACAGACCATGGAGGCGTGCAAGCTTTTCCGGACGCCTTCCATGCGGCCCACGACCATCCCGTGAAGATCCTGTATGGTGTGGAGGGTTACCTGGTGGACGACAGGAAGCCGGTGGTAAGACGCCCCAGGGGACAGGGACTGCGGGGGGACTTCGTCGTATTCGACCTGGAAACCACGGGACTGCGGGCGAAAAAGGACGCCATCACGGAAATCGGGGCCGTGCGGATCCGGGAAGGGAAAATCGTGGACCGGTTCTCCAGCTTCGTGAACCCCTTGCGGACCCTTTCCCCGAAAATCCAGGAGCTTACAGGAATCACGCCCCAGATGCTGCGCCATGCGCCCCTGATCGGCCAGGTGCTCCCCGAGTTCCTGGAATTCTGCGGAAAAAGCGACAACACGGTGCTGGTGGCCCAGAACGCAGACTTCGACATGAGCTTCCTTTCCCACCAGCTGCAGCTACTGGGACTCGAATTCACCCCCACGGTCCTGGACACCCTGGAATTGGCCCGGATCCTATTCCCCGACCTGAAGAACTATAGGCTGGACACACTGGCCAAGCACCTGGATGTCCGACTAGCGGGCCACCACCGGGCGGTGAACGACGCGGAAGCGACCGCGGAAATCATGGCCAAGCTGATTCCCCTGCTGGAAGAGAGGGGGATCCCCACAGTGGACGACCTGGAGGAGAAGGCCCGGACCATGGAGCGGCCGGTGAAGAAGTACAGGCCCAACCATGTGGTGCTCCTGGCGAAAAACCGGCAGGGGCTGCTGAACCTGTACAAGATCATCTCCTATTCCCACATCCAACACTTCTTCAAGACGCCCCGGATCCCCAAGTCCATGCTGGAGGCACACCGGGATGGTCTCCTGGTGGGTTCCGCCTGCGAGAACAGTGAAATCTACCGTGCGGTTCTGGAAGGCAAGCACGGGGATGAGATGGAGCGGCTGCTGGATTTCTACGACTATCTGGAAATCCAACCGCTGGGGAACAACCAGTTCATGGTGGAAAAGGAACTGGTGGAGTCCAGGAAAGAGCTGGAGGAAATCAACAAGGAAATCATCCGGCTGGGCAAATCCAAGGGCAAGCTGACGGTGGCCACGGGGGATGTGCATTTCCTGAATCCCGAGGACGAGGTGTACCGTCGTGTGCTCATGGCCGGGAAAGGTTTCGATGATGCGGACAACCAGGCCCCCCTCTACTACCGGACAACGGAGGAGATGCTGGAGGAATTCCGGTATCTGGGGGAGGAAGAGGCCTGGGAAGTGGTGGTGGAAAATCCCCACAGGATCAACGACAGCATAGAAAACCTGTCCCCGGTGGAGAAGGACAAATATCCTCCGGTGATCGAAGGCGCCGAAGAGGAGCTGGCCGCCCTCTGCCGAGAAAGGGCGGCGGACCTCTACGGGAACCCCCTTCCGGAGCTGGTCCGGGAACGTCTGGACAGGGAACTCAACTCCATCATCAGCAACGGATTTGCGGTCATGTACATCATCGCCCAGAAGCTTGTGAAGAAATCCAATGACGACGGATATCTGGTGGGTTCCAGGGGGTCCGTGGGTTCCTCCTTTGCGGCGACCATGGCGGGGATCACCGAGGTGAACCCCTTGTCGCCCCATTACATCTGTCCAGGCTGCAAATATTCGGATTTCGATTCGGAGGAAGTGAGGGCCTACGCGCAAAATTCCGGTGTGGACATGCCGGACAAGGCCTGTCCCGTCTGCGGAACACCGCTGACGAAGGAAGGACACGACATCCCCTTTGAAACCTTCCTGGGCTTCAAGGGGAACAAGGAGCCGGACATCGACCTGAACTTCTCCGGAGAATACCAGAGCACGGCCCATGAGTATACGGAAACCCTTTTCGGAAAGGGGCATGTGTTCCGGGCGGGGACCATCGGGACCCTGGCGGACAAAACGGCCTACGGCTTCGTGAAGAACTATTTCGAAGAACGGGAGGTTCCGGTGAACGAGGCGGAAATCACTAGGATCATCCAGGGCTGCATCGGGGTCCGCAGGACCACGGGGCAGCATCCAGGCGGAATCATCGTGGTCCCCAAGGACCAGGAAATCTACAAGTTCACCCCCATACAGAAGCCGGCCAACGACATGAACACCAATGTGGTCACCACCCATTTCGACTACCACTCCATCGACCACAACCTCCTGAAGCTGGACATATTGGGCCATGACGACCCGACCATGATCCGGATGCTGGAGGACCTGACGGGGGTGGAAGCAACCCGGATCCCCCTGGACGAGCCCAAGGTCATGTCCCTCTTCCGGTCCACCCAGGCCCTGGGGGTCACCCCGGAGGAGTTGGACGGTTGTCCCCTGGGAGCACTGGGGGTTCCGGAGTTCGGCACGGATTTCGTCATGCAGATGCTCCTGGAGACCAGACCCCAGACGTTTTCCGACCTGGTGCGGATTTCCGGCCTGTCCCATGGAACGGACGTCTGGACGAACAATGCCCAGGAACTGGTCCGGCAGGGGAAGGCGGACATCAAGACCGTCATCTCCACCAGGGACGACATCATGACGTACCTGATCAACAAAGGGCTGGACAAGGAACTCTCCTTCACCATCATGGAAAGCGTCCGGAAGGGAAAGGGGCTGAAACCCGAATGGGAGGAGGAGATGGCTTCCTTTGGAGTCCCGGACTGGTACATCTGGTCCTGCAACACCATCAAATACATGTTCCCCAAGGCCCATGCGGTGGCGTATGTGATGATGGCCTACCGCATCGCCTATTTCAAGGTACACCATCCACTGGCCTACTATGCGGCCTTCTTCAGCATCCGCGCCGCGAACTTCGATTTCGAACTCATGTGCAAGGGGAAACAGGTCCTGGAGCAGCACCTGCGTTCCTACAAGCAGCGCTTCAACGAGCTGAGCAAAAAGGAAAAGGACATGATCAAGGACTTCAAGATCGTCCAGGAGATGTACGCCCGGGGATACGAATTCGAACCCATCGACCTGTACACGGTGGACGCCCATCATTTCAGGATCTGCAACAACAGGATCATGCCTGCCCTTTCCGCCATCGGCGGCATGGGGGAGAAAGCGGCGGAGAGCATCGTGGAGGCCAGGAAGGCGGGGGAATTCATTTCCCTGGAGGATTTCAGGAACAGGACGAAAATCAGCAAGACCCTGGTGGACCTGCTCCGGGAGAACCATATCCTGACAGGCCTGCCGGAAACCAATCAAATCAGCATGTTCTAGAGAGGGGGATCCCATGGAAGTGGATTTGTACACGGACGGGGCGTGCCGGGGGAATCCGGACGGGCCGGGGGGCTATGGCGCCCTGCTGGTCTACAAGGATGCGGACGGCAAAGTCCACGAGCGCAGCCTGAGCCAAGGCTACACCAATACGACAAACAACAGGATGGAACTGATGGCCGTGCTGAAGGGGCTGGAAACCCTGAAGCGGCCTTGCCATGTGACGGTCCATACGGACTCCCAGTACATCGCCAACGCCTTCAACCAAGGTTGGCTGAAGAGCTGGATCAAGAACGGATGGAAACGGGGGGCCAAGAAGGAGCCGGTGAAGAACGAGGACTTGTGGCGCAGGATCCTGTTGGCCATGAAGCCCCATACGGTGGAGTACGTGTGGGTGCGTGGACATGACGGCCATCCGGAGAACGAACGCTGCGACGAGCTGGCTACGGCCGCCGCCGATGGGGACGGCCTGTTGCCGGACCTGCGGGAAATGCCGGAAGGGAAGGTCAGCCTATGAGCGGCCCGAGAGGGGAAGAACTGCTGGTCCTGCTGCTGGAAAAGACCGTTGCGGCAAAAGGGACGGACCTCCACTTGTGCGCGGGAAGCCGTCCGATGATGCGGGTCAGGTCCCGGCTTGCGCCGGTGGAAGGCATGGAGAGGATGGGACCCAGGGAAGTGGAGGACCTGGTCTGCAGCCAGTTGAATCCGGAACGGCTGGAGAGGCTGAAGCGGCAGAAGTCCATCGACTTCTCCTACTCCAAGAGCAACCTGGGACGGTTCCGCTGCAATGTCTATCTCCAAAGGGGGACCTACGCCATGGCCATCCGCACCCTTCCCCTGGAAATCCCCCGGTTTGAAACCCTTGGACTGCCTCCGGTGGTGAAGGGGTTCACTGCCAGGCGCCAAGGCCTGGTCCTGGTCACAGGAGCCACCGGGAGCGGAAAGTCCACAACCCTTGCCAGCCTGCTGGACGTGGTGAATGCGGGACACCCCTATCATGTGGTGACGATCGAGGATCCCATCGAATACCTGCACAGGCACAAAAGCAGCATGGTGACCCAGCGGGAAGTGGGGGAAGACGCCAACAGCTTCGCCTCCGCACTGAAGGCGGCCCTGCGGGAGGATCCGGATGTGATCATGGTGGGGGAAATGCGGGACCTGGAAACCATTTCCATCGCCCTGACGGCGGCGGAGACCGGCCATCTGGTCCTTTCCACGCTGCACACGGGAAACGCCGTCAAGGCCATCGACCGGATTGTGGATGTGTTCCCCACAGACCAGCAGAACCAGGTCCGCAGCCAGCTTGCCAGCGTGCTGGAGGGAATCGTGTCCCAGCAGCTGGTTCCCGGCAAGGAAGAAGGGGCCCTGGTTCTTGCCGCGGAGGTCATGGTCGCCACTCCCGCCGTGCGGAACCTGATCCGGGAGGGGAAGCACCATCAGGTCAACGGTCTGATCCAGACAGGTTCCAAGCACGGGATGGTATGCCTGGAGCGGAGCCTTGCGGACTTGTGCCTGGCGGGGAAGATCGACCGGGAAGAGGCCGCCATGAAGGCCCATGACCTGCAGCTGCTGGAAAGCTTCCTGCAGCGGGGTTAGGCATCCGTTTGGGAAGACAGCAGATTGGAGGGTTGCAGGATGGCAGGAAAGATGTCCATACCGATGGAAGAAAGGGTGCTGCTGGCAAGACAGCTTGCCCTAGTGGTGGATGCGGACCTTTCCCTGGTGGAGGGTCTGGAGTTGGTGCGCGAAGGCGCAGGCCCCGGCCAGGTGGAGAAGCTTCTGGGGGAAGCCGTCCGGGACGTGGGCGAGGGCCTGTCCCTGGGAGAGGCCTTCAAGAGGCAGGAGGAGCGGTTGACCCCCTTCTTTGCCAACATGGTGGACCTGGGTGAAAAGACGGGAAACCTGACCAGCCTGTTGGACAGGCTGGCCCAGGTGTATGAGACGGAAATGGAAACGGCCAGGAAGGTCCGGGCGGCGCTGACCTACCCCC
Source organism: Anaerotalea alkaliphila (assembly GCF_010179735.1). Taxonomy (GTDB): domain Bacteria; phylum Bacillota; class Clostridia; order Lachnospirales; family Vallitaleaceae; genus Anaerotalea; species Anaerotalea alkaliphila. The sequence goes on from NZ_JAAEEH010000001.1 coordinate 54,391, forward strand.
TCCTCCTGACGCTGATGATGGGACTGGTGGTGCTCCTCCTTGTCGTGAAGATCCTCCCTGTCTTCGAGGAGATCCTGCGCTCCCTGGGCGCGGAAATGCCGGCCCTCACCCGGGGGCTTCTCCGTACGGGCCTTTTCCTCCAGAACAGGGGAGGGGTTCTGGCCATGCTCCTGCTGGTGGTTCTGGGAGTCCTGTACCTCTGGGGCAGGACGGAAAGTGGATCTTTGGCGCTGGAGCGCTGGTCCTACGGAATCCCCTTCTACGGCAAGGTGCGGCGCACGGTCCTGACAGCCACCTTCGCCAGGACCATGTCCTTGCTGATGAGCGGTGGAACCGCACCGGCCACCGCATTCCGGATGATGGCTGCCGTCTTCCCCGGAAAAGTGTTTTCGGGTCTGATGGAGCAGGCTGCGGCCAGGGCCGGAGACGGGGAGCCGGTGGAAAAGGTCCTGGGGGACATGGCTTTCTTTCCCGCCATCCTGAACCGTCTCCTGGGTACCGCCCACGCCACAGGGCACCTGGACAGGATGCTGGACAAGGCGGCCCGGGAGATGGACAAACAGACGGATGCGGACCTGGACAGGCTGGTGAACGTGCTGGAGCCGTCGCTGATCCTGGTGCTGGCGATCATCGTGGGCCTGATCCTGCTTTCGGTCGTCTTGCCGGTGGTCCGGATCATGAACGCCATCTAGGCAGGAGGGGACATGGGAAAAAAGAGAGGAAGCCGCATCCATGCGGCATGGACGGGGCTTGTGTTCCTGGTCCTGATCCTATGCTGGACCATGGGGGCCTTGGGGTCGTACAGGGAACAGGCAGGAAAGGAAAGGACAGCGGAGATGGAAGAGACCATCCGGCAGTATGCGGTGCAGTGCTACGCACTGGAAGGGGCCTACCCCCCGGACCTGGCCCATCTGGCAAAAGAGTATGGCCTGGTCCTGGATGAAGACCGGTACTTCTACTATTACAGCGCCTTTGCTTCCAACATCCTGCCGGAGGTGATCGTGATTGAAAAAGGGGAAAGGAGGCCGCCATGGGGAGAAAATTGAACCTGTCCCTGGAATCCCTTCTGGTCATGGCGCTGGTGACGGTATTCATGACCGCCGCGGTTGTTCTGATTTGGGAAGGAAGGGAAAGCTACGACCGGATCATGGAAGTACGTCTGGCCCAGGACAAGGCGAGGACGGCGCTTTCCTATCTGGCCGGCAAGGTCCGGCAGAACGACGGGGAAGGCCTGCTGCGCTTCCAAAAGGAAGGGATGGGGGACACCGGAAGCCTGGTCCTGATCCATGGGGGAGCGGAAGAGGGCTATGCCACCCATATCTTCTTCGAAGAGGGAATCCTTTGGGAATGCTATACGGAAGTGGAGGGGACGCCTGACCGGGAGTCCAGCCAAAAAGTCATCAGCCTCCCGGGACTCGTATTGGAGCAGGAGCCGAAGGCTCCGGGTTTGCTGAAGGCATGGGTGACCGACGGAATGGAGCCCTATGGGCTTCCCAGATACATGGCGGTGCGGGGGGCGGATTTGCAGGGAGGTGCGGCATATGGATCCATCCGATAGAATCTCCGGGTTCACCCTGGTGGAGGTCGTGGTCTCCATTGCCGTGCTTTCCCTGTTGTCCGTGTTTTTCCTGCAGCTGTTCCTGAAGGCGCAGGAGGTGAACGGAAGGGCAAGGGAGCTGGACCAGGCGACCGTGCTGGCCTCCGGCCTGTTGGAATCGGCAAAAGCCGCGGGACGCATGGCTCCAGAAGACCTTCCCCATCCGTATGGCAGCATGCTCCCTATGGATGGGAATCCGCAAGGAGCGCGTTTCCACCTTCTGCTGGATGGGGACTTCAGGCCACTGGCGGATGGATCCCCTTGGACCTACAGGCTGGTTTTTGAGGAAAGCCTGGAGGAGAGCCGGAAGGATCCAGCTGTTCCAGGAAGGTTCAAGGGGCTCTACCGCTGGACCTGCAAGGTGGAGAAGGAAACCGGGACAACTTTGGTCCGGCTGGTCGCCGGGCATCGGAGGCAGGTGGAGACCCTGCCGGGGGAGGTGGACGGATGAAGCGGAAGCTCTTGCAGGAAGAAAGGGGCGCCACGTCGGTTCTGGTGGTGCTGCTGCTGGTGGTGGTGCTGCTGCTGGGCGTATCCGCTTTGACCACAGCCAAGGCGGGATTGGTGCTGGCGGAAAAGAACAGGGCCCATCTGGAGGAACTGGGGGAGTTGGAATTGGAGGGGGAACGCCTGCTGTTCGAGGCGGAAGCCATGGGGGACCCCGGCGGAGACGGAAGGATCCTGCTGGAAGCCTTTTCCCAAGAACGTTCCGGCCGGCGACTGGAGGTGGAGGCCAACTGGGAAGAAGGCGGATACAGGCTGGTCCGTTGGCAGGTCATGCAGGAGCCTTGGGACTATGAAGGCGGAATCGAATACGAAAACCCGGATTTTTAAGGAGTGTGTGAGGATGAAAACAATCGGCTGGTTCATCGGATTTTGGATTTTTCAGCTTGTTACCCTGCCGTTTTTGCTGTATTATAATAGTATTCTGAAGAAGTCGGGGGATCAGGAAAGGAAGGATGCCTTCCTCTATCCCTTCACACGCATCTGGGCCAGGCTGATGGTTGGCATGACAGGGTCCACTGTGGAAGTGGAGGGGACGGAACGGCTTCCGGTAGGGAACGTCCTGTTTGTCTCCAACCACCAAAGCAATTTCGACATCCCCTTGCTGCTGGGATATGTGCCCAAACTGAAGGGGTTCGTGGCCAAGGTGGAACTGAAGAAACTGCCTGTGGTGAACCGGTGGATGGAAGCGCTGGACTGCATTTTCCTGGACAGGCAGAACCTGCGGCAGTCCCTGGCGGCAATCCAGCTGGGCATCGGCAAGCTGAAGGCAGGGAGGAGCCTGGTGGTCTTCCCGGAAGGGACCCGAAGCAAGGGGCCCGAAATGGGGACCTTCAAGAAGGGGAGCCTTAAGTTGGCGGTCAAGTCAGGAGTGCCTGTGGTACCGGTCACCATCGACGGAACCTACCGGCTTCTGGAAGAAAAGGGCAGGATCCAAAAAGCCCATGTGCGCGTCACCATCCATCCGCCCCTGCTTGTGGGGGGGATGACCGCAGAAGAAAAAGAATCCTTGGTAGAGCGGGTATTTGACATCGTCAAAGGCCCTCTAGACAATAAAAACGACAAACAAGAGTGAGGTGCTTATCATGGAGACGAATTTTTCAGAACTGGAACTGATCACCCTGGCCATCAGCATGGAAGAGGAAGGTGTGAAGTTTTACACCGACTATGCGAAAAAGACGACAGGCGAACTGAAGGAAATCCTGCTGGGGCTTGCGGACGACGAGAAGCGGCATGTGCACATCTTCCAGAAGATGTATGATGAAATGAAAAAAGGGCAGGAATCCGAGGAGTACCTGTTCGACGAGAATGTCAAGGAGTATTTCCATTCCTTTGCGAAAAGCGAGGCCTTCAGCCGGGAGCCCAAGGTGGTCAGCACAGTAAAGGGAGCCCTTTTGGTCGGTGTGGAAACAGAGAAAGCCACCGTGGACTACTACAAGAATTTGATGAAGTACATCCAAGGGGATGCGAAGGACGTGTTGGGACGGATGATCAAAGAGGAGGTCTCCCATATGGAAAGGCTAAAGGAACTGTACGACAACTACCAGGAATAGGTTGTAGGAAGTGCGGCAGATGGACAAGCGTTTGGCAGAGATGCCGGATGCTTGTTTTTTGTTGGAAAAAAGGAAATTTCTGAAAAAAGTCGTATATTATGAGTAATGAAAGAATTAGGGCCCGGGGGTGCGGTCATCGACCACAAGAAGAGGAGGAAAGCCATGAATCTCAGGGAACATCAGGAAGCTTTTGAGGCAGAGTATCTAAGCCCGTATGCGGCGTTGAGCAGGAACTCCAAGGGAAGGGAGGTGGAGGAGCCGGAATGCGACATCCGCCCCGTATTCCAGAGGGACCGGGACAGGATCCTCCATTCCAAAGCCTTCAGGAGGTTGAAGCATAAGACGCAGGTGTTCATATCCCCCGAGGGGGACCACTACAGGACCAGGCTGACCCATACCCTGGAGGTCTCCCAGATCTCCAGGACCATTGCCCGTGCCCTGCAGCTGAACGAAGACCTGACGGAGGCGATCGCGCTGGGGCATGACCTGGGACACACGCCTTTCGGACATGCGGGAGAGTACGCCTTGGACAAGATCTGCCCCCAGGGCTTCAAACACTACGAACAGAGCCTGCGGGTGGTGGAGCGGCTGGAGAACAAGGGAAAGGGACTGAACCTGACCTTCGAGGTGAAGGACGGCATCCTGAACCATCCTTCCAAGGGGATGCCGACCACCTTGGAAGGGAAAATCGTACGGGTCTCGGACAAGATCGCCTACATCAACCACGACATCGACGATGCGGTCCGGGGAAGGATCCTCGCGGCGGAGGACTTGCCCCGTCCATACATCGAAATCCTGGGAAGCACCTCCAGCAAGAGGATCAGCAGCATGATCCACGACATCGTGCGGCACAGCGCAGGGAAGGACGATATCCTGATGGGAAAGGAAATGGAGGAAGCCATGCGCGAGACCCGCAAATTCATGTTCGAGAACGTGTACATGGAGTCCAAGGCCAAGGAGCATGAGGACAAGGCCAAAAACCTGCTGACACAGCTCTACCTGTACTTCAAGGAGAACACCCACCTGCTGCCGGTGGAGTATCTGGAGATGATGGACGAGGGGGATGAGGAAGACCGTGTGGTGGCGGATTACATCGCAGGGATGACGGACAGGTATGCCGTGCGGAAGTTCTACGAGATATTTGTTCCCGCAAATTGGAAGGAAGTTTAGAGGATATCCGAGCTTTATGTCGAATTATTCATACAGTGCGCATCAAAAGGGCAAGGGGTCCAGGATGCGGAAACCGTAAAGGAACAGTCGTCCGTCTTTCGGAGGAGGAGCAGTGGTCATGTATTTTCCAGACGAGATTATCGAAGAGGTGCGGGTGCGGAATGACATCGTGGATGTCATTTCCCAATATGTGAAGCTCACCCCCAAGGGAAGCTCCCACTTCGGCCTGTGTCCTTTCCATCATGAGAAGACCCCCTCCTTCTCCGTATCCAAGGACAAGCAGATGTATTATTGTTTCGGGTGCGGTGCGGGAGGGAATGTATACACCTTCCTCATGGCCTACGAGAATTACTCCTTCGTGGAAGCGGTGAAGAGCCTGGCGGACAGGGTCCACCTGGAGCTTCCGGAACCGGAGGTTTCGGAGGAAATGAAGAAGGAAATAGGATACAAGCAGCAGCTCTACGAGGCCAACCGGCTGGCTGCCCGCTACTTCTACTACCAGCTGACCCAAGGCCAGGGGAAGACAGCCCTTGCCTATCTGGAGAACCGGAAGATCGGCGAAGAATATAGGAAGAAGTTCGGCCTGGGGTACGCCAATTTTTACAGGGACGACCTGCTGCAGTTCATGCAAAGCAAAGGGATTCCGATTCAGGTGCTGCTGGATGCGGGACTGGCGATGGAAGACAAAGGAAAGAAAGGCAGCCATTACGACAGGTTCTTCAACCGTCTGATGTTTCCCATCCTGGACGTGCAGAACAGGATTGTAGGATTCGGGGGACGTGTGCTGGGGGACGGAGGTCCCAAGTATTTGAATTCACCGGAGACAAAAATTTTCGACAAGAGCAGGAACCTGTACGGCATGAACCTGGCGAGGACGTCCAGGGGCGGTTCCATCCTTCTGGTGGAAGGATATCTGGATGTGATTTCCCTCCATCAGGCCGGATACGGCAATGCGGTGGCTTCTTTGGGAACCGCCCTCACGAAAGGGCAGGCGGCCCTCATCAAGCGCTATTCCGACGAGGTGGTCATCGCCTACGATACGGACGAAGCCGGAATACAGGCGGCCCTGCGGGCCTTCCCGGTGCTCAAGGAAGCGGGACTCTCGGTCCGGGTGGCAACCATGGAAGGGGCCAAGGATCCGGACGAACTGATCCAAGCCAGGGGGCCGGAAGCGTTCGGGGAAGTTTTGGGCAAGGCCCTGCCGGGATTCATGTTCGAGGTCCGCACCATGGCCGCAAGGACCGACCTGGAGGATCCGGCCTACAAGACCCAATTCACCAGGGAAGTTGCCCGGAAGATTCTGATGATGGAGGACGGACATGAACGGGACAACTACATCGCAGCCGTCGCCAAAGAGTACGGGATTCGGGAGCATACCCTCGGGAGCCTGGTGAACGAGCTGGGAAACCAGGGGGGGCTGGTCCGTCCGGAACCGCCTTCCAGAGCAAGGAAGAAGCCCATGGACGGGGAAAACGAGGATGCTTTGGTCAAGGCGCAAAAGAATCTCCTGTCCTTTATGGTGAACCATGAGAAATTGTTCGCAGTCATCAAGGAGCATGTTTCGCCCTTTCATTTTACGGATGCGTTGCTCCATCAAGTGGCAGTGACGGTATACGGTCTAGACGGGGAAGGGCTGGAAATCGTACCTTCCGCGGTGATCGACAAATTCATGAAGCTGGAGGACCAAACCAGGGTGGCGGGCGTCTTCAACAACCCCATTCCCATAGAGAACCAAATCCAACTGGAAAAAATGATCAATGAGAGCATCCGGTTGTTGAAAGGGGCCTATCTGGACAATCTGGCCAGGAACCTGGCAGACCCCCAAGCGCTGATGGAAGCCATCCAAGAGAAGCGGATGCTTCAGAACTTCCATCTGTCCTTGCGGGACCTATGAAGAAAGGACGAACGAAATGGCAGCAGATGAGAATATGATCGGCTTTGAAATCAAATTGAGGGAACTCGTACAGAACGCAAAGGAAAAGAAAAACATCCTGGAGTATAAAGAAGTGGAGGAGCACTTCAAGGACCTGGCGCTGGAGCCGGAAAAGATCGAAAAGATCTATGAGTATCTGGAACGGAACGGCATCGACCTGATCAATGCCATCGACGAGCCGGAAACGCCCGTGTTGGACTTGGATCTGGACATCGACCTGGACATCGACCTGGAATTGGAAGTGGAAGAGGAAGAGGAAGTGGAACTGGACCTGTCCCTTCCAGAAGGGTTGAACATTGATGACCCGGTAAGGATGTACCTGAAGGAAATCGGGAAGGTCCCCCTGTTGACAGCGGAAGAGGAGATCACCCTCGCCAAGCAGATGGAGGAAGGGCAGGAGGCAGCCAAGAAGCGCCTGGCCGAAGCGAACTTGCGCCTGGTGGTCAGCATCGCCAAACGTTACGTGGGAAGGGGCATGCTGTTCCTCGACCTGATCCAGGAAGGGAATCTTGGGCTGATCAAAGCAGTGGAGAAGTTCGACTACAGGAAAGGCTACAAATTCAGCACCTATGCAACCTGGTGGATCCGCCAAGCCATCACCAGGGCCATTGCGGACCAGGCCAGGACAATCCGGATCCCCGTGCACATGGTGGAAACCATCAACAAGCTGATCCGCGTGTCCAGGCAGCTCCTCCAGGAATTGGGCAGGGACCCCCTGCCCGAAGAGATTGCTGCGGAACTGGACATGCCGGTGGAAAAGGTCAGGGAAATCTTGAAGATTTCCCAGGAACCGGTATCCTTGGAAACCCCCATCGGGGAGGAGGAGGACAGCCATCTGGGGGATTTCATCCAGGACGAGAATGTTCCCGTGCCTGCGGAAGCTGCCGCGTTCACCTTGCTGAAGGAACAGCTGGTGGAAGTGTTGGACACCCTGACCGACAGGGAACAGAAGGTGCTACGGCTCCGCTTCGGGCTGGACGACGGCCGGGCACGCACGCTGGAAGAGGTGGGCAAGGAGTTCAATGTGACACGGGAGCGGATCCGACAGATCGAAGCCAAGGCATTGCGCAAGTTGCGCCATCCCAGCCGAAGCCGGAAGTTGAAGGACTATTTGGAATAGATGCCCTAGGAGGCGTTGAAGCCACGGCTGGACAGGGAGTTCCTGGAGGCCGTGGTTTTTTGGACAGGAGAAGACATGGAATTATCAAAACGTTTGGAACACATCGCCTCCTACGTGCCCGTGGGAGCGGTTGTAGCCGACATCGGGACGGACCACGGCTACATCCCCATCCAGCTGGTCCTGGAAGGCAGGATCTCCAAGGCCTACGCCATGGATGTCGCCCGGAAGCCGCTGGAAAAGGCAAGGGACAACATCCGTGCCTTTGGGGTGGAACGGCAGGTGGAGGTCCTGCTATCCGATGGACTTGAAGGATTCCGCACACTGAAAGCCAAGGACCCCCATGCGTATGCCGCCATCGATACGGTGGTTGTGGCCGGCATGGGAGGGAAATTGATGGAAAGGATCCTCCTGGAGGGCGGGGACCTGCTTGAGCATGTGGAACATCTGATCCTTTCCCCCCATCTGGACGAAGGTGCCGTCCGCAGGACGGTCCACGGCCTCGGCTACAGGATCCGGGAGGAATCCTTTCTGCGGGAGGAGGGAAAACCCTACCTGGTCCTGCACTGCACGAAAGGGAAGGAAAGCTACAGAAGCAGGTTCGAGTACAGGTACGGAAAGCGGTTGCTGGAGACCCTGCCGGAGGAATACAGGGAATACCTCCGGCAGCAGCTGGAAGCCAAAAGGAGGCTGCTGGAGATGCTGGGAAAAACAGGCTCTGCAGGCGCGGCCAGAAAAGCGGAGGAACTGAAGGAGGAAGTGGAGGAGCTGTCACGGTTCCTCCACGGAGGGACAACCGTATAAGGAGGAAGGGTATGGCGACTACGGTCATGGATTTTATGGAGGCTTTGGGGAAGGAAGCGGACGAGAGTTGGGCGATGGAATGGGACAATGTGGGCCTGTTCCTGGGAGACCCCCGCAAAACGGTGGAGCAGGTGTTCTTCGCCCTGGACCCCACACTGGACGTGATCCGGGAGGCGGGCGCCTGGGGGGCGGACCTGCTGGTGACCCACCATCCTCTTGCCATCCGGGGAGTGAAGGATATCACCACCAGGACTCCGGCAGGCAGGAAAATCCTTGCCATGATGGAGGCGTCCATGGCCCACCTGGTGGCCCACACGAACTTCGACGTTTCCGGCATGGGAATGAACGTGCATCTGGCCCAACTTCTGGGACTGGACAAAATCCAGGGGCTGGGGGGGATGCAGGAAGGGGAGGGTCCCTTCGGATTGGCTGTGGCAGGGGAGCTGAAAGACCCCCTGCCCCTTTCAGACCTTGTGCGGAGGGTGAAGTCGGTTCTAGGGCTTCCCCATGTCCGTTATGCAGGTGATGGGGAAAAGGCCGTACGGCGGGTGGGAATCTGCACGGGAAGCGGCATGGGCCTTTTGCCCCTGGTGGAAAAGGCCCAGGTGGACGCATTCATCACAGGCGACCTGAAGTACCACGATGCGCTGGACGCTGTGGAAGAAGGCAGGGGAATCATCGATGCAACCCATTTCGGAACAGAGCATGCCTTCCGGGAGCTGATGGCCGGATGGTGCGGAAAAAGGTTTCCGGAAATCCGCTGTGCCGTATCCCGAAGCGAAATGAATCCCATCCAAACGATCTGACCACGAAGGAGATCCCTATGAAAAGCAGCGTACAAGCAAGGTTCCCGTCCGGCGTTCAAAAGGAAGTGCACCGGGGAACCATCCTGCTGGAACTGGCGGAGGAATTTGCCGGCGAATTCCAAGGCCCGATCGTGCTGGCGCTGGTGAACGGCCAGCTGAAAGAGCTGGACAACCCTTTGGAGGAAGATGCGGACATCGAATTCCTGGACACGACCAACCAGGATGGATACAGGACATACCAGCGCAGCCTTTCCATGCTGTTCATAAAGGCGGTGAACGAAGTGCTGAAGGGCATCCCCGACGTGCAGCTTGTCATCAATTTCGCCATCAACGAAGGGCTCTATTGTGTGATCAAACCTTTCAAGGGAGTCACCAACGACATGCTGGTGAAGATCCGCATGCAGATGGACGAAATGGTGCGGGCGAACATCCGGTTCAAGAAGAGCATCATGAAAACCACCCAGGCCATGGAGGTGTTCAGGAACCAGGGCATGATGGACAAGGCGGAACTGTTCAAATACCGAAGGTCCTCCCATGTGAACCTGTACGAGCTGAAGGGGTTCTTCGACAACCTGTACGGCTACATGGCCCCGTCCACAGGCTGCATCTGGCATTACGAACTGCATCCCTACGACGAGGGGTTCATCCTCCAGTACATGAGCAAGAACGACCCCACCAGGGTGGCACCCTTCCATCCGGACAAGAGCCTGTTCAACAGCTTGAAGAAGAACAGCCAGTGGGGGGAAATCATGGGCATCAACAATGTGGGGGAACTGAACTCCATCATCGCCAACGGGGAGATGAACGACATGATCCTGGTGGCGGAAGCGCTGATGGAGAAGCAGATCGGACTGATTGCCGATGAAATCATCCATGGCATGGAGAACAAGCGGCTGGTGTTCATCGCAGGCCCCTCCTCTTCCGGGAAGACGACCTTCGCCCACCGGCTCTCCATCCAGTTGCGGGCCAATGGGGTCCATCCGCATATCGTGTCCGTGGACAACTATTTTGTGGACAGGGAGAAGACCCCCCGGGATGAAGAGGGCAACTATGACTTCGAAACCCTGGAGGCCATCGACCTGGAAGCCTTCAACCAGGACATGCTGGACCTGATGGATGGGAAACAGGTGGACATCCCGGAATTCAATTTCATCACAGGGCGCAGGGAATATCTGGGGAAGAACGTGCAGTTGAAGAAGAACGGCATCCTAGTGGTGGAAGGCATCCACTGCCTGAACCCTAAGCTCTCCCGGTCCATTCCCGACGCCTACAAGTACAAGATCTACATCAGCGCCCTGACGGCCCTGAACATAGACAACCACAACCGGATCTCCACCACGGATGCGCGGCTGGTGCGCAGGCTTGTGCGGGACAGCTGGTCCAGGGGGGCCGACGCATCCAGAACCATCACCATGTGGCCTTCGGTGCGGCGCGGCGAAGACAAGTTCATCTTCCCCTACCAGATGGAGGCGGACATGACCTTCAATTCCAGCCTGATTTATGAGCTGGCGGTCCTCAAACAATATGTGGAGCCCCTGTTGTTCAGTGTTCCGAGGGGGACCCCCGCCTACCTGGAGGCGAAAAGGCTGGTGAAGTTCTTCGAGTATTTCCTGGGGGTCACCAGTGAAACGGTTCCCAGGCAATCCCTGCTGCGGGAGTTTATTGGAGGAAACTTTTTTGGGTAAAGTGGAAGTGGCCGTCCATTATGAGGACGGACAGGTGCTGGTGCTGGAAAAACCGCCTGGGATGCCCTCCCAGAAGGATTACAGCCGTGCCTTGGATGTGGAAAGCTGGGCACGGAACCATACGGGAGGGGAGATGTTTTTGGTCCACCGCCTGGACCGTCCGGTGGGGGGGTTGATGGTCCTTGCAAAGGACAAGCGGAGTGCCGCCCTTTTGTCGAAGGAATTCGCCGGACACCAGGCGGAAAAGGAATATCTGGCCGTGGCTTGCGGTGCGGCCGCCTCCCAAGGGAGCTGCAGGGACCACCTGCACAAGGGCAGAGGGAACAGGTCGGAAGTGGTGGAGGCAGGGAAGCCGGGGGCCAAGGAGGCCGTGCTGCACTACCGGCTGCTGGAAACCAGGGAAGTGGATGGGGAACCCCTGTCCCTGCTGGAAATCCGCTTGGAATCAGGAAGGCACCACCAGATCCGGGTGCAGCTGGCAAACGCGCGCCTTCCCCTATGGGGGGACACCAAGTACAATCCCCGGTTCCAAGACTGGAAGGGATGGGTTCGGATCGGCTTGTTTTCCAGCCGTCTCCGGTTCATCCATCCCGGAACCGGGAGGAGGATGGAATTTGCTGTCCAACCCAAGGGATTCCCCTTCGACCTGTTTGAAATTGCCGCCCCAGATCCTTTGTAAAGTCTTGATATAAATGTGAAATGGGTGTATAATCTAATTAAAGAAAAACACAAAGTGTTTATTTCCTGGGATGCTCGATACCCTGATATTTTGAACCTACATTTGTAATAAGGGACTCCTAAATCGTGCTTAGGATGCCAGGCCTCGTCAAGCTGGAGGAAGGCAGAATAGGCATTGCGGACACCCACCTAGCTAGCGCTAGGGATCAAAATTCAGGAACCGGCATTTCGGGTACGATATGAAATGTTCATACATGGAATATTGCAAAAGAGGGGTCCCCATGGCGACATGGGGACCCCTCTTTTGCCCTGTTCCTGGGAAGACCCACCCTAGGGACGGGCCAGCCTTTCCAGGTCATCGAAGAAACCGGGATAGGAGATGGAGATGCAGCCGCTGTTGGCGATGGTGGTCGGGCCGTCCGCCCGCAATCCCGCCACTGCCAAGGACATGGCGATCCGGTGGTCGTGATGGCTTTCCACCGATGCTCCACGCAAGGGAGCTCCTCCATGGATGACCATCCCATCCTCGGTTCCGTAAAGGTCGGCGCCCATTTTGCCGAGCTCTGCAACCATGGCGTCGATCCGGTTGGATTCCTTCACCTTCAATTCCGCAGCATCCCGGATGGTCGTCGTCCCTTCCGCAAAGGCGGCGGCCACGGCGATGGCGGGAATCTCGTCGATCAGCCGGGGAATCTCCCCTTTTTCGACCACCGTGCCGGTCAACCGGCTGCTGCGCACCCGGATGTCGGCCACGGCCTCCCCGTTGGTTTCCCGGACATCCAGCAACTCGATGTCGCCGTTCATGCGCTTCAGCACGTGGATGATTCCATCCCGGGTGGGATTGATGCCCACATTTTTCAGCACCACATCCCCCTGGGGCACGATCAAGGCGGCAACCAGGAAGAAGGCCGCGGAGGAGATGTCTGCAGGCACCTCGATGGCGATGCCTTCCAGAGGAGAGCCCGGGACCAAGGTGGCGGCAGCGCCTTCCCGGGCGATGGATGCGCCAAACTGGCGCAGGAGGATTTCCGTATGGTTGCGGGATACGTAAGGTTCGACAACAGTCGTTGCTCCCTGGGCGTAGAGGCCGGCAAGCAGGATGCTGGACTTCACCTGGGCGCTGGCTACAGGGCTATGATAGGTGATGCCGTGCAGAACGCCGGGTTCGATGGCCAAAGGGGCCAGGTTGTCGCCGCTGAGGCTCCGGATGTTGGCTCCCATACGGGTCAAGGGTTCGATGACCCTGCCCATGGGGCGTTTGCGGATGGAAGCGTCCCCGGTCATGGTGCTGGGAAAGGATTGTCCCGCAAGGATTCCGGACAGGAGGCGCATGGTTGTGCCGCTGTTCCCCACATCCAGCATCTTTCCGGGGGCCTGGAGGCCGCCCAGACCCTTTCCGAACACCGTAAGTTCCGTTGGGGAAGAGAACTCCACAGGAATTCCCATGGCGTGGAAGCAGGAGATGGTGGAAAGGCAGTCCGCCCCGTTCAGGAAACCGCGGATGCGGGTCTTCCCGTTCGCAAGGGAACCGAACATCACGGAACGGTGGGAAATGGATTTGTCGCCGGGAACCGCAAGGATTCCTCGAATGGATCTGATAGGATTGATGGTCTTCACTTGTCACCTCCGAAGGGGATTGGTCTTACAGCACATAGACAGGATATTCCAACCCGCTGAGCAGGGATGCGCTGTCCTGCTGACTTTTCTTGTCATAAAACACAATTTCCAATACACCGGGATCGTCTTCCCGGTTGTTGTTGATGCCGATGTTCTTGATGTTGATGCCATGGGTGCTCAAGGTCGAAGCGATCTTCGCGATGATGCCGGGCTCGTCCACTACGTCCACGGTGACGGAATAGGTCTGCACAAGGGGCCGGCCTCCCTTGTCCTGAAACGAATCCCGGTACCGCTTGGCCTGATTGAAAAAGTCGTAGATGCCGACCGCGTCAAGGTCCGCCAGGGACCGGCGGATACCCTGCAACTCCTGCAGCAGCCGGTCCAACACCTGCAGGATGCTGGACCGGTTGGTCAGGCTGATCTGCTGCCACATGACAGGGGACGCGGATGCGATCCGGGTGATGTCCTTGAACCCCCCTGCCGCCAACGTATGCATATGTCCGGAGCTGTCGTCCAGGCAACGGACGGTGTTCACCAGACCGGAAGCAAGGATATGGGGCACGTGGCTGATGGCCGCCGTGAAGAAATCATGGGTTTGGGGATCCACAACCATGGGGATTGCGCCCATGGAGGAAAGCAGCTCCAGCAGACCCTGCAGCTGCTGGTCATCGGAAAGGCCGGCAGGGGTCAGAAGATAAAAGGCGTTTTCAAAGAGATGGGGATTCGATGCCTTGTAGCCGGTCTTTTCCGAGCCTGTCATGGGATGGCCGCCGATGAAGGCGCTTTGCGCCCGCATGGAACGGACGGCCGCCATGATGTCCTCTTTGGTGCTTCCCACATCTGTGATCAATGTATTCCTGTCCGTGCAACCCTGCAACAGCCTGAAATATTCCAGATTCACCTGGACAGGGCAGCACAGGAAGATATAGTCGAGTCCGCGGAAAAGGTCCGCAAGCTGGGAAGGGTCCTGCGGAAAATCATCGACGACGCCCTCGGCACGGGCCTGCAGCAGGCTCTCCCGGCTGCCGTCATAGGCAACCAGGCGGCTGGTCAGGTGGAAGTGCTTCATTGCTTTGGCAAGGGAACCTCCAATCAAGCCGAGACCTACAATCCCCACCGACGGCTTCATCAGAAGTGCCTGCCCATCAGGTTTGCGAAAGGAAGCAGCTCCCTGCAGAGCCGGTCGAATTCCTGAGGGGTGAGGGACTGGGCGCCGTCCGACAGGGCGGTGGCAGGGGTTGGATGGACTTCGATCATGAGGCCGTCGGCGCCCGCGGCTATGGATGCCCTGGACATGGAAGGCACCAGGTCCTTGATGCCGGTGGCATGGCTGGGATCCACAATGATGGGGAGGTGGCTCTTCGATTTGACCACAGGCACCGCACTGATGTCGAGGGTGTTCCGTGTGGCGGTTTCAAAGGTGCGGATGCCGCGTTCGCAAAGGACCACCTGGTGGTTGCCCTCGCTCATGATGTATTCTGCAGCATTCAGCCATTCGTCGATGGTGGCTGCAAGTCCCCGCTTCAGCAGCACGGGCTTGTCGGTTTTTCCGACTTCCTTCAAAAGATAGAAGTTCTGCATGTTCCGGGCACCGATCTGGAACATGTCCACATGCTGGTATGCCGCTTCCACGGCAGCCAGACTGGTGACTTCGCTGACGATGGCCATGCCGGTTTCCTTGCCTGCCTCCGCCATGAGCTTCAATCCCTGCTCCTCCAGTCCCTGGAAGGCATAGGGGGAAGTCCGCGGCTTGAACGCCCCTCCCCGAAGGATTTGGGCGCCGGAAGCTTTCAGGGCCCGGGCTACGGTGAACACCTGCTCTTCGCTTTCAATGGAACAGGGGCCTGCCATGAAGACCAGCTCATCGCTGCCGATCCTGGCGTTCCCCACGGTCACGATGGAAGGCTGGGCATGGAACTTCTTGTTGGCCAGCTTGTAGCTTTCCGTGATGTGGGTGACCTTTTCCACACCGTCCAGAAGGTCGATGTTGCTGCCTTCCAAGCGGGTCTTGTCGCCAATCACGCCGATGATGGTAACTTGTTCTCCCCGGGAGAGATGTGTCTGCAATCCCTTCTCCTCGACGATGGAAATCACATTTTCTATGGTCTTCTCCGGGGCGTTGGGTTTCATTACAATAATCATGGGTTTCCCTCCGTTTGCTTGTTTTGTCCAGTCCAATCATTTTACAATGGATGCCCGGGAGTGTCAATAGTATGGCGCGTTGAAGTGTGAAAATATTTGACGGAATATTTTGCGCAAATACGACAAATGAAAGAATAGAGAGCGCCGAATGCAGAGCGAATCCCAAAAATGGATGAATGGCTGAGAAAAAAGCGTATAAAATGAAAAAAATGAAAATATCTCAAAATTGGTGAAGGAAAGTCCGGAGTCAGGTAGAATATTCTTATTATCCATTGCAAATCCATGATTGGATCATAAACTGGCAAAGATTGGGGGATACTGCATGAAGATTTATCCATCAGAGCAAATTCGGAACGTGGCGGTTTTGGGCCACGGTGGGTGTGGAAAGACAACCTTGGTGGAAGCCATGGCCCATGTTGCGGGACTGACCAAGCGGCAGGGCCGGGTGGAGGACGGCAGCACCATCAGCGATTTCGACAAGGAAGAAGTCAAACGCGGCATCAGCATCAATGCGGCGCTGGTTCCCATCGAGTGGGAAGATGCGAAATTGAACCTGTTGGACACTCCCGGATATTTTGATTTTGTAGGCGACGTGAAGGGGGCGGTCCGTGTGGCGGACAGCGCCTTGATTGTGATATCTGGAAAGTCCGGCGTGGAAGTGGGCACGGAGAAGGCGTTCGAATACGCGGATGAAATGGAGATACCCAAAATCGTTTTTGTGACGGACATGGATGACGACAAGACCGACCTGCAGAAGATCCTGGATGACCTGAGGAACCTGTATGGGAAGAGCATCGCCCCCTTCCAGGTTCCCATCAGGGAAGGGGAGCATTTTGTGGGGTTTGTGAATGTCCCCAAGATGGAAGGCAGAAGATTCGTCAAGGACCATGTGGAAAATTGCCCCGTTCCTGACGGGATGGACGATGAAATCGGACCCGTCCGGGAGATGATCCTGGAGGCCGTGGCAGAAACGGACGAGGCCCTCATGGAGAAGTACTTCGCAGGAGAAGAGTTCACCTTGGAGGAAATCCAGAGCGCCATCCACAAGGGAGTGGTGGACAGGACACTTGTTCCCGTCCTGATTGGTTCCGGCATGAACAATACAGGCGTGCAGGTGCTGATGAGCGCCCTGGTGAAGTACATGCCCGCTCCCAAAGAAGAGCACACCTCGGTGTTCGGGGAAGACCCCGCCACAGGGGAACCCGTGGAAGTCAAGTGCGACACGGAGGACCCGGCGACCGCCCTGGTCTTCAAGACCATCGTGGACCCCTACATCGGGAAGTTTTCCCTGTTCAGGGTCTATTCCGGCATCATCCGCACGGACGATGTGCTGCTCAACGTGAACAAGGAGAATATGGAGAAAGTCAGCCACATCTATGTGCTGCGGGGAAAAGAGCAGATCGAGGTGGACGCCATCCATGCCGGGGACATCGGAGCTTTCGCCAAACTGGTGAATGTGGGGACGGGAGACACCCTTTGCGCCAAGGAGAGGCCGGTCCGCCTGGAGGGCGTCGAGTATCCGGAATCCCTGGCCTACAAGGCGGTGATCCCCAAGACCAAGGGAGACGAGGACAAGATTGCGGCAGGCCTGCAGAGGCTGATGGAAGAGGATCCCACCATCAAGGTGGTCCTGGACAACGAGAACCACCAGGAGCTGCTTTACGGAGTGGGCAGCCAGCATCTGGAAATCATCGTCAGCAAGCTGGAAGCCAAGTTCAAGGTGGGCGTCGACCTGGTCAAGCCGAAGACGCCCTACAGGGAGACCATAAGGAAGAAGGTGCAGGTAAGGGGAAGGCACAAGAAGCAGTCCGGCGGGCATGGGCAATACGGCGACGTGGTGATGGAGTTCGAGCCCCTGGGAGACAACGACACCGCCTTCGTCTTCGAAGAGAAGGTGTTCGGCGGATCCGTGCCGAGAAACTATTTTCCGGCGGTGGAGAAGGGGATGCAGGAATCCGTGAAGAAGGGGATCCTTGCCGGATACCCGGTGGTCGGAATCAAGGCGACCCTGTTGGACGGGTCCTACCATCCGGTGGACTCCTCGGAAATGGCATTCAAGCTGGCGACCCAAATCGCCTTCAAGGAGGCTTTCAGCCAGGCATCTCCTACCCTACTGGAGCCCATCGCCAAGGTCCTGGTCCTCGTTCCCGACGATTACATGGGAGACATCATCGGCGACCTGAACAAGCGCAGGGGCCGGGTCCTGGGCATGAATCCGTTGGGCGGCAAGCAGGAAATCATGGCGGAAGTCCCCATGGGGGAAATGTACGGCTACTCCACCGACCTGCGGTCCATGACCCAAGCAAGGGGAAGCTATTCCATGGAGTTCCAGCGGTATGAGGAGGCACCGAAAGAAGTGCAGGAAAGGGTCATCGCAGAACGGACAAAAGAGGAATGAGGGATGCCGATATCGGCACGAGGGAACAGGACGCTGGAGACAAGCGTCCTGTTCTTCATTTTGTAACGAAAGTCATTGTTTTTTTATTGACAAGAGGAAAGAAAGGTGATACTCTGATTCTAGTCATATCCTACTTGTTAAGTAGGAATTGGGAGGCTTGAAAGATGAAATTATCTACTAAAGGAAGATATGGATTGAAAATGATGATCGACCTGGCCATTCATTCCGAAAAGGAAATGGTTTCCATCAAGAGTATATCCGAACGACAGGGAATTTCCGAGAACTATCTTGAACAGATCATCGCCCTTTTGAAGAAGGCGAAGCTTGTGGAAAGCGCCCGGGGTTCCAAAGGGGGGTATTCTCTGGTGAAACCTCCGGAAGAAGTCAGTGTGGGAGAAATCCTCCGGGCCCTTGAAGGAAACCTTTCCCCTGTGGATTGCACCTCCTTGAACGATGGCCACAAATGCGAGGAAGCGGACCTGTGTGTGACCAAAAACGTATGGCGAAAAATCAGCGACAGCATCAATGAAGTTGTGGACAACATTCCCCTTTCGGAATTGATGGACGAACAGATCAAGGCGGAAGATACCTATAAAGGAGAGTTTCAATGAAAGAGACGATTTATTTGGACCATGCGGCCACCACGCCGGTGAAACAGGAAGTTTTGGAAGCGATGCTTCCCTTTTTTACAGAATCCTTCGGGAACCCCTCCAGCATCTACTCCTTTGCCCAAGACAGCAAGCAGGCGCTGGAAGAGGCCAGGGAGACCATCGCCAAAGGCATTGGCGCATTGGACAGGGAAATCTATTTCACAGGCAGCGGAACGGAAGCGGACAACTGGGCCATCAAGGGAGTTGCGGAGAGCTACCGATCCAAAGGGAACCACATCATCACCTCCAAGGTGGAGCACCATGCGGTGCTGCATGCCTGCGAATATCTTGAAAAGAACGGATTCGAAGTGACGTACCTGGATGTGGATGCGGACGGAATCGTGGACCTGGAGCAGCTGAAATCCTCCATCAAGGACACCACCATCCTGATCACCATCATGTTTGCGAACAACGAAATCGGAACGGTGCAGCCGATCCGGGAAATCGGACGGATCGCCAAGGAGCGCGGCGTGCTTTTCCATACGGATGCGGTCCAGGCCATCGGCCACGTCCCTGTGGATGTGAACGACCTTGGCGTTGACCTTCTGTCCATCAGCGGGCACAAGTTCTATGGTCCCAAGGGGGTCGGGGTCCTTTATGCCAGAAAGACCGTCAAGCTGAAGGCCTTCATCCATGGAGGCGGCCAGGAGCGGGGCAGGAGGGGCGGAACGGAGAACGTGCCCGGCATCGTGGGGATGGCAAAAGCCATGGAGCTGGCGCTGGCGGACATGGAAGAGGAGAGCGCAAGGCAAAGGGAACTCCGGGATTACGTCAAGGAACGGATCCTGGAGAAGGTTCCTTATGCCAGACTGAACGGGCACCCGGAGAAGCGGCTTCCCAACAACGTAAACATCAGCTTCCGGTTCATCGAGGGGGAATCCCTGCTGATCATGCTGGACATGAAGGGGATTTGCGCCTCCAGTGGCTCGGCATGCACGTCCGGATCCTTGGACCCGTCCCATGTGTTGCTGGCCATAGGTCTCCCTCATGAAATCGCCCATGGTTCCCTGCGGATATCCCTGGGGGAATCCAGCACCAGGGAGGACATGGACACCCTGGTGGAGGCATTGGTGCCTATTGTGGAGAAGTTGCGGGCCATGTCCCCCTTGTACGAGGACTTTGTCAAAAACAACGGATGAAATTGATACGATTCGATCGGGAGGAAAGCATATGTACAGCGAAAAAGTGATGGACCATTTCACCAACCCAAGGAACATGGGAGAAATCGAGAACGCCGACGGGGTAGGCACCGTGGGGAACGCCAAGTGCGGAGACATCATGCGGATTTACCTGAAAGTGGAAAACAACGTGATCCAGGATGTGCGTTTCAAGACTTTCGGTTGCGGAGCCGCCGTGGCGACCAGCAGCATGGCTACGGAACTGGTCAAAGGAAAGACCATCCAGCAGGCCCTTGAAATCACCAATGCCGCCGTGGCGGAAGCGCTGGACGGACTGCCCAAAGCAAAAGTCCATTGTTCCCTTCTTGCGGAGGAAGCCCTCCATGCGGCGATCTGGGACTATGCACAGAAGAACGGAATCGTGATTGAAGGACTGGAGCCCCCCAAAGAGGACATCCACGAGGAGGAAGAGGACGAGGATGAAGACTAGGGCCTGTCCCTGGGGGTGATGGATATGGAAAAGAAGCGTGTGGTTGTGGGCATGTCCGGTGGGGTGGACTCCTCCGTGGCCGCCTATCTGCTGAAAGAGCAAGGATATGATGTGGTGGGGGTGACCATGCAGATCTGGCAGGATGAGGATCCGGAACAGGTCCAGGAGAACGGAGGCTGTTGCGGCCTGACGGCGGTGGACGACGCCCGCAGGGTGGCCAACGCCTTGGGGATCCCCTATTACGTCATGAATTTCAAGAAACCCTTTGAAGAAAATGTGATCGACTACTTTGTCCGGGAGTATCTGGAAGGCAGGACTCCCAACCCCTGCATCGCCTGCAACCGGTATGTGAAATGGGAGTCCCTCCTGGAAAGGAGCCTGGCCATCGGAGCCGAATACATCGCCACCGGACACTATGCCAAGGTGGTGCGGCTGGAGAACGGGAGATATGCCTTGGAGCAATCCGCGACACTGGAGAAGGACCAGACCTATGCCCTGTACAACCTGAACCAGGAACAGCTTGCCAGGACCCTGATGCCCGTGGGCGACTACACAAAGGAAGAAGTCCGGCAGATGGCGGAGAAGATCAGCGTCAGGATTGCGAACAAGCCGGACAGCCAGGAAATCTGTTTCGTACCGGACAAGGACTATGCCGGATTCATAGAGCGCCATACCGGCGCCCCTTCCAAAGAGGGCGATTTCGTTGACCTGGAAGGCAGGGTGCTGGGAAGGCACAAGGGGATAGCCCACTATACCGTAGGACAAAGGAAAGGGTTGGGGCTATCCTTGGGAAGACCCTGTTTCGTGGTGGAAATAAGGCCCCAGACCGGGGAAGTGGTGGTCGGTACGGACCAGGACGTCTATGCCATCGGCTGCATCGCCGACCGCCTCAACTTCATGCCTTTCGAGCAGTTGGAAGGGACCCTGCGTGTCCAGGGAAAGGTGCGGTACAACCAAAAGGCTTCGGACTGCACCGTTCGGATGATTGGGGAGGACCGGTTGGAATGCATCTTCGACACCCCCCAAAGGGCCGTCACACCCGGCCAGGCCCTGGTGCTGTACGACAAGAACCTGGTGGTGGGAGGGGGGACCATCCTCGCATCCATCAAGAAGGAATGATTCCGGACCCATGGAATCCAGCAGCAACGAAAGCGCCGCCGTTCAAGAGAACGGCGGCGCTTTCGTTGCTGGAAATCCTTCCTACAGGGGAAGATAGGTGGGCTTGCGGTTATGGAAAACCGCATAATGGCGGTATCCAAGGGAGCGGAGGAGGTCCGCCGCCTGTTCCATCCGGTTCAAGAGGAACCGGGGATTGTGGGCGTCCGATCCCAAAGTGATGGTTTCGCCGCCCAACTCCCTGTAGCGCCGCAGGATATCCGGGTTCGGATGGGGAGCGTCCAATTTGTACCGGTATCCGGAGGTGTTCAGTTCGATCCCCTTGCCGTTGGAAACGATGGTCTTCAGGATTTCGTCCAGCACATCCTGGAAATCCCGGTAGACCATTTTCTTGTCCTCCTCCAGGCCGTAGCGGACCACATAGTCCAGGTGCCCGTAGGAATCGTAGTCCTGGAAGCGCTGGACATTGTAGAGCATGTCCTCGAAATAGGCCAGGTATCCCGCGCTCTGGCTCCGGCCCTCGAAGAAGGTCCGCTCGTAAGGGTCCAGGCCGTTGGCCAGATGGTTGGACGCGAGGACGAAGTCCAAAGGCCTGCTTCGGACCAGGTCCGAAAGCGCCTTGTGCAGGTGCGCCTGCATCCCCAGTTCGATGCCGGAGAGCAGACGGATCCGGCCCCGGTACTGCTCCTTGTATTTCTCCAGGGCATCGAAATAGCCGTCCAGGTCCAGAAGGAAATTGATGGTCGGGTGGGGGAAGTCCAGGTCGTGGTGGTCGGTAAAACAGAGGTTTTCCATCCGCAAGGCGATGGCGGCCTGGATCACCTCTTCCATGGGGATGTCGCAGTCGCCGGAGAAGGCGCTGTGCACATGGTAATCGGATCGGATCATAAAATGGAACCTGCTTTCTAGGTCGGATGGTCCAAGGTGGATGACCAAAGTTTAGCATATTGCATCTTGTGTTTGCAACCTGGAATATGATAAGATGTAGCAGATGTTAACACATGTTTAACAAACAAAGGTCTAGACTTAGGAGGAACTTCTGCCAATGGAAGGAATGTCGACACAGGAGTATGTTTTTCTAGCGTTTGCTTTTTTTGGAGGATTCGGCATGTTCATCTTCGGCATGCATATCATGGCCGAAGGACTGCAGAAATCCGCAGGGGACAAGATGCGGAACCTGCTGGCGCTGCTCACCAACAACCGTCTGCTGGGTGTGCTGGTGGGTACGGTGGTGACCGTCATCGTGCAGAGCAGTTCGGCCACAACCGTCATGGTGGTTGGCTTCGTGAACGCGGGACTGATGAACCTGGTCCAGGCGGTGGGGGTCATCATGGGTGCCAACGTCGGCACCACGGTCACCGCGTGGATCGTCTCCAGTTCCGAATGGGCGGTGTTCCTGAAACCGGACAAGATTGCGCCCATGGTGGTGGGCATCGGCGCCACCATGCTCTTCTTCCTCCGGGAAAAAAGGCAGAAGCAGGTGGGGGAGATTCTGATCGGTTTCGGCCTGATCTTCATCGGATTGGAATACATGAAGGACGCCATCACGCCCTTCAAGGACGCCCAGGCATTCAAGGACGCCTTCCTGATGCTGGGGCACCATCCCTTCTTCGGTATCCTGGCGGGTTTCCTGGTGACCGCCATCGTGCAGAGCAGCTCCGCCTCCGTGGGAATCCTGCAGACCCTGGCCGCCCAGGGGCTTGTGCCTTGGAGCGCCGCGGTCTACATCATCCTGGGACAGAACATCGGGACCTGCGTGACGGCCCTGCTGTCCAGCATCGGGGCCAGCAAGATGGCCAAGCGGGCTGCGGTGATCCATCTCCTGTTCAACATCTTCGGAACGCTGCTGTTCACCGTAGGCACGATCGTCTACTTCAAGACGGTGGGTTCCGCCCAGGGCGCCGTCATCATCGGCATGACGGGCATCAGCATCTTCCACACGGTGTTCAACATCTCCAACACGGTCCTGCTCTATCCCTTTGCGGACAAGCTGGTCTATCTGTCTGAGAAGATCGTCACCGGCAAGGACGTGGAGGAGGAGAGGGAGGAAATCATCGCCCTCCGGCATCTGGACAACAGGATCCTGGAGTCACCCACCTTCGCCGTGGAGAACGCCATCAAGGAAGTGGTCCATATGGGCGAGCTTGCCGTAGAGAATGTCCGTACGGCGGTGGAGGCTTTGGTCACGAAGGACGAAGGACTGGTGGAAAAGGTGTTCCAAAGGGAAAAGGACATCAACGCCCTGGACAAGATGATCACGGACTATCTGATCAAGATCAGCAACACCCCCTTGAGCGAAAAGCAGCAGATTGTCATCACGAACCTTTTCCACACCGTCACCGACCTGGAAAGGGTGGGGGACCATGCGGAGAACATCGCCGAGCTTGCGGCCTACTACAAGGAGAAGGACTTGACCTTCACGCCGGAAGCCATGGAGGAGTTCGGGCAGATCTCCCGGAAGGCCATCGAAACCATCGAGCTTGCAATCCAGGCAAGAAGGGACAACAATCCGAAGCTGGTCCCCAAGGTGGAGGATTCCGAGGAGGAAGTGGACGCTTTGGAGGAGCTTCTGCGCCAAAGGCATATCGAGCGCCTGGCGGCCAACCTTTGCAATACGGTGACGGGGGTTGTGTTCCTGGACTCCATCAGCAATTTCGAGAGGATTTCCGACCATGCCCTGAACGTGGCCTATTTCGTCAAGGATGAGGCCATCTAAGCTTCGTTCATAGAAAGTTCATTTTCTTGTAAGAAATTCACAAAAGAGCATTTTTTAACAGGAAACAGTTGAAAAATACAACAAATCCGGTATAATGGAAGCATGATGCAAAGTTGTCATGCCTCTTTTTTTAGAGAGAACGGGCCAAGATAGGGCTAATAGGGACTTTTTAAGGCCCGGAAGCGAGCATACTATGACGGAACTGCTAAAAATCCTACAGAAAATCATGCCGAAGGAGATGTCAGCCTTATCAAGACGCTATACCTTGCTGCATACGATCCGGCTTTTCCAGCCCATCGGGCGTAGGCTTTTGTCCCAAAAGATGAGGATCAGCGAGAAGGTAATCCGGACAGACACGGAGCTGTTGAAAAGCGAAGGTTTGATCGACATCGTGTTCGCAGGAATGACGCTGACCGAAGAGGGTGCCCGTGTGCTGGATTCCCTGCAGGAGCTGATGCGGCCTCTGGAGGAGCTGGACAAGGTCAGGGAAGGCGTCCAGACGCTCCTGGAATCCCAGGAGCTGTATGTGGTCCCGGGGGACAGCCAGAACAACCAGGAGGCTTTCAAGGAACTGGGCAAGGAGGCGGCCAGGGTGCTGCTGGAACATCTGCAGGGCAAATCCACCGTGGCGATCACAGGGGGGAGCACGATAAGGAAAGTGGTGGAAGCCATACCGTTCCAAAAGGCCCCCTCGCCCTTCCCCAAGCTGATGGTGGTGCCAGCGCGGGGAAGCCTGGGGAACAACGCGAAAATCCAGGCGAACAACCTGGTGGCCAAAATGGCCGAAAGGCTGCAGTGCAGATACCGGTTGTTGAACCTTCCGGATAATCTGAGCAGGAAATCCCTGGACAGCGTAAGCCAGGAACCGGAAATCAAGGAAGTCTTTTCTTTGATCCGCAATGCGGACATCGTGCTCTTCGGCATCGGTATCGCAGAACGGATGGTGGAGAGAAGGAACCTGGAACCGTCGGTCATGGAGGAAATCAGGGAGAAGCGGGCGGTGGCGGAAGTCCTGGGCCATTATTTCGACGGGCAGGGAAACATTGTATCCACTTCCTGTTCCATAGGCCTGCGCCTCCATGAGTTGGAGCAGGGCGGAGGCTACCCCATCGCCGTGGCAGGGGGAGCCGACAAGGCGGAGGCCATCCTGGCGGTCAGGAAATATCTGCGCAGGGGCGCCCTGGTGATCGACGAAGGCGCCGCCAAGAGGATCCTGGCATTGGCCGCCGGGAGCAAAACATTGTGAATAGCGGCAAAGCCGTTAAATAAAGTGTCCAGAAGGGAGAACGAGAATGCTGAACAAAGTGTCCGTAGACGATTTAGAGGTTAAAGGGAAAAAGGTGCTGGTGCGCTGCGATTTCAACGTCCCATTGAAGGAGGGCGTCATCACGGATTTGAACCGCCTTACAGCCGCTCTGCCCACAATCAAGAAGCTGGTTGGCGACGGAGCGAAAGTCATCCTGTGTTCCCACCTGGGCAAACCCAAAGGGGAGCCGAAACCTGAATTGTCCCTTGCTCCCGTTGCGGCAAAGCTGTCGGAACTCTTGGGACAGGAAGTCGTGTTCGCCGCCGATCCGGAAGTGGTTGGGGAAAACGCCAGAAAAGCGGTGGAAGCCATGAAGGACGGGGATGTGGTCCTTTTGGAGAACACCAGGTACCGGGCGGAGGAAACCAAGAACGGTGAAACGTTCAGCAAGGACCTGGCAAGTCTGGCGGAAGTGTTCGTCAACGACGCTTTCGGAACAGCCCACAGGGCCCACTGCTCCAACGTGGGTGTGACGGAACACATCAAGACATCCGCTGTAGGCTACCTGGTGCAAAAGGAAATCGAATTCCTTGGAAATGCGGTGAACAACCCGGTAAGGCCGTTTGTGGCAATCCTCGGTGGCGCCAAAGTATCCGACAAGATCAACGTCATCAACAATCTTCTGGACAAGGTGGACACGCTGATCATCGGAGGCGGAATGGCCTACACCTTCCTGAAGGCCCAGGGGATGGAAATCGGGAACTCCCTGCTGGAGGCGGACAAGATGGACTACTCCCTGGAGATGGTCAAAAAGGCGGAGGCAAAAGGCGTCAAGCTGCTGCTGCCCGTGGACCATCTGGTAGGCAAGGAGTTCAAGAACGATACTGAATTCAAGACGGTTCTGGACACGGAAATGGAAGAGGGATGGCAGGGCTTCGATATCGGACCCAAGACCAGGGAGCTCTTCACGGAAGCCATCAAGGATGCAAAAACGGTTGTTTGGAACGGTCCCATGGGCGTGTTCGAGTTCGAGAACTTCGCTGGCGGAACAATCGCTGTGGCTAAGGCCCTGGCGGAAGCGGATGCCACAACCATCATCGGCGGCGGAGATTCCGCAGCGGCGGTGAACATCCTCGGATTCGGGGACAAAATGACCCACATTTCCACGGGCGGAGGCGCTTCCCTGGAGTTTTTGGAGGGCAAGGAACTTCCCGGTGTGGCTGCAGTCAACGACAAATAAATCGAAAATCGGAGGAATCGGCATGCGCAAGAAAATAGTTGCAGGAAACTGGAAAATGAACAAGACCCCGAAAGAAGCGGTAGCTTTGATCGAGGAACTGAAGCCCCTGGTGGCGAGCGATGATGTGGAAGTCGTCTTCTGCACACCGGACGTGTCCCTGACCACGGCGCTGGAAGCCGTGAAGGGCACCAACATCAAAATTGGCGCGCAAAACATGTACTTTGAGGAAAACGGCGCCTATACAGGCGAGACCGCACCCTCCATGCTGACGGAAATCGGCGTCGGCTACGTGATCATCGGCCACTCCGAAAGAAGGGCCTATTTCGCCGAAACGGACGAGACGGTGAACAAGAAGGTCCTCAAAGCAATCGAGCACAAGCTGGTTCCCATCATCTGCGTTGGAGAATCCCTGGAGCAAAGGGAACAGGGCATCACGGTGGACCTGGTCCGCCTGCAGACGAAAATCGCCCTGAAGGACGTGCAGCCGGAAGACGCGAAGAACGTCGTGATCGCCTACGAACCCATTTGGGCCATAGGCACAGGCAGGACGGCCACAAGCCAGCAGGCGGAAGAGGTTTGTGCGGCAATCCGCCAGGTCGTTTCCGAAATCTACAGCCAGGAAGTGGCTGAAGCCGTGAGGATCCAGTACGGCGGCAGCGTGAACGGCGCCAATGCGGCGGAGCTTTTCTCCATGCCCAACATAGACGGCGGTCTGGTGGGAGGCGCTAGCCTGAAAGCCGAGTTCGGCAAGATCGTGAACTACAAGTAGCAACCATCCTGAAGGTAAACCGGAACCGGATTTTACGGTTCCTCAATCAAATAAATCAAATTATGAGGTGAAAACATGGTAAAAGTAGGAATCAATGGATTTGGACGTATCGGAAGACTTGTTTTCAGAGCTGCAATGCAGAACCCCAACGTACAGGTAGTGGGCATCAACGACCCCTTCATCGACTTGGACTACATGGTATACATGCTGAGATATGACTCTGTTCATGGACAATACGAAGGAACCATCGAGATCAAAGGCGACAAGCTGGTTGTGGATGGCCAGGAAGTAGCCGTATTCGGAGCCATGAACCCTGAAGAAATCGCTTGGGCTTCCTGTGGAGCAGAGTATGTCGTAGAATCCACCGGCGTGTTCACAACAACGGACAAGGCATCCGCCCACCTGAAAGGCGGCGCCAAGAAGGTTGTCATCTCCGCTCCTTCCGCAGACGCTCCCATGTTCGTAATGGGCGTGAACAACGACAAGTACACGAAAGACATGGTTGTCGTGTCCAACGCATCCTGCACGACCAACTGCCTGGCACCTCTTGCCAAGGTCATCAACGACAAATTCGGCATCGTGGAAGGCCTCATGACGACCGTACACTCCACAACAGCCACACAGAAGACCGTAGACGGACCTTCCAAGAAGGACTGGAGAGGCGGACGCGCAGCGGCTGCAAACATCATCCCTTCCTCCACCGGCGCTGCAAAAGCGGTAGGAAAGGTAATCCCCGAGCTGAACGGCAAACTGACAGGCATGGCTTTCCGTGTTCCCACAATCAACGTTTCTGTGGTTGACCTGACCTGCCGTCTGGAAAAGGCCGCCAGCTACGAAGAGATCAAAGCTGCCATTAAGGAAGCTTCCGAGAACGAACTGAAAGGCATCCTGGGTTACACGGAAGATGCAGTGGTCTCCACAGACTTCATCCATGATGCAAGAACTTCCATCTTCGATGCGGACGCTGGAATCAGCCTGAACGACAACTTCGTGAAGCTGGTATCCTGGTACGACAACGAATGGGGCTATTCAAACAAAGTAGTGGATCTGATCAGCCATATGGCTAAAGTGGACGCTCAATAAGAAACTTTAAGAGAGACTGCCCTGATCCAAGGGCGTCTCTTTTTTTCCCGGGAGGAAGGTGCGCAATATGAACAAGAAGCCAACAGTCCTTATGATTTTAGACGGATTCGGCTTGAACCAGCGGATCGAGGCCAATGCGGCCAAGCTGTCCGCATCACCCAACATCGACAGGATCCTGAACCACTATCCGTTCGTACAGGGACATGCCAGCGGCATGGCCGTAGGGCTTCCGGAGGGACAGATGGGGAATTCCGAAGTGGGGCATCTGAACATCGGTGCCGGCAGGATCGTATACCAGGAATTGACGAAGATCACGAAATCCATCCTGGACGGGGATTTCTTTGACAACAAAGCGCTTGCAGGGGCTGTGGACCATTGCCTGGAGAAGGGCACCGCCCTGCACCTGTACGGGCTGCTGTCGGACGGTGGGGTGCACAGCCACAACACCCATCTGTACGCCCTGCTGGAACTGGCGAAGAAAAAAGGTCTGGAGAAGGTGTATGTCCACTGCTTCCTGGACGGACGGGACACGCCCCCCGCATCGGGTAAATCCTTTGTGGAGGAGCTGGAGGCCAAAATCCAGGAAATAGGAGTGGGCAGGATTGCGACCGTCATGGGCAGGTATTATGCCATGGACAGGGACAACCGTTGGGACCGGGTGAAGCTGGCCTACGAGGCCATGGTCCTGGGACAGGGCGTCCAGGCGGACGATGCGGTCGCCGGGGTCCAAGCCTCCTATGACGCCGGCAGCAACGATGAGTTCGTCAAACCGCTGGTGGTCCAGGAGAACGGCGCCCCTGTGGCAAGGATCGCCGAGGGCGACGCCATCATCTTCTACAATTTCCGACCGGACAGGGCGAGGGAAATCACCCGAGTGTTCCTTGACCAGGAGTTCAAAGGCTTCGAACGCGCCAAAGGCTATTTCCCCGTGCATTACGTGGGATTCACCAACTACGACATCACCATCCAGAACCTGGGGGTGGCGTTCGAGAAGGATTCCCTGGAAAAGACCCTGGGCGAGTACCTGTCCGAGCAAGGCATGACCCAGCTCCGTCTGGCGGAAACGGAAAAATACGCCCATGTGACCTTCTTCTTCAATGGAGGTGTCGAGGAGCCCTACAAGGGGGAGGATAGGATCCTGATTGCTTCCCCCATGGTGGCCACCTACGACCTGCAGCCGGAAATGAGCGCGTTCGGGGTGCTGGAAGCCCTTGTCAAGGCAATCCGGGAAAAGAAGCATGACCTGATCGTAGTGAACTTCGCCAATCCAGACATGGTGGGTCATACAGGAGTGGAAACTGCGGCCATCCAGGCGGTCCAAGCGGTGGACGAGTGTGTGGGGGAAGCCCTGGAAGCCCTCGTGGAGGCAGGGGGACAGATGTTCGTTTGCGCCGACCACGGCAACATCGAACAGCTGCTGGACTATGAGACCAGGCAACCGTTTACGGCCCATACGACAAATCCCGTCCCCTTCGTACTGGTCAATGCGGAGCAGAGCCTGACCTTGCGGGAGAACGGCGTGCTCGCCGACATCGCCCCCACCCTGCTGGACATGATGGGAGTGGAAATTCCCCGCCAGATGACCGGAAAGAGCCTGTTGGTCCGCTGAGCCCAAATCCAGTTGAAAAAATGGCAAAAACAGGTATACTGTAAATGGAAACACATACGATGCGCAACGTCCCAAGGACGACGAAAGGAGTCAAAACATGAAAAACTATCTTGAAATCACAGATGTCATGGCAAGGGAAGTGTTGGATTCAAGGGCAAACCCCACAATTGAGGTGGAAGTGGTGGTTGAGGACCAGTATGTCGGTAGGGCGGCGGTTCCTTCCGGAGCCTCCACAGGAGCTTTCGAGGCGATGGAACTGCGGGACGGCGGCAGCCGTTACATGGGCAAAGGCGTAGAAACCGCCGTTGACAACGTGAATGACATCCTGGCCAATGAACTGATCGGCATGAACGCATTGGACCAGAGAAGCATCGACATGCGCATGTGTGAACTGGACGGAACACCCAACAAATCCAAATTGGGGGCCAACGCGATCCTCGGGGTTTCCATGGCGGTGGCAAGAGCGGCTGCGGAAGCGCTGGGCCTTCCCTTGTACCAGTATCTGGGAGGGTTCAACGCGCACCAGCTGCCTGTCCCCATGATGAACATCATCAACGGAGGAGAGCACGCGGACAACACCGTGGACCTGCAGGAATTCATGATCATGCCGGTGGGCGCCACTTCCTTCAGGGAAGCGCTGCGCACCTGCTCTGAAATCTACCACAACCTGAAGAAGGTTTTGAATGAAAGGGAACTGGCTACCGGTGTAGGCGACGAAGGCGGATTCGCTCCCAACCTCAAATCCACGGACGAAGCCATCGACATCATCCTGGAGGCCGTCGTGAAGGCCGGCTACAAGCCTGGCGACGACATCCGGATCGCCATCGACGCGGCCGCCAGCGAACTGTATGACGAGGAGACCGGCAATTACTTCTTCCCGGGCGAAAGCAAGATGAAGGGGGAAAAGGTCTACAGGACAAGAGAGGAAATGGTGGAATACTATGCCGCGCTTGTTGAAAAATACCCCATCATCTCCCTGGAGGACGGTTTGAACGAGGAAGACTGGGAAGGTTGGAAGCTCCTTACGGAAAGGCTGGGAGACAAGATCCAGCTGGTTGGAGACGACCTGTTCGTAACCAACACCGAGCGCCTGGAGCGGGGAATCGAAGGAGGCATCGCCAACTCGATCCTGATCAAGGTGAACCAGATCGGTACGCTGACGGAAACCTTCGAAGCCATCCAGATGGCCAACAGGGCGGGTTACACGGCAGTCGTATCCCACCGTTCCGGCGAGACCGAAGACACGACCATCGCGGACATCGCCGTGGCGGTGAACGCCGGACAGATCAAGACAGGCGCACCCTGCCGTTCCGACCGGGTGGCAAAATACAACCAGCTGCTTAGGATCGAAGAGGAGCTGGACGAGCAGTCCCTGTTCCCGGGCCTGGGCGCATGGTTCAACCTGCGCTAGGGAAAGCCACCCGCACCCCCATGCTGCCGGCGGTGCAGCCAAAATAGTGGTTGAACATCCTCCTGATTTGTGCTAGAATAGTCATGTTGATTAGGAGGTGTACACATGCCGGTATTCATAGGGGTATTAAAAGTGGCATATGCTTTGGTATGCATCGCCTTGGTGGCCATCGTGCTTCTGCAGCAGGGAAGGACAGCTGGACTGTCTGGAGCAATTGGCGGAGCTGCGGAGACGTATTGGGGCAAGAATAAGGCAAGGTCCATGGAGGGCGGCCTGCACAAGTCAACGATTGGCTTGGCGGCGGCATTCATTCTTCTGGCCTTGGTCATCAGCATATTGAGCTAGCATGACAACACAAGAAGCTGGTTTGAGCGGTCAGAAGACTGTTCAGACCAGTTTTTGTTTTACACTTGGAAAGTGCGCCCAAGCGCGCTTGGGCACAGTCTTTTATGATATAATGAGGAAAAGGGGATCGACGCCGTAGTGCGGAACCTACGCCAGGAGGGACAGAATGGAAGGAGATTTATTGAAGGAAGAACAAAAGAAGGCGCTGCTGGAGGTCATCAACGATCCAGGCTATGCGCCGATGAAAATCAAGGAATTGGCCCATTTGCTGCAGGTGCAGCCGGAGGAAAGGGAGCGGTTGGACGAAAACCTGCGGGAACTGGTGAAGACAGCCAAGGTTGTCTTGACCAAGCACGGAAAATACATGCCCAACAAAAGCAGCCATGTGCTAGCCGGCAAATTCATCGCCCACCAAAAGGGATTCGGATTTGTACGGGTGGAGGGGCAGGAGGACGACATCTTCATCCCTGCGACCGAAGTGCAGGGGGCATTCCACGGGGACCTGGTGACCATCAAGGTCAACAAGGGGACACCGGAAGGAAGCGGCAAGAGAAAAGAAGGACGGGTTGTGGAGGTTCTGGAACGGGGACGCACCGACATGGTGGGCACGTTCGAAAAAAGCCGGAACTACGGCTTTGTGGTGCTGGACAACAAGAAGTTCAGCAAGGACGTGTTCATCCGGCAGGGTAAAGAGAACGGAGCGGTCAGCGGCCATAAGGTCGTGGTGCGGATTACCCACTGGGGCGATGAGGACAGGAAACCCGAAGGGGAAATCGTGGAAATCATCGGCCATGTCAACGACCCGGGAGTGGACATCCTGTCCATCGTACGGGATTTGGGCATCCCCACGGAATTCCCGGAGCTGGTCATGGCCCAATCTTCCCATGTGAGCCAGACCATACCGGAGGAGGAGGCCAAAAGACGGCTGGACATCCGTTCCTGGCAGACCGTAACCATCGATGGAGAGGACGCCAAAGACCTGGACGACGCCATCACCATCCGGAAGAAACAGGACGGCTATGAGCTGGGTGTCCACATCGCAGACGTCTCCCATTACGTGCGGGAAGGGACGGCTTTGGACGAGGAGGCGCTGGAACGGGGAACGAGCGTCTATCTTGTGGACCGCGTGATTCCCATGCTCCCCCACAGCCTTTCCAACGGAATCTGTTCCCTGAATGCCGGGGAAGACCGCCTGGCCCTCAGCTGCATCATGCAGGTGGACAACAAGGGGCATGTCACCAGCCACAAGGTGGCGGAAACGCTGATCAACGTGGACCGCAGGATGAGCTATACGGAAGTGAAGAAAATCCTGGAGGACAAGGATCCGGACCTGGTGCGGGAATGCCATGCGTACCTGGACATGTTCAAGGACATGGAGGAGCTGGCCGCATTGCTGCGGGCCAAACGGAAAACCAGGGGATCCATCGACTTCGATTTTCCGGAAACCAAGGTCATCCTGAACGAACAGGGCGAGCTGGTGGACATCCGGGCCTACGACAGGAACGTGGCCACCAAAATCATAGAGGAATGCATGCTTTTGGCCAATGAGACGATTGCGGAATCCTACTACTGGCAACAGGTTCCCTTTGTCTACCGCACCCATGACGAGCCGGATCCGGACAAGATCCAGGCCCTGGGAGAGTTCATCTACAATTTCGGTTACCACATGAAAGCGACCGGGGAAATCCATCCCCGGGAGATCCAAAAGCTGCTTGCGGACATTGACGGCACCCCGGAGGAACCCATCATCAGCCGGCTGACCCTGCGCTCCATGAAGCAGGCCCGCTATACGGTGAGCAACGACGGGCACTACGGTCTTGCGGCCAAGTTCTACTGCCACTTCACTTCCCCCATCCGGCGCTATCCGGACCTGCAGATCCACAGGATCATCAAGGAAGTCCTGCGGGGCAAAATGAATGAAAGCCGGATCCAGCATTATGACAAGATATTGGAGAAGGTAGCCATCCGGAGCTCCGAAATGGAGCGAAGGGCAGCGGAAGCGGAGAGGGAGACGACCAAGCTGAAGAAGGTGGAGTACATGGCCATGCATGTGGGCGAAGCTTTCCAGGGAGTCATTTCCGGCATCACCGGATGGGGCATGTATGTGGAACTGGAGAACACCATCGAAGGCCTCATCCATGTGACATCCCTCTGGGACGACTACTACTATTTCGACGAAAAGCAGCACTGCATGATCGGAGAGAGGACATCCAAGGTCTTCCGGATGGGGGATGTCCTGACGGTGAAGGTCGTGGGGGTCGACAAGGACCAGCGCACCATAGACTTCGCCATCCATGATCCGGAGGCGGAAGAAAACCCGTCCAGGCCCCAGAACGGAAGGGCCCAGAGCCCCAGGCCCCAGAAGCAGGAAAACAGGGGCTCCGGAGCAAGGGGAAATGCAGCCAGGGAGAAATCCAAACAAGGAACGGGCGCAACCCGGGAGAAGTCCAAGCAAGGAACAGGCGCAGGCAGGGCAAGGACGAAGCAAGGAACAGGCGGTCCCGGAGGCGGAGCGCCGAAACAGGGAGATGGAAATAGGGGAAGGACAAGGAAACGCAAGGAAACCAAAGCATGAAAACCGGCAGTTTTCGCGTTTCCCTTGAATTCCGATGAAAATGTGATATAATGAGGAGGCCGAAGGGATGTTCCAGTGGCAGCACCTTCGGCCAGGCAGAAATGGAGAGTGGTCGTTTGCATGGCGAAAAAGGAAGGGTACAAGCTGGTCGCCCAGAACAAAAAGGCGTGGCATGATTTTTTCATCGACGAAAGCTATGAGGCCGGAATCGTCCTTGCAGGCACGGAAGTGAAATCCCTGCGCATGGGCAAGGGGAGCATCAAGGAAAGCTTTGTCAAGATTGTGGATGGGGAAGTATTCATCTTGGGGATGCACATCACCCCCTATGAAAAAGGAAACATCTTCAACAAGGATCCTTTGCGGACCCGGAAGCTCCTGCTCCACCGGAGGGAAATCATAAAGTTGAACGCAGCCGTGGCCCAGAAGGGATACACCATCGTGCCGCTGAAAATCTACCTGAAGGACAGCCTGATGAAGATGGAAATCGGTTTGGCAAGGGGCAAGAAGCTCTACGACAAACGGGAGGACATCGCCAAGAAAGACCAACGCCGGGAGGCGGAAAAACAATTCAAGATTAAAAATCTGTAGGGACCCCATCGGACCTATGTCCGGAAGGGGCGCCTCGGATCTTTAATATATCCAGTACGGGGGTGTACTGGTTTCGACGGGGATCGATGAAGAGAAGGAAGCCATCCGCAGTTTACGGGGCTGCGTCAACAAACTGTAAAACAATTTAAACGCAGAAGATAATTTAGCGTTCGCTGCCTAACGGCAGCTGTCTTGCCCTGACCACCCGCTGTCAGGGGCCAAGGCATCGACGATGCGGGGACCTATCGTTTCAAAGCTTTGAGATTCGATAAGATTTAATGAAGCTACTGAAGGCCGGAGCCTGTCGTTGGGCGCCGGTTGGAGGGAATGTCAAAACAGCGACTGTGATGGGAGATGCTTTCTTGGATGGGTTTTCGGACAGGGGTTCGATTCGCAGAGGGTCGCCTTGTCCAGTGATGGACAAGTGAAAATCCGGCTTGATCGGTGGAACCGTAACAGATGGGGGACTACACGCCTCCAGGATGACGGCAATACCGAGGAGTATGTGGAGAAATCCAACAGCTCTGTATCGACTCATAGGCTTCTAAAGTCTCGACCAGGAAGCACTAGGATGGCTGTCCCAAACCAGACCATGGCAGCCATAACACGCCGGAAGGCTTTTCATAAAGCCTAAGATATAGTCAGGACCATTGGAAACAATGGAACAACCGTCCCCTCACCTCCATAGAAGAGACCGGAAATCCGGTCTTTTTTCTTGTTCAAAATCCGGTGCATGCCGGAAGGCCACGGAAGGGCCTTGACAAATGACCTTCCGTAATATATTATAATATACGAATAATATGAATTTATTGGAAGGCAGGTGGAAATTTGAACATCGCATTGTATTCTGCAACATTCCTGGCATTGGGGGCTTCCTTCCTCAAGGACAGGGGAAAAACGAAAAAGGCTTTGAAAAAGGCCTGGAAAGCTTTTGAAAACATACTTCCGGAGCTGCTGGTGGTGATCCTGTTGGTCGGCTTCGTTCTGGCTGTTGTGGACCATGCCATGATTTCCCGTGTTATCGGTGAAAGTTCCGGCTGGCTTGGGGTGCTGTTCGCAGCCATCATCGGTTCCATAACGCTGATCCCAGGATTTGTGGCATTTCCCACCGCAGCCATGCTGGTCCAGGGGGGAGCCGGCCTGATGCAGATCGGCGCGTTCGTCTCCGCCCTGATGATGGTGGGAATCGTTACCATGCCGGTGGAAATCAAGTATTTCGGCAAGAAGGCAACCGTGCTCAGGAACCTGTTCGCATTCCTGTTCACCTTCATCGTAGCAATGGTCATCGGATGGGTGGTGGCCTGACATGAGAAGGATTCTAATGAGATACAGGGCTTTTTTGGCTGCTTTGCTAGCTTTCGGCGTGCTGTTCCTTGTGAACAGGGAACTTGGGATGGAAGCGCTGGACATCACCACCTTCTCCTTGAAGGAGATGCTGATGGTCATCCCCCCCATCTTCGTGCTGCTGGGATTGCTGGACATGTGGGTGCCCAGGGAAACGATGGTCAGGTACATGGGCGAGGAATCCGGATTCAAGGGGGTCCTGCTGGCATTCCTGATCGGGTCTGCGGCTGCGGGACCGCTCTACGGTGCCTTTCCCGTCGCGGCGGTCTTCATGAAAAAAGGCGTGAAATTCAGCAACATACTGATTTTCATAGGCGCCTGGTCCACGACCAAAATCCCCCTGCTGATCTTTGAAATGACGTCCCTTGGATTGCAGTTCGCATTGACCAGGCTTCTGGTCAACATCCCGGGAATCATCCTCATCGCCATGCTCCTATCCTCCTTCCTTTCCAAGAAGGAATTGGATACAATCTACGCTTCGGCGGAACAGTTGAATATGGGATAAAAGAACGCGTGCCGAGGCACGCGTTCTTTTATCCCGGAGCTCTCTGCAAATGTTTGACAAATCCCCTAATTGTTGGTAAACTTAGGACAAGAAGATGCAGTTGTGTGATTTTTGCTGCTGTTGGATTGGGAGGTGTATTATGTTCAAACGTGTGGTCATCGCTACGGATTTGTCTCCCCAGGCGGATGCTCTGGTGAACTGCATGGGAAACATGCGGGAATTCGGCATGGAGGAGTGTTTGCTGGTCCAATGCCTGCATACCATGGAAAGCTACGTGGATGTGATTCTCAGCATGAAGACCCATCTTCTGAAAAACCTGAAGGCCCAGGAGAACGTCCTGAAAGGCATGGGTTATCGGGTGGAAAGCCGATTGGTGGTGGGATCCCCCCGGGTCGAATTGAACAAGATTGCGGAAAAGGAAGAGTACGACCTGATAGTCGTGGGAGCCGAGAAACAGAGCCTGACCGGAGGCAGTCCCTTGAGCACCAACGCCTACGAACTCCTCCACCACATGGCCAAACCGGTATTGCTTGTACGCATGGCAGAAGAAGAGCGGGAGGAAGGCTCCAAAACCTGGAGCATCGGTTGCGGCTTGGAGGGGCCGATCCTCTTCCCGACGGATTTTTCCGTCAATGCTGGACAGGCCTTCCAGTATCTGCAGGAAATGGTGCGGAGGGGAGCGAAAAAAATCACCCTGCTGCATGTGCAGGATGAGGGAAGGATCTACCCCTATCTGGTGGAGCAGCTGGTGGACTTCAACGAGACGGACAGGCAGCGCCTGGAAGAGATGAAGGAAACGCTCCTGTCCCATGGGGATGCGGAAGTGGAGACCATGTTGGTCTATGGATATCCCAATGGGGAAATACCCAAAGCCATCCAGGAGAAGGGTGCGGGGCTGGTGGTCATGGGAAGCCAAGGGAGAGGGGTCCTTTCGGAGTTCCTCCTGGGCAGCGTGAGTCAAAACATCGCCCGCCACGGAAACGCATCGGTGCTGCTGATTCCTGTCCATCAGGAGGGGTAGCGGACAAGAAGGAGGCCTTCCCAGGCGGGGGAGGCCTCTTGTTGATGTGTACATGGGATGGTTCGAAAGATGGTCCGGTTGACGGGTGGGAGGTGAATGGAATGGGCGGGGGTTTTCATGGAAAGACCATCGGAGATTTGGAAGCGGCCTTCTCCACGGACCGGAGCCGGGGATTGGGAGACGGCCAGGTGTGCTCCGCAAGGGACACCTATGGCTGGAACAAGCTGTTGGAGACGGAGGGAAGGAAACTGCACCAAATGGTCCTGGAACAGCTGGGGGATGTCCTGATCCTGCTCCTGCTGGCCGCCAGCGTCCTATCCTATCTTGTGGGGGAAAAGGTGGATGCGATGGTGATTGTGGCCATCGTCGTGTTGAACACGGTCCTGGGTGTCGTGCAGGAACGAAAGGCGGGCAAGGCGCTGGAGGAATTGAAGAGGATGGCGGCCCCCAAAGCCAAGGTGGTCCGCGGGGGTGAACTTTCCATGGTGGAAGCGGCGGAACTGGTGCCGGGGGACCTGGTGGTGCTGGAAACCGGCGACTATGTGCCGGCAGACCTGCGGGTAACGGAATCGGTGCTGCTGGAAATCGACGAATCCGCTTTGACCGGGGAGTCCGCCCCTGCACCGAAAGAGGAAGGATTGCTGCAGGAAAAAGACCTGCCGGTAGGGGACCGGTCGAACATGGCCCACATGGGAACCGTAGTGAGCTATGGACGGGGAAAGGGAATCGTGGTGGCTGTGGGGATGGAGACGGAAATCGGGAAAATCGCCACCTTGCTGAATGAAACCGTGGAAGAGAAGACTCCGCTGCAACTGAAGCTGGCCCGGCTGGGCAGGATGATCGGTGCCCTCTGCGTGCTGGTGTGCATGGTGATCCTGTGGATCGGCATCTACCGGCAGCTGCCTCTCCTGGAAGTCTTCATGACCGCGGTGGCGCTGGCGGTGGCCGCCATTCCGGAAGGGCTTCCCGCAGTGGTGGCGGTGGTCCTTGCGATAGGAGTCACCAGGATGGTTTCCCAGAACGCCATCATGAAGAATCTGGGCGCGGTGGAGACCCTGGGAGCGACCACGGTCATCTGTTCCGACAAGACGGGCACACTGACACAGAATTCCATGACCGTGCGCCAGGTACAAGGAAGCAGGGAGCTCCTGCTGCTGGCGGGCGTGCTCTGCAACGACGCCCAGATCAGGGAAGGGAAAGTGGTCGGAGACCCTACGGAAGGGGCGCTCCTGACCGCAGGCGCCAAAGAAGGGCTGGACAGGGACCGGCTCCACAGCCTTTATCCCAGGCAGGGGGAAATCCCTTTCGACGGGAAAAGGAAGATGATGAGCACGCTGCACAGGATGGAAGAAGGGTGGAGGATGTACACCAAAGGAGCACCGGACCTGCTGGTGGACGGTTGCGACAGGATCCAAACCCCTCAGGGAATCCGACCGCTGGCGGCAGCGGACAGGGAGGAAATCCTTGCGGACAGCCATGCCTATGCGGAACAGGCCCTGCGGGTCCTGGGGTTCGCCATGAAGGACTTGGGGGAAAAGGAGGAAATGGAAGGGGGGGAAACCGGCATGGTATTCCTGGGATTGGTGGGGATGATGGATCCGCCCAGGAAGGAAGCCAAAGAAGCGGTGGAAATCTGCCGGAGGGCAGGCATCCGTCCGGTGATGATCACGGGCGACCATATCGCCACCGCCTGTGCCATCGGCAAGGAATTGGGTATCCTGGTGGAAGGCAATCTAGCCATGGACGGGAAGACCCTGGACGGTATGGACCAGGTAGCGCTGGAGGGGGCCGTCCGGTCGGTGGGGGTCTTCGCACGGGTTTCGCCGGAGCACAAGGTTCGGATCGTGGACGCCCTCAAGGCCAACGGGGAGATTGTGGCCATGACCGGCGACGGTGTAAACGATGCACCGGCATTGAAACGCGCGGACATTGGAATCGCAATGGGAATCACGGGCACGGATGTGACGAAGGAGGCCGCGGACATGATCCTGACCGACGACAACTTCTCCAGCATCGTTTCCGCCGTGGGGGAAGGAAGGGTGATCTACAGCAACATCCGGAAATTCGTAGGCTTCCTGCTCTCCTGCAACATCGGTGAAATCTTGATCATCCTGGTGGCCATGCTGGCGGGATGGCCGGTCCCCCTTTTGCCCATCCA
This sequence comes from Anaerotalea alkaliphila, assembly GCF_010179735.1. Taxonomy (GTDB): domain Bacteria; phylum Bacillota; class Clostridia; order Lachnospirales; family Vallitaleaceae; genus Anaerotalea; species Anaerotalea alkaliphila. Next base: position 94,379 of record NZ_JAAEEH010000001.1, read on the forward strand.
GTTGCTCTGGATCAACCTCATTACGGACTCCCTGCCGGCCTTCGCACTGGGACTGGAGAAGAAGGAGGCGGGCGTCATGGACCAGGCGCCTAGGGAACCGGATGTCCCCATCGTGGACAGGGCCATGGGCCTGTCCATCCTCGTGCAGAGCCTGGTCCTGCCCCTGGGCGCCCTGGGCGCCTACCGGTTGGGAACGGATCTGGACGGGGTGGGGTACGGCAGGACCCTCTGTTTTGCAACCCTGATCCTTGGGGAGATGTTCCGGGCCTATTCCGCCCGTTCCGAGCATGCGTTCCTGCATAGGATGCGCCCCCTGGAGAACCGTTACCTGAACGGATCCGTAGCGGCGGCTTCCACGCTTCTGTTGGCTGTCGTCTATATCCCGGTCCTGCAGCCGCTCTTCGGCACAAGGCCCATCGGTGCGGTCCACTGGCTATGGGTGCTTGCCCTGGCACTGCTTCCGCTGACCGCAGGGGAGGTGTCGAAAAACTGGAAGGGAAAGCCCCTTTGATGGGAAACGTCTGAGGCCGCGGAGAGATCCATCTTGTGCAATCCGGAAAAACGGTGTAGAATGTAGCAAGACCAGCAATAGAAGAGAGGAACGTAGAAAACCATGTACGACAAGAACCTGTTGTCCCAGAAAGTGGCAGAGGACATCCGAAGGATGATCAAGGAAAAGGAGCTGAAAGCCGGGGACAAGCTTCCCAATGAACTGGAGCTGACAGCATCCCTGAATGTGAGCAGATCCACCGTAAGGGAGGCCATCAAGATCCTGGTTTCCACCAATGTATTGGAAGTCCGCAGAGGCAAGGGCACCTATGTGACAAGCAAGCCTGGGTTGGTGAAAGATCCGTTGGGGGTGTCCCTGATGGAGAAGGCGAACCTGATGCAGCATCTTTTCGAAAGCAGGCTGATCATGGAGCCGGAGATCGCCGCCTTGGCCGCCCAAAGGGTCACCCCCCAAGACAGGGAGAAGCTGAAGAAGGCCTATGCCAAAGTCAGTGATGACATCTCCCAGAAGCTGGACCATACGGTCCATGACATCGCCTTCCACAATGAAATCGCCAAGAGCGCCCACAATCCGGTAATCCGGAGGATCCTGCCCATCATCAATGAGGGGATTCGTGCCGGCTATGCGGAAACCAAGGACCTTCCGGAGAGCACGGAAATGGTGCTGAAACATCATGCGGACATTCTGGAGGCCATCCTGGAAGGGAATCCCGATAAGGCCAAGGAAGCCATGCGCAGCCACATCCAGTACGGCCTTTCCCAGGTCATGGACCACCAGGAAAAGGAAGAATGAAAAAATGGTGTAAATTTGAGGTTACCCCTTGACTTTCAGAAAGAACAAGGGTATTATATCAGTATTAGATGTCAGACAACAGTCAACAACAGTACAGGGAGGAAACAAGGGATGAAAAAGCATGAAACGATCGCCAGGATTCTGGAAAGCGGTGTTGTGGCGGTGATCCGCGCGGAGTCCAAAGAAGAGGGCCTCAAAGTCATCGAGGCCGTACGCAAGGGTGGCATCAAGGCGCTTGAGATCACCATGACCGTACCGGGAGCGGTGGACATCATCAAGGAACTGGTGGAAGCCTACAAGGGGGAAGACTTGGTCATCGGAGCGGGAACCGTTCTGGACAGCGAGACAGCCCGCGCATGCATCCTGGCCGGAGCGGAATACATTGTAAGCCCCAGCTTCGATGAAGGCACCGTGAAGCTTTGCAACCGTTACAGCATCCCTGTCATGCCTGGCGTCATGACCCCTAGAGAAGCGGTGGAAGCCCTGGAAATGGGTGTGGACGTCTTGAAGGTGTTCCCAGGAAACGCTTTCGGACCCTCCATCATCAGCGCATTCCGTGGTCCCCTTCCCCAAGGCAACTACATGCCCACTGGCGGCGTGGACCTCTCCAACGTGAAGGACTGGATCAATGCCGGGGCTGTGGCTGTAGGCGTGGGAAGTGTCCTGACCAAGGGAGCGGAAAGCGGAGACTTTGAAAGGGTCGCCCAGACGGCCGCACAGTTTGTGGAAGAAGTGGCCAAAGCCAGAGCCGCAAAGAAACAATAGATCCCATCATACCATTGGAGGTTCCTAAGATGAAAAAAATCGTTACCATGGGCGAAATCATGCTGCGTCTGTCCACCCCAGGTCACCAGCGCTTTGTGCAGGCAGAATCCTTTGACGTGATTTATGGAGGAGGAGAAGCCAATGTCGCCGTTTCCTTGGCCAACTATGGCCTTGACCCTTACTTCGTGAGCAAGCTGCCGGACAACCCCATCGGGCAGAGCGCCATCAACCATTTGAGAAAATTCGGGGTCAACACGGATTACGTCGCCAGAGGCGGGGAACGTGTGGGCATCTACTACCTGGAGACGGGAGCATCCATGCGCGCCTCCACAGTCGTCTACGACAGGGCCCATTCCTCCATTTCGGAAGCTGTCCTGGAGGATTTCGACTTCGATGCGATCTTCAAGGACGCGGAGTGGTTCCACTTCACAGGCATCACCCCCGCATTGGGTGAAAACGGAGCGAAAATCACCGAAGCGGCGCTGAAGGCGGCCAAGAGGCACAATGTGACCGTAAGCGTGGACCTGAACTACAGGAAGAAGCTTTGGACTCCGGAGCAGGCGCAAAAAGTGATGACAGGCCTCATGCAGTATGTGGATGTCTGCATCGGAAACGAAGAGGATGCGGAAAAGGTGCTGGGATTCAAGCCCGGGGACAGCGATGTCACCAAAGGCGAATTGGAAATCGACGCCTACAAGGACATCTTCAAGCGGATGAAAGAGACCTTCGGATTCAAGTATGTGGTCACTACCCTTCGGGAAAGCCACAGCGCTTCCGACAACGGATGGTCCGCCCTCATCTACAACGGCGAGGAATTCTACCAGTCCAAGAAGTATGAAATCCGCATCGTGGACAGGGTCGGTGGAGGGGACTCCTTTGCGGGAGGCCTGATCTATGGACTGGCCACATCGGACGATTTCAAACACGCCCTGGAGTTCGCAGTGGGCGCATCCGCACTGAAGCACACCATCTTCGGGGACGCCAACCTGGTCACCGTAGCCGAAGTGGAAGCCCTGATCCAAGGGGACGCATCCGGCCGGGTGCAAAGATAACACCAGCCAACCATATGCATCACCGATAGACTACCTACCTACCTACCCTGTCTCCTCCTGGAGATGAAAAGGCAACCTTTACCTGGGTTGCCTTTTGAATTTGCAAAGGAAAGTCGGACCAAGCTTAACAACCCCCGGCCTGCTATGGTATAATCTTCTTATGCCATTGAAGGGAGGAACAGCATGGAAATCATATATGAAGTGGAAAAGGACATGTCCGTAGCGGAGGCTGCGGACAGGGTCAAGGAGGCCCTTGCGGCGGTGCAGTTCGGCGTGCTTTGGGAATTGAATTTCAAGGAGAAGCTGGCGGAGAAGGGATTGGATTTCGACAGGGATTTTCTGGTCATGGAGGTCTGCAATCCCAAAAAGGCCAAGACGGTTCTGGACACCACCATCAGGGCAGGCTATTTCCTGCCCTGCAAAGTGGCGGTCTATGAGAAGGACGGGAAAGCCGTTGTGGGAATGGCAAGGCCGACGGTGCTGATCAGGGCATTGGAGGTGGAGGCGCTTGTCTCCCTGGCCGCAGAAGTGGAGGCCGACCTGCGCCAAGCCATCGACAGCATCTAGGGAAGCAGGAAATACGACAACCAGGAGGAACAGATGAACGAGTATCGGATCAACACAAAATGCGTGCAATCGGGGTACACACCCAAGAACGGAGAACCCCGGGTGGTGCCCATCGTACAGAGCACCACATTCAAATACGATTCCACGGAACAGATGGGGCGGTTGTTCGCCCTGGAGGAGTCGGGCTACTTCTACACACGGCTCCAAAACCCTACCAACGACGCCGTTGCGGCAAAGATTGCGGACCTGGAGGGCGGGGTGGGCGCCATACTCACCAGTTCCGGACAGGCTGCCGCCTTCTTCGCCATCTTCAACATCTGCAATGCGGGGGACCATGTGGTCTGCGCCTCCACCATCTATGGAGGAACCTTCAACTTGTTCGCCGTGACCTTCGAGAAGTTGGGAATCGGATTCAGCTTCGTTCATCCCGACGCGTCCGAAGCGGAAATCCAGGAGGCGTTCCGGCCGGAGACGAAGGCGGTGTTCGGAGAAACCATCGCCAACCCGGCCCTGGTGGTCCTGGACATTGAGAAGTTCGCCCGGATCGCCCATAGGAACGGCGTGCCGCTGATCATCGACAACACCTTCGCGACACCCATCAATTGCAGGCCCTTCGAATGGGGGGCGGACATCATCATCCATTCCACCACCAAATACATGGACGGACACGCCACCAGTGTGGGCGGAGTGGTTGTGGACAGCGGGAATTTCGATTGGGAAGCCAACAAGGAAAAGTTCCCCGGACTTACGGAACCGGACCCTTCCTACCATGGGGTAACCTATACGAAGGAATTCGGCAGAGCGGCCTACATCACCAAGGCTACCACCCAGCTGATGCGGGACCTGGGTGCGGTCCAATCCCCCCAGAACGCCTTCTACACAAACATTGGATTGGAAACCCTGCACTTGCGCGTTCCCAGGCACTGTGAGAACGCCCAGGGATTGGCCGAATTCCTGGAAGGCCATGGGAAAATCGCTTGGGTGAACTATCCGGGGCTCCCAGGCAACAAATACCACGGGCTGGCGGGGAAATACCTGCCCCACGGATCCTGCGGCGTCATCTCCTTCGGAGTGAAGGGCGGGAGGGAAGAGGCGGTCCGCTTCATGGACAAGCTGAAGCTGGCGGCCATCGTGACCCATGTGGCCGACGCAAGGACCTGCGTCCTGCACCCTGCCAGCCATACCCACAGGCAGTTGACGGACGAGCAGCTGGAGGCCTGCGGCGTAGGCCCCGACATGATCCGGATGTCCGTCGGGATCGAGGACCTCAGGGATATCCTGGGGGATGTGCGCCAAGCGTTGGAATGATTTGACATTTTCCACCCGGGGATTGACAGGAGTCCGATTCCCGGGTATAATTTTCCCATAGTGTACTAATACTAATAGAACACATAGAACAAACAGAACGGAGGTTGGCCATGTTTTCCATTGATTTGCGGAGCAGAACGCCCCTATACGCACAGCTCGTGGACAGCGTCAAGGATGCGGTCCTCCAGGGCCGCTTGGAACCGGACAGCCAATTGCCATCCGTGCGGGAACTCGCCGCCCGGCTGGCAATCAATCCCAACACGATCCAGAAGGCGTTCAGGCAGCTGGAGAAGGAGGGATATCTGTATTCCGTACCGGGCCGGGGCAACTTCGTGGCTTCGCTTCATCCCCGGGATTTGGAATTGGAAAGGGAGAAGGTGGTCCTGGAACTGGAAAGGGTACTGGATGCGGCGGCAAAGCGGGGGCTCCCCTTGGAGACGGTGCTGGAGCTGGCGCGAAAGACATACGATAGGAAGGCGGGAGAAGAATGATCAGCATGGATGCAGTCACAAAGAATTTCGGCAATTTCAAGGCCTTGGACCAGGTGGACCTGCATGTGGCGAAAGGGTCCGTATATGGACTGGTAGGTCCCAACGGAGCAGGCAAGACAACGCTTCTGAAAATCCTGGCGGGCGTCTACCGTCCGGATGGGGGGGCGGTTTCGGTGGATGGCGTCCCCGTATACGAGAATGTGGACGTCAAACAGAGGATGGCATTCATTCCCGACGAACTCCATTTCCTTCCGCTGGCCACCCCAAAATCCCTTGCCGCCTTCTACGGGGACATCTACCGGGAATTCGATTGGGAGCGGTATCGGAAGATTCAAGGGATTTTGGAACTGGACGAAAGACAGAAGGTCTCCAAGATGTCCAAAGGGATGCGCAAGCAGGTCTCCTTCTGGCTTTCCATGGCCTGCAGGCCTGATGTGCTGGTCCTGGACGAGCCTGTGGACGGCCTTGACCCCGTCATGCGGAGGCAGATTTGGAGCCTCTTGCTGCAGGATGTGGCGGAAAGGCAGATGACGGTCCTGGTGTCCTCCCATAACCTGCGGGAGTTGGAAGACGTCTGCGACCATGTGGGGATCCTGAACAAGGGGAAAATGCTCCTGGAACGGGATCTGGACGAGATGAAGAGCGACATCCACAAGATCCAGGTGGCCTACGGACCGGATGTGGCTCCTGGAGTGCTGGAGGAAAGGGAGGTTTCGTTGGACATCCTGAAGAAGGAAAGGTCCGGAAGCGTGTCCACCTATATCGTACGGGGAGCGAAAGCGGAGGTGGAGCCTGTTGTCCTGTCCCTTTCCCCCCTGCTGTTCGAATTCATACCGCTGACACTGGAGGAGATATTCATGTATGAAATTGGAGGTGCGGGTTATGAAGTCAAAAACATCCTACTCTAAAAAGCTGTGGAGCGGCCGGCTGGTAAGGCATAATCTGCGCCTGTATGGCCTGTTGAGCCTGTTGTTCACAATCTTCCTCTGGCTGGTGCACCCTGTGCGGATGTTGCTGGACCATGAGAGGATGCTCGGGATGCAGGAGGTTGGAGCGCTGTACACAGAGGGGATGCGCATCCTGTCCTTTCCAAACCCCGTGGATGGCCTGCTGGCGTTCGTCGTGCCGGTCGTCATGGGGCTGGTGCTACTCCGGTATCTGCAGGAGCCTTCCGCCACTGCTGTCTACCACTCCTTCCCTCTGGGGCGGTCCCAGATTCTGGGAAGCCAGATCCTGTCCGGAGCCGTCCTGTTCCTAGGGCCGCTGCTTCTGAACGCCCTGGTGATGGGAGGGCTGGTGCTGTGGGAAGGGAACGGAGCCTGGACGGAAGCCATCCGCTGGTTTGCAGGATACGGCACCACGGGAATGATGGTGTTCGGCTTCGCATTGATGCTGGGCATGGCGCTGGGTTCCACCCTGGTCCAAGGGGTGCTGGTCTATGTGTTCCTGTTCCTACCGGTGGGGCTGGTGCTGGGGGTGGCGAACATCCTGGAGCTGCTGCTGCATGGATATCCCTATGGGGAGTCGGATGTGATGAAGTGGACCAGAATTTCCCCTGTCATGGCGCTGGAGAACATGGCAAGGGACGGAAACGGATGGGACAGGACCATGGTCCAGTTCCTGGCATACATTCTCCTGTTTTTCGGAATGGCCTTTTTGCTTTACAGGAAAAGGAAACTGGAAAGGAATACCGATTATCTCTGCTTCGACAGCTTCAAGACGGGGTTCGTGTTCCTGATGACTTTCCTGGGGATGACGCTGGCAGGCGTCTACTTCAAGGAAATGATGTACACCAGGACCTCCACCCACGTGGGGATGGCCGTGGGGGCTGTGCTTGCGTACGCAGCCAGCCAGATGATTGCGCAGAAGAGCGTCTTCATCCACCGCACATGGAAAGGGATGGCGGTTTACGGACTGGCCATGACGCTAACCCTGACCGCCATCTCCCTGGACGTGGGAGGCTACAGCCGCCGGATCCCCAACCTGGGGCAGGTCCGGTCCATCCAATTGACCCAGCAGCTGCTGGACACGGAAGGGCAGCTGCGTTCCTATGGGAATTGGGGGAGCCATTACGATCCGGAGACAGGGATGCCCCTGCCGGAAGGATTCAATCCCATCCTGGCCATACAGGAGGGGAACGGGGCGGCGGGCCTGAAAACCTACATCGCCCAGGAGCAGGAGGCCTATGTGACTCCGGAGGCACTGCAGGCGATTTGGGAGCTGCATTTCTCCCGGATGTCCGAAGCGGATCCGGTGGAAAGGGGCAGCCGTGTGGTGCTGGAATACAGGCTGGAAAATGGAGGAACCCTTCGCCGGGGCTACAGCTTCGAGTATGACGCGAAAGTTCCGGAATTGGGAAGGTTGTTCGAGACATTGGAGTACAAGCGGAAGAACAACCCGGTCCTCTTCCTTGCGTCCCAAGGCCTTTCCAAGGCGGTTGTGAACAGCCCCTTGGGGGAACCCATAGGAATCAGGGGGCAGGAGGCGATCGGAGTCCTCCTTGACGGCATCCGGGAAGATGTGCTGGAAGAGACCTACGAGTCCCGGTGGGAGGAAGGCGGGCCTTTCTACTTCGTGGATTTCTACTATCCCTACACGGACCTACAGGGAAAAACCCTGGAATCGTACGTGAATGTGCCTGTCTACAGCGGATACGGCAGGACCAGGGAAGCACTGGATGCCCTGGGACTGCTGGACAGGGTGGTCCCTACCCCGGGGAATGTGCGTTCCCTGGCGGTCCTGGACCGGATGGGGGAAGACCCCTATCTGGAGAAGATGAGAAGCATGGAAATGCCGGAGGCCTATGAAGGCCTGCGGAAGGTGGAGGACAAGGAGAAGCTTGCTTTGCTCCTGCCCCAACTGCAGTCGAACTACCGCTACACGCTGGCGGGAGACTATTACCAGGTCCAGGTGAAGGCCTTGAATGCCGTAGGAGAAGAGGGGCTGCGGACATTCTACCTGAGGAAGGAGAAGCTGCCGAGGGAACTGCTGGCGGAAGTCAACGATTAACTGGGCCTTGACATTATTGCGCTACCCCAGTAAACTCTCCTTATGCGGCCTTTTTTCCGGATGGCGACGGAAGGAAGAAGGCCAGGCACAAGACAATGGAACCTGAAGGAGAGAAGAGATGAAAAAGAAATTTGTATTTACGATCGCGTTGGTGCTTGGGGCCATGGTGCTTGCAGGTTGCGGGAAGAAGGAAACGGCAAGCGATACCTGGGCTGACCTGGAGGCAAGGGGAACCGTCATTGTCGGTTTGGACGACACCTTCGTCCCCATGGGATTCAAGGATGAGAACGGCCAGATGACAGGGTTCGACGTGGAGTTGGCCGTCGAGGCGTTGGGACGCATGGGGCTTGAGCCGGTGTTCCAACCCATAGACTGGAACCTGAAGGAGACGGAGCTGAGTTCCAAGAACATCGACCTGATCTGGAACGGCTACACCATCACGGAGGAGCGCAGGGAAAAGGTCAACTTCACAACCCCCTATCTGGACAACCAGCAGTCCATCGTAGTGCTCGCAGGCTCCGACATCATGGACAAGGCGGCCCTGGAAGGCCGAGCGGTGGCCACACAGAATTCCTCCAGCGCCCTGGCGGCCATCGAAGCCGAAGGCGCCATGGAGGCATTCAAGGATGGGAACGTGGTTCTGTTCGACACCTACAACGACGCCTTCATGGATCTGGAGGCAGGCAGGGTGGACGCAGTGGTGGCGGATGAGATTTTGGCCCGGTACTATATCGCGACAAGAGGCGAAGCGCAGTACCGCGTTCTGGAAGAGGACTTCGGCGACGAGGAATACGGTGTGGGTGTTCGCAAGGGGGACGAAACCCTGCTGGAGAAACTGAACGAAGCTTTGGACGCCATGAAGGCGGACGGGTCGGCAGCTGCCATTTCCGAGAAGTGGTTCGGTGAGAACATCGTAAAGTAAGGGGGGGCCTATGGTAGAAATCATGGAAATGATGCCTTTGATGCTGGAGGGGATGAAAACCACCCTATGGGTTTTTTTCCTAACAGCGTTGTTTTCCATCCCCTTGGGCATGGTGGCCTGCACTTTGCGCCTGTCCAGAAACAGGGCGCTCCAAACCCTGATGCAAGCCTACATCCTGGTCGTCAGGGGAACGCCCCTGCTGCTGCAGCTGATCTTCATCTATTTTGGACTTCCGCTGGTAGGCGTGCGCCTGGACCGGGAAGTGGCGGTGGTCATCGCCTTCGTGGTCAACTATGCGGCCTATTACACGGAGATCTTCAGGGGAGGGGTATTGTCCATCAGCCTGGGACAATATGAGGCCGCGAAAGTGCTTGGGCTGTCCAAGTTCCAAACATTCTTCGGCATCGTGCTTCCCCAGGTGGTCAAGCGGGTGCTCCCCCCTGTGGGAAACGAACTCATCACACTGGTGAAAGACACATCACTGGTCTATGTCCTGGGCTTGGGGGACGTGCTCAGGGCCGCGAAGACCCTGTCGAACAAACAGGCATCCCTGGTGCCCCTGTTTGTGGCAGGTCTGCTGTACCTGTTGCTGATTGCAGCCGTTACCTTTTTCCTGAAGAAAACCGAAAACCGTTATGACTACTACAGGTAGGTGCCCATATGTTGAGAGTTGAAAACATTTCGAAAAGCTTCGGGGACAAGAAGGTGCTGGACAACATCACCTTCGAAGTGGAAAAGGGGGACATCGCCGTGGTGCTGGGCCCCTCGGGCGTCGGAAAGACGACGTTGATCCGATGCCTGTCCTCCCTGGAAACCATCGATTCCGGAAGGATCGAAATCACCGAACGGAGCAGGGAAGAGGAACACCCCGTGGGGCTGGTGTTCCAGAACTTCAACCTGTTCCCCCACCTCAGCGCCATGGAGAATGTGGCCTATCCCCTGCAGAAGGTGAAGCGGCTGTCCAAGGAAGAGTCGGAAGCCAAGGCGAAGGAGCTGCTGGATTCCCTGGGACTGGAGGGTCTGGAAGGGAACTACGAGTTCCAGCTGTCGGGAGGGCAGAGGCAGAGGGTTGCCATCGCCCGGGCACTGGCCATGGATCCGGAATACCTCTGCTTCGACGAGCCGACTTCGGCGTTGGACTCGGAACTGCGGGACAGCGTGGGGGAGACCCTGAAGGAGATTGCGAAAAGGGGAACGGGCGTGATCGTCATCACCCATGACCAGGTCTTTGCAAGGAGCCATGCGACCAAGCTGTATGAATTGGGGACAGAACTGAAGAGGGTGCGTTGAGAAGGCGGCCGGAGCGTATCCGGCCGCCTTCCCTGCCTTCCGGGGGGCGGTCAGGTTGCCATCCCCGGGAATTGGGAGTATAATGGGTGGAGGAACGCAACCAAACACAAGTGCAGGGAGACAACAATCAATGGAAAACGAAAAGAAAATAGCGGTGCTCATCGATGCGGACAATGTGTCGGACAAATACATCAAGTACATCTTCGACGAGCTGTCCAACCATGGGACACCCACCTACAAGAGGATCTATGGGGATTGGACTTCGCCGCAGCTGGGCTCCTGGAAGAACGTGCTTCTGCACTATTCCATCACACCGATCCAACAGTACAGCTACACCACAGGCAAGAATGCCACGGATTCGGCGCTGATCATCGACGCCATGGACATCCTCTACTCCAACAATGTGGACGGCTTCTGCATCGTGTCCAGCGACAGCGACTTCACCAGGCTGGCCGCCAGGCTGCGGGAAGCCGGAATGTATGTGGTGGGGATGGGGGAAAAGAAGACCCCCACCCCCTTCATCGCCGCCTGCGAGAAGTTCAAATATCTGGAGGTGCTGGTTTCCGTTCCTGAGGAGAAACAGGAACCCGAAAAGGCGACCCCTGGAGAGAAGCAGCAACAGGCCAAAGAAGGCCTGGCTGAAATGGTGGAGCTGATCAATTCCATCCGCAACATCATCAACGAAAGCTCCGACGAGGACGGGTGGATCAACCTCAGTGAAGTGGGGAACAAGCTGAACAAGCGTTATCCGGATTTCGACACCAGGAACTACGGATACGCCAAGTTGTCCTCCTTCATCATGTCCCTGGGACAATTCGAACTGCAGACAAGGAAGACGAGCAACCCCAACAGGAAGAAGACGCTGGTGAAGAATAGGAACGGAAAGGCTTAGGGGGGATGAACATGAAAATCGCCATAACGCTGGAACAAGGCAGCGTAAGCCAGAAATTCGGACACTGCGAAGGGTTCCGGCTGTGCACGGTGGAGGAAGGCAAGTGCAGGGAAAGCGTGTTCGTACCGAATCCGGGACATGCGCCTGGAAGGATTCCCGCATTTTTGGTGGAGCAGGGTGTCCAGACGGTGATTTCCGGAGGCATGGGAGAAGGCGCCTTGGGATATTTTTCCGGAGCCGGGGTGGACGTCGTGCTCGGCGTGGAGGGAAGTTGGGAATCCGCGCTCCAGGGGTACCTGGACGGCACCCTGGCAGGAGGCCCGAACCTGCACGGGAAGCCTGGGGGGAAGAAGCCGGAAATGCCGGAGGATTTCAATCGGGAATTGTACAACAAACGCGCCAGGTGCCAATTCCCCCAGTAGGCGGATGACAGACGGAAGGAGAAGGTCATGGGCGTATTCACCATGCGAAAGGACTACCATACAAAAGCCCATATGGGCATGATCGACGTGACGGAGGATTTCCGGGAGGCGGTCGCGAGGGCGTGCAGGGATAAGGGAATCTCCTCCGGCACCGTCACCGGATTCACCACCGGTGGCGTCGCGGGTCTGACCACACTGGAGTTCGAACCGGGAATCGTGGGGACGGACCTGAAGAAGGCCATGGACGTGTTTTCCCCCTATGCGGACGAGACCGGAAAGGTGGTCCAATACAGGCACCACGAAACTTGGAGCGATGACAACGGTTCCAGCCATATCAAGGCGGCGCTCCTGTCCCCCTTCATCACCATCCCTTTTGTGGAGGGAAGGCTCACCTTGGGGCCCTGGCAGAACCTGACCCTGGTCGAGTGTGACACCAGGGACCGGAAGCGGGAAATCGTCTTCCAGGTCATGGGGGAGTGAGGATGGAGGAAGGGAAGAAAACAGGAGGCGGCATGGAGGACGCGGTCAAGCGGATCCTGGCGTTTCGGGACGAGAGGAATTGGAAACAGTTCCACACCCCGGAGAACCTGGCGAAGTCCATTGTGATCGAAGCCGGGGAGCTGCTGGAGAATTTCCAGTGGGACCACCGGTTCGACCTGGAGGCCGTACGGCAGGAACTTGCGGATGTGGTGAACTATTGCATCCTTATGGCTGACGCGCTGGATGTGGACCTGATCCAGGCCATCCAGGACAAGATCGATCTGAACGAACGGAAGTATCCGGTGGAAAAGTCGAGGAACTCCAGCAAAAAATATACGGATCTCTAGGTGCATCCACTTGCGCAAGGGACAGTTCTGGTTTAAAATGGAAACATGAGACACCAGAGGGAGAGGAAAGGCAGCTCCTGGGACTGATGACAAGAGGAGGTATTCCAATGGTACAATTGAATGAAATCTACAAATGCTCCGTCTGTGGGAATATGGTGGAGGTCGTGCACGTCGGCGGCGGTACGCTGGTGTGTTGCGACGAGGACATGGTATTGCAGGTGGAAAACACGGTGGATGCGGCCAAAGAGAAGCATGTTCCGGTCATTGAAAAGGTGGACGGTGGTGTCCTGGTGAAGGTCGGATCCGTAGCCCATCCCATGGAGGACTCCCATTACATCGAGTGGATTGAAGTGGCGACGGCCAGCAAAATCTACCGCAAATACCTGAAGCCGGGTGAAGCGCCGGAAGCCAAGTTCCTGCTGGAGGAAGAAGTTCTTTACGCCAGGGAATACTGCAATCTCCACGGTTTGTGGAAAGCGTAGCAAACAAGCCGCTCCAAGGGCCCTGACGGGTCCGGGGGCGGCTTCTTCCATTCCGGCCGGCTGGCTGGCAAGCGGTTTCAAGGAATTTACAGGGAGGAGATGCGGTATGAACGAAGAAGGGATTGTCCTGTTGGAAAACGGCGTGGCCATGCCCCTCCAGGGGTTCGGCGTTTGGCGGATCAAGGATGGCGAAGAGACCAGGGCTGCGGTGGAAAAGGCGCTGCGGGTGGGCTATAGGAGCATAGACACCGCCGCAGTCTATGGAAATGAAAGGGCTGTAGGAAAGGCTGTGAGGGAAAGCGGCATTCCCAGGGAAGAGCTCTTCATCGCCACCAAAGTGTGGAACCAGGACCAGGGCTACGAAGGCACGCTGGCCGCCTTCGAGGAGAGCAGGAAGAAGCTCGGGTTGGAAAGGCTGGACCTCTACCTCGTCCACTGGCCAGTGCCGGGAAGGTACAGGGAGACCTGGAAAGCCATGGAGAAGCTGTACAGGGAAGGGCTCTGCAGGGCCATCGGCGTGAGCAATTTCCAGGTCCACCATCTGGAGACGCTGGAGGCATCCGAAATCAAGCCCATGGTGAACCAGGTGGAGCTGCATCCACTGCTCACCCAGATGCCTTTGAGGGACCATTGCAGCCGCAAGGGGATCCGGATGGAGGCCTGGAGTCCGCTGATGCAGGGGAACCTGAACCTCAAGGTCCTCCTGGAGTTGGGAGAGAAGCATGGGAAGTCTCCGGCCCAGGTGGTCTTGCGGTGGCATCTGCAGAACGGAATCGTGGCGATACCCAAATCCACCCACAAGCATCGGATCGAGGAGAATTTCCGGATCCAGGACTTCCATCTGGAGCCGGAAGAGATGGCCCGGATCGAGGACATGAACCGGGACCACCGCTTCGGTCCCGATCCGGAGAATTTTTCTTTCTAACAATTTGACAGGATGGGGATAAGTTGTTAGAATATAATAAGGAATGGCCAAAAATGCGTGCCGATACCAGTCCTGCAACAGGTGACAAATGTCAGGAGGGATCATGATGTTCAAACGAATGTTGGTCGCCACAGATACATCGACGGCATCCGATGCGCTGGTCGAAAGTCTGGAGGGCCTGCGGGCCTATGGAGCGGAGCAGTGCCTGCTTCTCCAGTGCACCGGAATCCAAGCGCCTGCCGCCAGAGCGTATCTGGAGACGGAGGAATCGACCGACGAGGCGCTCCAAGCCCAGAAAAGGGTGCTGGAGCGCCAGGGTTACACCGTGGAAACGAGAGTCGTGTCCGGGATTGCAAAGAACGAAATCAACCGGGTTGCGGAAACAGAGGGATACTCCATCATTGTGGTAGGTGCCGAGGCCCATTCCCTAACCAGTGAAGTCCTGTTCAGCGGCCTTGCCTATGATGTGATCCATCATTCCAGGCTGCCGGTGCTCTTGGTACGGCTTGTACGGGATCCGGACGGATCCGAAGTGCGGGCAAGCGGCATGAAACCCGAAGGCCCGGTGCTTTTCAACACGGACTTCTCTGAAACGGCGGCCAATGCCTTCCGATACCTGGAAAGCCTGGTGGAAGGGGGAACGAGGCAGGTTGTCCTGTTCCATGTCCAGGACCAGTCCAGGATCTATCCCTATCTGATCGACCAGCTGGATGAGTTCAACCGAATCGACACCGAGCGGCTGGAAAACATGAGGCAGGAGCTGGCTCGAAAGGGGAAGGCAGAGGTGGAATGCATGATCCGGTACGGATATCCCCAGAAGGAAATCCTGCAGCTTGCAAGGGAGAAGGGCGCCCAACTGATTGTCATGGGCAGCCAAGGCCGGGGCTTCCTGAAGGAGATGTTCCTGGGAAGCGTCAGCAACAGCATTGCGCGGCAGGCCGCCTGCTCCGTGCTTCTGGTTCCCGCCAGGCGGGACTGAGGAAGGAGCGGATGCAGACAAGGAGAGGCCGCATTCCCTATGGTAGGGAATGCGGCCTCTCCTTGTCTTTAGGAAGGGTCTGTCAGGGACAGGCCGGAGAGCTTCTCGATGGCCCTCCGGGGAGCGTCCTTGGAGTTCCCCCAGGGCTCGTCCTTGAACCGGTAGTCGAATTTCCGGATGAACCAATCCAGCTCTTCCTGGACCTGACGGTAGTGGCTGAAGAACACCTCCCATGCGGCCAGGCGGAAGTCCTCCAGTTCCTTGCCGGAAAAATGGGAGGCTGCCTCCTCGTAGAGCCGCAGGAAGTGGGGGAGACAAAAACCTTCGGAAGAGCGGAAGAGTTGCTGGAACTCCTCCTCCCTCTTCCACATGTGGAAGAGGGTGTTCACATACTGGTCCAGTTGCTTTTGGACCCGGTCGCACAGGAAGCAATCGGAAAGGAACCGGTCCTGCAGGCTTGCGCCGGCGGGCTGCCTGCCGAAAAGCGTCTTCTTCGGTCCCTTGGCCCCCGGATCCATGGCCAGCTTCTGGAGCTCTCCGGAAAGCCGCGCCATCCTGGTCTGGGTCATCAGAGCGCTCCCCAGCCGGTTGTCCGCCTGGTGCAGGTCCTTCCAATGGGAAGGGCAGAATCCCAGCCGGTCCGTCTCCATGCGGATGTCGTCCACCATGTAGGCCGACCCTGTGATGAAATCCAAGGCATCCTTTTCCAGCTTGTTTTCCATGGAGCACAGGGGACATCCCTCTTTGCTGTGGAAAGCGTCGTTGACGGGAATGGTGTAGATCTTCTCTTTTGCCATGGAATGGCCTCCTTTTCGGCTCAGCGCTTGCCCGGCACGATTTCCATCCAGTAACCGTCGGGATCCTCGATGAAATAGATGCCCATGCCTTTGTTCTCGTAGCAGATGCAGCCGTTCTTCTCGTGGAGTGCATGGGCGCCTTCGAAATCGTCCACATGGAAAGCCAGATGGAATTCATTGTCCCCCAGATTGTAGGGTGCGGACCAGTCCCGCAGCCAGGTCAGTTCCAGACTGTGGCCTGTGACCCCGTCCCCCAGATAGACCAGGATGAAGCTGCCGTCCTCTGCGGCCTTGCGGCGGACCTCCACAAGCCCAAGGTTCTCCTTGTAGAAGGCCAGGCTTTTTTCCAGGTCCAGCACGTTGATGTTGTTGTGATTGAAAGTGAAGCGCATGTCATTTTCCTCCATTCGATTCTCGTCGGTACAGTTGGTTGGCGGCAAATCCCATGCCCAGGAGAACCCAGAACAGGGGGGTGATGCTGACATTGGTATCGTTGAACAGGCCGGCGGTCAGGTAGCCAACCACGCCCGCCAGGGAAGCCAGCCCGAAACGGGCGTTGGGACTGGCGTGGGAGGCTCCGAAGTAGAGACGGACAGACTGGCGGATGTAGCCGAACCACAGCAGGAGGACCAGCAGCAGGGAGGGGACCCCTGTGTTCACCCCATAATTCAGGAGTATGTTGTGGGGTTTGTCCACCACGATGTCCGGATTATGGAGGCCGTTCAGCTTGCCCACCCGGTCCCATTGGGGGAATACCAGCGGGTAGGTGTCCGGACCGCTGCCGAAAAAGAAATATTCCCCAAGCAGAGGGAGGGAACGGGACCAGATGTATCCCCGGGAGGAGCCCAGCCGTTCATACCCTTCGAATCCCCAGGCGGGGACCTCCTTCATCTCGTCCAGGCTACCCATGGAATTGATCCGGTAGAACGCCCCCTGGTAGTGGAGGAAGCGCCAGGGTCTTTTGTCCAGGGTCAGGACAACGGTGGGGAAGCCCTTGGACTCCTCGAAGCGGACGGGGACGGGGAGGGGCTCCCCTTCCCCGGGGGCCAGCAGGAAGCCGTCCCCTTCAGGAAGGAGGGACAGGGGCCTGCCTTCCCCGTCCTGGAAAAGAAAGGGGGGGCGGGACCCGTCGGCTGCCGGGTCCGGACGGATTTCAAGGGAGAAATCCCTGTGCGCCACCGCCACCTTGCCGTCCACGGTCTGGATGCTCTGGAGTGGGTATTCCATGGGGGTGGACAGCTGGTCCGAAATGACCTTGAACTTGCGCAGCAGCACCGTGTCCGCCCAGACGTTCACCACCAGGAAGAGGGCGAGGCTGGCGGCCAGGACACCGAAGAACAAGGCCTTCCGTTGCAGGGAGCGTCCCAGGAGGACCGCCATCAGCAAGATGGAGGCAAGGATGCCCACCAGGCCGTTCCGGCTGGAGCTGGCCACCAGGTTGAAGGCCATCATGAGGCATACGGTCACGTACAGCAGCCTGTGCCAAAGGACCTTGTCCAGGACCAGGAGGACCAGGAAGAAGGGAAGGGCGAGGGATGCGTAGAAGCTTACGTAGTTGGGGTTGAACAAAGTCTGGGAGATGCTTCCCGTGATGTTCGCCTGGAGGTCCACGCCCTCCAGGAAGCGGGAGGGGATGTAGAAGCGCTGGGCGAAACGGCTCATGAGGATGTCCCGGCCGAAATGCTGGGTGAGGCCGATGAGGAACAGGAGGGCGATGGAAACCATCCAAGCGTAGGACAGGACCTGCATGTCCCGGTGGTCCTCCAGGAAGGTGGACGCATACAGGAAAATCACCACGTAGGCCACCAGGACCAGGGCGTTCTCATGATGGTCCATGTACCCGACGGTGGAGAAGAACCTGTCCACGGAAAAAACCCAGGATAGGACCACCAGTCCCATATAGGCATAGGAAAGGAGGAAGACGGGGCGCTTCCAGAAGCCGGACCGCTCCAGGAAAACCCTGTGGAGGAGGAACAGCAGGCAGTAGAAGGCGGTGCCGATCAACAGAAGGGCTTTGCCGTGGGTGTACAGATTGGCTACGGTGGACTGGGTGTTGGCGCCGGTGATTTTAAGCATGGGGTATTCGGTCAGAAGCAGGCGCATGAACAGGGGCACCAGGGCCAATGCGGTTGCGATCGGTGCTAGACGCCAAAAGGACGGGAGCTTGGAAGCCTTCCTGGCGTTGTTTTTTCTGGACATATGGATCTCCCTCGTTTTCATTGTATTTTCCAAAGCATTATAACATGAATCGGGATGGGATGGGAAGGGGCATACCAGGTCGTCTTGACAGGGGATCCCGGTTGGTGTATGATGAAACCAAATGAAACTGCTTTGATCCTTGAGGACAGAGACGGGAATAGCGCGACATGCACGAGCCAGGTCTTTTTCTTCTGCTTTCATCCGGAGGAAAGGGACTTTTTTCGATTGGAGGCAAGAAGCGGGCCAGGCCGTGCGGGAGGAAGGAAGACCTGATGGACCGGAAAAAAACCATACGGAGTTTGCAGGAAAAAAAGGGGAACAAGGAAAAGATAACGATGCTGACGGCATACGACTACACCATGGCCAGCATTCTGGACCAGGCAGGTGTGGACGCCATCCTGGTGGGGGATTCCCTAGGGATGGTCGTCCAAGGGAAGGACACCACCCTGGAGGTGAGCATGGACCAGATGGCATACCATTGCCGCTGTGTGGCGGCAGGCGCCCGGTCCGCCCTATTGGTGGGGGACTTGCCTTTCCTTTCCTACCACATCAGCTTGGAGGAGGGGATCCGGAATGCGGGAAGGCTGGTCCAGGAGGGAGGCGTCCACTGCGTGAAGCTGGAGGGTGGCCGGGAGATGGTCCCCATGGTGGAAGCGATCCTGCGGGCCCAGATTCCCGTGATGGGGCATATCGGCCTCACCCCCCAATCCGTCAATGCCCTGGGAGGATTCAAGGTCCAAGGCCGGGAGGCGGAGAGGGCCAAGGCATTGGTGGAGGACGCCTTGGCGCTGGAAGCGGCGGGCGTCTTCGCCCTGGTGCTGGAAGCGGTTCCCGCATCCTTGGCCCGGGAAATCACAGGAAAGCTGGAGATTCCGGTGATCGGCATTGGAGCGGGAAAGGATTGCGACGGACAGGTTCTGGTGGTCCATGACATGTTGGGCCTGTATGCGGACCACACCCCCAAATTCGTGAAACGGTATGCGGAACTGGGGGAGGCGGCCAGGAACGCGGTGCAGTCCTATGTCCGGGAAGTGTCTTCAGGCGCATTCCCCGAGGAAAGGCACAGTTTTAAAGGATGACAGGAGGAGAAGGATGTTGTTGATTGAAACCGTCCGGGCTTTGGAGGCCTGGAAGAGGGAGGCGGGCAGGAAAGGAAGGAGTCTTGGCTTCGTCCCTACCATGGGGGCCCTCCACGAAGGGCACCTGTCCTTGATCCGCCGGGCAAAGGAGGAGAATGACCTGGTGGTGGCCAGCGTGTTCGTGAACCCGACCCAGTTCGGTCCGGGGGAGGACTTTGAAAGATACCCCAGGAGCCTGGAGCGGGATTGCGACCTGGCATCCGGAGCGGGAGCCGACGTGGTGTTCCATCCGGATGCCAGGGAGATTTACGGGGAAGGCCATTCCACCATCGTGCGTGTGGAAGGGGAGCTTGCGGGGGTGCTTTGCGGAAAGGCGAGACCCGGGCACTTCCAGGGGGTGACCACCGTGGTGAACATCCTTTTCAACATCGTTGGGCCGGATAGGGCCTATTTTGGACAGAAGGACGCCCAACAGTCCCTGGTGGTGCAGAAAATGGTCCGGGACCTGAAGATTCCGGTGGAGGTCCGGGTCTGCCCCATCCTGCGGGAAGAGGACGGCCTGGCCATGAGTTCCCGCAACGCCTATCTCCAGCAGGAGGAGCGGAGGCAGGCGGTCCGGCTCCACAAGGGTCTGGAAAAGGCCGGAGAAGCCTTCGGGGCGGGAGAACGGAATCCGGAGAGGCTGCTGGAACTGGCCAAGGAAGAAATCCGCAAGGCACCCCTGGGAGAACTGGAATACCTGGAGCTTCTGGACGGAAGGGATTTGAGGCCGGTGGAACGGGCCGCGGCAGGGGACCTGATGGCCGTCGCCGTCCGTTTCGGCAAGACCCGTCTGATCGACAACATCCTCCTGGAGGGGGAAATGGAAAGGAGAACGCCATGCTGCTGAGCATGTTCAAAGGAAAGCTGCACCGGGCCACGGTGACGGAAGCGGACCTGAATTATGTGGGAAGCATCACCATCGATACCCATCTGCTGGAGGCAGCGGACATCCTGCCTGGAGAGCAGGTGCAGGTGGTGAACCTGAACAACGGGGAACGCTTCGAGACCTATACCATCGAGGGGGAGTCCGGGTCCGGCGTGATCTGCGTCAACGGAGCCGCAGCAAGGCTGGTCCAGAGGGGAGACAAGGTGATCATCATCGCCTACGGCCTGATGGACAGGGAGGAAGCCAAGACATTCAAGCCCAGGATCCTTGTCCTGGACGAAGGGAACAGGATCGTGGACATCAAGGACCGGGAGGAACACGGTAGAATCTATTGAGGAGGTTGCCTATGAAACACTTGATCATCACCGCTGGCGGCACGGAAGAACCCATCGACCGTGTACGGGGCATCGTCAACAAGAGTACGGGCCGGGTGGGAGCACAGGTCTATCGGAGCCTGGCGGCCGGCCTGCAGGAAAAAAGGGAACAAGGATGGTCGGTGGAAGCGATTACGGTCCATTATGTCCATGGGGAAAGCGCCATGATACCCGCACCGGTGGAAGGCCTGCCCGTTGTGTTCTATCCGGTAGCGGATGTGAAATCCACCTTGGGCGTGCTGAAACGGATCATGGATCTCCAGAGGGTGGACTTCGTGGTCCATGCCATGGCGGTCTCCGATTTTGCCCGCTCATACCTGGTGGAGAAGAAGATGCTGGTGGACGAGCTTTACCAGGAAGTGATGGACAAGGTCATTGCGGGCAAGAGCGGCAAGGAGATCAGGCAGGCCATCCAGCATGTGATGGACGCACCCAAAGGCAAGTTGGATCCGGACGGAAAAGTCCCCTCCGACAGCGACCTTTTCCTCTCCCTGGACTTGACCCCCAAACTGATCCACATCTTCAAGAAGATCAATCCGGACCTCTTCCTGGTGGGATTCAAGCTGCTGCAGTCCGGCAGCGAGGAGCAGCTGGTGGAAGCGGCGGTCGGCCTTGCCGAGCGGAACGGATGCGACCTGGTGTTGGCGAACAACCTGGACGAGGTGGGACCTGAGAAGCACAAGGCCATCCTCGTGGAGGCGGGCAGGGTCAAGACCTGCTTCAACACCAAAGAAGGGATTGGAGACGGCATTGCCGCTGAAATCCTGGAAAGGCTGTGAGCCGATGCAGGGGCTGAACATCGTCGTAGGGGTAAGCGGCGGCATCGCCTGCTACAAGGCGGTGGAGCTGGTGGGCGCCCTGGTGAAGCTGGGACACCATGTGGATGTGGTCATGACCAGAAACGCCGAGGAGTTCGTAACTCCCCTCACTTTCCAGACCATGTCCAGGAACCGGGTGGTCCGGGGAATGTTCGACAAGGTGGACAGGTATGACACGGAACACATCTCCCTGGCCAAAAGGGCCCAGGTGTTCATCGTGGTCCCTGCCACCGCAAACATCATTGGAAAGATTGCCGGGGGAATCGCGGACGACATGCTGACCACAACGATCATGGCGGCAAAGTGCAGGAAAATAATTGCTCCCGCCATGAACACCGCCATGTGGGAAAACCCCATCCTTCAGGAGAACTTGGAAAAGCTGCGCCGGCACGGCTATGAGGTTCTGGGAACCGCATCCGGAAGGCTTGCCTGCGGCGACCTGGGGGAAGGGAAGTTGCTTCCCTGGGAAGAGATCCTGGAAATTGTCGTCGGAAAGGCAGTGATGCTTGATAGGACCGATCAAATCCAAACGAATCATTGATAAATGGTTTCCGCCGGCGGACGGTGGGACCAAAGGGAAAACGGCCATTTCCACCTCCAACATCGCCTGTTGGAGGTTTTTTCAACTGGCAGGACATGTGGAAAAGACAGGGAGGAAACACGCATGGATAAGACGACAGGATACAGGGAAGAAGCTGTCCTGGTGGTCAGCCACGGCACCAGCCACAAGAGCGCCAGGGAAAAAGCCATCCAGCCCATGGAGGAACTGGTGCGGCAGACCTTTGGGGACTGGAGGGTGGAAACGGCATACACTTCCGTCGCCATCCTGAAGAAACTGAGGGAGCAGGGCGTCGGCTGCAGGAATCCGGAGGAGGCCCTGGAGATGCTTTGGGGGGAAGGATTTAGGAAGGTGGCGATCCAACCCCTGCACCTTGTGGGCGGATACGAATTCGACAAGGTAGGAAAAGCCGCGGCCAGGATGGAAGCCAAGGGAATGCGCGTTTGCTTGGGTGCGCCCCTGCTGGACAGCGGGGAGGACTACATGCAGGTTCTGGATGCCCTTCAGGACAAGATCCTGGAGGAAAAGGGCGGCATGACCCTTCTGGCGGGACATGGCACCAGCCATGAGGCCAACAGCGTGTATGGACAACTGGAGTCCCTGATGCATGCCAGGGGATGGCCGGCCCTGATGGGAACCTTGGAGGAGGGTGTGGAAGCGGTCCTGCCCAGACTGGGAAAGGCGGAAAGGGTCCGGCTGCTCCCGTTCCTTCTGGTGGCGGGGGACCATGTGATGAACGACCTGGCCGGCGGGGAGGAACATTCCTGGTCCAGTATCCTGAAGGAAAGGGGAGTTGCGGTGGAATGCGTGCTGGAAGGGTTGGGGGAAAATCCTGGAATCCGGGCCATCTATCTGCGGCATCTTGAAAAGGCTCTGGACGGGCTGGCGGATGGAGCGTCTTGAGGATCTCCCGGAACGGAGGCGGCTACCCACATCCGCAATTTTGTGGTAACATGGAGACGGTGGAAAAGATTTCCCGCCTGGTGACGGAAATGAGGAAGGTCCGGCACCATTACGGGCAAGGGGCTGTCGCAAGGCAAGGGATCGAATTTTAGCATGGAGGTGGAAATGTGCACATTGGTGTTGTAGGCATCAGCCATCAGGAGGGCGGTGTTGAAATCCGTGAAGCCTTCTCCTTTACGGAATCAAAAAAGATCGAATTCCTGAACCTGCTGCTGGACATGGAGGTGGAAGAGGCGGTTGTCCTGGGCACATGCAACCGCAGCGAGGTGTACTTCACCACAGGGAACCTTGAAACAGCCAGCCAGGTGAAGGGGGCCTATCTGGAATTCTTCCGGGCCTGGCCATTGGAACCTTTCCTTTTCGAAAAGAGGGACAAGGAAGCCGTCGCCCATCTGTTCAGGGTGGCGGCGGGGCTGGACTCGGTGGTGCTGGGGGAAGACCAGATCCTTTGCCAGGTGAAGGATGCCTGGGAGCTTGCCGGGGAAACAGGCGCCAGAAAAAAGGTGATGAACCGTGTTTTTCTGGAAGCGGTCACCTTCGCCAAGAGGATGAAGGCCGCCTATCGGATCGGCGAGACGCCCCTGTCCATCCCTTCCGTGGCGGTGAAGCTGCTGGGGGAGGAGCTGGACCTGACCAAGGCCCAGGTGCTGGTCATCGGGGCGGGGGAAATGGGCCGGTTGGCCATCCGGTACCTGGCGGCCGCAGGAGCCGCCAGGATCCATGTGAGCAACCGCAACCGCTGCAAGGCGGACGACCTGGCGGCCACATGCCCCCAGTGCCGCACCGTTCCCTATGAGGAACGCTATGGAATCCTGGGGGAGATGGACGTGGTGGTGTGCGCCACCAGTTCCCCCCACATCATCCTGAACAGGAAGGAATTCCCTCCCAGGAAGAAGCCTGTCCATCTGCTTGACATGGCCGTGCCCATGGACATAGAACGGTCCATCGGCGAATTGCCGGGGGTCGTGCTGTGGGATGTGGACGATTTCCAGGCAAGGTCCATGGAGAACAGGAAACAGCGGGAGGAAGCCGCCAGACAGATGGAGTCCCAGGTGGAGGGCCAGGTGGAGGTCGTATGGGAATGGCTGGCCAAAACCAGGGTGGACCCCATCATCGCCTCCTTCCATGATGTCTGCGACCAGTCCAGGGAGGACACCATGCGGACAATCCGGAAGAAGATCCCGTTGAACCATAGGGAATACCTGCTTCTGGAAAAGCTTCTGGACAGCGCCATCCGCCGGGTGGTCCGGGAACCCATCCGCCAACTGAAAGCCCTGGAGGATGTGGAGGAAATGGACGCCTACAAGGCCATGATCCACAAGCTTTACGACTGGTAAGGAGGGACGGGAATGCTGCCGGTGATGCTGGATTTGAGGGACAAGGAAGTTCTGGTGGTGGGTGCCGGTCCGGTGGCTCTGGGACGGACGAAGAAGCTGTTGGAAGGGGGAGGGACCGTGACGGTGGCAAGTCCCGCCTTCCACCCGGAATTCGAGACCCTGGCGGGGGTGGAGCTGGTCCGGGAAGCGTACCACCCCCGCCAACTGGAGGGAATCCGTCTGGTGGTGGCCGCCACAGGCGACCCTGAAGTGAATTCCCGGGTGGCTGCGGACTGCAGGGCCAGGGGGATTTTCTGCAACCGGGCGGACCTGCCGGAAGGGTCCGACTGGGGATTCATGGCTTGCTTCCATAGGGGAGATCTGGTGGTGGCGGTCCATACGGGAGGAAAGAGCCCGGCCCTTGCCAAAAAGATGATCCGGGACCTGTCCCGCACCTACGACGAATCCTTTGGAGAAAAGCTGGAACTTCTGGGCGCCCTGCGCCGTCAGGTGCTGGAAAGGGAAAAGGATCCGGCCACAAGGAAGGCGGTCCTGAACCGGGCTGTGGAACTGGAAATCGAAGCTTTGAAAAAACACTTGAAGGATGGATGAGGGATGGAAATCACCGTAGGAACCAGAGGGAGCAAACTGGCCCTGGCGCAAACGCAACAGATCGTAGGGACCCTGGAGGAGGGAAACCCCGGGCTCACCTGCAGGGTGGTGGTCATACAGACCCTGGGGGACAAGGTCCAGGACCGTCCCCTATCCGAAGTGGGCGGAGCGGGGATTTTCGTGAAAGAGCTGGAAAGGGCGCTCCTCCTGGGCCAGGTGGACCTGGCCGTCCACAGCCTGAAGGACATGCCTTCAGCCCTCCACCCGGAGCTCCGGCTGGGGGCGTTCCCCAGGAGGGAAGACCCCAGGGATGTTCTGGTGGTGGGAAAAGGGGTGGGCAACCGGAATGGGTTGCCTGTCCGCGCCCGCATCGGCACCGGCAGCATCCGAAGACGGTGGACGCTTGGACAGCTCCACCCGGAATGGGAAGCGGTTCCCATCCGGGGGAACGTGGACTCCAGGCTTGCCCGTCTTGAGGGGCCCAAAGCCCTGGACGGTGTGGTCCTGGCCATGGCCGGATTGAACCGTCTGGGGATGGGCACGGGAGGGGAGCGGTTCTTTCTCCCCTTTTCCGTGGAGGAATCGGTCCCTTCCCCCTGCCAGGGGATCCTGGGCCTCCAGCACAGGAGGGGGGACCATGGGATGGAGCGGCTCCTGACCGCTGCGGACCATGGGGACACCAGGCTTCAGGCGCTTTGCGAGCGGGCGTTTCTGGAAAGCGCAGGCGGAAGCTGTCATGTCCCCATCGGAGCGTACTGCAGGGTGGAGAAGGACGGCCTGGTGCTGGAGGGGCTGTTGGGGGACGAGAACCTGCGCAAGGTCGTCCGCCGCAGCGGTTCCGTCCGTTGGGAACAGGGAAACAAGGAGGAACAGTCCAGGGCCCTTGGAAGGGATTTGGGTCTGGAATTGCGGCAGGAGGTGGGATTATGACGGGAACGGTGTATCTGGTGGGGGCGGGACCAGGGGATGAGGGGCTGTTGACATTGCGCGGCCTGGAATTGCTGGAGTCCGCCCAGGTGGTGGTCTACGATTACCTGGCGAACCCCCGGTTCCTGAAGCATTGCAGGGAAGACTGCGAAAAGATCTATGTGGGAAAGAAGGCGGACAACCACACCATGCCCCAGGAGGAGATCAACGCGCTTCTGGCGCAAAAGGCCAGGGAAGGGAAGCGGGTTGTCCGTCTGAAGGGAGGGGACCCCTACACTTTCGGCCGGGGAGGGGAAGAGGGGCTCCATCTGCGGGCCCAAGGCGTCCCCTTTGAAGTGGTTCCCGGTGTGACCTCGGCCATCGGCGGACTGGCCTACGGGGGAATCCCTGTCACCCACCGGAATCTGGCCTCCTCCTTCCATGTGATTGCAGGACACCTCTCCAAGGAGCACCCCGAAGGGGAGGAAAAGCGGTATAGGACCTATGGGGAACTGGAAGGCACCCTTGTGTTCCTCATGGGAGCAAGGAATATCCACAGGATTGCAGCCCGGCTCATGGAAGCAGGGAAATCCCCCACAACTCCGGCGGCTGTGCTCTACAGGGCGACAACCCCCCGGCAGGAGGTGGTGGAGGGGACCCTGGAAACCATCGGTGCCCTGGCACACAGGGAGGAGAAGCCGGGGTTGCTTGTGGTGGGGGAAGTGGTCCGGCTGCGGAAGGACCTGGATTTCCTCTCCCGAAGGCCTTTGTTCGGGAAGAAGATTCTGGTGACCAGGGCCGACCGCCAGAACGGCGGCACCTTGGAAGCCGTCAGCCGCCTGGGGGGATGGGGCGTGGAATGGCCCACCATCCGGATCAGGCCGGTCCCCGAAGGGATGGAGCTTTTGAAGGTCCGGATCCGGGAGATGGAGGGCTACAGCCATCTGGTGTTCACCAGCCAGAACGGCGTGGAGCTTTTTTTTCAGGTCTTGAAAGGGATGGGCAGGGACGCCAGGCATCTGGGCAAGGTGAAGGTGCATGCTGTGGGGAAGGTGACCGCCCAAGCCTTGGACAGGCAGGGGATCCTCTGCGACACCGTGGCGACCACCTTCCATTCGGAGGCCTTCGCCAGGGACTTGCTGTCCCAGCTGGAGCCCGGCCAGAGGGTGCTGGCCCCCAGGTCCAGGAACAGCCGCCCGGTGATGGTGGAAAGACTGAAGGACCATTGCATCCTGGAGGAAGTCTTCCTTTACGAGACGGTGGAGGCCGAGCTGGAGGAGGGCCGGGTACTGGAGGACCTGGAGGGAGCGGACTATGTCCTGTTCACCAGTGCCTCCACTGTGGAAAATTTCCACAGGCAGCTGGAGCGGAGGGAACTGCAGGTGCCCCGGAACCTGGGGCTGGTCTCCATCGGTCCTGTGACCAGTGAAGCGATCCGGGGGTTCGGCCTGGAACCCCTGTTGGAGGGGGATCCCCATACCATCGAAGGGATGATGGAACGGTTGGTCGCCCATGTGGAAAAGGAGAAGGGAGGGGCATGAACATGGAAAGAAGGATGCCTGCAAGATTGCGGGGCAGCGCGCAACTTAGGGACATGGTGCGGGAAAACAGGATCGACATGTCCGACATCATCTGCCCCGTGTTTTTTGTGGAGGGCAAAGGGATCAAGGAAGAGATCCCCTCCCTGCGGGGGCAATACCATTATTCCGTGGACGCCTTCCTGAAGGACCTGCCGGAACTGAAATCCAAGGGCATCCGCGCCCTCCTGCTGTTCGGCGTTCCCAAGGAGAAGGACGCCCAGGCGGATTGCGCCAAGGACGCCGGCGGGGTGGTGCAAAGCGCCCTGCGGGCGCTGAAGGAGGCGGATGGGGGGATGCTGCTCCTGACGGACGTATGCCTGTGCCAGTACAAAAGCGACGGCCACTGTTGCTTCTTCCATGGGGACGGGCACATCGACCGGGAGAAGACCCTCAAGGTCCTTGTGGAGGCTGCCCTCAGCCATGCGCAGGCGGGGGCGGACATCCTGGCCCCCTCCGACATGATGGACGGGAGGGTGGGAGCCATCCGGGAAGCGTTGGACGAAGGCGGCTATTCCCATGTCCCCATCATGGCCTACAGCGCAAAATACGCCTCCTCCTTCTACGGGCCGTTCAGGGATGCGGCCCATTCCGCCCCCGGCTTCGGGGACAGGAAGGCTTACCAGATGGATCCCGCCAACAAGCGGGAAGCCCTAGTGGAGCTCCTGCTGGATGTGGAGGAAGGGGCTGACTTCCTCATGGTGAAACCAGCCATGCCCTACCTGGACATCATCCAGGATGCCCGGCAGAACACCCGGCTTCCGGTGGCGGCCTACCAGGTCAGCGGGGAGTACGCCCTCCTGAGAAACGGATTCGAACAGGGGATCCTGGAGGAGAAGGGGTTGTTCGAAAGCCTGCTCTGCATCAAAAGGAGTGGAGCGGACTTGATCATCACCTATTTTGCCAAGGATGTCCAGGAATGGATTGGCAGATACCAGACGGAAGGGAATTGCGTATGATGGATACGGCTAGATCGGACAAGCTGTTCGAACGGGCACGGGAGGTCATTCCCGGGGGGGTCAACAGTCCCGTCCGGGCATTCGCCTCCGTGGGAAGGCATCCGCTGTTCGTGGAAAGGGCGGAGGGGGCCCGGGTCTGGGATGTGGACGGCAACGCCTTCATCGACTACATCGGGTCCTGGGGCCCTTCCATCCTGGGACACGCCAGTCCTGTGGCTTTGGAGGGGATCGGGGAGCAGGCGCTGAAAGGGACCACCTATGGCTTGCCTACGGAACTGGAAATCCAGATGGCGGAGCAGATTGTGGAGGCTTTCCCCGGCATGGATATGGTGCGCATGGTCAATTCCGGTACGGAAGCGACCATGAGCGCCATACGGCTGGCCAGAGGCTTCACGGGACGGGAGATGGTGGTCAAGTTCGAGGGCTGCTACCATGGGCATGCGGACCAGCTGCTGGTGAAGTCCGGATCCGGTGCCCTGACCCTGGGGATCCCCACCAGTGCTGGGGTGCCCGGGGAAAGCACCAGGAACACGCTGGTGGGAAGCTACAACGACCTCCAGGGTCTGGAGGAGCTTTTCAGGAACAACGGCGGGAGGATCGCCGCCGTGATCATGGAGCCTGTTCCGGGGAACATGGGGGTGGTGGCACCCAGGGAAGGGTTCCTTATGGGGGTGCGAAGCCTTTGCGACCGCCATGGAAGCCTGCTGATCTTCGACGAGGTCATCAGCGGTTTCCGGTTGGCCTACGGTGGCGCCCAGACGGTGTACGGAATCCGTCCGGACATCACCTGCCTTGGAAAAATCATCGGCGGGGGGCTGCCGGTGGGCGCCTATGGCGGCCGCCGGGAAATCATGTCCAGGGTGGCTCCGGCCGGGGACGTGTATCAGGCGGGAACCCTGTCCGGGAATCCGCTGGCCATGCGCATGGGACTCCAGGTGCTCCGGCACCTTGCGAAGCACCCGGAGTTCTACCGGGAACTGGAGGAAAAGGCGCGATTCCTGGAGGAGGGTTTTGGCGCCAACCTCCGGCGCTGTGGTGTGGAGGCAGCCGTGAACAGGGTGGGGACCATGGTGTGCCAATTTTTTGCCAAGGGCCCGGTGGAAACCTACCGGCAGGTGATGGAATCCGACACGAAACGGTATGCCGCCTATTTCAACCGCATGCTGGAACAGGGGATTTTGATGCCCCCCTCCCAATTCGAGGCCCTCTTCCTTTCGGGCGCCCATGAGGAAAGGATGTTGGAAATGACCGTATCCGCCCATGGGAAGGCCATGGAAACCCTGGCGGAATTGTAGAAAACAACTAAAATGCAGGCCTGCAAACTGTGGCATATTGACAAAATTACGAACTGGACGAGAAAAGACTTTATTATTCCGGCATTTTTTGCTATAGTATATATTGACCGAGAATTTAATATTCGTGAAAATGGATGCCAAAGCCTTCCTTGCCGCACGTTTGAAAAATCAAACGTGAAGGAATGGCTTTGGCATAATTCATATCATGCCCAAAAAGTGTATACAAAGTACGTTTTAGGGCCGTTCGGGATTGAAATTTGCAAGTATTGAAATAAAAAATTTCAAAAAACACTTGCAATCTTTTTGGAGTTGGTATATGATAATAATATCACAAAGCATTGTTAAGCAGTTGTCAAAATATACGAACCTGTTTGCAGTCGAAAGGAGAAGACACAATGGATCAAAGCGTTATGGACAAGATGATTCTGCCGGAGGAGCTGAAGGCGCTCTTGGAGAAGAGCAAGAACAAGATTGTGGTGCCTGAAAGCAGAACCCATCTTTTGGAATTGGCCATGGGTTCCCAGGATGAAAAGGACTTCATCGAAATCGCCTACGAGGTGCCTGGAAAAGGCCGCGTGGTGGAAGCCACGGTGGCCAAATGCAAGAACGGCTGCTCCGTAAACTACATGGACATGTACATGCGGCGCAGGGATCCGGACAGCATGGTGGTGGCCGACGAGAAGGATACCGACAAACCCAGGTATGAAGAGGTGTTCGAAGCGGACTTCGAGCCCATCCGGAAGGAGACTTTCGAATGGCTGGAGGAGCAGGACCTGATTGTGATGCCCTTCATGGCCGGCGGAAACTCCTTCGGATATCAGGCGTTGCTGGTGGGCCCTCTGAACGCCGGGTTCTTTGCTGGAGGCCTTGCGGACCTGCAGACCTTCATCCCCAAGGGGGAGCTTCCCGACAACTTCACCCCCAAAGCCGTGATCTATCTGGCGCCCCCTTTCAGACACACCCATTTCGACGGCAAGCAGATCGTCGTACACAACCGTCTGGACGACATGCACGAGCTGTTTTCCTACAACCTGTATCCGGGTCCCAGCGCCAAGAAGGGCATCTATGGCGTGCTCCTGAACATCGGCGAAGGGGAAGGCTGGGTCACCGCCCACGCCTCCACGGTCAAGGTGGTCACCCCCTACGAGAACATCATCGTCATCATGCATGAGGGAGCCAGCGGCGGCGGCAAGAGCGAGATGCTGGAGCAGCCCCACAAGCAGCCGGACGGAAGGATGGTGCTGGCGACGAACAGCATCACCAAGGAGAAGACCTACATGGAGCTGGTGGACGAAAGCACCCTGCTTCCCGTGACGGACGACATGGCCCTGTGCCATCCCGCCCTGCAGAACGACTCCAAGAAGCTGGTGGTCCAGGACGCCGAAAACGGCTGGTTCCTGCGGATCAACCACATCGACAAATATGGTACGGACCCCCATTACGAGCGTCTGACCATCCACCCCAAAGAGCCTCTGATCTTCCTGAACATCGACGGTGTGCCTGGAGCCACCTGCCTGATTTGGGAGCACACCATGGATGAAAACGGCAAGCCCTGCCCCAACCCCCGTGTGATCATGCCCAGAAGCTTCATCCCCGGCATCGTGGACGAGCCGGTGGAAGTGGACGTCCGCAGTTTCGGCGTGCGCACCCCCCTTTGCACCAAGGAGAACCCCACCTATGGCATGATGGGCATGGTCCAGGTGCTGCCTCCCGCCCTGGCATGGCTGTGGCGGCTGGTGGCTCCCCGCGGCCATGACAACCCCAGCATCGTGTCCGGAGACGCCATGGGCAGCGAGGGTGTGGGGTCCTACTGGCCCTTCGCCACAGGCAAGAAGGTGGACCAGGCCAACCTGCTCCTGGAGCAGATCCTGAACACCTCCGCCACACGCTACATCCTGATCCCCAACCAGAACATCGGCGCCTACAAGGTGGGCTTCATGTCCGAATGGATGACCAGGGAATACATCTCCCGCAGGGGAAGCGCCAAGTTCAGACGTGAGAACATGGTGCCCAGCAGATGCGGCCTCCTGGGCTACGCCCTGGAGACCATGAAGATCGACGGCCACTACATGCCCAAAGGATTGCTGCAGCCCCAGCTCCAGCCGGAAGTGGGAACGGAAGGCTATGACGCAGGCGCCAAGATCCTGGACGATTTCTTCAAGAAGGAACTCCCGCAGTTCCTGGAGCCCGGACTCAACCCCCTGGGAAGGGAAATCATCGAGGCCTGCCTGAACAACTGCAGCCTGGAAGAATACGAAAAATTCATCCCCATCCAATGGTAGACCAATAGACTGACCGAAAACAGCAAGGCATGCGGCCTTGCTGTTTTCGGTTGTATAAAAGGAGAAGCAATGAAAAAGAGCATTTTCATCTCTGATTTCGACAAGACCATGACCGAACGGGACTTCTACTGGATCATCCTGGACGAGTACGCAGGACCCGGGGCGGATGCGTTCTACCATCGTTGGATTGCACAAGGGAAGATAGGACACGCCTTCCTGAACGGCGTGTTCGACATGCACACCTTCAGCCCCAAGGAGCACGAGGAAATCTTGGGAAAGATCAAACTGGACCCCCATCTGCCGGCGTTCTTCCGCTGGTTGGAGGACAAGGGAACGGATTTCCTGATACTGAGCGCAGGCCTGCGCTACTATGTGGAGCAGCTCCAGGAACGGGGACGGCTCCCCAAAGTGCCGGTCATCTCCAATCCCGGTACCTTTGCGGAAGGCAAGTTCCGGATCGAACCTGATCCGAATGTATGGTTCTATTCCGATGTGTACGGGGTGGACAAGGAGAAGGTGGTGGAAACCTACAAGCGTTCCTACGAGACCGTTGCCTTCGCGGGGGATTCGGAACCCGACTTCAAGGCGGCGGTTGCCGCCCATGTCCGTTTCGCCAAGGGGAGCCTGGTGGACCTCCTTCGGGAAGGCGGATATGATTTCCATCCTTTTGAAACTTTTGCGGAAATCCAGGAGATCCTGGAGGAGATCGGTTTCTCTTGACAGGAAACCGGGAAAACAGTAGTATGGCCGTAAGGAGGTGTTGCCGATGTTGGAGGAAAGAATGCTGGAACAGAAGACCTGGGCCGTGGTGGGCGTGAACAAGGACCATTCCCGGTACGGAAACATGATCTACCACAAGCTGAAGCGGCATGGGTACACGGTTTTTGCCGTGAATCCACGGCATGACCAGGTGGACGGGGATGTCTGCTATCCCAGCCTGCGGGACCTGCCCCAGAAGCCGGATGTGGTGAATGTGGTGGTGGGTCCCGCCCGCACACTGGACCTGTTGGAGGAGGCCGCTTCCCTGGGGATCCGCTACATCTGGCTGCAGCCGGGGACCTATGACGACAAGGTCATGGCAAGGGTCCTTGATTTGGGATTGCTGTCCGTGCATGCGTGCGTGCTGGTGGCCGTCCGCTAGGAGGGAAAGGGAGAGGTATGGATGGTAGGAAACTGCTGGTTTACAGGAACCTGAACGGGCATCCGGTGTTGGGAAGATATTTTCGGCTTTGGGAGGCCAAGGAGGAAGAAGGGGAATCCCTGCATGCGTTCCTGCACTCCCTGGTGATGTCCGGTGAAACGCTCCGGGACCTGCTTCTGAAGGAAATGGTCCGGACGGAAAATCCGTTCACCATGGCGGTGGAAGGGGACCGGACGGTCATGCCGCCGGCCTGGAAGGAAGTGCTGCAGAACGACCTGGGACTGCTGCAGGCGTTCCTTTCGGAAGAGAGGTTCAGGGCACTGCTGGAACAAAAGAACCAGCCGCCCGCATTCCTGGAGCTCTTCCGTTCCTGCAGCACCGATGCTCCAAGGGCCGCCCTGGGGGCCTTTTTCCAGAGGCTGCCGCCGGAAGGGCCCGGGGAGGAAGCATGCCTGGACTATGCAAGGCTGCTGCAGACCCATGGGGTCGGGGAATTCGCCCTGTACGACGCCTTTGTCCTTGACCGGGAAGGACGGATGGAACCGATCGAGGGTTTCCGGCCCCTTGCCTGGGAGCGGCTGTACGCCTATGAACGCCAGAAGAAGAGCCTGTACGAAAATATCAGGGCATTCGCGGAAGGGAGGCCCTGCCACCATGTGCTCCTGGTGGGTGCTTCGGGAACGGGGAAATCCTCTTCCGTCAAGGCGGTCGTCCCCCTTTTCCGGGAGCGGAAGCTCAAGCTCCTGCAGATGTACAAGGGGCAGATGCACCGGTTGCCGGAAGTGTTCGAACGGTTGGGGGACAGGCCTTTCAAGGTGATCCTCTTCATCGACGACCTTTCCTTCGAAGCCAACGAGGACGAGTACAAATTCCTGAAGTCCTTCATCGAGGGCGGTGTGGCAAGCGAAGTCTCCAACATCCTGTTCTGCATCACCTCCAACCGGCGGCACCTGATCAAGGAAATCAGGACGGAGCGGGAGAACGACGTCCATCTGCAGGACTTCATCCAGGAGATGACTTCCCTGTCGGACCGTTTCGGCCTCACCCTCTTCTACGAGGCGCCCGACCAGAAGACCTATTTCGACATGGTGGTCCGGATGGTTGAAAACCGTGGGGGCGCCTATGTAGAGCAGGAGCTCCTGAAGAAGGCCAGGGTTTTTGCCCTCAAGCACGGGGGAATGTCCGGCCGGACGGCGGAACAATTCGTGAAATCCTACTTGGGCGGACAAATGGATTAATGGGCTGGGAAAAACGCGCAAAAAAAAGACGTCTTTCAAAGGCGTCTTTTAGGATGAGGGGGAGAGTATTGTTACCATACAATGATAACACTATCATTATAGGACGAATCCCCCGGTTTGTCAATGGATTCAACGCAGTTGGCGGGCGGTTTCCTGCAGTTTGCGTTCCCTGTCGTCGGCCGCTTCGACGGGTGCCAGGTGGTGCGGCATTTTGTTTCCGTCATGGTCCACGGTCACGAAGGTGATGTAGCCGTCCACCATGGTTGTGTCTTCCCCTTCGAGGACGACCCTGCCGTAGGTGGTGATGCTGGTGTTGCCCACGTGCACGACTTTTGTGGTGATGTTGATGATGGCCCCCTTGTTGATGGGCACCAGGAACTGCAACCCATGGACCTTCAGGCAGACGATGTGCTCGGGTTTCTTGTAGAGGCTTGCGGCGGAAATGAAGGAAGCTTCCACAAACCATTCGGACATCCGTCCTGCAAAAAGGGTGCCGTGGTGGTTCAGGTCCTCTCCTTTTACCAGCCTGCATACTACATGTTCTATCATTTTCGTCCTCCTTTCGTACGGATTCATTCTACCATAGGAAGGCCCGGTTTGCCACAGCTGATTACAATATTGGGAAGATTGTAGCAATGGACCTCTTTCTACAGTATTGTAAAAAAACATTTCAGATGCTATAATTTGACTAGATTTAAAATTGACCGGATATAAAAGTCAGCGTATGGATTGAGAGGTGACGGGGCATGAAGAACAAGAAAATCAAGAAGATCATAGGAATGGACATCGGTGCGGGATCCGTCAAGATCGTCACGGGGGATGTGCAGAACGGACAGATCCTGGTGCGCAAGATGGTCACCCACCATTTGCCGGAACAGGTTTTTTCCGATGGGGACGTGAAGAATCCCGAGGCGATGACCGGAGCCATAAGGGACATGCTGCGGGCCAACAAGATCACGGAGCGGAAATGCCACCTCTGTGTGGACAGCACCCAGCTCATCACCCGGGAGGTGCTGGTGCCGGCAAGCGCCGGGGGCAACCTGTCGGACGTGGCGAAGTTCGAGATGGCCCAGTTCCTGCCGGTGGAACTGAAGAATTATGTGGTCCAGTCCAAGAGAATCCGGGAACTGGAGGTGGACGGGAAGCCCTTCGTGGAAGCGTCTGTGACGGCCTTTCCCAAGGAGATGGTGGACAAGCTCCATGACCTGGTCTTGAACGCGGGCCTGCAGCCGCTGGTGTTGGACACCCATGCCAATGCGGTATCCAAGTTGTTCGAAATGCAGGAAATCATAAACGGAAGCAGCTTCAAGAGGAAAACGGTGGCGTTCATCGAATTGGGATACGAGAGCACGATGCTCACCATCTTCCAGAACGGACAGTTCAAGTTCAACAGGACCATCGCCCGCGGGGGCAGGGACATGGATGCGAACATCGCCAAATTCCTGGACATCCCCTTGGAGGAAGCCATGGTGAAGAAGATGAACGCAGGAGACCTGAACGAAAGTCTGGAGGACTTCAGCGAGGAGTCCAGAATCCTGAACATCATGCGGTCTTCCCTGGACAGCATCCTGGATGAACTGGAGAAGTTCTTCCGCTATCATGCCACAAGGAGCAAAGGCATGGATGCGGTGGAAGTAATGTACCTTTACGGAGGCCTATCCAACCTGAAAGGGATTTGCGGATATTTTGAAGGAAGGTTCAAGACCACGGCAGAGAAAATAGAAAAAGTCGGCATGGTGGATTGGCCCGGAAACGGCCAGAACCATACCATGGCGGATTACTTCAACGCCATCGGCGCCATGGCTAGAAGGTAAGGGGGGGAGCACATGTACGATTTCAATTTCTTCGAAAATTACCGCAACAAGAAAAAGAAGGTGGACAAAGGTTCCCGAAGCGCAATGCTGCTTGTCCTGGCGTTCCTTCTGCTTTTTGGAGGGTTCATGGGGTTCAACTTCTACCGGATGGCGGCCCTGCAGAGCGACATGGACGCCCTTCAGGCGAAGCTTTCCCTTCCCGAGAACCGGGAGACGCTGGCACGTCTGGAGAATAAGCAGAACCAGCTGGTCTCCCTGGAGCGGTTGGTCGTACAACTTGAAAAGGTGAAGGCGACCACAGAGAGCGGGGACACCATCCAACAGGTTTGGTTCGAGAAGATCGTGGCCGCGATACCGGTGGACCTGCAGCTGACATCCATCAGCATGCGCACGGACAGCGTGGAGGTCATGGGGCGCGCGCCCATCCGCTCCTCCATTGCGGAGTTCCAGCACAACCTCAGGAATTCCAAGCTGTCCGGCAACCTCCATGTTTCAAACATCACGTATGGAGAGGACGAAAACAGCTTCACTTTGTTTATGAAAATGGGGGGTGAACCGGATGCGTATAACCAGTAGGGAGAAATTGATGCTGTCCATCCTGGTGGTCGCGGTACTGGGCTGGCTGTCCTTCACCTATGTGATCGATCCGCAAATGGCCAGACTGTCCGAGATGCGGGCGGAAATGGACGTGCTGGAAGAGAAGGAATTGCAGCTGGAGGAAGCTCCTGCAAGGGAGAAGGAGCTGGACGGGAAGCTGGAGGAGAAATTCAATCAGGTGGCGGTTTTCGCCAGGGAACACTTCAATACGACGCCTCAGGAAGAGCAGATCATCCTGTTCAACGACCTGTTCGCGTTGACGCCGGTGGAAGTGCAGAGCATGCGCTTCTCCGAACCTGAAGAAGTCCTCATCGACGAGGTCAATTTCCTGAAGACGAATCTGGACATCGCCTACACGGGAAACTATCCTGTGATGATGAATGTCTTGAACAATATCTGGACATTCCCCAAGACACTGAAAATGGCGTCCCTGGACATGCGGCTGGGGGAAGAAGGGGTCATCGGAGGGAATGTCAGCTTTGAACTGCTCCACCTGGTGGCGGACAGC
The DNA here is from genome assembly GCF_010179735.1 of Anaerotalea alkaliphila. Taxonomy (GTDB): domain Bacteria; phylum Bacillota; class Clostridia; order Lachnospirales; family Vallitaleaceae; genus Anaerotalea; species Anaerotalea alkaliphila. The sequence continues at coordinate 131,575 of NZ_JAAEEH010000001.1, forward strand.
GGCATGGTGGACAACCTGTACGCATGGTACGTGGACCCCGCATACGACAAGCAGAACCCCTTCATCCCCTTCACCAGGACCAACGCCACCGTGCGCTACATCTACACCGGCGAGGGTGGAGGCATCTTCAATACTGGGCGCTTCATGGAGTTCACCGACATCGGGGGGCACTGGATGGAAGAGGAAATCAAGGAATTCCTGAAGAACGGGTATGTCTACATGAATCCGTACAACACCTTCCTGCCGGACGGGCAGATCACCCGTGGGGACTTCGTTGTCCTACTGGACAACGTCTACCAGTGGAAGGACACCAATGTGGATGTGGACCTGACCGAATTCACCGACTACGAGAGTTTGGGCAATTTGGAAACATCCTACGCCATGGCCATACACAAGGGTTTCCTGGGTGGCTTTGTGGAAGGGTATACGGACAAGACCCTGCGTCCCATGGACCCCATCACCTATGAGGAAGTGGAGAACATCATGCGCAGGATCAAGGACGATGAGGGATTCTCCTGGACAACAGTGGCTGGGGATATCCGAAGCAAGAAGAATGTGACATCCGAACGCTGGTCGGACCCCTACGCCTTCATGAGCAAGGCCGAGGCCGTCTACCTGCTCACCTATTTCAAATGATGCAAAGCGAGCCTCCCATGGCTTGGAACAAGGCCATGGGAGGATTTCGTCCGTTCAAGAAAAGGAGTTGGAATGGATCTGATATTCGGCATCTATACACTTGTTTTGGGACTTCTGGTGGGAAGCTTCCTCAATGTATGCATTTTCCGGATTCCCCGGGAAGAAGAGATCGTCTTCACCCCGTCCCATTGCATGGCTTGCAACGCCCGCATCCGCTGGTATGACCTGGTGCCTGTGTTCAGCTATCTGGCCCTGGGAGGCAAGTGCAGAAACTGCGGCGCAAGACTGTCTCCCCAATACCCGTTGGTGGAGGCTCTCAACGGCGCCGCCTATCTTTTTGTTTTTCTGTGGAAGGGGTTCCAGTGGGAGACTTTGGTCCTTTGGATCCTGTTTTCCACACTGCTTGTGGTTGCGGTCATCGACCTGGGCCATTACATCATACCGGACGGGATTGTCCTGTTTCTGGGAACAGCCGCCGCCATACACACGGTCGCGCGGGTGCTGGCATCCCAGGCGTCCCTGGCCGACCACATCATCGGCTTCTTTGCAGCCAGCGGGATCCTGCTGCTCATGGCGGTCCTATCCGGAGGGAAGATGGGAGGCGGGGACATCAAGCTGATGGCGGTGTGCGGGCTGCTGTTGGGCTGGCAGAAGATCTTTCTGGCGCTGATGCTGGGATCGGTCATCGGTTCCGTGGTGGGGATCGCCCTGCTTGCCACCAAGGTGATCAGGAGGAACCAGATGATCCCTTTTGGCCCCTTCCTTTCCATAGGCATATTCTCGTCCATGGCTTGGGGAGACCGGATCATCGCATGGTATCTGAACAGCGCATATTAAGTGCAAGGAGGTGGAGTTATGAGGATTCTGTTACCAAAGGCTTATTATGCCAACATCTATGAAATCGATTATACCACCCTCTACAGGAACGGCTACAGGGGGATTCTCTTTGACATCGACAACACCCTGGTGCCCTACGACCAGCTGGTGCCCGACGCAAAACTGGTCGCCTTCTTCGGGAAGCTCAAGACGATGGGATTTTCCATCAGCCTGCTTTCCAACAATTCGGCGAAACGTGTCCGCAGATTCAACAAGGACCTGAAGGTTCTGGCCTACCATAGGGCACAGAAACCCAGAAGGGTCACCTTGGAGAAAGCCATGAAGGCCATGGGCACGGACAAAGGGAGCACCATCATCGTCGGAGACCAGCTGTTCACGGACGTATGGGCCGGAAACCGTTTAGGGATCAAGACCATCCTGGTCATGCCCATCCAGGAGAAGGAGCAGTTGATCACCAGGATCAAGCGGTCTACGGAAAAGCGGATCTTGAAAGCTTTTCATGAGAAGGGCATAAAAAACAATCTGGAATGAACTATACAGTCGAGGTGCGTTAAATGAACAATATCGTGTTGATTGGCTTCATGGGTTCCGGGAAGACAAATGTGGGAAGACGTCTGGCGGAGAAACTGGATGCGCTGTGGTTGGATCTGGACGACATGGTGGTGAAGGAAGCCGGCTGTGGAATCCAAGAGCTGTTGGAGAAGGAAGGGGAAGACGGAATCAGGAGCCGGGAGAGGCAGGCGCTGGAAGCCCTCATGGACCGGAGGGAAATGGTCATCTCCACGGGGGGCGGCGTGGTGGAGCTGCCGGAGAACGTGCGGCTCCTCCACCTGTTGGGAACCATCGTTTTCCTGCAGATGGAACCGGAACAGATCCTGGAGAACATCGAACAGGAGGAGGACCGCACCTCCTTTTTGGGAGAGGACCTTGCGGCGAAAGTCAACGAATTGCTGGAGGTGCGGACACCGCTGTATGTAGGTTGTGCGGATGTGATCATCCAGACCAAGGACAAAAAGGTGGAAGCCATCGTAGAAGAATTGATAGGACTATTATAGAGGAGAACGCAGATGGACCGCATTGGCAAACTTATGGATGTCTTGAAACCGTTGGAAGTGGAGGCGGTCCTGGTGCAGGAGCCGTCCAACCGCTACTACCTTTCCGGTTTCACAGGCAGCGCCGGAAGCCTCCTGCTGGCCGGTGGCGAAAGGTTCCTGGTTACAGACTTCCGGTATCTGGAACAGGCAGCCGAAGAATGTCTGGGAATCCAAGTATGGGACCAGGGAAGGGAAGGCCCCTACGCAGCAATCGCAAAGATACTGGAACAGAAGGGGATCGGCCGTCTCGGGTTCGAGGAGGATATGGTCACCTGGAGGGCATGGAAGCGGATGGAAGAGGCCATGCCCCGGACAACGCTGGTCCCTGTGTCGGAGCAGATCCTGCGCCTAAGGACGCGCAAGGACCCGGAAGAGATCGAAAAGATCGGCAAGGCCGCCAAGTTGGGTGACCTTGCCTTTGCCCATATCCTTGGGGAATTGCGCCCGGGGGTCAGCGAGTTGGAGGTTGCCCTGGAAATCGAATGTTTCCTGAGAAGGAACGGAGCCCAGAAGCTGAGCTTCGACACCATCGCGGCCTCGGGCCCCCGCTCCTCCCTCCCCCATGCCCAACCGACGGAAAGAAAGCTGGTCCAGGGGGATTTCCTGACATTGGACTTCGGATGCGTGCTGGACCATTACTGTTCCGACATGACCCGCACGGTGGTCCTGGGCAAGGCCGACGTCCGTCAGAAGGAAATCTACGGGGTGGTCAGGCAGGCCCAGGAAACGGCTCTCTCGGGGATCCGTCCCGGAATGACAGGAAAGGAAGCGGACGCCCTGGCAAGGGATGTGATCGAGGCCGCGGGATGGGGCAAGATGTTCGGCCATGGGCTTGGCCACGGATTGGGGCTGGAGGTCCATGAGTCCCCCAGGTTTTCCCCAAATGACAGCACCGTAATCCAGGAGAACATGGTCATGACCGTCGAACCCGGAATCTATGTGCCGGGTTTCGGAGGTGTCCGGATTGAAGACCTGGTGGTGGTCGTCAAGGACGGCGTCCTGAACATGACGGGGAGCCCCAAGGAATTGATGGAGCTTTAGGGCAGGCGAACTTCCTCCATGCGGCAAAAAAAAGGTTGAAAAAATGGACCGATTGCATTAAACTAGAGAAGAAAATCGACTCAGGAGGAAGCTATGGTATCAGCAAGTGATTTTAGGAATGGTCTTACCATCGAATATGAAAACAACATCTATACCGTGATTGAATTCCAGCATGTGAAGCCCGGTAAGGGAGCGGCTTTCGTGCGCACCAAATTGAAGAACCTCAAGACAGGCAGCGTGGTGGAGAAGACATTCAGACCGTCGGAGAAAATGCCCAAGGCCCATATCGAGCGGAAGGATATGGAATATCTCTATTCCGACGGAGAGCTGTACCATTTCATGGACCAGGAAAGCTATGAGCAGATGGCCCTTACGGCTGAACAGTTGGACGGAGCATTGAAATTCGTGAAAGAGAACGTGGCGGTCAAGATTCTTTCCCATGACGGCGTGGTCTTTGGTGTGGAGCCCCCGCTTTTCGCAGAGTTGCGGGTTGTGCACACGGAACCAGGGGTCAAAGGGGATACGGCCACCGGCGCCACGAAACCGGCGGAGGTGGAAACAGGTGCCATCGTCTACGTTCCATTGTTTGTGGAAATCGACGATGTGATCAAGATCGACACAAGAACAGGCGACTATCTCTCCCGCGTCTAAACGGACACCGGCGGGAAGCCCATACACTGTAGACAAGAACCCATGGAGAAATCTATGGGTTTTATTCTAGGGAAAGGAAGGAAGATGTCCCATGTATACGAGAGGCGCCAGGATTCTGGTGGTGGATGACACCAAGAAATATCTGGATATCTGCAGAAAGGCGTTGGAAGGGGACTACGACGTGCTGCTTGCAACCAACGGGCGGGAAGCGCTGGCCTTGCTTGAACGCTACAGGGTGGACCTGATCCTGATGGATGTCCACATGCCCGAATTGGATGGTTTCGAGACCTGCAGGATCCTGAAGGGGATCAGCGCGTACAAACACATCCCCGTCATTTTCTTCACATCTTCCGACAACCATGAGGACATCGCCACCGCCTTTTCCGAAGGAGCTGTGGACTATGTGATCAAGCCTTTCCACACGATTGAAATCAGGGAACGGGTGCGGATCCATCTGGAGTTGAAGCTGAGCCGAGACGAACTGATCCGCCAGAAACTGGAACTGCAGGACGAGGTGGAACGCCGGATGCAGGAGGTGGAAAGGACCAGGGATTCGGTGATCCGGGTGTTCGCCAACATCATCGAGACCAGGGACCCCCTCTCGGCCAACCGGATGAACAAGATGCAGAGCTATGCCAGGATTCTGGCCAGGGAACTGGCCAAAGAAAAGCGTTACCAGAAGAAGCTGACACAGGAATACATACAAATCCTCTACAGGGCCACCCCCCTCCACGACATCGGGAAGATCGGGGTGCCGGACCGGATCCTGCTCAAGCCGGGAAGCCTGACCCAGGAGGAGTTCCAGGTGATCATCAACCACACCACCTTGGGGTATGAAACCCTGAAGACCGCAAAGCTGGATATCGGAGGCAACAGTGCGCTGTTCGAGATGGCCATGGACATCGCCCTCTACCACCATGAACGCTGGGACGGGAACGGCTATCCCTACGGCATCAAGGGGGAGGAGATTCCTCTGCCGGCAAGGATCGTGGCCCTTGCGGATGCCATCAACCACAAGACGGCGGGGAAGACGGGAGAGGATTCCGCCTATATGGACCAGGTCCTGGAGGAATTGGCCATGGAGAGCGGCAAGAAGTACGACCCGCTGCTGGTGGAGGCCATGCGGCGGACAAGGGACCTCCTGGTAAGGGAGTTTCTGGAAGATGTTCCGGAAACATAAAGGATTTGCATATTCATGCAGGTTTGGTTATAATGAAAGAAACCAAAAGACGGAATCAGCATGGAATCAGCATACGGGAGGTTGTGGCATGGAGAGACAGATACACAAGATCCACCAGAACGGCGACGTGGGCACGGTGCACATCGCCGACGAGGTCATCGCCATCATCGCAGGACTTGCGGCCACGGAAGTGGACGGGGTTGTCGGCATGGTCGGCAATCTGGCTGGAGACCTGGTGGAATTGCTGGGAAAGAAGAATCTGGCCAAGGGAATCAATGTGGAAGTGATGGAGGATACGGTGGCTTTGGACCTTGCCATCATCGTGGCGTTCGGGTGCTCCATCGTGCAGGTGACAAAAAACGTCCAGGAAAAAGTGAAGAGCGCCGTAGAAACCATGACCGGATTGGTGGTCAGTGAAGTGAACATCAAGGTGGCTGGAGTGGACGTGGAAAAGAAATAGGATCAACCATTGCGGGGACTGTACTTAAATGGACTGTCCCCGGGCTTTTTTAGGAGGACTTCGGTGAATAGAAGAAAACAAAGGGAACACATATTCAAAATAATCTTTTCCGCAGGTTTCGGAACAAAAGAGGAATGGGAAAAGAGCGCCGACATGTATCTTTCATCCCTGCAGCAGGAGAGGGAGGCGGAGGCAGCCGAAGAGGAGGCGGACGACGTCAACCGGATTGTCAGGGAAAAGGCGATGCATGTCCTGGAGAAGTCCGAGGAGATGGATGGGGTCCTGAACGAAGCGACACTGAACTGGTCCGTGGACCGGATGTCCAATGTGGATGCGGCAATCCTACGGTTGGCCGTCTATGAAATGATGTATGACGAAGAGGTGCCGGTTTCCGTGGCCATCAACGAAGCCGTGGAACTCGCCAAGCGTTTTGGGGGGGACACCTCCGCCTCGTTCATCAACGGTGTGCTGGCCAATGTGGCCAAGAAGATGGGATGACATGGAACAGGGAATCTTGACGGTCACAGAGGCCAGCGGATACATCCGGTCCCTTTTTGAAAGGGATGCCCTTTTGTCGAACCTTTGGGTGAGCGGGGAAATCTCCAACTACAAGAGGCACAGTTCGGGCCACAGTTATTTCACCTTGAAGGACCAGGGCGCCCAGCTGTCTTGCGTCCTTTTCCGCAGTTACGGGGAGCGTTTGGGATTTCCTTTGGCCGACGGCATGAAGGTGGTGGCGAAGGGGGCGGTCACGGTCTACGAGAAGAGCGGACAGTACCAGCTGTATGTCCGGGATGTGGTCGAAGCCGGAATCGGACGGCTGTACCAGCGGTATGAACAGCTGAAAAAGGACCTGGAGGCAAGAGGGTGCTTCGCCCAAGAGCACAAGAAGGCGTTGCCCCTTTTCCCCAAAACAATAGGAATCGTGACTTCTGAAACCGGCGCCGTCATCCAGGACATCCAGCAGGTTGCCCGGCGGCGCAACCCCTATGTGCGGCTTGTGCTGTATCCGGCTGCGGTCCAAGGCGCCCAGGCGGCGGAGCAGATCGTCCGCGGAATCCGCTATTTCGATTCCAGGAGGGATGTGGAAGCGGTCATCGTCGGCCGAGGGGGAGGTTCCCTGGAGGACCTGTGGCCGTTCAACGAGGAGACGGTGGCCATGGCCATCCATCATGCTTCCAAACCCATCGTCTCCGCGGTGGGGCATGAGACGGATTTCACCATCGCGGACTTCGTTGCGGATTTCCGGGCGCCCACACCCAGTGCGGCAGCCGAGGTCCTGGTGTATCCCTGGGGGGATTTCCAGCGGCGGATGGGTGAATACCGCTACCGGCTGGACCAGGCGGCAGCCCGGAAGCTGACTATGGAGCACAACCGGCTGGGGATGCTGGAAAGCGGCCTGGAACGGCACAATCCCCGGAAGGTCCTGGAGCAGCGCCTGCAAAGGTCCATGGACATGGAAATCCGCCTGGAAGCGGCGGTCCGGAGGGCCTTCGAAATGAAGGCCCAGAGGCTGGCGCTGCTGCGGGAGCAGCTGGAAGGGATGTCCCCCATGCGTCGCATGGGGAATGGTTTCGCGTTTCTGACCGACGGTTCGGGACGCAGGATCCAGGGGACCGGTCAGATCCGGACCGGTCAGGAAGTAAGGGCCCATCTGCAGGACGGTTGGCTGAAGATGCGGGTGGAAGAGGTGAACAGGAACTTACCGGAAAGAGGGGACAAGGATGCCTAGAGCGAAGAAAACGGAAGAACAGCCCGAACAAGCCAAGAGCTTTGAGGAGCTGGCAGGCCGCATCGAGGAAATCATCGCGGCTTTGGATGAGGGTAAAGCGTCTCTGGAAGAAACGGTGGCGCTGTACACCGAGGGGGTCCAGGCGGTCAAGCAATGCACCCTCTCCTTGGAACAAGTGCAAAGGAACCTGGAAGTGGTCCGGGAGGAAGAATAGAAGGTTTGGTATGCGTGTAGAAGAAAAAGAACTGGAAGGGATTCTTGCATCCTATCTGCCTGTGCGGGAAGAACCCTACAATGCAAAGGTTCTGGAGGCCATGGCCTACAGCTATCTGGCGGGAGGCAAAAGGCTGCGCCCGCGGATCCTGGAGGCGGTCTGCGCCCAGTACGGACTGGAGCCGCCGCTAATGTGGCCTTTCATGGCAGCCATCGAGATGATCCACACCTATTCCCTGGTACATGACGACCTGCCGGCAATGGACGACGACGTCCTCCGCAGGGGGCTGCCCACCTGCCATGTGCGGTATGGGGAGGCAACCGCCATTCTTGCGGGCGACGCCCTATTGAACAGGGCATATGAAGTCATGCTCCAAGCCTGCCTCCACATGGAAGACAAGAAGGCGGGCTTGGAGGCGGCAAGGGCATTGGCCGCCGCCGCCGGCAGCCATGGCATGGTGGGAGGGCAGTCCGCCGACATGGAGTCCCAGGAGCTGGAATCCGGAAGCGGGGAGGAGGTGCTGGCCTACATCCACGCCCACAAGACGGGGAGCATCCTGGAAGCGGCCTTCGTAATGGGCGGCATCCTGGCCCGACAACCGGAGTCGGTGTTGCAGAAGCTGAGGAAGATGGGGGCCTCCATGGGGATGGCATTCCAGATCCAGGACGACCTCCTGGACCTTGTGGCCAGCCCCGTGGAGTTGGGCAAGACGAACAGCGACGAAAGGAACAGCAAGCTGACCTACGTGTCCGTCCACGGGGAAGAGGCGGCGGAAGCCGCTGTGGCGGCCTGTTTCAAGGAAGTCTACCAGTTGTTGACGGATTTGCGTTTCGGAGCGGATGGAAGCCTTTGGGCCCTGGTCCAAGAGATGGAAAACCGAAAAAAATAAAGAGTGCTAGGAGAAAGAATGAAAGAATTTATCACCATCATCCAAAACCCGGTCTTCCTGTCCGCCATCATCGCATGGTTCCTGTCCCAGGGAATCAAGGTGGCGACAAGCGTTTTCCGATACAAGCGATTCGACCTGGAGCGGGTCATGGGGTCCGGGGGGATGCCCAGTTCCCATACAGCTTCGGTGGTGGCTTCGACCTTTACCGCAGGTTTGCTGGAAGGTTACGGATCCACGTTCTTCGGGCTCGGGATGGTCCTGTCGGGCATCATCATGTACGATGCTGCCGGTGTGCGGATGGCTGCAGGCAAGCAAGCAAGGGTCATCAACCGGATCGTGAAGGAACTGGGGGAACACAGGTTCAAATTCGATGAGAATCTGAAGGAATTGCTGGGACACACGTATTTTGAGGTGGTCGGGGGAGCCGTTTTGGGGATTCTGATCGCCTATCTGCACGTGGGACGCCATTAAAAAAGAGGCTGAAGATGCAGTATTCTAGTCATTGTTTCCTATTTTGAAGACGGGCCTAAAAATCCGTTGAAGGGCATATCGATGAAGTTCCTGGTGTAGGCTTGCGACGCCCAGTTGCGGGTTTATGCTGGGAGTTAAGACTTGAGGGCGATCCGCAATGGCATGCGGGCGTTGACCCTTTTGTCGTGGAGACCGGCGCCTGTGGAGCGGTAAGATTCCGCTTTACGGGGTCGGATTAAACCTGTCATGCGGCGAAAGCTGTGGACAGTGTAGCCTGCCTTGCGCGGAGGTGTCGGGAATAGCCATCAAGATGGGAGGCCTTTGGCCAAAGGCCTCCCGTTATCGTGGCTTGAAAGGCGCTTCTGCAAAAGAGGCTAGAAATAGGAAATCGTGTCGGGGAAAACCCCTAGACTGTTCGACGGACATTCTCCAGGGATTACAGTGTGGCTTCAAGGCGATTCGGCTATGCTTTTGGCAACAGGGCATGGACACTTTTAAAGGGGAACCGCGGAATTGGCGACAATGCCGCAGGTGTCCGGGAAAACCTGCCGAACCATAAACCGCAAAATTTACCTGGAAAATGGTCTTCAGCAATCAATGAGGAGAAAAATGGGCAAGGGACATACGACGAAGAAACACCATGTCAAATTCAGAAGCCTTTACAAACATAAACCAATCAACCAGAAATGGATCCGTACGATCACATTGGTCAGCTTCACCATTTCCGCCATCCTAGGGTACTTTTCCATCGTATTCATGGAAATCGTCAGTCTGGCTGGAGCCGTAGCCATTCTGCTGGCGATCATCGGCGCGGGCGTTTTTTTTGATTTGCTGGGCATCAGCGTCACCGCGGCCGACGAGACACCGTTCCATTCCATGGCGGCCTCCCGGATTCCCGGAGCCAGGGAAAGCATCCTGTTGATTCGGAATGCGGGTGTCGTGGCGAATTTCTTCAATGATGTGATCGGGGACATCGCGGGCATAATATCCGGATCGGCTTCAGCGGCCATTGTGCTGAAGCTCCATCTGGAAGGGAACCGGAACAGCATCGTTCCGGGAATCCTGCTGACATCCCTCATCGCTGCGATGACAGTGGGAGGGAAGGGGCTCGGGAAGGAAATCGCCATGCGCAACTCCAATTCCCTGGTGTACAAGATGGGACAGGTCATGCATTATGGAAAGAAGTTGACCGGAAGGTCGTTTTGAGAAGGATGGTTGGACAATGCAGGAAATTTTGGATAGGATCGCCGGACCGGAAGATGTGAAAAAACTGGGAAGGCGCGAACAACAGCTTTTGGCAAAGGAAATCAGGCGTTACCTGGTTTCCCATGTCAGCAAGACCGGCGGACACTTGAGCTCCAATCTGGGGGTGGTCGAATTGACCATCGCCCTCCATGGGGTGTTCACCTCTCCCGCGGACAAGATCATCTGGGATGTGGGGCACCAGTGCTACGCCCACAAGATCCTCACCGGCCGAAAGGACCGGATGGGAACGATCCGCCAGTTCCATGGCCTGTCGGGCTTCCCCAAGCCTTCGGAAAGTCCCCATGACCACTTCCAGACGGGGCACAGCTCCACTTCCATATCGGTGGCATTGGGCATGGCCAAAGCCAGGGACCTCCGGGGGGACGGCAGCCATGTGGTGGCCGTCATCGGAGACGGTGCCTTGACGGGGGGCATGGCCTATGAAGCCATGAACAATGCGGGACAGATGAAGACGGACCTGATCGTCGTGCTCAACGACAACCAGATGAGCATCTCGAAAAATGTGGGGGGCATGGCCCTGTACCTGGACTCCATACGGACCGGCTCCGTCTACAGGGTAATCAAGGCGGATGTGGAAAAGGCCTTGAAACGGATCCCTTGGGTGGGGGAGAAGGTGCACGACCTGGCCGTAAGCATGAAGAACGGCCTGAAGCAGGTGCTGGTGCCGGGGATGTTTTTTGAAGAACTGGGGTTCACCTACCTGGGACCGGTGGACGGGCATGACATGGAACAGCTGCATACGGTGCTGGAGCAGGCCGAATCGGTGGCCGGGCCGGTGCTCGTCCATGTGAAGACGGTAAAGGGCAAAGGCTACAGGCATGCGGAAGCGGACCCCATGAAATACCATGGAACCAAACCCTTCGAGCCCCAGAGCGGACAGGTGCCGGCCAGCCCCCAGGGGGGACAGGGATATTCCGAGGTCTTCGGCCGCTGCCTGACGGAATTGGCCCGGGAAGACGGGAAGGTGGTGGCCATCACCGCGGCCATGACCGACGGAACAGGACTGGAACCTTTTGCCCATGCGTTTCCCGAAAGGTTTTTCGATGTGGGGATTGCGGAGCAGCACGGGGTGGCATTTGCGGCGGGGCTGGCCTGCGAAGGGTACAAGCCCGTGTTTGCCGTCTATTCCACCTTTTTGCAGAGGGCCTACGACCAGCTGGTCCATGACGTCTGCATCCAGGAGCTGCCCGTGGTCCTGGCCGTCGACAGGGCGGGACTTGTGGGCGAGGATGGGGAGACCCACCAGGGGGTTTTCGATGTTTCCTTCCTGAACCAGATGCCGAACATGACGGTGATGGCACCCGCCGACGGCAGGGAGCTGGAGGCGGCACTGGCGTTCGCCCTCTCGGGAACGGCCAGGCCCAAAGGTCCGGTGGCCATCCGCTATCCCCGCGGCACGGCTCCCTTCCGGGAGGAGGTCGCGCCCATCGTTTACGGGAGGATGGAAGTCCTGGCCAAAGGGGAAGGGGTCGCTCTTGTTTTCGTAGGCAGCATGATGGAAACCGCCCTGGAGCTGCAGCGCCGTCTGGTCCGGACAGGCATCCGGCCTACCCTGGTGAACGCACGCTTCATCAAGCCGTTGGATATGGAATTGCTGGAGAGCCTGTGCCGAAACCACCATACCATGGTGGTCCTGGAGGAAAACCAGGTCATCGGAGGGTTGGGCAGCGAAATCCTTCGCCGGCTCAACGAAGGCGGATTCGAGAAAACGTGCAGGATCGCAATCTACGGCATCCAGGACCGTTTTGTGGAGCATGGGGACAGGAAGAGCCTGTTGCAACTGCTGGACCTGGATCCGGACAGCATCTGGGAAGACTTGCAGAAGAAATGGAAGGTGGATGCCCATGGCGGTTGAAAAGGAAAGGCTGGACATGTTGCTCGTCGCCAAGGGTCTGGTGGAATCCAGGGAAAAGGCGAAGACATTGGTCATGAGCGGAAATGTGTATGTGAACGGCCAGAAGGAGGACAAGGCCGGCACAAGGGTGGACATCGCGGCGGATGTCCAGGTGCGCCAGAATCCCAATCCCTATGTGAGCAGGGGCGGATTGAAGCTGGAGAAGGCCATCCGGCGCTTCGGCATCGGACTGGAGGGGAAGACCTGCATGGATGTGGGAGCGTCCACGGGGGGATTCACCGACTGCATGCTGCAGAACGGGGCGGCGAAGGTCTATTCCGTGGATGTGGGGTATGGACAGTTCGCCTGGAAATTGCGCCAGGATCCCAGAGTGGTCTGCATGGAGAAGACGAACATCCGTTATGTCACCCGGGAGCAGGTCCCCGACCCCATCGATTTCGCCTCCATCGATGTATCCTTCATTTCCCTTGTGAAGGTCTTGGATCCGGTCCAGAAGCTGCTTGCCCCCGGCGGGGGCGTGGTCTGTCTGATCAAACCGCAGTTCGAGGCCGGAAGGGAGAATGTGGGGAAAAAAGGCGTTGTACGGGATTTTGCCGTCCACAGGGAAGTCATCCTCAAGGTGGCGGGTTTCGCCAGAGGCCTGGGTTTTTCCGTCAGGGCCTTGGACCATTCCCCCATCAAGGGACCGGAGGGGAACATAGAATACCTCCTTTTTTTGGAGATGGAAGGCGGCACCTCTGGAGACGGGGAGGCCGTCCAGGAAATGGAAGGCTTGGTGCGGAAAGTGGTGGAAGCGGCACAGACGGACCTCGCCTAGAAGGGCGGAAATCATGCGGAAATTTTGGATCATACCGAACCACACCAAGGACAAGGCGTACCATACCGCCAAACGGATCACCCAATGGCTGGAGTGCCATGACAAGGAAGTGATCTTCCAGGATACGGACAAGAACGGCCAGGGGGACTGGATCGACCGGCACCTGAGGACAAAAAGGGAAGCCATGGAGCAGGCGGACTGCGTCATCTCCCTCGGGGGCGACGGAACCATCATCCAGGCCGCCAGGAGGCTGGCCAATGTCCATGTTCCCATCCTGGGGGTAAATCTCGGCAATCTGGGATTCCTTGCGGAAGTGGAAATGAAGGAGTTGGAGAGCGCCCTGGAGAAAATTGTCCGGGGAGAATATACCCTGGAGAACAGGATGATGGTGAAGGCGGACATCCTCCGTGAAAAGGAGTCCTGCTGCTTCGGACTGGCCTTGAACGATGTGGTCATCAGCCGGGGGGCCATCTCCCGGATGATCGGCTTCAATGTGTACGTGAACAACGTGTTCGTGAACCATTATTATGCGGACGGGATCATCATCTCCACCCCCACAGGTTCCACCGCTTACAACCTGTCGGCGGGAGGGCCCATCCTTGCGCCCCAGAGCGACGTGGTCGCAATCACACCCATCTGCCCCCATTCCCTTACGGCGCGGAGCATCGTCCTCCCAGGTTCGGATGTGATCCGCATCACCTTCAAATCCCGCAGGGACCAGGGGGAGCTTCCCCCGGAGTGGAAACAGAAGGAGTCCATGATCATCACCATCGACGGTCAGATGGTCCAGGACCTGTATGGCGGCGATGAGATCATCATCAGCCAGGCGCCCCAGAAGACGAGCCTGGTCAAGTTCAGCAACAAGGACTTCTACACCATCCTAAGGAAGAAGTTGGAAAACGCATATGAAAAGATCTGAGACAGGCAGGGATGTGGAACATGAAGATTGAAAGGCAGACGAAGATATTGCAGCTGGTGAACGAGCAGGAAGTGGAAACGCAGGAGGAGTTGGCGGCACTCCTGACCGCCGCCGGCTATGACGTGACCCAAGCCACCATTTCCAGGGACATCCGGGACCTGAAGCTGACCAAGGTCAACCTGGCCAGCGGCCGTCAGAAATATGCCGTCATGCCACACCAGGACCAGGGCATCAACGAAAAATACATCCGGATCCTGCGGGACGGGTATCTGAGCATGGACAGGGCGGGGAACATGATCGTGCTCAAGACGCTGACGGGCATGGCCATGGCGGTGGCGGCGGCGATCGATTCCCTGGACTTCTATGAAGTGGTGGGATGCATCGCCGGGGACGACACGATCTTTTGCGCGGTGCGTACGGAAAAGGACGCCATCCCGTTGATGGAGCGGTTGCACAGGATCATCCAGGAATAAGGACCTATAGGGGGGAAAAATGCTAACCTATCTCCACGTAAAGAACATTGCCCTGATCGAAGAAATGGAAGTGGATTTCGCTCCGGGACTGAACATCATGACAGGGGAAACCGGGGCAGGGAAATCCATCATCATCGGATCCATGGACGCCGTGCTGGGCGGTAAGGCGAGCAAGGAATCCATCGGAAGCTACGGGGAGGAGGCTCTGCTGGAATTGGTCTTCAAGACCAGGTCCCAGGCCCTCTCCCAGCTGTTGGAAAGTCTGGAAATCCCATTCGACGGGGAACTGGTGGTCACCCGGAAGATGCACAGGAATGGAAGGAGTGTCTTCCGGGTGAACGGAGAAATGCTCAGCCAAAAGCCTGTCAGAAGGATCGCGGAACAGATCGTCGACATCCACAGCCAGCAGGAGCACCAAAGCCTTCTGGACAAGGGCAACCATATCCGGTTGCTGGACAGGTTCCTGGGGGCGGAAGGGGCGGGACCGCTTGCGGCAATGGAGGAGGCCTACAGGGAACTGCAGAAACTGCAAAAATCAGTCGACCTGGAGATGCTGGACGACGAGAAGAGGAAGCGGGAAATTTCCTTCCTGGCGTTCGAGATCAGCGAACTGGAAGAAGCGGCATTGACGCCTGGAGAGGACAAACGCCTGGAGGAACGCCACAGGTTTGTGGGCCATGTCCAGAAGATCAGGGAAAGCCTGTCCCAGGCCAGCCGGCTGCTTCTGGATGGAAGCCTTTGCCAGGAGAACTTGGTCCAAGCCATGAAACAGCTGGAGCAGGTCCGGGGCTATGCACCGGAGGTGGAGAACCTGGCTCGTTCCCTGGGAGAAATAGACGGGCTTCTGACGGACTTCGGCAGGGAGCTCCACCACTATCTGGACGGAGTGGAAGTGGACGAGCAGGAGCTGCATGCCCTGGAGACCCGGATCGACCTGGTCAACCTGATGAAGACCAAGTATGGGAACACCCTGGAACAGATCCTGGAGAACCTGGAGGAAAAGAAGGCGGCGTATGAAAAGCTCCTGCATTTCGAGGAGAACCTGATGGCCACCAGGAAGGCGATCAAGGCGGCTGAAGGAAGGTGCAGGTCGATTGGGGAGGAGCTTTCAGCCTTGCGCAGGCAAGGCGCCAAGCGGCTTGCCGCGGAAATCGGGGAGGCGCTTTCGTCCCTGAATTTCAAGCATGCACAGTTCCAGGTGGCGATCAGGAAGCGCCCGGAGCTGGGACGCCTGGGAGTGGACGATGTGGAGTTCATGGTCTCCCTGAACCAGGGGGAAGACCCGAAGCCGCTGGTGAAGGTGGCTTCCGGGGGAGAGGTCTCCAGGATCATGCTGGCCTTGAAGTCCATTCTGGCTGTCTGCGACGAGATCGAGACGCTGGTTTTCGATGAAATAGACATCGGCATCAGCGGCATGACGGCCCAAAAGGTGGGCGAAAAAATGAAGGGCCTGTCCAAGGCCCGTCAGATTCTTTGCATCACCCATCTTCCCCAGATCGCGGCTTTCGCGGATGCCCATTATGTGATTGAAAAGGAGTCGTCCCAAGGGAAAACAACCACCCGGATGCGCCTCCTGGATGCCGAGGAGGAGGTCCTGGAAGTCGGACGGATGCTCAGCGGCCCCGAAATCACCCCGGCCGTGCTGGAAAACGCACGGGAAATGAAGGGGCGTACCAAGCGGCGTCGGCCCTAGTCCTGCAGGCGCCGGAGGGCGGAGACGGAGGGCTCGATCACCATGGAATAGTTGGTATGGTAGATGACGAAACCGGGAGGGGAACCTGCCGGTTTTTTCAGGTTCTTCTTCAGCGTGTAGTCCACAGCCACTTTGGCGGAAGCCTCGGCCTTGCTGTAATGGGCCGCCAGCGCCGCCGCTTCCTCAAATGCCCTGTCGGGGACTTCCTGCCCGTTGCTCTTGAGGATGACATGGGAACCGGGGAGGCCCTTGGCATGGAACCACCAGTCCCCGCCGTTGGCGAACTTCATGGACAGGGCTTCGTTCTGCAGGTTGTTTTTCCCCACATACAGATGGAAGCCGTCGCTGGAAAGGAAGTGCAGGGGCTGCGCCTTCGGTCCCTGCTGTTTCCGCTTGGAATGCCTCCTCTTCAGGTAGCCGGATTCCACAAGCTCGTTCCGGATCTCCCGCAGGTCTTCCTCCGTTTCCGAAAAATCAAGGGCATACTTGATGCTTTCCAGATGGTCCAGTTCCGTCCTGGTCTCCTGGAGGAGGGTGTCCAAGGCCAGGGCCGTGCGCTTCTTCTTGTTGTATTTGGCGAAAGCCTTCTGTGCGTTCTCGATGGGGGTCAGCCGGGGGTCCAGACGCAGGGTGGTCATGGTGTCCTGATAGTAGTCGTAGACTTCCACGGATTCGCTTCCGGCAGGGATGGCGTAGGCGTTGCTTGTGATCAGTTCCCCCTGGATCTTGTGCCTGTCCAGATCCCTGGTGTCCTCCAGCTGCCGCTGCTGCAGCTCCAGCTTCTTTCCGCAACGGTCCAGATTGTTCTGCACCAGTTTCCGCAAATCCGCGGACTTCTGGAGGATGCGGCTGCGTTTCCCCTGGATGTCATAGAAGGTTTCCAGCATCCTGGAAGGGCTTTCGAAGGGCTGGGTCTCCGAGGAACAGGTCCCCTGGAGGGGCAGCACGTGGAAATCCAGGTAATTCCCCTGGGCATCCAGATGGATTGCAGGCTGGAAGCTGGAGGAACGGACCAGTTCCATGGCTTTTGAAAACCGGTCATGGAGTTCCTGCCATTGGTCCGCTTCCAGTCCGGCAGGGGGGGTCTGGGGAGAAAGACCCGCTTCCAGGCAGAGGGAAGTGGACAGGGAAGGGCTGAACCCGTTGAAGGCTCCCAAAAGGCCTTTGCCCAGAGAGCCCGCCTCCTCCAGCCGGCTGCGGAAGTCGCCCGCGGACAGGGGCAGGGTGGGGTCCGTTTTTCCGTGGCTGGGAGGATACTGGTAGGGGACGCCCGGATAGACCTGCCTCACGGAACTGACCAGGTGGCTGATCCGCTTTGCGCTGTCCAGGACCCTTCCGTCCCCGTCCTTGAGTATCAGGTTGCTGTGGCGCCCCATGACTTCCATGACAAGGGTCTTCACACCCAAGTCCCCCAGCTCGTCCGTGTGCTCGATCTCCATCTCCAGAATCCGCTCCAGGCCCGGCTGGCGGAAACCCAGGATCTTGCCGCTGCCGATATGCTTCCGCAACAGCATGCAGAAGGTGGGGGCGTCGATGGGGTTCTTCCTGGTTTCCTCCGTCAGGTGCAGCCGCGGCATGCTGGCTTGGGCGCTGAGGAGCAGCCGGTACTGGTCCCTTCCTTTCCGGATGGCGAGCACCACCTCATCCTTCTCCGGCTGGGTGATCCGGTCGATCTTTCCGCCGGCCAACAAATCTTCCAATTCTTTACGTATGCATGAAAGCACAATTCCATCCAGTGCCATGTCAATCCTCCTTATGGTCGTCCGGGAACATTCCCGTGCAAGTATAACACAACTGGGAACCGCCGGACAAGGCCGGCCTGGCAGGGGAAAGAGATTTTTGCTTGATTTTAATTATGAAAAAGTGTATAATTCCAACTATGTTTAGACAACGCGTTAAACTCAAAAAAAACTGGAAAAGAGACGGAGGGTGAACGACCATGAAAAAAACAACGACTCTGGTGTTGGCGCTCGTCATGGCTGCATCACTGGTACTGACAGGATGCGGAAAGACGGAGCAGCCGGCCGAGGGCGGATCTGCAGGATCCGAAACAGGCGGAAGCCAAGGAGGAACAATCAAGATCGGTGTTCTGACCCCCAAGACGGGCGATTTGGCCCAGTACGGGATGGCAGTGGAAAATGCGGCCAAGTTGGCGGTGAAGGAAGCCAACGATGCCGGTGGTATCAACGGAATGACGGTGGAGCTGGTCATCTATGACAACGAAGGCGACGCCACAAAGAGCGTGAACCTGTTCAACCGGTTGATCGAGAACGACAAGATCGACGCCCTCTTGGGCCCGGTCATCAGCGGAACCTCCCTTGCGGTGGCCCCTCTGGCGGACGAGGCGGGAATCCCCATGATTACGCCGACCGGAACCAATGAAGACATCACGCCCGACTATCCTTACGTGTTCCGGGCCTGCTATATCGACCCTTACCAGGGACAGATCATGGGCAAGTTCGCGTCGGAGAACATCTCTGCCAAGACCGCGGTGGTCATGGTCAACGTGGGCAGCGACTATTCCGTAGGATTGGGCAAGAACTTCAAGGTTTCCTTTGAGGAGAAGGGCGGTTCCGTCCTCGCCGAAGAGAACTACACCGACAGCGACACGGACTTCAAGGCGATCCTGACCAACATCAAGGCCAAGAATCCGGATGTGGTTTACATCGGCGACTACTACAACGCAGTAGGCAACATCCTCAGCCAAGCCAAGGAAATCGGCCTGGATGCCCAGTTCCTGGGAAGCGACGGATGGGATGGCGTGCAGGTGGACTACATCGATGTGGCGGAAGGCGGATTCTTCACGAACCACTATTCCACCAAAGACACGGATCCTGTGGTCCAGAATTTCATCAAGAACTACACGGACACCTACAACGAGACCCCCAATGCCCTGGCAGCCCTCGGCTATGACGGGGCGCTGATCCTCATGGATGCATTCAGGAACGCAGGATCCACGGACAAGGAAGCGGTCCTTGAGGCCATCAGGACCACGGATTTGAACGGTGTGACGGGACATATAACTTTCGACGAACTGGGAAATCCGATCAAGGACATTTCCATCATCAAGATTCAAGACGGAGACATGGTCCTGGAAACAAAACTGTCCGAATAATCGCTTCATTGAATGATAACAAGGGGCTGTGCAAGGCATCCCCTTGTTATTTTGTTTTGAGGTCAAGCAAGTTTGGTGCAAAGATACCATCGGGAGGTGTCATATGACGCAATTCATTCAACAAATGATCAACGGTCTGCATGTGGGAAGCATCTATGCCCTGATTGCCTTAGGCTACACCATGGTGTACGGGATCGTCAAGCTGATCAACTTCGCACACGGGGACATTCTGATGGTGGGGGCTTATGTGGGGTTCTTCGCCCTTACCGCATTCAACCTTCCCTTCGGGTTGGCGTTGCTGGCGGCCATGGTCCTGAGCGCCCTTCTGGGGATGGCCATCGACAAGGTGGCCTACAAGCCCCTGCGGAATGCTCCACGGATTTCCGCCCTGATCACAGCCTTGGGGGTCAGCATGTTCCTGCAGAACACCTTCCGGCTGTTGTTCGGAGCAAACCCCAGGAAGATGCCTGCGGTCTTCAATGTCCAGCCCATTCTGCTGGGGGACCTGCGGATCCCTCCGCTGACCATCATCACCATCCTGCTGTCCGGCGCCTGCATGGTGGGACTGGAACTGATCATCCGCTTCACCAAGACGGGCAAAGCCATGCGCGGGGTTTCGGAAGACAGCAAGGCGGCCAAGCTCATGGGCATCAACGTGGACAGGACCATTTCCATCACCTTCGCCATCGGTTCGGCCCTGGGTGCCGTGGGCGGAATCCTTTACAGCATCAGCTACTACCAGGTGGAACCTTATATGGGGATGATGCCTGGTCTGAAAGCCTTCGTTGCCGCGGTACTGGGAGGCATCGGCGTCATTCCCGGGGCCATGTTGGGAGGGTTCGTCATCGGCGGGGTGGAGAGTTTCACGAAGGGGTACCTTTCCACGACCTGGGCGGACGCCATCGTATTCAGCATCCTGATCCTGGTGCTTGTTTTCAAGCCTTCAGGCATCCTGGGGAAAAATACCAAAGAGAAAGTGTAGGTGGAGCCATTGCATAAGAAGGTCATTCAAAAATATGCAGTCAATCTTGCCGGTGTGGTGGCGGTCTTCCTGCTCATCCTTCTCCTCATGGGCATGGGTGTGGTCAACAATTACATGACCGGCATCCTGATCTTCACTGGCATCAACATCATCATGGCGGCCAGCCTGAACCTTGCAACCGGCTATTTGGGCCAGCTTGTCCTGGGACATGCGGGATTCATGGCCATCGGCGCCTATGCCGCGGCCCTGTTCGCCCTGAACACGGAAATGCCCGACCTTCCCACACTGGTGGGAGGCATGGCCATCGGCGGTGCGGTCGCAGGGCTTTTCGGCATCCTCATCGGAATCCCCGCCCTTCGCCTGCGGGGGGACTATCTTGGGATCGTGACCCTTGGCTTCGGGGAAATCATCCGGATCGCGCTGCTCAACCTGCCGTTCACGGGAGGTGCGGCCGGACTGCGGAGGATCCCCAAGCTGGTCAACTTCAACATCCTGTATGTGGCGGTGGTGCTGACCATCACCTTTCTGTTCCTGTTCGTCCGATCCAGGCACGGCAGGGCCATCCACTCCATCAAGGAAGATGAGATCGCCGCGGAATCCGTGGGAATCCCCACCACCTTCTACAAGGTCTATGGCTTCGCCGTTTCCGCATTCCTGGCTGGGGTGGGCGGATCCCTGTTCGCGTTCTACCAGAGCATCCTGGATCCGCGCAAGTTCACGTTCATGCTCTCCGTGGAGTTCTTCATCATCGTGGTCCTGGGAGGGATGGGAAGCATCACAGGAACCATCCTGGCGGCCCTGTTGCTCTCCTTCGCCAACGAATTCCTGTATTCCGTGGAGAACTTCCGGCTGGTGATCTACGCCCTGCTGCTCATCACCATGATGATCTTCAAGCCGGACGGGCTGCTGGGAACCAGGGAGTTTTCCCTGAACGGCTTGCTGGACAGGGTGAAAACGCTGGTCGGGAAATCCTTCCCCAAATCGAAACGATAGGAGGTGGCTGCATGCCTTTATTGGACGTAAAAGAAATCGGCATCACCTTTGGTGGCCTCCGGGCTGTGGGGAACTTCAGCATCCAACTGGAACCGGGGGAGCTGGTGGGGCTCATCGGCCCCAACGGCGCCGGCAAAACGACGATTTTCAACATGTTGACCGGTGTCTACAAGCCCACGGAAGGGGAGATCCGGATCTCCGGAAGGCTGGCCAACGGCAAAAAACCCTACCAGATCGTGAACGAGGGTGTGGCCAGGACCTTCCAGAACATCCGTCTTTTCAAGAACCTGACGGTGCTGGACAACATCAAGACCGCCTTCCACAAGGACATGCGGTACAGCACGGTGGAAGCGGTTCTCCGGCTTCCCGCCTTCTGGAGGGAAGAGGCGGAAATCGACAGGAAGGCCCGGGAGCTTCTCGGCCTCTTCAATATGGAGGAGGACGCGGACACCATTGCGGCCAACATGCCCTACGGAAAGCAGCGGAAGCTGGAAATCTGCCGGGCCTTGGCCACAAGCCCCCAGATGCTTTTCCTGGACGAACCTGCGGCGGGCATGAACCCCCAGGAAACCAGGGAACTGATGAACACCATCCATTTCATCCGCGACAAGTTCAAGGTGGCCATCCTTCTGATCGAGCATGACATGAGCCTGGTCATGGGGATTTGCGAGCGGCTGGTGGTCATCGATTACGGGATGATCATCGCCAAGGGCAAACCGGAGGAAATCAAGACAAACAAAAAAGTCATCGAGGCCTATTTGGGCAGTTAAGGAGGGCGTATGTTAAAAGTAGAAGGTTTGCACGTGTATTACGGAGCGATCCATGCCCTCAAGGACATCAGCTTTGAGGTCAGGGAGAAAGAAATCGTGACCTTGATCGGAGCGAACGGAGCGGGGAAGACCACCACGCTGCATGCGGTTTCCGGGCTGTTGTCCCCCAAAGCGGGGTCCATCCGCCTGGACGGCCATGACCTGATGAAGACGCCTGCGGAAAAGATCGTAGGCCTGGGTCTGGCGCAGGTGCCGGAGGGACGGCGTGTGTTCGCTAGGATGAGCGTCCACGAGAACCTGATGATGGGCGCCTATCTGCGGAAGGACAAGGCGGCTGTGGAGGCGGACCTGGAGCGGATGTACGGGAAATTTCCACGCCTTCGGGAGAGGAGCAAGCAGCTGGCCGGAACCATGAGTGGCGGGGAGCAGCAGATGCTGGCCATCGCCCGGGCGCTGATGTCCAAGCCCAAACTCCTCCTGATGGACGAGCCTTCCATGGGTCTGGCGCCGATCCTGGTGGACGAAATATTCAAGATTATCCAAGAAATCAACGAGATGGGAACCACGGTGCTCCTGGTGGAGCAGAATGCCCACAAGGCCCTGGCCATCGCCCACAGGGCTTATGTGCTGGAGACGGGAAAGGTCCTCATGGAAGGGGACGCCAAGACCTTGCTGGACGATGAACGTGTCAAGCACGCCTATTTGGGATGATTCCAAGGGGATGGAAAAGAGAAAAGGCTGCAAGCGAAGTCGTATCTTCGTCTGCAGCCTTTTCTCTTGGTGTGTCAGGCACCCGCGCTCTGGTCCACGCGCAAGACCCGGTACCCTTTCTTCTCCAGGGCCTGGATGATCCCGTCCACCTGCCCCGTGTTCATACGGAGGATCAGCTCGCTTTCCGTTCCGTCGGGGGAAGTGAAGATGGTGATATGGGTGATGTTGGCCCCATACTCCGTGATGATGGTGGCGATGTCGGCTAGGGTTCCCGTTCGGTTGGGGGCTTCGATGGCGATCCGGGCCCCGGTGTCCTTGGCGCCGATGATCTCCAGGAAGGCGTCCAGCATGTCGTTCCTGGAAATGACCCCTACCAGGGTGTTGTTCTCATTCACCACAGGAAGCATGTTCACGTCCTGTTCCCGCATGATGGAGACCACGGTTTCAATGAGCATGTCCGGGTGGCAGACAGGAACATCGGTGGCCATGATGGACGCCACCTTTGTCTTGGCAAGGATGTAGTTCAACTCGTAGATGCTGAGGGAAGTGGCCTTGGAGGGGGAGAACTCCGCCAGCAAGGTCTCCGTCACCAGCCCCACCAGCTTGCCGTTCTTGACCACCGGAAGCTGCTTGACCCCCTTTTCGTGCATGGTCTGGAAAGCCAGGGAAATGGATGCCTCGGGAAAAACGGTAATCACGTCCGTTATCATCTTGTTCTTCACATACATGTGGATACCCCCATTCTAGTCCTGAATCTTATGGTATGCTCCCATTTTAGCATGTTTGGGGTCTTGATTCAACTGCTTCCATGGGAAGGGAGGGGTTCCGGAAATATTATTGTAATCTCATTTGTCCTATGGTATATTTAATGAAGTCAATGGAAAGGAGGCGTGCCCATGCCGCGCAGAAGTGCCGACAAAAAAAGCAATCGAAGCAACACACGCAGACGACGGACGGCATCCTCGAAAAAGCCCTTGAAAGAGAACATGTTGCTTTACGAAGCCGTCGTCATGTTCTTTTTTGCGTCTTCGCTGATTCTGATCGTCAGCATCTACGGGAATGCGGGAGGATTCATCGGAAGCGGTCTCCGTTCCCTGGCCTTCGGCCTGCTGGGGGCAGGAGCCTACGGATTGCCCCTGCTGCTGTTCATCGGAGCTTTTTTCAAGATTTTCAACAAGGGAAATGTGGAGTTGAACGTGAAAATCATCTTGGGCTTCTTCCTTGTGGTCCTGGCTTCCACCGCAGCCCATGTCTGGCTGATCAAAACACCCCAAATCAGCGGCAGGTTCGGAGAGAGCCAGGCCTTTTTCGCCGTATTGGTCCACTACTACAAGACATCTTCCCGCTTCCATGTGGCGGGGGGGTTCGTGGGAGGGTTGCTGGGAGATGTGTTCGTGCTCCTGCTGGGCAAGCTGGGCAGCTACATCGTCCTCTTTTTCCTGGCCGCCCTGAACGTGGTCGTGCTGACGGAAAAATCCTTCCTGCGCCTCCTGGAAAAGGTGAAGGATGCGCTGTGGACATGGTTCGACCTGTGGAGGGCGCAGAGGGAAAAAGCAAAGGCGGAGCGAGCCGCCACGGCCTTGGAGGAAATGCGGGCGGCGGCGGAACCCGTTCCGGACGCCCTGCCTCCGTCCGTTTCCCCGCCTGCGGACGTTCCACCCGCTCCCGTCCAAGAGGCGGTTCCCGATGTGGTCGTGCAGGAGAAGGCTGCGGCAAAGGGCGCCTCCCGACAGGAAATCCTGGTGGAGAAGGACCTGGAGGCGGCCATGGAGCGTTCCATGGAGGAACGGGATTTCTCCCCCCCTCCCCTGTCCCTGCTGAAGGAAAACCCCTTTGGAGGCCGGGGGGCGGACAAGAAGGGGATCGAACAGAACAGGAACATCCTGGAACGGACCCTGGAAAGTTTCGGGGTCCGGGCCAAGGTGGTGGATGTGAGCAGCGGCCCTGCGGTCACCCGCTATGAGCTGCAGCCGGACATAGGCGTGAAAGTGAGCAAAATCGTGAACCTGTCCGACGACCTGGCTTTGAACCTGGCGGCTGCGGGCATCCGGATCGAGGCGCCCATCCCGGGGAAATCCGCCATCGGCATCGAAGTGCCGAACAAGGAAGTCCATTCCGTTTTCCTCCGGGAAGTCCTGGACACCGAGGAGTTCCGCCGCTTTCCGGGCAAGCTGGCCTTCGCCGTAGGCAAGGACATCAGCGGCAAGACCATGGTGGCGGACATCGGCAAGATGCCCCACCTGCTGGTGGCGGGCGCCACCGGTTCCGGAAAAAGCGTCTGCATCAACACCCTCATCGCCAGCATCCTGTACAAGTCGGACCCGAAGGAAGTCAAGTTCCTCATGATCGACCCCAAAGTTGTGGAACTGAGCGTTTACAATGGGATTCCCCACCTGCTGATCCCGGTGGTCACGGATCCCAAGAAGGCGGCGGGGGCGCTGCGCTGGGCAGTCCAGGAAATGGACGAACGCTACCAGCTTTTTGCGGAGAAGAACGTCCGGGACCTCCAGGGATACAACGGCGCGCTGGCTGCGGAAGGGGAAACGAAACCGCTGCCCCAGATCGTGGTCATCGTGGATGAGCTTGCGGACCTGATGATGGTAGCCTCCAACGAAGTGGAGGAGGCCATCATCCGTCTGGCGCAAAAGGCCAGGGCCGCCGGAATCCACCTGATCATTGCTACCCAAAGGCCTTCCGTGGATGTGATCACTGGTCTGATCAAGGCGAACGTGCCTTCCCGGATCGCGTTTTCCGTATCCTCCGGCGTGGACAGCCGGACCATCCTGGACATGAACGGTGCGGAAAAGCTCCTGGGTAAAGGGGACATGCTCTTCTATCCTTCGGGATACCCGAAACCGGTTCGGGTCCAGGGGGCGTTCGTATCGGACCAGGAAGTTTCGGCCATCGTGGATTACTACAAGGAATCCCAGCAATCGGCATACAACGAGAAGCTGATCCAGCATTTGAACCGCGGCGCTGAAGAGGCATCGGAGCAGCCGTCGGACCAGGACACCCTGTTCGACGAGGCACTGGAGCTGTGCATGGAGCAGGAGAAGGCTTCCGCATCCATGATCCAACGGAAATTCAGGGTGGGCTACAACCGCGCCGCGCGGATTGTGGACCAGCTGCACGATGCGGGTTTCATCGGCCCGGATGAAGGCAGCAAACCCAGAAGGCTGTTGCTGGACAGGGCGTCCTATCTGGAAAAGAAGCGCTCCCTGCAAGAGGGAGCCGACCGGGAGGGGGAAACGGAGACGACCGACCGCCCTCCCCAGGAACAACCATCATCGGAAAATCAGGAGGTCAGACCATGAAGAGCGACATTGAAATAGCAATGGCAGCAAAAATGCGCCCCATCAGGGAAGTGGCGAACGCGCTGGGGATCCACGAGGAGGACCTGGAGCTGTACGGAAAATACAAGGCCAAACTTTCGGATACCTTGTGGGAAAAGGTGAAGGACAGGAAGGACGGCAAGCTGGTGCTGGTGACGGCGATCAATCCGACTCCGGCGGGAGAGGGCAAGACAACGACCACGGTAGGTTTGGGCCAGGCCATGGGATTCCTGGGCAAAAAGGCCGTCATCGCCCTACGGGAACCTTCCCTGGGCCCCTGCATGGGGGTCAAGGGAGGAGCCGCGGGAGGCGGCCATGCGCAGGTGGTTCCCATGGAAGACATCAACCTCCATTTCACCGGTGACATCCATGCGGTCACCACCGCCCACAACCTGTTGGCATCCCTTCTGGACAACCATATCCACCAGGGGAACAGCCTCCAGATCGATCCCCGCCAGGTCGTGTTCAAGCGGGTCGTCGACCTGAACGACAGGGCCCTGCGCCATGTGGTGGTGGGACTGGGGGGCCATGCCCAAGGGGTCCCAAGGGAAGACGGATACATGATTTCCGTGGCTTCGGAGGTCATGGCCATCCTGTGCCTGGCCCAGGACCTCCAGGACCTGAAGAAACGGTTGGGGCAGATCATCGTGGCCTACACCTATGGAGGGGAGCCGGTGACCGCAAGGGAGCTGAAGGCATCCGGAGCTATGGCGGCCCTTTTGAAGGATGCGGTGAAGCCGAACCTGGTCCAGACGCTGGAGAACACCCCCTGCATCATGCATGGAGGGCCTTTCGCCAACATCGCCCACGGCTGCAACAGCATCCTTGCCACACGCCACGCCCTGAAGCTGGCGGATTACGTGATTACGGAGGCGGGTTTTGGCGCCGACCTGGGTGCGGAAAAATTCTTCGACATCAAGTGCCGGAAAGGAAAGCTGAAGCCGGATGCGGTGGTGCTGGTGGCCACCGTGCGCGCATTGAAATACAACGGAGGCGTGGCGAAGGCGGATTTGGGCGCCCCTGCACTGGAGGCGGTGAAAAAAGGATTCGCCAACCTGGAGAAGCACATCGAAAACCTGCAGCACTTCAAGGTGCCGGTGGTGGTGGCGTTGAACCATTTCGTCACGGACCACAAAGACGAGGTGGCCTTCATCAAGGAACGCTGCCTCGCCATGGATGCGGAGTTCGCCATATCCCAGGTGTGGGAGAAAGGTGGGGAAGGCGGTGTGGAACTGGCCCACAAGCTCCTGGAGACATTGGAGGTCAAGGAAAGCGGGTTCCAGGTCCTGTATGACGAAAAGGATCCGGTGAAGGCGAAGGTGGAGAAAATCGCCACGGATATCTACGGCGCGGCAAAGGTCCTCTACACCCCGCATGCCGAGAAGAGCATCCGCAGGATCGAGGCCATGGGGCTGGGAGGACTCCCGGTTTGCATCGCCAAGACCCAGTATTCCTTTTCGGACAACCCGAAATTGCTGGGAAGGCCGAAAGGATTCGACGTCACCGTACGGGAGGTGAACATCTCCGCAGGGGCTGAATTCATCGTGTGCATCACGGGGGACGTCATGACCATGCCCGGGCTTCCCAAGTTGCCCGCAGCCGAACAGATCGACATTGACGAAGATGGAAGAATAACAGGATTGTTTTAGCAAAGGAGAATTCATGCAGGCGAAAATCATAGACGGAAAAGCAATAGCCCGGGACATCAAAGAGGAGCTGCGGGTGGAAGTGGAGCGGTTGAAGGCCAATGGGACGGTCCCCACCCTGGCGGTGGTGCTGGTGGGAGGGGATCCGGCTTCCGCAGTATACGTGAAGAACAAGAAGGCGGCCTGCGCCCATGTGGGCATCCGGTCCCTGTCCTATGAACTTCCGGCGGACACCACGGAGGCCTCCCTGCTGGAACTGGTGGAGGAACTGAACAGCCGCCAGGACGTCCACGGGATCCTGGTCCAGCTGCCCCTTCCGGTGCAGATCGACGAGGACAAGGTCCTGATGGCCATCCGGCCTGAAAAGGATGTGGACGGTTTCCATCCCATGAACGTGGGGAACCTCAGCATCGGAAGGCCGGGCTTCGTCAGCTGCACGCCTGCGGGCATCCTGGAGCTGTTGAAACGCACGGGCATCCAGCTGAAGGGGAAGAAATGCGTGATTGTGGGCAGAAGCAACATCGTGGGGAAACCGGTGGCCATGCTGTTGCTCAGGGAACACGCCACTGTCACCATCTGCCATTCCAGGACGGAGGACCTTCCCGGAGAATGCAGGCAGGCGGATGTGCTGGTGGCAGCCGTTGGAATCCCCAACTTCATCAAAGGGTCCCATGTGAAACCCGGAGCCGTGGTCATTGATGTGGGCATCAACCGGCTGGCCGACGGTAAACTCTGCGGGGACGTGGACTACGTCGAGTGCCTGGAGGTGGCCGGCCATATCACACCGGTACCGGGAGGCGTGGGCCCCATGACCATTGCAATGCTGATGAAAAACTGCGTGGAGGCGGCGTCCAAGTGAAGGGGAAAATCTATTTGGTGTCCTTGGGATGCGACAAGAACCTGGTGGACTCGGAAGTCATGCTGGACATGCTGCAGGATGCCGGCTATGGAGTGACCAACGAGGAGCAGGAAGCAGACGTGATTGTGGTGAACACCTGCAGCTTCATCCATGACGCCAAACAGGAGAGCATCGAAACCATCCTGGAGATGGCGGCCAACAAGGAGGCAGGGACCTGCAAGGGCCTGGTCGTCACCGGTTGCCTTTCGGAAAGATACAAGGAAGAGCTGCTGGTGGAGATGCCGGAAGTGGACGGGATCCTGGGTGCCTCCAATTACGACGAGATCCTGCCGGCGGTGGAAAGCATTTTGGCGGGGAACCGATTCAAATCCTTCCGGAGCATAGACCACAGCCCGGCCCCCCATGTGCGCAGGGTGACAGAAACCGCAGGAAGCCATGGGTACCTGAAGATTGCGGAAGGTTGCGACAACTTCTGCACCTACTGCATCATCCCCAAGCTGCGGGGCCGTTTCAGAAGCCGTGACATGGAGAGCCTTGTGGAAGAGGCCCGGCTCCTGGCGGCAAAAGGGAAGAGCGAAATCATCCTGGTGGCCCAGGACGTGGGAAAATACGGACTGGACCTCTACGGATCCAGGAAGTTGCCGGAACTCCTGGAGAAGCTGGCGGCTGTGGAGGAGGTCCAATGGATCCGGCTGCTGTACGTATATCCGGAAGACGTGACCGAAGGCCTCATCCAGGCGATGAAGAGGGAACCCAAGGTGCTTCCCTATCTGGACATGCCCATGCAGCATGCGGACAACGGAATCCTGAAATCCATGGGACGCAAAAGCAGCCGGGAAGAGCTGGAGAGGCTGGTGGAAACCCTCCGCCGGGAGGTTCCAGGCATCTGCATCCGGACCACCTTCATCGTCGGTTTTCCCGGCGAGACGGAAGAGGCCTATGGGAACCTGTATGCCTTTGTGGAGCGGATGCGGCTGGACCGGGTGGGCGTATTCACCTATTCCAGGGAGGAGGACACCCCCGCGGACAGGATGGAAGGGCATGTTCCCGAGGAGGAGAAGGTCCGCCGGCAGGAGGAGCTTCTGGCACTCCTGCAGGAGATTTCCCTGGAGAACAACGGTGGGATGGTGGGCCAGGTCCTGGAAGTGGCGGTGGAAGGATACATGCCGGAAAACGAGGCGTACGTTGGCCGTTCCTACAGGGACGCCCCCCAGGTGGATGGGCTGGTCTTCTTCCCCGCCCCCTTTGAATTGCTTTCGGGACAGCATGTGCGGGTGCGGATCACCGCCGCCAACGAGTATGACCTGATGGGAGAGTTGGTGGAAGATGAATATAGCGAATAAACTGACGATTTTAAGGGTGTTCATGATCCCCTTCTTCTTGCTGGTGCTTTATGTGGTGGAAAAACCCTGGGGCAACTACGCCGCATTCGTGGTGTTCGCCCTGGCCAGCCTGACGGATTGGCTGGACGGATACCTGGCCCGGTCCAGGAACCTGGTTACGGACTTCGGAAAATTCATGGACCCTTTGGCGGACAAACTGCTGGTGGCCGCGGCCCTGGTCTATTTTGTGGAGGCCGGAATGCTGCCTGCCTGGGTGGTCATCCTCATCATCAGCCGCGAATTCGTCATCAGCGGATTCCGGCTGGTGGCAGCCACGAACGGGCAGGTCATCGCCGCCAGCAACAGCGGAAAGGTCAAGACGGCCTCCACCATGGTCATGATCCTGTACCTGCTGCTGGGATTGGAGGGAAGCGCCTTCTACTGGATCGGCATCCTTTTGGTGGCGTTTGCGACGGTGATGACCCTGTGGTCGCTGGTTGAATACATTTGGAAGAACATCAAAATATTCCATGCATGAGCGTGGCGGGAAGCTGCAGGAACAAACTCCTGCGGCTTTTCCTATACAAGGAGGGGAATGGCATGACAGACGAATTGTTGGAAAAGCGTGGAGGGGAAATGATTTTTGTGGGGACGGAGCTCCTGCTGGGAGACATCCTGAACACCAATGCCCAGTATCTGAGCCGGAGACTGGCGGACCTGGGAATATCCTGCTATTACCAGACCGTGGTCGGAGACAATGAGGAGCGGCTGCTCCAGACGATCCGCACCGCCCGGGAAAGAAGCGGGTTGGTGCTGCTGTCCGGGGGATTGGGGCCCACGGTGGACGACATAACGAAAGAGGTGCTGGCCAAGGCTTTGGGAAGGGAATTGCATCTGCATGCCTCCAGCAAGGAAAGGATTGAGGCGTTCTTCAGGAAAAGGGAAATCGTGCCGACACAGAACAATTGGAAGCAGGCCCTGCTTCCGGAAGGCGCCTGGGCCCTGGAGAACGAAAACGGCACGGCGCCAGGGGTTTTCCTGGAGGACGGGGGCGTCCTTTTCTTCCTGCTGCCGGGTCCGCCCAACGAGCTGGTCCCCATGTTCGAGAGCGGCGTGGTTCCGGTGCTCCGGGAGCGGGCCCGGGGAGTGATCCTCTCCAGGACGCTGAAGCTGGTGGGCATCGGGGAAAGCGCGGCGGAGCATCTGGTGCGTCCCCTGATGGAATCCCAGAGGAATCCCACATTGGCCCCTTATGCGAAGATGGGGGAGGTGCATTTCCGCATGACGGCCAGCGGGGCCACCCCGGAGGAGGCGGAACGCCTCCTGGACGCCCTGGAGGTGGAGCTGGAGCCGCATGTGGGGGCGTATGTCTTCACCAACCGTCCGGAGGAGCTGGAGGATGTGGTGGTGCGCATGCTCGGGGAAAAGGGATGGAGCGTTTCCTTTGCGGAATCCTGCACCGGAGGTCTTCTGGCTTCCACCCTGGTGAATACGGACGGAGCTTCCGAAGTCTTCGCCGGCGGCGTTGTGGCCTACGGCAACAAGGTGAAGGAAGAGCTCCTGGGGGTCCCGGCGGAAACGCTGCTGAACCACGGGGCCGTCAGCGGAGAAACTGCGGAAGCCATGGCGGAAGGGGTCCGCAGGACCTTGAAAACGGACGTGGGCGTCTCCATCACCGGCATCGCCGGACCGGGAGGCGGAACCCCGGAGAAGCCTGTGGGCCTTGTCCACATAGGCTGCAGTTGCGGCGGGAGGACCTGGTCCGTGCGGCATCTCTTCTCCGGCAACAGGAGAAAAGTGCGGGAGTCCGCGGCCAAGACAGCCCTTGTCACCCTCTACCGGACACTGCGGGAGATGTCCTGAGTTACCGCAACCCGGGGTGTCGACGGACGTTTCGCCATTTTGGGAAAACCGGTTGACGTCTCCCGGGGGATGGGTTATAATTGAACCGAACAGAAGTTCGATTCGAAAAACATGGAAAGGGGAAACCTGGCAGGCCCCGGGCCCCAGGCGTGGCAAGCATTGAAAGACGACAAGAAGAAGGCGTTGGAGGCTGCGGTCTCGCAAATAGAAAGAAGTTACGGCAAAGGTTCCATCATGAAGTTGGGGGAGCGGGGGGACAAGATGAACATCGAGACGATTCCCACCGGATCCCTCAGTCTGGACATCGCCCTGGGAGCCGGAGGGATTCCAAAGGGACGTATCGTTGAAATCTACGGACCCGAGTCCAGCGGAAAGACCACCGTGGCCCTCCACATGGTGGCGGAAGTCCAGAAGAGGGGTGGCATCGCCGGGTTCGTGGATGCGGAGCATGCCTTGGACCCCCTGTATGCTAAGAAGATCGGCGTGGACATCGACAACCTCTACATTTCCCAGCCGGACAACGGGGAGCAGGCCCTGGAGATCACCGAAACCATGGTCCGGTCCGGTGCCATCGACATCATCATCGTGGATTCCGTGGCCGCCCTGGTCCCTAGAGCGGAAATCGAAGGGGACATGGGCGATTCCCATGTCGGCCTCCAAGCCAGGCTGATGTCCCAGGCCCTCAGGAAGCTGGCGGGGGTCATCAGCAAGTCCAACAGCATCGTGGTGTTCATCAACCAGCTGCGGGAGAAGGTGGGCGTCATGTTCGGAAGTCCGGAGACGACCACCGGGGGGAGGGCGCTTAAGTTCTACGCCTCCATCCGCCTGGATGTGCGCAAGATCGAGACTTTGAAGCAGAGCACGGACATGATCGGTAACCGGACCAGGGTCAAGGTCGTGAAAAACAAGATCGCCCCTCCGTTCAAGCAGGCGGAGTTCGACATCATGTTCGGCCAGGGGATCTCCAAGGAAGGGGATGTGCTGGACCTGGCGGCGGAGAACGGCATCGTCCTGAAGAGCGGCGCATGGTATTCCTATGGGGACATCCGGATGGGCCAGGGAAGGGAAAACTCCAAGCAGTATCTGGTGGAAAACCCGGCTGTTGCCGCGGAAATCGAAAACAAGGTCCGCGAGAAGTTCGGACTGGCGGCTACGGCATCGGCCCCAGCATTGGAGGAATCGGTTGCGGCCGTGGAGGCGATGACCGGCAAGGGAGGCAAAGCGGCGGCTGACAAGGGAGAACTGCAGGATGCGGATCTCTAAGCTGTTAAAGAACGGGAAAAAGACAGAGGTCTTTTTGGACGGAAAGTACGCCTTCTTCCTCTATGGGGGAGAGGTGGAAAAACACGGGCTCCGGGAGGGGGAAATCCTGGAGCCTGAAATTTTTGCAACCCTCCACGCCCAAGTTCTAGCAAGGGGGAAGCGCAGGACCTACCACCTCCTGGGCAAAAGGGACCATACAAGCCATGAACTCAGGAGGAAGCTTGTCCGAGGGGGCTATGCGGAGGAGGATGCGGAGGCCATTCTGGAATACTTCAAGGAAAAGGGGTTCGTGGACGACGTCCGTTACCTGGAGGACCGGATCCGGCAACAGGGTGGCAGGAAAAGCAAGAACGCATTGGCTTTCGGATTGCGCTCCCAGGGACTGGAAAGCCGGCAGGTGGAGCAGGCCTTGGTCCAGGCGGAAGGGGAAGGACTGTTGGACGACAGGGCAAGCGCTCTAGACGCCGCCAGGAAAAAGGTTTCCGGAAAGTGGGAGCGCTTGGAGGAGATGGCCTGGAAGCGGAAACTCTGGTCCCATCTCCAGTACAAGGGATATTCCCATGAGACCATCGGCTGGGTGTGGGAGCGTCTGCAGGAGGAGTGCCTGGACCGGCGGGAGCAGGAGGAAGACCCGGAGGACAGGTAAAAAGAGCACATTAAACTTGACATTGTACCCAAAAAGATATAGAATTTAACTGTTGTATACGGCAACACCTGTACAATGAAAATTACATATAGAGGAGGTGTACAATGCAATTAGGAATTGTTTCTGTCGTCATTATTGTTCTAGTGGAAGCTTTTTTGCTTGGATTGCTGGCGTTCTACGCAGGCGTCGCCTATAGGAAAAAGGTCGCCGAAGCCCAGTATGGATCCGCGGAAGCCAAAGCCATGAAAATCGTGGACGATGGCATCAAGGAAGCGGAAAACATCAAAAGGGAAGCACGCCTGGAAATAAAGGAAGAAACCTACAAAATCAAGAATGATTTGGAGAAGGAAGTAAAAGAGCGTAGAAACGAGTTGCAACGTCTTGAGAAGCGGGTGCTCCAAAAGGAAGAAACCCTGGACAAGAAGCTTGAGAACTTTGAGAAGAAGGAAATTCAAATCCACGAGAAGGAACTGCAGCTGAAAGAGGTGCAGGAAGAAGTGGAGGGGCTCAAAGGACAGCATCTGTTGGAACTTGAAAAGATTTCCGGTCTCACCTCCGAACAGGCAAAAGAATTTTTACTCAAATCGGTCGAAGAGGAAGTGAAACACGAGACGGCGGTTCTGATCAAGGAATACGAAGCCAGAGCCAAAGAGGATGTGGGCAAGAAAGCCAAGGAACTGTTGGCGAATTCGATTCAAAAATGCGCGGCCGACCATGTGGCCGAAACCACGGTCTCTGTCGTCAACCTGCCCAATGATGAAATGAAAGGGCGGATCATCGGTCGTGAAGGAAGAAACATCCGTACGCTGGAGACGCTTACGGGAATCGACCTGATCATCGACGACACGCCTGAAGCGGTCATCCTCTCGGGATTCGATCCCGTACGCAGAGAGGTCGCAAGGATTGCGCTGGAAAAATTGATTGTGGATGGAAGGATCCATCCGGCAAGAATCGAAGAAATGGTCGAAAAGGCCAAGCGGGAAGTGGAAGTCATGATCCGTGAAGAAGGGGAGAACGCGACCTTCGACACAGGCGTCCATGGAGTGCATCCCGAACTGGTCCGTTTGCTGGGCAAGATGAAATTCAGGACCAGCTACGGACAGAATGTGCTGAAACACTCCATTGAGGTGGCACAGCTGAGCGGCATCATCGCTGGAGAAATCGGATTGGATGTGCGCGTCGCCAAGAGGGCGGGGCTTCTCCATGACATCGGCAAGGCTGTGGACCATGAGGTGGAAGGTTCCCATGTGACCATCGGCGCGGAGCTTTGCAGGAAATACAAGGAATCCGCAGTCATCGTGAATGCCGTAGAGGCCCACCATGGGGACGTGGAGCCGGAATCCCTGATCGCCGTCATCGTACAGGCTGCGGATACCATATCCGCCGCAAGACCGGGAGCAAGAAGGGAAACGCTGGAATCCTACATCAAACGGTTGACCCGTCTGGAAGAGATTGCGGACAACTTCAAGGGTGTGGAAAAATCTTTTGCCATTCAAGCAGGACGGGAAGTCCGGGTCATGGTCATTCCAGACCAGACGACGGACGACGAAATGGTCCTGTTGGCCAGGGACATCGCAAAGAAAATCGAGGGCGACCTGGATTATCCGGGACAGATCAAAGTCAATGTGATCCGGGAAACCAGAGCTGTGGAATTTGCAAAATAGGAATGGGAAGAGGCTGCGGCCAGTCCTGTCGGAAGACAGGCTGCCGCAGCCTCTTGTTTTTGTGCACGGGGAAAGAGCACCTTCTTGCGCACCAGAGAATTTGCAAAAAAATGAATCTTTGAAAATAAAAACTTGCATAATGGCATCTGGCATAGTATAATGTATCCATTAATGAAAAGGTGGTGCAATTGGATGTTATCAAACAAAGGAAGCCAGATCAGACCCTCGTCGACCCTGGCCATCGATGCGAAAGCCAAGCAGATGCAGGTGGATGGCATTGATGTAGTTGGATTTGGAGCAGGCGAACCGGATTTCGACACCCCGGACCATATCAAGGAAGCAGCCATCAAGGCCATAGAGGAAGGGTTCACCAAATACACACCGGCGTCTGGAGTCTTGCAGCTGAAGGAGGCCATCTGCAGGAAGCTTGAAGAGGACAACGGGCTGCACTATGAATCGGACCAGATTGTGATCAGCAATGGCGCCAAGCATTCCCTGATGAACGTGTTCCAGGCAATCCTGAACCCGGGGGAGGAAGTGATCATTCCGGCTCCCTACTGGATCAGCTATTCCGAGATGGTCAAGATGGCGGACGGAATTCCGGTCATCGTCAAGCCCCACAAGGAAAACAACCTGAAGGTGGTGCTGGAGCAGCTGGAGGCGGCGGTCACCCCCCGGACAAAGGCAATCATCATCAACAGCCCCAGCAATCCGTCCGGCATGCTGTACCACAGGGAAGAACTGCAGGAAATTGCGGAGTTCGCAGTCAGGCACAACCTGTTCGTGGTTTCCGACGAAATCTACGAGAAGCTGATTTATGGGGATGAGGAGCATGTGAGCATCGCCTCCCTGGGGCAGGACATCTACGAGCGCACCATCGTGGTCAACGGGGTTTCCAAGAGCTATTCCATGACAGGATGGCGGATCGGTTACACCGCTTCCAGCAGGGAGGTGGCCAAACTGATGGGCAACATCCAAAGCCATGCCACCTCCAATCCCAACTCCATAGCCCAAAGGGCGGCGATCGCAGCCCTCACCGGTCCCCAGGAGCCGCTGAAGGTCATGAAGGAGGCCTTCAACGAGCGCAGGATCTACATGTACAACCGGATCAAGGCAATGCCCTATCTGGAGCTGCTGGAACCCAAGGGGGCGTTTTACGTGTTCGTGGATGTTTCCGCCCTGTTCGGAAAGAGCTGCAGGGGGGAAACCATCCGTTCGGCGGCGGACCTGGCCAGACTGCTGCTGGAGCAGGTACAGGTTGCCGTCGTGCCCTGTGAGGACTTCGCCTACGAGACCCACATCCGGCTGTCCTACGCCATTTCCATGGAGAACATCCGGAAAGGCCTGGACAGGCTGGAGGCTTTTCTGAAGGAAATCGAATAGCAGAGCCGTTTTGATGGAAGCGCGTGCCGGGCACGCGCTTCTTGTTGTCTGGCGGGAGCCTTTATGCTATAATAACCTAATGGTCCAACACGGTTCAATGTTCACAAAACATAGATTTTGAAAGGAATGCGGATATGTACGATACCTATGAGACACCTTTGGGATCCAGATACGCCAGCAAGGAAATGCTGTATATCTTTTCCCCGGACAAGAAATTCAAGACCTGGCGCAAGCTGTGGATTGCTTTGGCGGAGGCGGAACAGGAGCTGGGAATCGCCATCACGAAGGAACAGATCGCCCAAATGAAGGCGGCTGCGGAGGACATCAATTATGACGTCGCCAGAAAAAGGGAGAAGGAAGTGCGCCATGACGTGATGGCC
Organism: Anaerotalea alkaliphila; assembly: GCF_010179735.1. Classification (GTDB taxonomy): domain Bacteria; phylum Bacillota; class Clostridia; order Lachnospirales; family Vallitaleaceae; genus Anaerotalea; species Anaerotalea alkaliphila. Next base: position 168,732 of record NZ_JAAEEH010000001.1, read on the forward strand.
CATGTGTTCGCCTATGGTGAGCAGGCTCCCCTGGCCAAGCCGATCATCCACCTGGGAGCCACCAGCTGCTATGTGGGGGACAATACGGACATCATCCTGATGGACGAGGCCCTTGAACTGTTGAAGGTGAAGCTGGTGAATGTCATGGACAAACTGGCCGCATTCGCCATGGAGACGAAGGATGTGCCCACCCTTGGTTTCACCCATTTCCAACCGGCGCAGCTGACGACGGTCGGAAAGCGCGCCACCTTGTGGCTGGAAGACCTTTGGATGGACTACCAGGACATCGTATTCCAACAATCCAAGCGCAGGCTCCGGGGCGCGAAGGGCACCACCGGCACCCAGGCCAGCTTCCTGAGCCTGTTCAATGGGGACCAGGAAAAGGTCAAGGCGCTGGACAGGATGGTGGCGAGGAAGATGGGATATGAGGACACCTTCCCTGTCACAGGGCAGACCTACCCCCGGAAACTGGATTCCCAGTTCCTGAACATCCTCAGCGGCCTGGCCCAGTCCGCCTACAAGTTCAGCAACGACATCCGCCTCCTGCAGAACCTGAAGGAGATTGAAGAACCCTTCGAGAAAAGCCAGATCGGTTCTTCCGCCATGGCTTACAAGCGGAATCCCATGCGTACGGAAAGGATCTCTTCGCTGGCAAGGCACGTGATCGTCAATGCCTTGAATCCGGCCATCACCGCTTCCACCCAGTGGTTCGAGAGAACTTTGGACGACAGCGCCAACAAGCGTCTTTCCGTTCCGGAGGCGTTCCTTGCCATGGACGCCATCCTGGAAATCTACATGAACGTCATGGACGGACTTGTGGTGTACGAGAAGGTCATCCACCAGCGGATCATGAGCGAGCTGCCCTTCATGGCGACGGAGATGATCCTGATGGAAGGCGTCAAGCGCGGAGGTGACCGGCAGGAACTGCACGAGAGCATCCGGGTCCATTCCATGGAGGCGGCCAAACAGGTGAAGATGGAAGGCAAACCCAACGATCTGATCGAAAGGATCCTGGGAGACGGGAACTTCAAGATGTCCGAGGAGGAAATCCAGGCCATCCTGCGTCCGGAGAACTTCACGGGCATGGCAGGACAACAGGTGGTGGATTTCGTGGAAGGTGTCATCCGGCCCATCCTGGAGTCGCACAAGGATTCCCTGGGGAAAAAAGCCGAGCTGAACGTATAAGGGGTGCGCTATGAAAACCATTGGTTTTATCGGAGCAGGGAACATGGGAGCCGCCATGATGCAAGGTGCGAAGAAGGTTTTCGGGGATGGGATCCTGTTCACGGACATCAGCCGTAACCGGATGGAGGAGCTCCAGGACCAGTTGGGGTTGCCTTTCGTCCTTTCGAACCAGGAATGCGTCGACCAGGCCAGCTATGTCGTCCTGGCCATCAAGCCCCAATACTACGGGGAAGCGTTGGAGGGCATCCGGCCCAGGAAGGGCCAGGTTTTCATCTCCATTGCTCCTGGCATCTCCATCAGCAAGGTCAAGGCGCTCCTGGGCGGCGATGTCCGTGTGGTCAGGGCCATGCCCAACACGCCTGCCCTCCTGGGGGAGGGAATGAGCGCCATCAGTTTTTCCGAAGACCCCTACCAGGAAGAGGAGAGGGATACCGTAAGAAGGCTTTTCGACTCCTTCGGCAAGACGTTGACCGTGCCGGAGAGCCAGATGGACATGGTGGTGCCCCTTTCTGGAAGCTCCCCCGCTTACGTTTACATGCTGATTGAAGCCATGGCGGATGCGGGCGTGCTCACGGGCATGCCCAGGAAGGACGCCTACATGCTGGCTGCCCAGTCGGTGGTTGGAGCCGCGCGGATGGTGCTCGAGACAGGCAGGCATCCCGGAGCGTTGAAGGACGACGTCTGCTCTCCCGGGGGAACCACCATTGAAGCGGTGAAGGTTCTGGAGGCAAAGGGATTCAGAAGCGCCATCATCGAAGCGATGGAAGCGTGCTGGAAAAAAGCCAAGAGCTTCCAGTCCCAAGATTAGGGAAGCGAAAAGGAGGTTCCATGGAAGGAACAATCAAGAAATTAGGGCAGACAGAAATATACAGGGGAAGCCGTGTCCACCTGGTGACCGAAACCATCCAATTCCCCAACGGAAAGCGGGCGGAGTGGGAACTGATCCAGCATCCCGGGGCTGCGGCGGTGATTCCGGTGGATGCGGACGGAAAGATCATCATGGTCCGGCAATACCGGAACGCGACCGACGGCTGGACCCTGGAGATTCCCGCAGGATGCCTGGACCATCCTGGCGAGGACCCGCTGGAATGCGCCTGCAGGGAACTGGAGGAAGAGACCGGCCACCAGGCGAAGAAGATGGATTTCCTGTACAAATTCTATTCGAGCATCGGCATTTGCGACGAAATCATCCATATCTACGTAGCCAGGGACCTGGTCAAGACGGAGCAGTCTTTGGATGAGGACGAATTCGTAACCGTGGAGCACCACAGCCTGGACGCCCTGCTGGAGATGTGTTTCCAAGGGGTAATCATGGACAACAAGACCATTTCCGCCCTCTTGGCCTATAGGTACAAATACAAATTGTAGAAAACCAGAGCAAACAGATCAGAGGATTTCATATGACCAAACACATCGAGGAATTTGCATCTTATCTAAAAGACGAAAAAAACGCCTCTGAAAACACGATCGCAAGCTACTGCAGGGACCTGCACCATTTCAACGCCTACTGCCTTGAATCGGGAGTGGACGACTTGAAGAAGGTGCGTTATGTTTTTCTGGCGGGCTATGTCGCCCGTCTGGAGAAGGAGAGGAAGGCCATTTCCACCATTTCCAGAAACCTCTCCTCCCTGCGCTCTTTTTTCCAGTACTTGAAAAGAGGGAATGTGGTGGAGGAAGATCCCACGGAACGCCTCGCATCCCCCAAATCGAACAAAAAGGTGCCGGAGGTGCTCAGCATGCAGGAAGTGGAAATCCTCCTGGAGCAGCCGGACATGGAGGATGTGAAGGGAATCAGGGACAAGGCCATGCTGGAATTGCTTTATGCCACCGGCATCCGGGTGACGGAACTGATTTCCATGCAGTCCCAGGACATCAACCTGGCCATGGGATATGTGAAGTGCCGCGACGGGAAGAAGGAACGGATCATCCCCATCGGAAAGGCTGCACAGCAGGCCATGCTTGTCTATCTGGACCGCTCCAGGCCTGTCATGGTCAGGACGACGGAGGAAACCATGCTGTTCGTAAGCTGTCTGGGACAGGGGATGAGCAGGCAAGGGTTCTGGAAAATCGTCAAATCCTATGCGGACAAGGCTTCCATCAAAAAGGCGATCACGCCCCACATGCTCCGGCATTCCTTCGCCAGCCACCTGGTGGAGAATGGAGCGGACCTGCGCTCCGTCCAGGAAATGCTGGGCCATTCGGACCTGTCCACCACCCAGGTCTATGCGAAGATGAACAAGCACCGGTTGAAGGAAGTATATGCGAAGGCCCATCCAAGGGCATGAAAAAAGGGCTGTTGCAGACCAACTTGCGGTTGGATGCAACAGCCCTTTTCACGCATTTATCCGAAATACCTCTTCAACAATCCTGCAAACTGCTGTCCATGCCGCGCCTCGTCCTTGCACATTTCGTGCACGGTGTCATGGATGGCATCGTATCCAAGCTGCTTGGCCTTGGTTGCGATCTCCTTCTTGCCTGTGCAGGCTCCGTGCTCCGCATCCACCCGTACCTGCAGGTTGGATTTGGTGTCGGCTTTGACGACCTCGCCCAGAAGCTCCGCAAATTTAGCGGCATGCTCCGCTTCTTCCCAGGCGATCCGCTTGTAGGCTTCCGCAACCTCGGGATAGCCTTCCCTCTCAGCCTGACGGGCCATGGCCAGATACATGCCGACTTCCGTGCATTCGCCGGTGAAGTTCATGCGAAGGCCTTCCAGAATTTCCTGGTCCACATCCTGGGCCACACCGATCCTATGCTCGTCCGCCCAGACCAGTTCCTCTCCGTTTTGTTCCGTGAACTTGGAAGCAGGGGCCTTGCATTGGGGACAGTGTTCGGGAGCCTGGTCCCCTTCGTGTACGTAGCCGCAAATGGTGCAAATGAATTTTTTCAATGGATGATCCTCCTGATGTAATGAATGTCATATGATAATGTCTATCTGCTTGTTCATTATAGCATACACGTCAGGAATGTCAAGGGGAAAGTTCCGGCCCGTGTTGTTGCGGATGGGAGCCTATGCTATACTGGAGCCATAGACATTGGAATAAGGAGGCGGCGATATGGTTGATAGGATAGTCTGGATCGTACTGGACAGCGTGGGTGTGGGGGAACTTCCCGATGCCGGCAGGTTTGGGGATGAGGGAAGCAACACGCTGGTCCACACGGTCCAGCGTACAGGAATCCGCCTGCCCCATCTGGCTGGTCTGGGCCTTGGCCGGATCCAGGGCGTAAAAGGTATCGAGATGCCGGAACAAGTCAGCGGAATTTATGGGAAATGCGCGGAGATGTCCAATGGGAAAGACACCACCATCGGCCATTGGGAGATGGCGGGCATCCACTCTCCGGATCCGCTTCCCACCTATCCGGAAGGTTTCCCCGAGGAGGTCCTTCAGCCTTTCATGGAAAGGACAGGGTATGGGGTCCTTTGCAACAGGCCCTATTCGGGAACGGACGTGATCCGGGATTACGGGGCGGAGCATATGGAGACGGGCAAACTCATCGTCTACACCTCGGCGGACAGCGTCTTCCAGATTGCGGCCCATGAAGCGGTGGTGGATGTGGAAACACTCTACAAAGTCTGCTCCGTGGCCAGGGAAATACTTCAGGGAAAGCATGGGGTGGCCCGGGTGATCGCCAGGCCCTTCCAGGGGGAGCCGGGGAAGTTCACCCGGACAGCCAACCGCAGGGACTTTTCCTTGGACCCGCCCGGTCCTACGGTGCTGGACAGGGCGAAGGAAGCGGGATTGGACGTGGTCGCCATCGGCAAGATCGAGGACATCTTCAATGGGAAGGGCATCACCCATGCCATCCACACGAAAAGCAACATGGAGGGCGTCGATGTCCTGTTGGAGTCCATGGAGTGGCAAGGGAAAGGAATCATTTTCGCCAACCTGGTGGAATTCGATTCCGCCTGGGGACATCGGAATGATGTGGCAGGTTACGCCAGAGGGCTGGTGGAGTTCGACGACCGGCTTCCGGAAATCTTGGGAAAGATGAGGGAAACGGATGTGCTGGTGATAAACGCGGACCATGGCTGCGACCCCACCACGCCCAGCACGGACCATTCCAGGGAATATGTGCCCCTGCTGCTGTACGGCCACCGGCTTGGGAAGGGTGTGGATTTGGGCATACGGTCCAGCTTCGCGGATATCGGCCAAACCCTGGCGGAACTGCTGGGGCTGCAGGAACTGCCGTTCGGCAAATCTTTTGCCGGGCTAATCCTGCCGCAGTCCAATTGAGGAAAGGAGGTTGTTCCATGCGCATGCTGGACATCATCGAAAAGAAGAAACGGGGTGGAATCCTGAACCGGGAGGAGATCGCCTTTTTCGTCCAAGGATATACAAGGGACCAGGTGCCTGACTACCAGATGGCAGCCCTACTGATGGCCATTTGGTTCCGGGGACTGGAGGATCGGGAGGTTCTGGACCTGACCCTGGAAATGGCCGGCAGCGGGGAGACGCTGGACCTGTCGGACATCCGGGGGGTTGTGGTGGACAAGCACAGCACGGGAGGGGTCGGCGACAAGACATCCCTGGTGGTCGCTCCCATGGTAGCATCCCTTGGGGTTCCGGTGGCCAAGATGTCAGGAAGGGGGCTGGGCCATACGGGAGGGACCATCGACAAGCTGGAGGCCATACCAGGTTTCAGCGCCGCCTTGGACAAGAAGGCGATGGTGGACACAATCAACCGGGTGCACATGGCCATTGCTGGCCAGACGGCAAACCTGGCTCCGGCGGACAAGAAAATGTACGCATTGCGGGATGTGACGGGAACGGTGGACCAGACGGGACTCATCGCCAGCAGCGTCATGAGCAAGAAGATCGCCTCCGGAGCCCAGGTGATCGTGCTGGATGTGAAGACAGGGTCGGGAGCCTTCATGAAAAGGGAAGAGGACGCCCTGGAGCTGGCGGCCCGCATGGTTTCCATCGGAAAAGGCCTGGGAAGGACGACGGCGGCGCTGGTGACGGACATGAACCAGCCCTTGGGGGAAGCGGTGGGCAATTCCCTGGAGGTGGTGGAGGCCATCCGCACCCTCCAGGGAAAAGGTCCGAAAGACCTGTATGAACTGTGTCTGGCTTTGGGAAGCCAAATGCTGCTGGGTGCGGGAAGGACAGGCGACCCTGGGGAGGCGAAAAAGCTGCTGCAGGAGGCGGTGGCTTCCGGTGCGGCCCTGGCCACCTTCAAGGCCTTTGTGGAGGCCCAGGGGGGGGATGGGGCCTATGTGGACAATCCTGGACTCTTTCCCGAAGCCAGGCATGTGGCGGAGGTGCCCGCGCCGAGAAGCGGCTATGTCCAGGCCATCCAGACCGAAGAGGTGGGTGTGTCCGCCATGCTTCTGGGAGGGGGACGGGAAACGAAGGATAGCCCCATCGACCTTGCGGTGGGCCTGTTGGTTCGCAAGAAGGTGGGGGATTTCGTGGAGCAAGGCGAACCCCTGGTGCGGATCCATGCCAGCGGCAGGGAGCGTCTGGAAGCGGTCGCCGCCCGTTTGACGGAAGCCTACACCATCGGGGATGCCCCAGTGCAACGCCTCCAGCTTGTGAAAAAAGTGCTGACCTAGCAAAAAAAGTATTGCAATATCGTAATATTATGATATAATGAACTCAACGGTTCCGGTACAGGAAAAGACAACCCAAATCAGGAAAGTTGAGGTAAGCATATGTTTTTTACGAAAGCATACAAGAACATCTCCCCCAAGGCGGGAAAAGAAATGATGGAACAGGACAAGAACGTCCTGCTGTTGGATGTAAGGACCAGGGAAGAACACAAGGCAGGCCATATCCCGGGAAGCACCCTGATTCCCCTGGACTCCCTGGAGCATACGGCCGAGACCAAGTTGGGGGACAAGGACCGACCTGTCATCGTCTACTGCCTGAGTGGGGGAAGGAGCGCTGTCGCCTGCAAGATCCTTGCCGGCAAAGGATACACCAACATCCTAAACATGGGAGGTATCATGAACTGGCCTTACGAGAGGGTTTCCAAATAGGCTTTGGCGGTTTGACAAATGGGTCCCATATGTTATAATAATGTAGAAATGAAGGTATTCTTAGTACTAAGGATACCTTTTTTAGTTGCCGGGAACATTCGGTCCCAGGCTTATGTAAAGAGGAGATTCGACTTATGACCTATTTGATCGACATTGCCATCCGGGCTGTCTGCGTCCTGCTGACCGTCTGGATCCATGAAGTTCCAAAGGCTGCGGCCGCCTACAGCCTCACCCATCCCATCCACCGCAAGAAAGAGGACTTCAGGCTGGACCTGAAGTCTTACATCGACCCCATCGGCTTCCTGCTCTTCCTCTTCATGAACTTCGGATGGCAGAAGCCGGCGGAATACAACGCCAGCAGATACAAGGACAGGGACAGGGGGCTGGTCGCGGTGGCCATGGCCGGGCAGCTGGCCAACATCCTTGCTGTGGCGGTCTTCCTGCTCCTCAGGCGCTATGCCGGCGGCCCCGTCTGGAACCTGTTCACCCTGTACATGGTGTATTTCAATTTCGCCATCGTCCTTGTGAATTTCCTGCCGGTGCCTCCCCTGGAGGCCAGCAAGCTGGTCTACGCCTATTCCAGCAACGCCTATTTCAAGCTCATCCAGAACGCCAGGATGGTCCATGTGGTATTCCTGCTCCTGATTTTCCTGGGCTTCATCGGCAGCTTCATCAACCTGCTTTTCGAACCCATCAGGAGGATCCTCTAGACCATGGAACTGTCCTACAAGCTGGAAATCTTTGAGGGGCCATTGGACCTGCTGCTGCATCTAGTGGAGAAGAACAAGGTGGACATTTCGGAAATCCCCATCGCTCTGGTGGCGGGACAATACCTGGAGCATGTCCGGGAGATGGGGGACTGCCCCATGGAGGTCATGAGCGGCTTCCTGGAGATGGCCGCCACATTGATCTACATCAAGACAAAGATGCTCCTTCCAAGGCATCGGGAGCAGGAAGGGGAGGCGGGCCTCTCCGCAGAAGAGGAAAAGGACGCACTGGTGGCCAGACTTCTGGAATACAAGAAATTCAAGACCCTGGCCAAGGAGCTGGCGGACATGCAGGAAGCCGGCGGAAGGCATTTCTACAAATCCCCGTCCCTCCCAGCCGGCCTGCTGGACGACATTCCGAGGCCGGACCCCCAGGAGCTGCTTGCGGGGCTGGCCTTTGCGGACCTGTACAAAGTCTTCTGCTCCCTCCTGCGGCAGTCCGACGACCGGGTGGACCCGGTCCGGAGCGGTTTCGGCAAGATCCGCAAGGAAAGCCATACCGTCCACGAGAAGATGGAGGAGCTGCTTGCGGGGGGGAAAAGGGGGGTGAAGCGCAGCTTCAGGGAGATCCTGGCCGCTGAGCCGGAACGGATGGGGATGATCGTGCTGTTCCTTGCGGTGCTGGAACTGGTCAAGGGCGGCAGGATACAGGCCAGGCAGTCGGATGCGTTCGACGACATATTGATCGAGTACCTTTAGAGGAGTGTAGATGCGATGCGATTGAATCGGAAAGAGGCCGCCCTGGAGGCGGTCCTGTTTGCGGCGGGGGAGGCCGTTTCCCTGGAGAAGCTGGCGGCGGCGCTGGAATTGGACAAGGATACCGCCAAGCGCCTGGCGCTTCGGCTGCAGGACACCTACCAGCTGGAGCAAAGGGGGATGCGGATCATGGAAATCGGGGACGGCTTCCAGATGTGCACCTGCGAGACCCAGTTCGAGGCGGTAAGGCGTCTGGTCGGGAAAGAGCCGGCCTCTTCCCTGACGGACGCCCAGGTGGAAACGCTTTCCATCATCGCCTACAGACAGCCGGTCACAAAGGCGCACATAGAAAAAATCCGTGGGGTCAAATCCGACGGAATCGTAAACAAACTGGTGGAATACGACCTGGTTTGCGAACTGGGAAGGATGGACGGGCCTGGGAGGCCAATCCTCTTCGGCACGACCCAGGCCTTCCTGCGCAGTTTCGGGTTGCGGTCCCTGGAAGACCTGCCCCAGGAGTCAATGGAAAAGGGAATGGAGATGGAAACATGATGAGATTGCAGAAAATGATGGCGGAAGCCGCCGTGGGATCCAGAAGGGCCTGCGAAAAACTGATCCAGGAGGGAAGGGTCAAGGTGAACGGTGCGGTGGTCACGGAATTGGGTACGAAAGTGGACCCCGAGAAGGACCAGGTGGAGTTGGATGGAAACAAGGTGCAAACCCGCCGGGCAGCCCAGAACATCTACTACATGCTCCACAAGCCCGTGGGTTATGTGACGACAGCCTCCGACGAACAGGGAAGGGATACGGTGTTGTCCCTGGTGCCCCAGAAGGACAGGGTCTACCCGGTGGGAAGGCTGGACATCATGTCCAGCGGGCTGCTGCTCCTGACCAACGACGGCGACCTGACATACAAGCTGACTCATCCAAAACACGCCATCGCCAAGCAGTATGTGGTGAAGGTGCGCCCTCCGGTCCCGGAGGACAGGATCCTCCAGTTGCAGAAGGGCGGGGACATAGGCCCCTACGCCATCAGCCCGTCCAAAATACGGCTGCTGTCCTCCGACGGGGAAACGGCCGTCTACAGGGTGGCCATCAAGGAAGGGAAAAACCGGCAGATCCGCAGGATGTTCGAATTCGTGGACGCCCAGGTCGTGCGCCTGCAGCGGGTTGCCGTCGGGGAGCTGACATTGGGAGACTTGCCCAAGGGTGCCTACCGCGCCCTGACAGAGCAGGAAATCTCCTACCTGAAAGGGCTTTGAGCATGTTTCATCAGCGGATCACGGAAATCGTGCAGGAACTGATGAAGCCCTATCTTCCCCCGGGAGGGACCGTGTTGGACGCCACCATGGGGAACGGCCGGGATACCCTTTTCCTGGCGCGTTGCGTGGGAAGCCGGGGCAAGGTGTACGCCTTCGACATCCAGCAGGATGCGTTGGATGCCACGGCAAGGCGTCTGGAGGAGGCAGAGTGCAGGGAATGGTGCAACCTGGTCCTGGAAGGGCACCAGCACTTGGAGCGGCATGTGGGGGAGCCCCTGGACGGCGCCATGTTCAACCTGGGCTATCTCCCGGGAGCGCCCAAGGAAGCGGCCACCCGGGGGGAGACCACGCTGCTGGCGCTGGAGTCGGTGCTCCGCCTCCTGAAACCCGGCGGCGTCTGCTCGCTGGTGCTGTATCCGGGCCATCCGGAGGGGGCCCTGGAACAGCAGGAGGTGCTTGCATATCTGCAAGAGAAAGATGGGAAAGAGTTGGATGCCTTGCTCATGAGTTACCCAATTCGTAGTGGAAAACCACCGAGTATCCTGGTGATTTACAAAAAAAGTGCGTAATATTTAACAAACACCTTGCAAGTCTGATGGTAATATTGTAGAATGATACTTGATTTAGAAATTTTCTCAAGAATGAATCAATGGAGGGTTGATATGAGTATCCAGCAACGCAAGAACGATCTCACAAACCGCCGCGCACACATCGAACTGGGAGGCGGGAAGGATGCCATCGGCAAGCTCCACGCCAAGGGGAAACTCACCGCCCGGGAAAGGATTTCCAGGCTGTTGGATGAAAACAGCTTTGTGGAAGTGGGGGCTTTCGTGACCTCCCGCGTCAAGGATTTCGACCTTGGGTCCAAGAACCCGCCGGCGGATGGTGTCGTCACCGGATTCGGGACCGTACGCGGCAGATTGGTGTATGTATACAGCCAAGATGCCACTGTCCTGGGTGGCGCGCTCGGGGAAATGCATGGAAAGAAAATCGGCGCCCTGTACGACATGGCGTTGAAGATGGGAGCGCCAGTGGTCGGGTTCCTGGATTCCGCAGGACTCCGCCTGCAGGAAACCTCCTACGGCCTGGAGGGCTTCGGAGCCATCTACCAGAAACAATCCCAGGCATCCGGCGTCCTTCCCCAGATCACAGCGGTCATGGGAAATTGCGGAGGCGGATCGGCGGTGATCACATCCCTGTCGGACTTCACGTTCATGACGGAGAAGAACGCCCATCTCTTCGTGAACAGCCCCAACACGCTGGACGACCGGCACGCCACCATGGACAAGTACGCAAGCGCCAAGTTCCATGGGGAAACCACGGGTATTGTGGATTTCGTCTGCAAAGACGAGGCAGGCCTCATCGAGGATATGGTCCGCCTGCTGGACATGCTGCCCTCCAACAATAGAGAAGAGGCCTACAGCGGCTCCACCACAGACGACCTGAACAGGGAAGACTGGGAGATTGTGGACCTGGTGGGGGAAGGCATGGACGGACGCCAGATGGCAGCCATGATCGCGGACAACCACCAGGTGGTGGAAGTCAAGGCCCTGTATGGACAGGAAGTGGTCACCGCGTTCGTGAAGATGAACGGGAACACCGTAGGCCTGGTCGGAAGCCAGTCGGCCGGGGGGGCCGGCAGGATCGGCAGGGACGGGTGCGACAAGATCGCCGATTTCGTACGGTTTTGCGACGCATTCAACATCCCCCTGGTCACCCTGGTGGACGTGGAGGGGTTCGAGGCCACTGTGGAACAGGAACAGAAGGCCGTCTCCAAGGCCATCGCGGACATGACCGCCGCTTTTGTGGGGGCCTCTGTCCCCAAAGTGGACGTCCTGGTGCACAGGGCCTACGGTTCCGCCTATGTTTCCCTGAACAGCAAGCATGTGGGGGCGGACATCGTGCTGGCCTGGCCTAGCGCCACCATGTCCGTGATGGACCCCAAAGCCGCCGTACGCATCATGTACGCCGAAGAACTGGCCGCCTCCAAGGACGCCAGGGCCCTGCAAGAGGAAAAGGCTGCAGAATACGCCAAACAGCAGGCCAGTCCCTATGCCGCCGCGGAACGGGGTTTCGTCGACGACATCATTGAACCGCAAGCCACCCGGAAGCATGTGATTTATACGCTGGAAATGCTGCGTACGAAGCGCGCGGAGGGTTTGGACAAGAAACACAATACAATTTAGAGAGGTGTAAAAATGGAATGGTTTTCAGAAGGCATGGTCGCTTTGATCAGCGGCATGGGTACGACGTTCCTTGTTTTGATTTTCCTTTCCTGGTTGATCGGATTGCTGAAATATGTGAACAAGCCCCAGCCCGTCAAGGTGGAAACGGTCACGACCGTAACACCGGCGCCGGCACCGGCACCAGCCCCTGCGGCTGCAAAGCAGGATGATTCCGAATTGGTGGCTGTCATCGCGGCTGCGATTGCGGCAACCTTGAACACAACCACGGACAAGTTCCAAGTAAGGTCATTCAGAAGACTGCAGCCATCCGAGAGATGGAATGCACGCTAAATCACAGGAGGATATGAAAGATGAAAAAATTCCAAGTTACGGTCAATGGCAGCACCTATGAAGTGGATGTAGAAGAGATCGGCGGCGTGTCCGCTCCGGCAGCTCCCAGGGCAGCAGCCCCCGCGCCCGCAGCAGCGGCCCCTGCGCCCGTTGCGGCGGCCCCCGCACCTGTTGCGGCGGCACCGGCAGCGGCACCGGCGGCAGCCGGCGGCGTTCCCGTGGAAGCCCCCATGCAAGGCAAGATCTTCGCCGTCAAGGTAGGTCCCGGACAGGCGGTGAAGGCCGGTGATGTCCTCATCGTGCTGGAAGCCATGAAGATGGAAAACGAAGTCGTGGCACCCCAGGACGGAACCGTCGCCAGTGTGAGCGTTGCGGTCGGTCAAACTGTAGAGGCAGGAGACATACTCGCCACTCTCAACTAAAACCAGGGAGGTATTGACACAATGCTTTACGAGCTGCAAGAAGCCGCGGTGGATTTCATACAGAGTTCAGGACTCTACTGGCTCTATGAGAATTTCACCGGCGAAGGATACAAGAACGTAATCATGATTGCGGTTGCCCTGGGACTGATGTACCTGGCAATCAAGAAACAGTACGAGCCGCTGCTCCTGCTTCCCATTTCCTTTGGGATGCTCCTGGTGAACCTGCCGATCAGCGGCGTCATGAGCCATGTCATGACCGAAATCACCATGCCGGACAGCTCCATCGTCACCTACGACGGGAAACTGGTGGAGGCGGCCCTGGCCTACGGCCCCAATGCGGCCGGATATATCCTGGAGAACGCCCGGGAAATCCCCGGAGGACTGATCTACTACCTCTACCAGGGGAACAAGCTGGGAATCTTCCCTCCCCTGATCTTCATGGGTGTAGGCGCACTGACGGACTTCGGTCCCCTGCTGGCCAACCCCAAGAGCTTCCTGTTGGGGGCCGCCGCCCAGTTCGGCATCTTCCTGGCCTTCTTCGGAGCCCTGGCGGTCGGCTTCACCACCGATGAAGCAGCCTCCATCGCCATCATCGGCGGAGCGGACGGCCCGACGGCCATCTTCACAACCATCAAGCTGGCACCCCATCTACTGGGACCCATCGCGGTGGCGGCCTACTCCTACATGTCCCTGGTGCCCATCATCCAGCCTCCCATCATGAAGCTGCTGACCACCAAGGAAGAGCGGAGGATCAAGATGAAGATGCTGCGTCCGGTTTCCCAGACGGAGAAGATCATCTTCCCCATCCTGGTCACCATCGTTGTCATCCTGATCCTGCCCACCACGGCGCCTCTGATCGGCATGCTGATGTTCGGAAACCTGATCAAGGTCTCCGGTGTCACGGAGAAGCTGGCGGAAATCGCATCGGGACCGCTGATGTACATGATCACCATCGCCCTGGGCATCAGCGTGGGCGCCACAACCAGTGCGGACGCGTTCCTCAACCTGGCGACAATCAAGATCCTCTTCATGGGGATGGTGGCCTTCGCCTTCGGCACCGCCGCCGGCGTGCTGTTGGGCAAGGCGATGAACTTCTTCGCCGCCGGAAAGACCAACCCCCTCATCGGGGCCGCCGGGGTATCCGCGGTTCCCATGGCCGCCCGTGTGGCCCAGAAGGTGGGATCCCAGGAAGACCCCACCAACTTCCTGCTCATGCATGCCATGGGACCCAACGTGGCCGGCGTCATCGGTTCCGCTGTAGCGGCCGGGGTGTTCCTGTCCTTGTACCTGTAGGGAATATGCAAACATAGGAAAAATGCGACCGCCGCAAGCCATTGGATGGCTGGCGGCGGTCGTTTACAAACGATATCACAAGGAGGTCATTATGGAGCAAACGAAAAAGCCCATAGGTATTACCGACACCATCCTTAGGGATGCCCACCAGTCCCTGATTGCGACGCGGATGACGACGGAGGACATGCTCCCCATCCTGGACGCCATGGACAGGGTGGGCTACCATTCCGCAGAATGCTGGGGGGGAGCCACCTATGACGCCAGCATCCGCTTTCTGAAGGAAGACCCTTGGCACCGGCTGAAAATGCTGAAGAAGGGATTGAAGAACACCAAGCTGCAGATGCTCCTGCGGGGACAGAACCTGCTGGGATACAGGCACTACGCGGACGATGTGGTGACCTATTTCGTGCAGAAGTCCATCGCCAACGGCATCGACATCGTACGGATCTTCGACGCCCTCAACGACATCCGCAACCTGGAGACTTCCGTGAAGGCCACGAAAAAGGAGGGCGGACACGCCCAGATCGCCATCGCCTACACCTTGAGCGACTACCACACCCTGGAATTCTACGGTAAGCTGGCCAAGGACCTGCGGGATATGGGGGCCGATTCCATCTGCATCAAGGACATGGCGGGCCTGCTCATGCCCTATGCCACACCGGATCTGGTGAAGACACTGAAGGAAGCCTCCGGACTGCCCATCCAGGTCCACAGCCATTACACCTCCGGGGTGGCTTCCATGACCTATCTGAAGGCGGTGGAAGCGGGAGCCGACTACATCGATACGGCCATCTCCGCATTCGCCATGGGAACCGCCCAACCGGCGACGGAAGTCATGGCCGAGACCTTCCGGGGCACGGAATACGACCCTGGTCTGGACCACGACCTGTTGGCGGAAATCGCGGAATACTTCAGGCCCATGCGGGACGAGGCGCTGCGCACGGGACTTCTGGACCCCAAATCCCTGGCGGTGGACATCAAGACCCTGATGTACCAGGTCCCCGGGGGCATGCTTTCCAACCTGATTTCCCAGCTGAAGCAGCAGAACGCGGAGAGCAAGTACTACGATGTCCTGAAGGAAATCCCCCGCGTGCGGGAAGATCTGGGGTATCCTCCCCTGGTGACGCCCACCAGCCAGATCGTGGGGACACAGGCCGTGTTCAACATCCTGGGCGGGGAGCGGTACAAACTCGTGACCAAGGAGACCAAGGCCCTGGTCCGGGGAGAGTACGGAAGGACGCCGGGACAGATCAAGAAGGAAATCGTCGAGAAGATCATCGGCAAGGAAGAGCAGATCACCTGCCGTCCCGCGGACCTGCTGAAGCCGGAGCTGGAACAGCTGCGGCACGAAGTGGCCGCCTACGCACAGAACGAGGAGGATGTCCTGCTCTACGCCATGTTCCCGCAAGTGGCACTGGACTACTTCAAGCACAGGGAAGCCCAGGAGAGCAAAATCGACCCCGCCCTGGCAGGGAAGAAGGACAAGACCTACCCGGTATAGAAACCGGAGTGGAAATGCAAGAAACGTCTGCAGTCCGGACGGTTCTTGCATTTTTTGTTGGGGAAATTTCAAGTGTTGCGGAAACAAAGGCCTTCATGTATAATATGATGAAGGATGAATGTGAAGGAAATTCATTTATTTTATTATTAGATGCAACTCACGTTGCAGCAGAGAGGTTGTGTGGAAGGGATGCAAAGGCAGAACGATTTGATAAAAAAGATCAACGACCATTATCCAAAATTGAGCAAGGGCCAGAAGCTGCTGGCCAACTACATCATAGACCACTACGAGAAGGCGGTCTTCCTGACGGCCGCCAGACTGGGGAAGATCGTGGGAGTCAGCGAATCCACAGTGGTGCGTTTCGCCAACGAGTTGGGGTACGACGGCTACCCGAAGCTGCAGAGAGCCCTGGAGGAGCTGGTCAAGAACAAGCTGACCTCCATCCAAAGGGTGGAGGTCACTTCGGACAGGATCGACAAGACCCATATCCTGCGGTACGTGCTCCAGTCCGACTCGGAAAAGATCAAGCATACCCTGGAGGAGCTTTCGGAAGAGGATTTCGACAAGGCGGTGGAAACAATCCTGGGAGCGAAGAACATCTATATCCTGGGGGTGCGCAGCTGCTCCTCCCTGGCGGGGTTCCTGGGGTTCTACTTCAACCTGGTATTCGACAACGTGCGTCTGATTCAGACAAACAGCCCCAGCGAGATGTTCGAGCATCTCTACAGGATCGGTCCGGAGGATGTGATCATCGGCATCAGCTTCCCCCGCTACTCCAAGACCACGCTGAAGGCGGTGGAGTTCTCCAAATCCAGAGGGGCCCAAGTCATCGCCATCACCGACAGTGTGCTGTCCCCCCTGATCCCCTACGCGGACAGGAGCCTCATCGCCCGCAGCGACATGGCCTCCTTCGTGGACTCGTTGGTCGCTCCCTTGAGCCTCATCAACGCCCTGATCGTGGCCATCTGCATACGCAAAAAGGACGCCGTGGTGGACAGCCTGGAGAGTCTGGAGAAGATTTGGACCGAATACCAGGTGTATGAGAATGACGAGGAGATCGCCATCAGCTTCAATTCCACCTTTGTGGAGAGCGGCCTGTGAGCGGGACGAAGGAAAAGCCCCTTGGGATCGTGGTCGGCGGAGGTCCGGCGGGAATGGCCGCCGCCATCTCCCTGGCCAGGGAAGGGGCCCGGGTGCTGCTGCTGGAAAAGAACGAGAAGCTGGGCAAGAAGCTCTACATCACCGGAAAAGGCAGATGCAACCTGACCAACGCCTCTCCCGTGGAGAACCTGCTTGAAAACACGGTCTCGAATCCAAAGTTCCTCTACAGCGCGTTCCATCATATGGACAGCTTCGCCACCATGGCCTTCTTCCGGTCCATCGGCCTTCCCGTGAAGACGGAGCGGGGAAACAGGGTGTTCCCGTCCAGCGAGAAGGCGTCTGATGTGAACAAGGTCCTGGAGAAGGAGCTGCGCCGTCTGGGTGTGGAAGTCCGCCTGCATACGGAAGTCACCGGTCTGCTGGTGGAGGACGGGGTGGTCCGGGGGGTCCGGACCGCCGACAGCCGCCGGCGGGAGGAGGTGCTGGAGGCCCAGGGGGTCCTGCTTGCTACGGGGGGGCTCTCCTATGCCATGACAGGCTCCACCGGGGAGGGATTGGAATTCGCGGCCGCTTCCGGCCACCGGCTGGTGGAACCTGTGCCCAGCCTGGTGCCGCTGGAGACAAGGGAGGAAGAGTACGCTGCCATGCAGGGACTGGCCCTGAAGAACGTCTCCCTTGCCTTGTGGAACGGGAAGAAGAAGCTGTACGAGGGGTTCGGGGAAATGCTGTTCACCCATTTCGGACTGTCCGGCCCGCTGGTGCTGAGCGCCAGCGCGTATCTTCCACGAAACATGCAGGGGGAGGCGACCTTGTCTTTGGACCTGAAGCCTGGCCTGAGCTTGGAGCAATTGGACGCCCGGGTGTTGCGGGAGTTCCAGGCCAACATGCGCAAGGCCTTCAAGAACAGCCTGGACAGCCTGCTTCCGAAAACGATGATCCCTGTCTTCCTCGGACGGCTGGACATCCAGCTGGAAAAGCCGGTGGACCAGGTAACGAAAGAGGAGCGGGCCGCCCTGGTGGCGCTGATGAAGGACTACCGCTTCACGGTCAAAGGCCCCAGGGGCTTCCAGGAGGCGGTGGTCACCCGGGGAGGGGTGAGCACCAAGGATGTGCGGCCGGGGACCATGGAATCGAAAATCGTAGAGAACCTCTATTTTGCCGGAGAAATGCTGGACCTGGATGCGTTGACCGGAGGATACAATCTGCAAATCGCCTTCTCCACGGCCTTCTTGGCGGGTAAATCCATGGGAGAGCGTCTCCTGCAGAATTCTGACACAAGGAGTTGAAATGATGATAGCAATCAGAGGCGCCATCACAGTGGACGCAAATACGAGGGAGGCCATCCTGCAGGAAACGGAGGCGCTTCTCAAGGAGATCCTGGAACGGAACAGTTTGGAGCGGGAGGAAATCGTGGGCATCAACTTCACGGCGACCAGGGACCTGACGGCCGCCTATCCTGCGGTCGCCGCCAGATCCCTGGGGCTGGTGGACTGCAGCCTCATGTGCTTCCAGGAGATGCATGTGGAGAACAGCCTGCCCATGTGCATCCGGGCCATGGTCCTGGTGGAACGGCAGACGGGCCAGAAATCGGCGGCACATGTATATATGAAGGAAGCCAGGAGACTGCGTCCCGATCTGGCGTCCGGGGAAGCGGGGGCCGGACGTCCACTGGCCGTGGCCATCGACGGGCCTGCCGGTGCGGGAAAGAGCACGGTCGCCAAGGGCGTGGCGAAGCGGCTGGGAATCATTTATGTGGACACGGGAGCCATGTACAGGGCTTTGGCCCTCCATTGCATGGAGCAGGGAGTGGACCTGGAAGATGGGGAAGCGCTGGCGAAAGCCCTGGACCGCTCCGGCATCCGCCTGGAGCACGGTAGCGACGGCCAGCGGGTGTTCCTTGGAGAGCGGGATGTGACGGAGGAAATCCGCAGGGAGGATGTGGGGAACAACGCCTCGCGGGTGTCCGTGCACCCTGATGTCCGGGAAAAGATGGTGGAAATGCAGCAGCGGATCGCCGGCTCCCAGGCGGTGGTCATGGACGGCAGGGACATCGGAACCCATGTCCTGCCGGATGCCACGCTGAAGGTCTACCTGACGGCCAGCAGCCTGGTGAGGGCCCAAAGAAGGCATTTGGAGCTGCAGGCCAAAGGAATGGAAAGGCGGTTGGACCTGCTGGTAGAAGAAATTGAGGAGCGGGACCGGAGGGATATGGAAAGGGAGCACGCGCCCCTTAGGCAGGCGGAGGATGCGGTCCTGCTTGATGCATCGGACCTGGATGCGGAACAGGTGGTGGAAAGGGTCCTTTCCCTGCTGGAGAGGGTGGAGGCATGAAAATCATCGTGGCCGAGACATCGGGCTTCTGCTTCGGCGTGGAGAAGGCCGTGGAGAAGGTCTACGCCCAACTGGGGCAGGGCCCCCTGTATACGTATGGACCCATCATACACAACCGGTCGGTGGTGGAGGATCTGGAATCCAAGGGGGTTCGGATCATCCATGACCTGAAGGAACTGGGGACAAGCCCCAAGGGGACCATCCTCATCCGGAGCCATGGGGTATCCAAGGCGGAAATGGATGCCATGACCGGCAGCGGCTTCCGGGTGGTGGACGCCACCTGCCCCTATGTGAAAAAGATCCACCGGGTGGTGGAGCGCTGCAGCAGGCTGGGAGACGGAGTCATCATCGCAGGGGATGAAAACCACCCGGAAGTGGCCGGAATAAAGGGATGGAGCGCAGTTCCCGTCTATTACGCCACCGATGAAGGGGACCTGGACAAGCTGCCCCTGGAAGAGGGCAAGGAATACTGCATCGTGGCCCAAACCACATTCAATTACGAAAAATACCAAAGAATCTTAAAAAAATTGCAAAATTTTCCTATTCGTGTTATTATGAACGAGACAGTGTGCCAAGCCACGGAAGACCGCCAAAAGGAAGCCGAAAAATTGGCTGGAATGGTAGACAAGATGATTGTTGTCGGCGGCAAAAACAGTTCAAACACGCAGAAGTTGTATGAGATATGTAAAAGCCGATGTGCCCAAACCTATCACATTGAAACCATAGACGATTTAGTGTTGAATGTTTTTTCTGAGAGTGATATTATTGGTATAACTGCAGGAGCTTCAACTCCAAAGAACATTATTGAGGAGGTCATTTTACATGTCAGAAATGCAACAGAGTTTTGAGGAAATGCTGGAGGCGTCATTGGTTGAAATTCATAGAGGGGAAATCGTAGAAGGTACCGTCATAGATGTCAACGACAACGAAATCTACGTCAACATCGGATACAAATCCGACGGGATCATCCCCAAGAGTGAATTCTCCAACTTTCCGGCTATCCACCTAAAAGACGCGGTCAAGCCAGGAGACACCATCCGCGCAAAAGTTTTGCGGGTGAACGATGGGGAAGGGCAAGTCCTTTTGACCTATAAGAGACTGAAGTCCGAAGAGGGCCTCAGAAAGGTGGAAGAACTCTACAATTCGAAAGAGCCTGTGACAGCCAAAGTGAATCTGGTCCTTGATGGTGGTCTTGTAGTGATCATTGATGAAGTCAGGATTTTCATCCCTGCATCCCTGGTATCCGACACTTATGTGACGGATTTGTCCGAATTCAAGAACCAGGACTTCACCTTCGTCATCACCGAATTCAATCTCAAGAAAAACAGGATCATCGGAAACAGAAGGATCCTTTTGGAAGAGGAAAAGAACGCAAGGATCGAAGAGGTTTTCGAGACATTGGCTCCGGGCCAAGTCATCGAAGGCACCGTAAAGAACATCACAGATTACGGGGTGTTCGTCAGCGTCAACGGTGTGGATGGGCTGGTGCACATCTCCGAATTGTCTTGGGGCCGGATCCGTTCCCCCAAAGATGTGGTCAGCGTGGGTGACACCGTAAAAGTGCGCATCTTGGACGTGAACACGAAGAAGAAGAAGATTTCCCTGTCCATGAAGTTCGAAGAGGACAACCCATGGAACAATGCGGAAGAAAAGTTCGCCGTAGGCAACGTGGTGACCGGCAGGGTGGCCAGAATGACCGATTTCGGCGCATTCATCGAACTGGAAACCGGAGTGGACGCGCTGCTGCACGTATCCCAGATTTCCATCAAGCATGTGGAAAAACCCTCCGATGTGCTGCAGGTTGGTGAAATGGTTACTGCAAGGGTGACCGACTTGAATCTGGAAGACAAGAAGATCAGCCTTTCCATCAAGGAACTGGAGAGGGAGCAGGAAGCTGCCGGCGTATACGATGACGCTGTGGAAGACGAAGAGTAAGCTGTATTGTCCATAGAATCCCTTAGGGGAAGAAAAACTCAGAGGTCAGGAATGACTTCTGAGTTTCCTTTTGAAGCAGGGAAATCGGTCAAGGAGATGTGCGGCTCCCCTTCCAGGAAGAGCCGCCACACCCCGGGACCCAGCAGCGGCCCCAAAAGCCGGGGGTCCAGGGAAGCCAGGGCGCTTGCCTCCACATAGACATGCTCCCGGCGGGGGTCCTTATGGAACAGGGGCAACCCTTTCAAGTGGGGGCCGAGGACGGCGGGTAACTCCACGAACAATCCGGATTTCCTGACAAATGCGGTATCCTTGCCGGCTTGGACCCTGTGTCCGGGGGCAACGAAACGCCCTACGCTCTTGTGTATGGCGGTGTCTTCTTTCGGGAGGTAGTAATAGTTCCGATAATCGCTGAAATAGTGCAGCAGGGACAGCGGCCGGATGGGGAGGTGGAGGGACAGCAGGCTTCCTTGCAAGAGGATCCGGTGGCCGCTCCCGTCGAACGCCGCGGTTCCGAAATGACGCTGCTCCAGCCGGAAGAGGAAAGTGATCTGGTCTTCTTCCCTCTCCAGGGAAAAGGATTCCGGATGGAAGCGGTTTTCCTTCAACTGCAGCACGGTTTCCAGCAGGGGACGCAGTGCAAGCAGTACGAGGGTGTTTTCCAGGTCTTCCCTGTTGTGGACCAGAAGGGGTTGGGCAAGATCCCGCCTATGGCCTTCCAGGAATTCCCGGTGTGTCCTGGCGAGAAGGAAACCGGAGGAGTTGTCCGTCCGACCCAGCCCGAAGTGGGCCGCCAGGACCTGGAGGCGCAAGCCGGGAAAGCCAAGCGCCTGTTTGCATGGCCGAAGACGAAGGTATAGGTCGTACTGGCCCAGGTCCTCCAGGGGGCTTTCCAGACCGAAGGACCTGAAGCGGGCCCCCAGGAAGGGGAGGTCGAAGGCGGTACCGTTGTAGTGGGCCAGGGTCTTGAATGGGGACAGGAACTCCCGAAGCCGGTACAGCAGCTCGTATTCGTCCGCGGGCCGTTCCCCCAGCCACTGGACGGAGCGGATTCCGTCCGGAGACCGGTACAGGCAGCCTGCAAGGAGGAGCTGGTCGCTCCTTCTGTCGAATCCGGTGGTTTCGATGTCCAGGACACATTCGCCTGGACGCAGATGCTCCAGGAAAGGCAAAGCCGTTTCCAAATTGTTTTCGACGATCAGCATGGTCCACCTCCTTCCTTCCATGCTAGGGCAAAGGCCTGGAAATGTCAAGAGCCCTGGGGAATGAAAGAGTTGCCTATACGGGAAACTATATGATAAAATGTTTAATAGCATGGTCCTATGAATAAGATGCAGAAGACTGCCGGGCCGATTTAAGGAAAGGAATGTCAATGGAAAAATTGGTTTTGTATGGTTTCAATAATTTGACCAAATCGCTCAGCTTCAACATTTACGACATCTGTTATGCCAAGAGCAAGGAGGATCAGGAAAAGTACATCGAATACATCGATGAGCAGTACAATTCCACCAGGCTCACGAAGATCCTCACCGATGTGACCGAGATGATCGGAGCCAGTGTCCTGAACGTGGCGAAGCAGGACTATGACCCCCAGGGAGCGAGTGTGACAATTCTGATTTCGGAAGAGGAAGTGCCGCTGCATGCGGTGGACCCTTCCTGCAACAGAGGCATCCTTGCGCCCATGCCCACCCATGTGGTCGGGCATCTGGACAAAAGCCACATCACGGTCCACACCTATCCGGAAAGCCACCCGGACCAGGGAATCACCACATTCAGGGCAGACATCGACGTTTCGACCTGCGGTACCATCTCCCCGCTGAAGGCTTTGGACTACCTGATTGAAAATTTCGATTCCGACATCATCATCTGCGACTACCGGGTCCGCGGATTCACCAGGGACCTGAACGGAAACAAACACTACATCGACCACAAGATCAACTCCATCCAGGACTACATTGCCGAGAGGAATCTGGAGATGTACAACATCATTGACGTGAACGTCTACCAGGAAAAGATTTTCCATTCCAAGATGATCCTTAAGGACCTGGAACTGGACAACTACCTGTTCGGACTGAACAAGGCAGACTTGTCGGATGAGGAAGTGGAAAGGCTGGAAAAGCAGATTTACGCGGAAATGCACGAAATCTATTACGGAAAGAATCTGAAGAAATAAGGGCGCGCCCGACTGGAGGTATGAAATGACACAATGGTTTATGGAACAGCATACGAAGGACGCACAATTCAGAATAGAAGTCAAGAAACACCTGCACAGTGAAACATCCCCTTTCCAGAAGATCGACTTCTACGAAAGCGACACCTTCGGCAAATTCTTTGCCCTGGACGACGTGCTCATGGTCACGGAAAAGGATGAATTCATCTACCATGAGATGATTGTCCACGTGCCCATGGCGGTGCATCCGGAAATCAAGAAGGTGCTTGTCATCGGTGGAGGGGATGGAGGGACAGTCAGGGAGCTGACCCGGTATCCCTCCATCGAAAGCATTGAAATGGTTGAGATCGACGAACGTGTGGTGCGCCTTTGCCAGGAATACTTGCCGCAAACTGCAGGAAAGCTGACAGACCCCAGGGTCAAACTCCATTTCGAGGACGGCATTTCCTTCGTGGCAAGGAAGAAGGACGCATACGACCTGATCCTGGTGGACTCCACCGATCCCATCGGACCAGGGGAAGGGCTTTTTTCCTCCCGATTCTACCAGGATTGCTTTGATGCGCTGAAACCGGACGGCATCCTGATCAACCAGCATGAAAGCCCCTACTACGAACGGGAGTCTACGGAAATGAAGAAGGCGCACAGCAAGATCAAGAAGACCTTCCCGATTTCAATGGTATACCAGTTCCACATCCCCACCTATCCTTCCGGCCACTGGTTGTTCGGTTTCGCATCCAAGAAATTGGATCCGCTGAAGGACCACAAACCCCAGGTGTGGGAGCAACTGGGCCTGTCCTGCGGATACTACAACAGCGAACTCCACAAGGCGTCCTTTGTGCTGCCCAATTATGTGAAGGAAATGCTGGAGAATGCATGATCCTCAAGCCCTTTACCTCTTCGACAGGCAGTTCGGCTGCAAGGGACCCGTTTGCGGCATAGACGAGGTGGGCCGGGGACCTTTGGCCGGACCGGTGGTTGCCGCCGCGGTGGTGCTGCCCGCGGTGGCTGACCTGCCGGGACTTGACGATTCCAAAAAGCTGTCGCCGAAAAAGCGGGAACGCCTGGCCGGACTGATCCGGGAACAGGCGGTGGCTTGGGCGGTCGGCATGGCGTCGGTGGAGGAAATCGACACGTTGAACATCCTGGAAGCCACAAAATTGGCGATGGAGCGGGCTGTGGCGGATTTGGGCGTCGAACCGGAACTGCTGCTGGTGGATGCGGTGCGGCTGCCCCGGATTTCCCTTCCCCAGGAGAGCATCCTGCAAGGGGACGCCAAAAGCGCATCCGTCGCCGCAGCCAGCATCGTCGCCAAAGTGGCAAGGGATGCCATGATGGAAGCTTATGCCGGAGCCTATCCGGATTACGGATTCGAAAGACACAAGGGATATGGGACCAAGCAACATATCCAAGCCCTGCGCTCCCTGGGGCCGACGCCAATACACAGGAAACTTTTCATCCGGAATTTCATCGGCCGGCCGGAGGAGGCAGGACGGTGAACAACCAGGAGAAGGGGCGCCAGGGGGAAGACAGGGCTGCCGCATTCCTGGAAGCCGCAGGCTACAGGGTGCTTGCCAGGAACTACCGGTGCGTGTACGGAGAAGTGGACATCGTCGCCTTGGACCCCGCCGTTCCGGAGCAGACCATTTTCATAGAGGTGAAATATCGGAAGACCGGCACCAGGGGAAACCCCTGGGAGGCGGTGAACCGAACAAAGCAACAGAGGATCATCCGGACATCGGCCGCATATCTGCGGGAACATGGAGGGATGAAGGGCCAGGTGCGCTACGATGTCCTGGAGATGGACGACCGGAAGGTGGTCCATCATCCCTGTGCCTTCGACGCAAGCGGCATGCGCGGGATATGAAGGAGGATTTTGTGTCAATGGAAGAGATGCTCCTGACAGAGCGGGAAGGGGTTCCTTTCCTGGAATTTGCACATTTCAAGGAGTCCGGATTGGTCAGCCATGGGTTTTCGACACGGCATGGAGGCGTCAGCCCCAGTCCGTTCGACACCTTGAATCTGGGACTTGGAAGAGGGGACGACCCGGCCCATGTGGTTGAAAATTTTACAAGAATATGCAAGGCTTTGGAAATCCCCCCCCGATCCCTGGTGTTTTCAGACCAGGTCCATGGTTCCGGGCTTCTGGAGGTGGGACTGGGGGACCGGGGCAAAGGACTCTTCAGGGAATCGGACATCCGCAATGTGGACGGCCTTATGACGGACAGCCCAGGGGTGGCCCTGGCCACCTTCTATGCGGACTGTGTCCCCCTGTTCTTTTTGGATCCGGCGCACAAGGCGGTGGCCCTTTCCCATGCGGGATGGCGGGGGACCGTGGACGGCATCGGGCCCAAGACCGTGGCTGCCATGGCCAAGCGTTTCCAAAGCGTTCCCGGGGAATTGCTTGTGGGAATCGGCCCGTCCATCGGGCCTTGTTGCTTCCAGGTTTCAGAAGAGGTCGTGGACGCCTTCAAGAGGCTGTTTTCACCGGACATGCTGGAACGGATCGCAAAGCCGGAGGGGAACGGAAAACACCGGATCGACCTGTGGCTGGCAAACCGGATGCTCCTGGAAGACAGCGGCGTGCTGCCGGGAAACATCCATGGGGCCCATTTGTGCACCAAGTGCAACGGGAAGGATTTCTTTTCCCATAGGGCCATGGGGAGCAACAGGGGAAGCTTGGCGGCCATACTGGCGTTGAAAGAGGGAGGTGCCCGATGAGGAAGCATCGGATCAAGGAGGTGCTGGAAGGCAGCATCGGAGAGGAAATGGAAATCGAACCGGGAGACTGGCTGGTGGCCATCAACGGCATGGAAGTGGAAGATGCCTTGGACTACCATCTGCTGGTTGCCGACAGTGAACTGGAGTTGAGCATAGAAAAGAAAGACACAGGGGAAGAGTGGGAGATTGTCATCGAAAAGGAAGAGGATGAGGACCTGGGACTCCTTTTCGAAAGCAATCTGATGGATGAGTACAAGTCCTGCACGAACCGCTGTGTCTTTTGTTTTATAGACCAGCTGCCTCCGGGAATGCGGGAAACGATGTACTTCAAGGATGACGACGCCCGGCTCTCCTTCCTCCAGGGCAATTACATCACCCTGACGAACATGCGGGAAAAGGACGTGGACCGTATCATCCGGTACAGGCTGGAACCCATCAACATCTCCATCCACACCATGAACATGGGCCTCCGCCAGGAGATGCTCGGCAACAAGAAGGCGGACCGGATCCTCGGCTATATGGAAAAGCTGCGGGATGCGGACATCCGGATGAACGGCCAGATCGTACTTTGCAAGGGAATCAACGACGGCAGGGAACTGGAGTATTCCATCAGGGAGATGGCCAGGTTCCTGCCCCAACTGCAGAGCGTGTCCATCGTACCGGTGGGTCTGACCAGACACCGGCAAGGGCTGGCCCCCTTGGAGCCGTTCACCCCGGAAGACGCAAGGGAAGTCGTCCGGATGGTGGAAACCTGGCAGAAAAGGACCTTCGCATCCCACAACAACCATTTCATCCATGCGGGGGACGAATTCTATTTTCTGGCCGGGGAAAATGTTCCGGAGGCGGTGACCTACGACGGTTATCTCCAGTTGGAGAACGGCGTGGGCATGACAAGGCTGCTGCTGGACACGTTCGAAGAAGCCCTGGGACACATGGATGTGGATCCCAGGGGAACCTATGCGCCTGTGGCGCTGGCGACCGGGATGCTGACCTTGGACCTGATGCGGCGGCTGGTGGAACAGGTCCGGGAAAAAAGGCCCGGAATGCAGGTGGAGGTCCTTGGGATCAGGAATGATTTCTTTGGGGAGCGGATAACCGTATCCGGCCTGCTGACCGGGCAGGACATCATCCGCCAGCTCCAAGGTAAAGTGGCGGGAAAGCTGCTTCTGCTCCCCTCCAATCTGTTGCGGGACAGCGACCCGGTCCTGTTGGACGACAGGACCCTGGAGGACATCGGAAAGGCCCTCCAGGTGGAAGTGCGGGTGGTGCAGCCCGGAGGAAAAGAACTGATTGACGCATTGGAAGGAGCAAGACATGAGTAGACCGATAGTGGCCATCGTAGGCAGGCCCAACGTGGGGAAGTCCACGCTGTTCAATAGATTGGCGGGAGACAAGCTCTCCATCGTCCAAGACACGCCGGGCGTGACCAGGGACCGGATTTATGCGGATGTGGAGTGGTTGAACTACAGCTTCACCATCATCGACACGGGAGGAATCGAGCCCCAGACGGACGACCTGATCCTGCAGCACATGCGGAACCAGGCGGAAATCGCCATCGACACCGCGGATGTGATCATGTTCATTACCGACGTGAAGGCGGGACTCACGGATTCGGATTTCAAGGTTGCGGAGATGCTGCGCCGTTCCCGGAAGCCTGTGGTGCTTGTGGTGAACAAGGTGGACAGCCATGAAAAGCTGCAGTACGACGTGTTCGAATTCTACAACCTGGGTCTTGGAGACCCCTATGGGATCTCCTCCGCAAACGGCACCGGCCTGGGGGATGCGCTGGATGCTGTGGTGGCCCATTTCGCCCCTGTTTCGGAGGGGGAGGAGGAGGATGAGGTCCCCAGGATCGCCATCATTGGAAAGCCCAATGTGGGAAAATCCTCCCTGATCAACAAGGTTCTGGGGGAAGACCGGGTGATTGTAAGCGAAATCGCAGGCACGACCCGGGACGCCGTGGATACGGACGTGCGCTTCGACGGGAAGGAATACATCTTCATCGATACGGCGGGATTGCGGAAAAAAAGCAAGATCAAGGAAGAGATCGAGAGGTTCAGCATCGTGCGGACTGTCGCCGCCATCGAGCGTGCAGACCTGGTGGTGATGATGGTGGATGCGGAAGAGGGAATCACGGAGCAGGACGCCAAGATTGCAGGCATCGCCCATGAAAGGGGCAAGGGCGCGGTCATCGCCGTGAACAAATGGGATGCGGTGGAGAAGGACGACAAATCCATGTACCGTTTCCTGGATACGGTCCAGAAGACCCTGGCCTACATGACATACGCACCGGTCGTGTTCATTTCCGCGAAGACCGGGCAGAGGATCAACAAGCTGTTCGAAACCATCGACATGGTGGTGCAGAACCAGAACCTGCGGGTGGCAACCGGGGTGTTGAACGAAATCCTGTATGACGCCATGGCCATGAACCAGCCGCCTTCCGACAAGGGCAAGCGCCTCAAGATCTTCTACATGACCCAGGTTTCGGTGAAGCCGCCAACCTTCGTCCTGTTCATCAACGACAAGGAGCTGATGCATTTCTCCTATACCAGATACATTGAGAACCAGATCAGGGAAGCCTTCGGTTTCAAAGGGACGCCCATCCGGATGCTTGCCAGGGAAAGGAAGGAGAAGGAATGATCCTGCGTTTGACAAGCATGCTGGTGGGATATCTTTTGGGATGTTTCCAGACAGCCTATATCATCGGAAAGCTGGCCATGAAAACGGACATCCGGGAGATGGGGAGCAAGAATGCGGGAACAACGAACGCCGTCCGCGTCTTCGGCTGGAAGTTCGGGTTCCTCACGTTCCTTGGGGACATCTCAAAGGCGGTGGCGGCGGTACTTGTGATGTCCGCGCTGTACCAGGATCCAAAGGCGGGCCTTTACGCCGGCCTTGGAGTGGTGCTGGGGCACAATTGGCCCGTGTTCCTGAAGTTCAAGGGAGGGAAGGGCATCGCCTCCACCGTGGGAGCCCTTCTGGCCCTGGACTACCGGATCGGACTAGGCGCAATCCTGTTCATGATCCTGGTTGTGGCGGTCACCCGCTATGTCAGTTTGGCTTCAATCCTGATGGCCCTCTCCATTCCGGCGGCATTCGCATGGCTGGGACATGACCGGGAGGTTGTGGCGGTGGGTGTCGCGTTCGCGGCATTGGCCATATACAGGCACAGGGAAAACATCGCAAGGCTGCTCCAAGGCAGAGAGAACAAATTGGGAAAGAAAAAGGAGGGGAAGCCATGAATATTGGAGTGATCGGATCCGGCAGCTGGGGAACCGCCCTTGCCATCCTCTTGTCCAACAACGGGCATCAGGTGACGCTTTGGACACGTTTCCGGGAGGAAGCGGAAATGCTGGAGAACAAGCGCGAGCATGTGAAAAACCTGCCTGGGGTCCGGATACCGGAAGGGATACGGATCACCACGCAGGTGCAGGAGGCCGTCTCGGGCAAGGAAATCCTGGTGTTTGCAGTGCCTTCCCAGTTCACCCGTTCCACAGCGGAATTGTGCAAGCCGGCCATCGGGAAGGACCAGATTCTGGTGAACGTGGCAAAAGGGCTTGAAGAAGGGACTTTGTACACCATGCAAGAGGTAATCAACGATGTGCTTCCCGAGAACAGGGTGGTTGTCCTTTCAGGTCCCAGCCATGCGGAAGAGGTGGCCCGGGGGATTCCCACTTCGGTGGTCATTGCCTCCCACCAGGAGGAAACGGTGCTGACCGTGCAGGATGTGTTCATGTCGGAGAACTTCCGGGTCTATGGAAGCCATGACCTGATCGGCATCGAGATGGGAGGATCCTTGAAGAACGTCATCGCATTGGCGGCAGGTGTTTCCGACGGCCTAGGGTACGGCGACAACACCAAGGCAGCCCTGATGACCCGGGGCATGGCGGAAATCAGCCGTCTGGGAGTGGCCATGGGGGCCAAGGCGGCAACCTTCAACGGCCTGTCCGGCATAGGAGACCTGATCGTGACTTGCACAAGCATGCACAGCCGGAACCGGAGATGCGGAATTCTGATCGGCCAGGGGGCTTCTTTGGAGGAGGCGCTGGCGGAGGTGAAGATGGTGGTGGAAGGGGTCTATTCCGCCAAAGCAGCGCTGGAGCTTGCCCACAAGCACCAGGTGGAGATGCCCATCATCGAACAGGTGAACCTGGTCCTTTTCCATGGGAAAAGCCCCAGGGAGGCGGTGTTCGACCTGATGGAACGGGACAAGAAATTCGAGTAGAGAATAAAGGTTGTAATCTGCGTCTGCTTGTGGTATAATCATGCACAGGCAAAGAATCATCAGGGACGGAAAAGAAAGGAGTGGACAGTTGTCCACTCCTTGTATTTTGGAGTGGGAAATTGTGGATTTTCCACCCGGATGTCCGGAAAGGAGAAGACGACGGATGGGATTCAAGGAAGATATTGAAAAAATGGTGGAAACGATGGTGCAACCCATTGTAGACACACATCAGTTTGAATTGGTGGATGTTGCCTATGAAAAGGAGGCGGGAAACATGTTTCTCCGCATCTACATCGACAAGGAGGGCGGAATCACCGTGGACGATTGCGAAGTGGTCAGCCGGAGCCTGGAGATGAAGCTGGACGAGAAAGACCCCATCAAGGACCCCTACATACTGGAAGTAAGCTCTCCCGGACTGGACCGGCCCCTGAAGAAAGAGAAGGATTTTGCGAGAAGTGTGGGCAAGATGGTGGAGTTGAAACTCTACAAGCCCCTGGTTTCTGAAATTCCCCAGGTCAATGGCGAGAAAGCCCTTGTAGCCAAATTGGTGGGCTACGATGAGGATACGGTCACTTTGGCAGTGGAGAACAAGAAGAAGGAAGAGCACATCGTATTGAAGCGGTCGGAAATAGGCATGATCCGGCTGGCTGTCATATTTTAAGGAGGATTTTAGGAAATGAATGCTGATTTCATTCAAGCATTGGATCAGATTGAAAAAGAGAAGGGGATTGAAAAAGAGGTGCTGATCGAAGCCATCGAAAATTCCCTGATTACGGCGTGCAAGAACAATTTCGGACCCACGTCCATCATCAAGGTGTATATCGACAGGGACCAGGGAAGCGTCACCGTTTTCGCTGAGAAGGAAGTTGTGGAAGAGGTCGAGGACCCCCAGTCCCAGATTTCCCTGGAGGATGCGAAGGAATTGAATGTGCAGTATGAAATCGGTGACGTGGCCCAATTGGAAATCACTCCCAGGAATTTCGGACGCATTGCAGCCCAGAAGGCGAAGCAGGTGGTCGTGCAGAAAATCCGCGAGGCGGAAAGGGACGTGCTCTTCAACCAGTACATCTCGAAGGAAAAAGAGGTGGTCACCGGCATCGTCCAAAGGAAATCCAAGGACAACCTTGTGGTCAACCTGGGCAAGATCGATGCCATCATGGCAGAGAAGGAGCAGGTCAAGACGGAAACCTACCAGCCCAACGAACGGCTGAAGGTGTATGTGGTGGAAGTCAAGGACAGCACCAAAGGTCCCAAGGTCTATGTCTCCCGGACCCATCCGGATCTGGTGAAGCGCCTTTTCGAAAACGAGGTGCCCGAGGTCCACGACGGCATTGTGGAAATCAAGTCCATCAGCAGGGAGGCGGGATCCAGGACCAAGATTGCGGTCCATTCCAACAACCCACAGGTGGATCCGGTGGGTTCCTGCGTGGGACACAACGGTTCCAGGGTCTCCGTAATCGTCAACGAGCTGCGGGGAGAGAAGATCGACATCATCCCTTGGAGCGAAGACATGGCAAGCTACATATCCGCTGCCCTTAGCCCTTCCAAAGTAGTGCAGGTGGTGGTGAATGAAGAGGAGAAAAGCGCCAAGGTGGTGGTCCCGGACTACCAGTTGTCCCTGGCGATCGGCAAGGAAGGGCAGAACGCCCGGCTTGCGGCTAAACTGACCGGCTATCGGATCGACATCAAGAGCGAGAAACAGGCCAATGAAACAGGCTTCATCAGCGAGGAAGAGGCGGAGGGCAGCTTCCGGGCGGATTTGGAATATGACGAAAAGTACAAGAAGATGGACCTGGATAATCTTTTTGACGAGGACGACCTGAACTAGGGGTGGGAAGGATGGTCATGCAGAAAAGAAGTCCCTTGCGCAAGTGCATCGGGTGCGGAGCCATGAAGGACAAACGGGAAATGGTCCGTGTCGTCCGGTCTCCGGAAGGAGCCTTCTGTGTGGACAGGACAGGAAGGAAAAACGGGCGCGGCGCCTATGTCTGCAACGATCCAGCCTGTCTGGAGCGGGCGGTCAAAAGCAAAGGCCTGGAACGGTCTTTCAAGAGCCCCATACCCAAGGAAGTCTATGAACAATTGAAGAAGGAGTTTGAAGAGATTGGATAAAGCCTTGGCAATGCTTGGACTCTGCATGAAAGCAGGGAAATTGGTCTCCGGTGAGTTTTCCGCCATGGATGCCATCAAGAGCAGGAAAGCGTTTCTGACGGTCATGGCCAGTGACGCTTCGGAGAACACAAAAAAAAGGTTTCGCGACAAGTGCGCATATAGAGGGATACCCATCGTGGAATACGGAGACAAGGAAGCCTTGGGAAGAGCCGTCGGCAAGGAAGGCCGGGCGGTTCTGGCAATCCTGGAGGAAGGTTTTGCAACGAACATCTTACACATCATGGAGGTAAATGGATGTCAAAAATAAGAATACATGAATTGGCCAAGGAACTTGGCATAGACAATAAGGAATTGATCCATACCCTGACGGGATACGGCCTGGAAATCCAGAGTCATATGAATTCGGTGGACGAGCAGTATGTGGGGAAGGTGAGGCAGAAGTACGGAAAGACGGCTCCGGCAACGCCATCTGCACCGTCTGCGCCTCCGGCTCCGGCCAAAACCAGCCAGCAGGGTGAAACAAGGAGCCAGTCCACAGGACAAGGGGGCCAAAGTGCACAGGGCGGCCAACGTCCCGCAGGAAGCGGTTCCCAAAGCCAAGGCGGCCAACGTCCCGCAGGAAGCGGCTACCAGGGCCAAAGGCCCGCGGGAAGCGGTTCCCAAAGCCAAGGCGGACAGCGTCCCGCAGGAAGCGGCTACCAGGGCCAAAGGCCTGCGGGAAGCGGTTCCCAAAGCCAAGGCGGACAGCGTCCCGCAGGAAGCGGCTACCAGGGCCAGCGTCCCGCAGGCCAGGGCGGCTATCAGGGCCAAGGCGGACAGCGTCCCGCAGGAAGCGGCTACCAGGGACAGCGTCCCGCAGGCCAGGGCGGCTATCAGGGCCAGGGCGGCCAGCGTCCCGCAGGCACCGGCTACCAGGGGCAGCGTCCCACAGGCCAAGGCGGCTATCAGGGCCAGGGCGGCCAGCGCCCGGCAGGCACCGGCTACCAGGGCCAGGGCGGCCAGCGTCCCGCAGGCACCGGCTACCAGGGGCAGCGTCCCGCGGGCCAAGGCGGCCAGCGTCCCGCAGGCACCGGCTACCAGGGGCAGCGTCCCGCGGGCCAAGGCGGCCAGCGTCCCGCAGGCACCGGCTACCAGGGGCGTCCTGCCGGTGGAGGATACCAGGGCAAGGACAAGGACGGCGGAACGGACAGGCGCCCACAGGCGGGTGCCGCCAAGGAAAAGACCGGTTCGGCCAAACCCGGAAGCTCTTTGGGCCAAGGCAGATTCCTGAATTCCGGTGTGCAGCCGGGCAAGGCAAACGGAGCGGCCAAGAAGAAGGAGTTCGACAAAGGGGACAAGGAAGCGGCCAAGAACCGGACGACCCGCACGGGCAGAGGCCCCCAGAAGAGAAGCAAACAGCCCAAACCCCCGGTTGTGTTCGAGGAGAGGACCGTGCAGATTCCGGAGACCATCACCGTCAAGGAGTTTGCGGAAGTGTTGAAGTGCGCCATCTCCGATGTCGTGAAGAAACTGATGCAAAAGGGGATCATGGCAACCGCCACCCAGACCATCGATTTCGATACGGCAGTGGAAATAGGCTTGGAGTTCAAGGCCTTTGTAGAGCTGGAGCAGGAAGTGGAGATCCTGGACGCCTATTTCAATGAGGAGCCTGAAGATCCGGCCAATCTGAAGCCAAGGCCTCCTGTGGTGGTGGTCATGGGCCATGTCGACCACGGAAAGACTTCCCTGCTGGATGCGATCCGCAAGACCAACATCCAGGCTGGGGAACAGGGCGGAATCACCCAGCACATCGGGGCTTCCGTCGTCAAGATCAACGGAAAGAGCATTACCTTCCTGGACACTCCCGGCCATGAGGCCTTCACGGCCATGCGTCTGCGTGGAGCGATGGCAACGGACATCGCCATTCTGGTGGTGGCGGCGGATGACGGGGTCATGCCGCAGACAATCGAAGCCATCAACCATGCCAAGGCGGCAGGCGTGCAGATCATCATCGCCATCAACAAGATCGACAAGGAGGGAGCAAATCCCGAGCGTGTGAAGCAGGAGCTGATCGAGCACGGCCTGGTCGCAGAAGACTGGGGCGGGGACACCATCTGCGTGCCTGTATCCGCCATGACAAGGGAAGGCATCGACAACCTGTTGGAGATGGTCCTCTTGGTAGCGGAAGTGGAGGCATACACAGCCAATCCCAAGAAGCCGGCCAGGGGAACCATCGTGGAAGCCAAGCTGGACAAGGGAAAGGGGCCTGTGGCCACCGTGCTGATCCAGAAAGGGACCTTGCGTGTGGGAGACCCCATCATCGCAGGAACCTCTTGCGGAAGGGTCAGGGCCATGATCGATGACAAGGGAAGACCTCTGAAGGAAGCGGGACCATCCACGCCTGTGGAAATCCAAGGCATCGACGAGGTTCCGGTTGCCGGAGACGCATTCTTTGTGGCCAGGAGCGACAAGGAGGCAAGAACCATCGCCGACAAGATCAAAGCCCAGGGAAGGGTCAAGCTCATACAGAACACCCCCCAGAAAGTGACCTTGGACGACCTGTTCTCCCAGATCAAGGAAGGGGAAATGAAGGAGCTGAAGCTGATTGTAAAGGCAGATGTGCAGGGATCCGTGGAAGCGGTCCGCAGCAGCCTGGTCAAGCTGAGCAACGACGAAGTCGCCGTGAACATCATCCACGGGGGCGTGGGTGCCATCAACGAGTCGGATGTCATGCTCGCTTCCGCCTCCAACGCCATCATCATCGGTTTCAACGTGCGTCCGGAAGCCATGGCCACACAAAAGGCGGACAACGAAAACGTGGATATCCGTTTGTACAAGGTCATCTACAATGCCATCGAGGATATGGAAGCCGCCATGAAGGGGATGCTGGAACCCATTTTTGCGGAAAAGGTCACAGGCCATGTTGAAATCCGTCAAATCATCAAGGTTTCTGGCGTGGGCACCATCGGTGGAGCCTATGTCCTGGACGGCAAGATCGTACGGAACTCCAAGGTCCGTCTTCTGCGTGACCAGAAGGTCATCTATGAAGGACAACTGGGTTCCCTGAAGCGTTTCAAGGACGACGTGAAGGAAGTCAATGCCGGTTACGAGTGCGGTGTCATGTTGGACAAATACAACGACATCAAAGAAGGCGACATTGTGGAAGCCTATATTATGGAGGAGGTGCCCAGATAGGGTGCCGCTCCAGAATGCGAGGAGTGATGACCGATGAAGAAAATCAGCAACCGAATGATCCGAATCAATGAAGAAATGAAGCATGCCCTGGCAGACATCATACGGAATGAATTGAAGGACCCCAGGGTGGACAAGTTGACCTCGGTGTTGCGCGTGGAAACGACCCAAGACCTGTCCTATTGCAAGGTTTATGTAAGCCTCATCGGAGACGACGAGGCCCAGAAAGCCACATTGGAAGGCTTGAAAAGTTCCGCAGGCTTCATCCGGAAGGAACTGGCCAGGAGGGTCAACCTGAGGAACACGCCCCAGGTGCAGTTCTCCTTGGACCATTCCATCGAGTACGGGGTGCACATCTCCAAGCTGATCGATGATGTCAACAAGCCGACCCAGGAACAGGAACAGGAAAACACATGACTTTCCAAGAACTGCTGGCGGCGCTGGAACCCTTTGGGGGCATCTATCTGGCGGGACATGTGCATCCCGATGGGGATTGTGTGGGTTCTGCGGTAGGCCTTGCCGGGCTGTTGGAAAAGGCAGGCAAGCGGGCAAGGATCCTGATGCGGGAAATTCCGGGTACATTGGAATTCCTGTACCAGGAGCAACCGGGCCTGCTTCTGGAAGAGCCCGACGGGCCGGTGGAGGCGCTTGTGGTTTTGGATTCCGGTGATCCGGAGCGCCTGGGGGAATACGAGCCGTATTTCCATCAGGCAAAATGTACGGTCAACATCGACCACCATGCCAGCAACGCTTTTTTTGCGATGCACAACGTGGTGGACGAGCACGCCAGCTCCACCAGCGAGATGGTGTTCCGCATGCTGGAAGAGGGGGCGGGAGACTACCGTCTGCTGGACGACAGCACAGCCCAGGCGCTGTATACGGGAATCGTGTACGATACAGGAGCCTTCAAACACAGCAACACCGGCAGGAGGACCCATGAGGCGGCGGGAAGGCTGATCGAGTTCGAATTTCCGGCGACGGAAATCATCGACAGGATGTTCTATTACAAGAGCCTCCAAGCCATCCGCGTCCAGGGGGAAGCCATCCGGAATCTGCAGACCCACAGGGGGAACAGGATTGTCCTGTCCTATGTGACCCAATCCTTTTTGGACACATTGGGCGCGGAGAAGAAGGATGTGGAGGGGATCGTGCAGATCCTGAACGATATCGAGGGCACAGACTGCGCCATCTTCCTTTACGGCTTGGGGGACCAGCTTTACAAGGCCAGCCTCCGGTCCAAGGGTAGGGTGGACGTCTGTGCCGTCGCCTCCGGTTTTGGAGGCGGGGGACATAAGAAAGCTGCCGGCTGCACAATGCAGGGGCCCTTGGAGGAGTCCATCAGGTCCCTGCTGCAGGCGGTCGGAGGACAATTGGAGTAGAGGATGCACGACGGAATAATCAACATATACAAGGAAAAGGGGTTCACCTCCTTTGATGTGGTGGCAATCCTGAGAAGGAAGTTCGGCACCCGGAAGGTGGGCCATACAGGAACGCTGGACCCTGAAGCGGAGGGGGTCCTGCCCGTTTGTCTGGGCAAGGCTACGAAAGCTGTAGAGTATCTGGTAGAGAAGGACAAGACGTACCGGGCCACAATGGTCCTGGGCACAGTCACCGACACCCAGGACCACACGGGACGCATCCTGCGGGAATCCCCCGTTGCGGTGGAACCTGCCCAAGTGGAACAGGTGCTGGGGGAGTTTGTGGGGAACATCCTCCAGGTGCCGCCCATGTATTCTGCTCTGAAGGTCCAAGGCCAGAAGCTTTGCGATCTGGCCCGGAAGGGAAGGGAAGTGGAACGGAAACCCAGGGAAACGACGATTCATAGCATCAGCGACATCCATTGGGATTCCCCCCGGGAAGTGTCCTTCACCGTGGACTGCTCCAAGGGGACCTATATCCGCACTTTGTGCCATGATGCAGGGGAACGGCTGGGGTGCGGCGCCCATATGGGCGCCTTGGTGCGGACCAGGTCGGGAGACTGGAAAATCCAGGACAGCATACCCTTGTCCGCAATCCTGGACAAGGAAGCCTGGGAGGAACAGAACCCGGAGGGCGTCTCCCATGCCGCCTATCTGGACAGTCTGCTCACGCCGGTGGACCGGGTCTTTCCTATGGAATCCCTCCATGTGGAGGACATCCATGCAAAACAGTTGATGAACGGCAATGCCTTGGCGTGGGAAATCTGCGGATTGTCCACAGCGCCGGAGGAAGGTGTGCGTTTCAAAATATATAAAAAGTCGACGGGTTTGGAAAAAGAGGCGTTCATAGGGATTTACAAGGTTGTCCTCCGGGACGGCCATAGGATCCTCAAACCCGAGAAACTCTTTTTTTTAGGATAGGAGCGTGACCTATGGAAATCATAAAAGGCAATCTGACCTTTGTCCTGGAGCATCCCACCGCAGTGGTGCTGGGGAATTTCGACGGCATACACAAGGGGCATCTGGAGCTTCTGCGCAAGGCCATGGAATTTGCCGGACAGGAGCGGTTGAAGTCCACCTTCTTCACCTTCGAACCACATCCAAGCTTTGTCCTGGCGCACAAGGAACAGGTGGACCTGATCTATACCGCACAGGAAAAGATGAAGGTTGTGGAGGAATTGGGGATGGACTATTATGTGGAATTCCCTTTCAACGAGGAAGTGGCGTCCATGGAGGCCCAGGTGTTCGTTGAAAAGGTTCTCGTAGAACAGGTCAAGGCACGCTGCATCGTCGTGGGAGCGGATTACCGTTTCGGCAGAAGACGCATGGGGGACGTCCATATGCTGGAGGAATTGTCCCGGAAACATGGGTACACCC
This sequence comes from Anaerotalea alkaliphila, assembly GCF_010179735.1. Lineage (GTDB taxonomy): Bacteria > Bacillota > Clostridia > Lachnospirales > Vallitaleaceae > Anaerotalea > Anaerotalea alkaliphila. Next base: position 206,909 of record NZ_JAAEEH010000001.1, read on the forward strand.
TTGTGGTGATGGAGAAGCTGGCGGACCATGAACGGGAAATCAGCAGCACACTCCTGCGGCAGGCCATCAGGGAAGGGGACATCATCCTGGCCAACGAACTGATGGGAAGGCCTTACTTTGTCCGGGGAGACGTGCGAACCGGGATGCGGATCGGCAGGACCATCGGCATCCCTACGGCAAACCTGATTCCCCCCCGGGAAAAACTCCTGCCACCCTATGGGGTGTACCATACGGAGGTGACCGTGGATGGTGTGATGTACCAAGGCCTTACGAACATCGGAACCAACCCCACGGTGGGGGGGGAAGGGATCAAGGTGGAAACCTTCCTTCTGGATTTCGAAGGGGACCTATACGGGAAGACCTTGGATCTGGAGTTCCTTGAATACCTCCGCCCGGAAGTCAAGTTTACCGGCCTGGCTGCCATGCGGACCCAGATAGGCAAGGACATCGACTACGTCATAGGCAAGGTCCGTGGGTCCGGCCATGCCTGACCGGAAGCGCTTCAAGAAAATATACGTGGAAATCACCAATATCTGCAATCTGGATTGCGCCTTCTGTCCCCAGACCGGGAGGCAGGAGGCGTTCATGGATTTGGCATCCTTTAGCCAGGTGGCAGAGCAGGTGAAGCCATTCACCGACCGCATCCTTCTGCATGTGATGGGGGAACCCCTGCTCCACCCGGACCTGGAGGGCATCCTGGAAGTCTGCAGGGAAAAGGGCCTGGAAGTGGAAATCACCACCAACGGCACGCTGCTTGGAACCGCGGGGATGCTGCTGCCGGGGCATCCCGCCGTCACCAGGGTGAACGTCTCCCTCCACAGCATGGAAGAAAACGGCGACACGGACCACTACCACAGCTACATCCGGCCCGTAGCCGCATTCCTGGAAAAGGCGTTTATGGAGGGAAGCCCCTCCGTTTGCTTGCGGTTTTGGAACGGAACTGGAGAAAGGCGGGAGACAAAAGTGCTGATGCCGGGAGTGCTTCTTCAATACGACACGCCCTTTGTCTGGCCCGTGGACGCCGAAGGTTCCTCCACCGCACCCATCCGGTGCTTCGGACTCCGGGACCATCTGGGGATCCTGGTGGACGGAAGCGTGGTCCCCTGTTGCCTGGACAGTGAAGGGATCCTGGCGCTTGGGAATCTGAAGGAACAACCGTTGGCGGGGATTCTGGATGCGGTGCACACCAGGAAGGCCTACAGGGACATCTGCAACAGGAAACCGATAGGAGAATTGTGCACCCACTGCAATTTCCACCGCAGGAGAGGAAGCCAGGGTTAGGGTGCCTGCCTGAAAGGGGGATCTGACATGGGGAATCAAAAGTGTTGCGGAAAATACAGGAAAAAAGGCAAGATGTGCGGCTCCTGCCCTCTACGGAAGAAGCTGGACAAGGAACAGATCAGGACCCTTCTGAAAAAGGGGCCCAAGCTGAAGGAAAAGGACGGGGGCAAAAAGAAAAAGGGGAAGAAGCACAAGAAAGAGTAGGGAAAACAATTTACAAAAGGATGGACCTATGGTAGAATTGTAAATTGGAAACAGCCGTTGCCCGGACTGAAGGAGACTCCGACCCAGCCTTGGCAACAGGCCTAGTAGCAGGCGCAGCCTGAAGAATACATGGAGGTAAGAAAATGGATCCAGTAATGAAGAAGGAAATCATCGAGAAATTCGGCAGAGGTGAAGGCGACACAGGTTCACCGGAAGTCCAGATCGCGCTGTTGACCGCAAGGATCAACATGCTGAACGGACACCTGCAGACACACAAAAAGGACCACCACTCCAGAAGAGGACTTCTGAAGATGGTAGGTGCGAGAAGAGGCTTGTTGAAATATCTGCAGTCCAAAGACGTTGCAAGATATCGTGCATTGATCCAGGAGCTTGGATTGAGAAAATAGGCATCAAACAAAAGGGCGGAGACAATCCGCTCTATTGTTTATCAAAAAACAGGTAAAGCAGCCGGTATAATAACAATTAGTCCTTAGCATGGGCTTTTCAAAAAGGCCGTTTGGAAGGCGGATGCTAATGGCTAATTATGCCGGAGTGCAAGGAAAGGAGAACAGATGTCAAGAATCTATTCAATGGAACTGGCGGGACGCACCTTGAGCGTCGAAATCGGGAAATTGGCCGAGCAGGCCAACGGCGCCGCATTGGTGAAATATGGGGATACGGTGGTGCTCTCCACGGCAACCGCATCCAGCAAGCCAAGGGAGGGGATCGATTTCTTTCCCTTGAGCGTGGATTATGAAGAAAGGCTGTATTCCGTCGGGAAAATTCCCGGAGGCTTCATCAAGAGGGAAGGCAGGGCCAGCGAAAACGCGGTCCTGACCTCCAGGGTCATCGACAGGCCCATCAGGCCCCTGTTCCCCAAGGATTACAGGAACGATTGCGCCGTGGTGAACACCGTCATGTGTGTGGACCAGGATGCGCAGCCTGAATTCGCCGCCATGGTCGGAAGTTCGGTTGCGCTGGCAATTTCCGACATCCCCTTTGAAGGTCCCATCGGATCGGTTTTCATCGGACTTGTGGATGGAGAGCTGGTGGTCAATCCGACCAGTGAAGAGCGGGACAAGACGGACATGACCGTCATCGTCGCCTCCACCCTGGAGAAGGTGGTCATGATCGAGGCTGCCGCCAACGAAGTCGGTGACGAAACCATGCTGCAGGCAATCCGGAAGGCCCATGAAATCAACAGGACCATCGTAGAGTGGATCAACGGAATCGTTGCAAAGGAAGGGAAGCCGAAGCATACCTACCAGACTTCTTCTGTGCCGGAAGAGCTCCTGGGGGCGGTGAGGGCCCACATCACAGACGACCGCATGGAAGCGGCCGTGTTCACGGACATCCGGCAGGAGCGGGATGTGCGGATGGCAGCCATCCATGCGGAACTGAAGGAGAAGTTCGAGGAAGGGAATCCGGAATGGATCCCTTGGATCGGGGAAGCCCTTTACCAGTATGAGAAGAAGACGGTCCGGAAGATGATCCTGAAGGACCACAAGCGTCCGGATGGCAGGGAACTGGATGAAATCCGCAAGCTCAGCGCCGAAGTGGACATCCTACCCAGGACCCATGGTTCCGCATTGTTCAGCAGAGGCCAGACCCAGGTGCTCACCATCACCACCCTGGGCGCGTTGGGAGAGATGCAGCGGCTGGACGGCTTGGACGAGCTGGAGACAAGCAAGCGGTACATCCACCACTACAATTTCCCGCCCTATTCCGTAGGGGAAGTCCGGCCCATGCGCGGCCCCGGAAGAAGGGAAATCGGCCATGGAGCCCTTGCGGAAAAAGCCCTGATTCCCGTGCTTCCCGACGAGGAGACTTTCCCTTATGCCATCCGTACGGTCTCGGAGGTCGTAAGCTCCAACGGATCCACTTCCCAGGGGAGCATCTGCGCAAGCTCCATGTCCCTCATGGCGGCGGGCGTCCCGCTGAAAGCCCCGGTGGCAGGCATATCCTGTGGATTGGTGACGGGAGACAGCGACGACGACTACATCCTGCTGACGGACATACAGGGACTGGAAGACTTCTTTGGCGACATGGACTTCAAAGTTGCCGGAACCCACAAGGGCATCACCGCAATCCAGATGGACATCAAAATCAAGGGGCTGACCTTTGAGATCATAGAGAAATCCATCCACCAGACCCACAAGGCAAGGCTTTACATCCTAGATGAAGTCATGGCTCCAGCCATTGCCAAGGGAAGGGACGAAATCTCCCCCTATGCGCCCCAGATCGTGCAGATCATGGTGGATCCGGAGAAGATTTCCGAAATCATCGGCCCCCGTGGCAAGACGATCAACAGGATCATTGACGAGACCGGAGTGAAGATCGACATCGAAGACGACGGAAGGGTGTTCATTTGCGGTTCAGACAGAAATGGCGTGGACAAGGCGATCCGCATCATCGAGACCATCGGCAAGGAAATCGAGGTCGGAGCCATCTATACGGGCAAGGTTGTCCGCATCATGAACTTCGGCGCATTTGTGGAACTTGCTCCCGGCAAGGATGGTCTGGTGCATATTTCCAAGCTCGCCAAAGAGCGGGTGAACAAGGTGGAGGATGTGGTGAACATCGGAGACGAGATTGTCGTCAAAGTCACAGAGATCGACCAGCAAGGCAGAATCAACCTCTCCAGGAAAGCGGTTCTGGAAGGATCCGATTCCAACTAAACACCATCCCGGGACAAACAACAGACGTTTTTCCGCCGCAACCCAAAGGTTGCTGCGGAAAAACGTTTTTCTATAAGGAAAGGAAGGAACGGCATGCAAAGAATAAGAGTGGACATCCAACAGACACCAGAGGGGAAGGACCTTGCCCTGCCATCCTATCAGACACTCCATTCGGCGGGAATGGATCTCTACGCCTGTGTGGACGGGCCGTTGGTCTTGAAAGCAGGAGAAATCCTTCTGGTGCCCACCGGCATCAAGATCGCCCTACCGGAAGGATATGAGGCGCAGATCAGGCCAAGGAGCGGGCTGGCTTTCAAGCACGGAATCTCCATGGTGAACAGTCCTGGAACCATCGATGCGGATTACCGCGGAGAAATAAAGGTGATCATGATCAACCACGGCAAAGAGGACTTCACCATCAACCGGGGGGAAAGGATAGCCCAAATGGTCTTGAACCAGGTTGCGCAAGCCCAGTGGAACCCGGTCGACACACTGGACGAGACGGAGCGCGGCGGCAACGGGTTCGGGCATACGGGGGTGCGCTGATGGAAATAAAACAACGCGGAGACTTCGGTTACATGGAGGGTGAAAAAAGGAAAAAGCTCCACCAGTCCTTGCTTTTCACCGCCCTGTTCATGGGGGCCTACCTGGTGGGGCATGTGACTACAGGATCCAGGGCAAATGCCATGACACTGGCTTCCGCCCTCCTGATCCTGCCGGCGGCCCAGTACTTCACCAGATACCTGCTGTTCACACGCTACCGCCCCGGCACCCGGGAACAGTTTGGACGCGTGGAGGGTCTGGCGGAAGGCGCGGCCCTGCTGTGCGACATGATCATGGTGCGGAACAAGCAGACGGTGTTCTTCCAGTACATTCTGGTCAACGACCGGGTGCTCGTAGGTGTGATCGAACCCCACAAGAGCGAAAGGCCCAGCAACAATCCCATGGCAAAGGCCAAAGCGACGGCTGCGGAACGGAAAGCGGCGGCAGCCGGCATCCTGGAAAAAATACTGCAGGTCCGGGGAATCAAGATGGAGATTCTGGTCCTCGACAGTCTGGAGGAGGCACTGGCTGTCCTGGGGGAGATGGGGCCCGGAAAACTGCAGCCCGTGGACCGGACCATGATGGAACGGAATGCGGAAATCTTGCTGGACAACTGCGTGTAGCTGTTCCCAAAGGAAAAGGAGTTCCCATGGAAAGCTTTAGAATCGGAAGAGAAGAGGCAAATCAACGGGTGGACAAGATAGTGATGAAGATTTTGGACAAGGCCCCAAAAGCCTTCATCTACAAGATGTTCCGGAAAAAGAACATCCTTCTGAACGGAAAGCGGATTTCAGGTCAGGAAATCGGCGCAGAGGGAGACGAAATCGAAATCTACTTCACAAAGGAAACCTTCCGGACCTTTTCAAGCCCAAGGCTCCCAAGGGGGCCCAAATCCAAATCCGCTCCACACCTGGAGGTCCTCTATGAAGACGAACACCTGCTGGTCTGCAACAAGCCGGTAGGGATCCTTTCCCAGCCGGGTCCGGAAACTCCTGGTGAGGAAAGTCTGGTGGAGATGATCGAGGACCATGTGGGTGCCCGAGGCTTCTTCAAACCCGGGATATGCAACCGGTTGGACCGGAACACCAGTGGCGTGGTGGTGGCGGGGAAGGATGTGCGGACCTTGCAGGCGCTGAACCTTGCGGTGAAGGAGCACAGGGTTGAAAAACTTTACCATTGCCTGGTGGAGGGGGTCTTCCAGGATAGGGAGAAGGTCCTGGTTTCCTACTGGACGAAGGACCACAGCAACAATAGGGCGAAAATCCACAGCCAACCACCGAAGGAAGCCTATGAGCTGGTGGAAATCCGCATCCAACTGCTCAAGGCGGGCCCCGGCCACAGCCTCCTGGAGGTGGACCTGCGCACCGGGAAAAGCCACCAGATCCGGGCGCAGCTGGCCAGCATCGGACATCCGGTGGTGGGGGACTTCAAGTATGGCAGCCGCTCCTCCAACCATCGGCTGAAGGAGCGGTACGGGGTCGGAAGCCAGCTGCTGCATGCCAGGACCTACGCGTTCAGAGGGCTGGAGGGGGAGCTGGAGCCGCTGGACGGCAAAACATTCACGGCACCCTATCCGGAAATGTTTGAAAGGATGATGGGCCTTCTGTTATGAACAAGATGGAATGGATAATAAAAAAGGCGAAAGAGCTGGAACTGGATGCCTTGGGCTTCTGCCATCCAGGCCCTCTTTTGGAAAGGTATCCGGTGGACTTCCCCGATGCGAAAGCTTGCCTGGGCGTGCTGGAGAGCTACCGGGTGGAGGAATCCCCCCGTCCGGAGACGGGAGCTTGGGGCAGGATCAGCCCTTCCGCCATATTCGCCGACTACCACAGGCTTGTCCTGGAGAAAACGGAGAAGATGGGGGCTGCCATGGAGGAAGAATGGGGCTGCGCCACCCGTTCCTACTGCGACCGGGGTCCCCTGCCGGATAGGGCTGTCGCCAAATTGTGCGGACTTGGACAGATCGGCAGGAACACGTTCCTCATCAACGAGCGGTTCGGGACGCGGACCTACATCGGCTATCTGCTGACAGACCTGGACTTGGGACTAAAGGAGAGCGTTCCGGAGGGAAATGATGTCTGCGGTTCCTGCAACCGGTGCGTGGAGCACTGCCCCACGGGGGCGTTGACCGGAGACGGCGGCATCCGAAGGGAACGTTGCGTTTCCGCCCTGACCCAGGCGAAGGAGCTGGAGCAGCCTTGGATGGAAAAGGCTCTCGGCGTGCAGATATACGGGTGCGACATCTGCCAGGCCGGCTGCCCCCACAACAGGCTAAGCGGCAGCCGCAACCGGTTCCATCCCCCAATGGTTTCCCAGTGGGTGGACCTGGAAGCGCTGTTGGCCATGGGGAACAGGGAATTCAAGGACACCTATGGGCGCTCCAGTGCCGGGTGGATCGGCAGGAAGCGGTTCCAGAGGAATGCCCGGATCGCGGTGGCAAACCAGGAAAAGAGGTAGAGCATGGGCTTTTGGAGAACCAGGGGCCTGCGAGGCTCCGCATTGGAGGAATTGGTCAACCATACCAATGACAAGTACAGGGAACGGGGATTGGCCCTGGTGCAGAAGGTCCCCACGCCCATAAAGCCGGTGGAGTTGGATCCGGCCAACGGCAACATCCGCCTGGCTTTTTTCGAGCAGAGGAGTACGGTGGACTACATCGGCGTGGTCCAGGGGGTGCCCATCTGTTTCGATGCGAAGGAGACGAACAAGGAAAGGTTCCCCCTCCAGAACATCCACGAGCACCAGCTGCGCTTCATGGAGGACTTCGAGCGGCAGGAGGGGGTGGCGTTCCTGCTGGTCAACTTCACCCAGCACCAGGAATTCTATTTCCTGCCCTTCGGACAGCTGAAGGAATCCTGGGACCTGGCCCTGCAGGGAGGAAGGAAATCCATACCTTACCGGGACTTCAAGAAGGCGTTTCCGGTTTATGGAAAGGACGGTTACCTTGTCCACTACCTGGAGGGGCTGGCGGCCTATCTGGAACAAAAATGAATGGATGGTTTCCATGTCAAGCGTTTTTGAAAATGTCCCGAAAAACTTATAACATAGGCACCAGCTATTGCTGGTGCTTTTTTGGTCTTGGGCGTGATGCAAGGGAGCGGCATTTATTCCACGGACCTGTTTACAGCGAGC
>NZ_JAAEEH010000020.1 GCF_010179735.1 Anaerotalea alkaliphila
CTGCGCCACTCCTCCCCGTGCCGGCCCTGTGCTCCGCTTTGCTGCGCTCAGGGACGCGGGCTGCGCCACTCCTCCCCGTGCCGGCCCTGTGCTCCGCTTTGCTGCGCTCAGGGACGCGGGCTGCGCCACTCCTCCCCGTGCCGGCCCTGTGCTCCGCTTTGCTGCGCTCAGGGACGCGGGCTGCGCCCTATAGCAACACAAGAGGCACCGTAGGGAAGAGAGCAAGCTCTCTTCCCTACGGTGCCTCTTGTGTTGCTGCACTTCTTAAGCTTTCGCGGTCATTCCCACTCGATTGTGGCTGGGGGTTTGCTGGTGATGTCGTACACGATCCTGTTCACGTTGTGCACCTCGTTCACAATCCGGTTGGACATCCTCTCCATCACGTCGTAGGGGATCCGGGCCCAGTCCGCGGTCATGCCGTCCACGGAGGTGACCCCCCGCAGGGCGATGGTGTAGGAATAGGTCCGCTCGTCCCCCATGACGCCCACGCTCCGCAGGTTCGTCAGCACGGCGAAGTATTGCCAGATCTCGTCCTGCAGTCCGGCCTTGGCCACTTCTTCCCGGAAGATGTAGTCCGCATCCCGCAGGATTTCCAGCTTCTCCTCCGTGATGTCGCCGATGATCCGGATCGCCAGACCCGGCCCCGGGAACGGCTGTCTGGAAACCAGGAACTCGGGGATGCCGATGGCCCTCCCCACTTCCCGGACCTCGTCCTTGAACAGGTCCCGGAGGGGCTCCACGATCTCCTTGAAGTCCACATGCTCCGGCAGGCCGCCCACGTTGTGGTGGCTTTTGATCACCGCCGCATTCTTGGTCCCGCTCTCGATCACGTCGGGATAGATGGTCCCCTGGGCCAGGTAGTCCACCGTGCCCAGCTTCTTGGCCTCCGCCTCGAAGACCCGGATGAACTCCTCGCCGATGATCTTCCGCTTGGTCTCCGGATCGGAAACACCCGCCAGCTTCTCCAGGAACCGGTCCTTGCAGTTCACCCGGATGATGTTCATGTCGAACTCCTCGCCGAAGGTCTTCTCCACCTCGTCCCCTTCGTTCTTCCGCAGCAGTCCGTGGTCCACGAAGATGCAGGTGAGCTGCTTGCCCACCGCCTTGTGGATCAGCACCGCCGCCACGGAGGAGTCCACCCCGCCGGACAGGCCCACCAGGACCTTCTTGTCCCCGATCTTCTCCTTCAGCAGCTGTATCTGCTCCTGGGCGAAATCGCTCATGATCCAGTCCCCCTGGCATCCGCAGACCCTGTAGAGGAAATTGTGGAGCATGTCCTTGCCCTGGGGGGTGTGCATGACTTCCGGATGGAACTGCACCCCGTAGAGCTTCTTCTCCGTGTTGGCCATGGCCGCCACCGGACAGGTCTCGGTGGTGGCTGTCACCTTGAAGCCCGCCGGGGGTTTGCTGATGTAGTAGGTGTGGCTCATCCAGCAGACCGTATCCTTGTAGACACCCTCAAAAAGCACGTCGTCGATGTCCACCACCATGTCCGTCTTTCCGTACTCCCTGTGCGGCGCCTTGGTGATCTCGCCGCCCAGCACATGCCCCATCAGCTGGGAGCCGTAGCAGATCCCCAGGATGGGGACCCCCATCTCGAAAACTTCACGGCCCACCACCGGGGCGTCCTCCTCGTAGACGACGCTGGGGCCGCCGGTGAAGATGATCCCCTTGGGGTTCTTTGCCTTGATTTCCTCCAGGGGGGTGTCGTAGGGCAACACTTCACAATACACGCTGGCTTCGCGCACGCGTCTGGCTATCAACTGATTGTATTGCCCGCCGAAATCCAGGACAATCACGAGTTCATGCTTCATACAGGTATTTCCTCCTTCAAATCATCGCTGATGGATGCTTTCATCCGATTATCATACATGAGAATTCCATGGGGTGTCAAACATTTTTTCATATTTAAAAGGAAATGTTCGGAAAAACAGGTTCAGACCCCCAGCAGCTGCTCCAGAGACAGGTCGTCCAGGGTATTGACCATCCGCAGGAACCGCTCCGAAGGGTCCAGCAGGTGCAGCCGGTCCACGGCCACCACATGCATCCCCGCCCGGTGGGCGGCCTCTATGCCGCTCTTGGCATCCTCGAAGACGACGCAGTGCTCAGGGTGGATCCCCAACCTCCGGGCCGCCTCCAGGAAGATGTCCGGCTCCGGCTTCTGGCGCTTCACGTCCCCGCCGCCCACCACCACCGGGAAGAATTCCAGCAGGCCGGTCCGCTCCAGCATCCGGACCGCCAGGCTGGAGGAGCTGGCCACCCCCATGGGGATGCCCATGTCCCTGCACTTCTCCAGGAAAAGCCGGGCGTCCCCAAAGACGACCTCCTTCTTCCTGTCCACCTCCCGCAGGTACGCCTCTTCCTTGGCGGCGGAGAGCCGGGCGATGGTTTCCTCGGATGGATTGGCCATCAGGTTCTCCACCGCCCTGCGCCTCCCCTGGACCTGGATCTTCTCCAGATAGGTCTCCAGGGTCACCGGAATCCCTTCCCCCTTCATGACATCCACCCAGGCGTTGAAATGGCAGTCCTCCGTGTCGATCAGTACCCCGTCCATGTCGAAAATGAATCCCTCGATCATCCTTCCACCTCCTACCGCAGCACGCCCGCAAGCCATGCGTCGATCATCTTCCTTGCGATGCTCACCTTGGGGGGCAGGTTGGGCAGGTCGTCCTTCCCGAACCAGCGAGCGTCGTCGATTTCCTCCCCGTCCGGGACGATTTCCCCTCCCGCATGGTCCGCCACCATGCCCACCATGATGGAATGGGGAAAGGGCCAGGTCTGGCTGCCGAAGTAACGGATGTTCTCCACCTCCACCCCCACCTCTTCCCGGATCTCCCGGGCGGCGCACTCCTCGAAGGTCTCGCTGGGCTCCACGAAGCCCGCCACCAGGCTGTATACGTTGTTGGCGAAACGCTTGTTGTGGGCCAGGAGGATCCTGTCCCCCGAAAGGATCGCCGTGATGGTGGCTGGAGCGATCCTGGGGTACACCGTCAGCCCGCAGGCCGGACAGGCCCGGGCGTTCTCCGTGGGCACCTTCTCCGTGGGGGTCCCGCAGCGTCCGCAGTAAAGGTGGGTCCTTTCGAAATCCATAAGCTGGTAGGCCCTGCCTGCGGCCATCCAGCAGGCGCTGTCCACAATCCCGGCCAGTGCCCGCAGGTCTGTCCACAGGATCTCCCGTTCCCCGACCCAGGCCTGGGGATCGAACCCCTTTGCCAGCTCCCCCCAACGGACTTCCCTTCCCTGGTACACGCCCACGTATCCCTGGCGCAACAGCCCGCCCGCGGGCCACTCCCCCTCCGGAAACGCATATCCCTCCCCGTCCCGCAGGACCAGGATCCCTTCCGGGGAAAAAAGCATCCAAAACATTTCCTGTACCATCGCTACCTCCGTTTTCAGTTCACTTGTATGTCAATTTGGTGTATACTGGTATTGACCGGAAAACACATGTGTTTTCAGAATATTCCCCTCCGCGGAAAGGTTCCTGATTCCACCCCCTTATCATAGCATGAGAGGGGCCGCCATCTCAAGAGCCGGGAAGAATTTCCCGGATGCAAAGGCCCTCCCGCGGTAACCGACCCCACAGAAAGGACGGAGCACCATGCAGACCGAAACCCTTGAAGCCCTCCTGTTCCTTGTGCCCGCCAGCGCCTTGGCCTCCCTGGGCTTTGCCGCCTTCCTGTCTTTCCGGATCCTCCGGCTGCCCCAGGGGACCGAAGAGATGCGAAGCATTGCGGCCGCCATCCGCCAAGGGGCCGGCGCCTACCTGAAGCGGCAGTACACCACCGTCTCCCTCTTTTTCGTTGCCATGGCCCTGGTGCTGTCCCTCCTGGCCGCGGCCGGCTTCCTGGCCCCCTATGTCCCCGTGGCCTTCCTGACCGGCGGCTTCTTCTCCGGCCTGGCCGGCTTCATCGGCATGCGGATCGCCACCCAGGCCAACGTGCGGACCGCCGCCGCCGCCAGGGAGAGCATCGACAAGAGCCTACGGGTGGCCTTCGACAGCGGGACGGTCACCGGCCTTTGCGTGGTGGGCCTGGGGCTGCTCTTCATCAGCCTCTGGTACTTCTTCCTGAACGGCAACTACCGGGAGCTGGACACCAGTCTCCGGGTGCCCCGGATTACAAGCATCATGCTCACCTTCGGCATGGGGGCCAGCGCCATGGCCCTCTTCGCCCGGGTGGGGGGCGGCATCTTCACCAAGGCAGCGGACGTGGGGGCCGACCTGGTGGGCAAGGTGGAGGCGGGAATCCCCGAGGACGACCCCCGGAACCCGGCGGTGATTGCCGACAACGTGGGGGACAACGTGGGGGACGTGGCCGGCATGGGCGCCGACCTGTACGAATCCTATGTGGGCTCCATCCTATCCACCATGGCCCTGGCCTCCGCCGCGGGGCTGGGCCTGGGGGGCGTGGGGGTCCCCCTACTCCTGGCCGCTTTCGGCCTCCTGGCCTCCATCCTGGGGACCTTCCTGGTCCGCACCAGGGAAGGGGCGGACCAGAAGGCGCTTCTGCGAAGCCTCCGCCGGGGGGTCTATGCCAGCACCTTCCTCACCGCCGTCCTGGGCTGGTTCCTGGTCCTCTTGATCCTGGGCCCCGACCTCCTGGGCGTCTATGCCTCCATCCTCTCCGGCCTGCTTGCGGGGATCCTCATGGGTCTCTCCTCCGAATACTACACCTCCGCCTCCTACACCCCCACCCGGAACCTGGCCGCCAGCAGCCAGACCGGCCCCGCCACCGTGGTGATCCGGGGGCTCTCCCTGGGGATGAGCTCCACCGTTTTTCCGGTGGTGGTGGTGGCCGGAGCCATCGGCGCCAGCTTCTTCCTGGCCGGGGGCGGCGCCAACTTCAACCTGGGCCTGTACGGGGTGGGCCTCGCCGCGGTGGGCATGCTCAGCACCCTGGCCATCACCCTGGCCACCGACGCCTACGGGCCGGTGGCGGACAATGCGGGGGGCATCGCGGAGATGTCCGGCCAGCCCCCGGAGGTCCGGGACCGGACGGACGCCTTGGATTCCCTGGGGAACACCACCGCGGCCACGGGGAAGGGCTTCGCCATCGGCTCCGCCGCCCTGACCGCCCTGGCCCTGATCGCCGCCTTCCAGGACCAGGTCCAGCGGCTTCTCCTTGCGGACGGCACAAGGGCCGCCATGGACCTGTCCCTCCTTAACCCCCGGGTCCTCATGGGGCTGCTCCTGGGAGCCACCCTCCCCTTCCTCTTCGCCGCCCTGACCATGAACGCCGTGGGCAAGACCGCGGAGCTGATCGTGGCGGAGGTCCGGCGGCAGTTCAGGGAGATTCCCGGGATCATGGAGCGGACGGCGGCTCCGGACCACGCCGCCTGCGTGGACATCTGCACCCGGGCGGCCCAGCGGGAGATCCTGGCCCCCGCGGCTCTGGCCATCCTGGCCCCCATCCTGACCGGCCTGGTCCTGGGGGTGGAAGGGGTGGCCGGCCTCCTGGGGGGCGCCACCGCCACCGGCTTCCTCCTGGCGGTGATGATGGCCAACGCCGGGGGCGCCTGGGACAACGCCAAGAAGCACATCGAGGCCGGTGCTTACGGCGGAAAGGGCTCCTCCAGCCACAAGGCGGCGGTGGTGGGGGACACGGTGGGGGACCCCTTCAAGGACACCTCCGGCCCCTCCATCAACATCCTGATCAAGCTTCTCTCCATGGTGGCCATCGTCTTCGCCGGGGTCATCCTCCGCTTCTCCCTGTTCTAGCCCCTTCCGGATAGATCATTCCTATAACGCAAGAAAACGTGCCCGTTGCGGGGACCCGAGGTCCAAGCCGCAACCGGCACGTTTTCTTTATTCGCAATGTCATTCGATTACCACCGTAACCTCGTCCGAAATCGTCACCGGGGTGTCCCCCAGGGAGAAGCTGGATTCGAAGACGATGCGGTATTCCCCCGCTGGAAGCCTGTTGCCGGCGTTGTCCGCAAGGTTCCAGGTGTCCGTCAGCAGGAACTCCTCGTCCTTGGCCAGGGGCTGCTCGATGATGGCCATGAGGAAGGACTTGTCGATCACCCAGTTGTAGACGACCTCTCCGTTTCCGTCATGGACGATGTAGTTGAACTGCTGGCCGGAAGAATAGGTCAGCGTCTGGGCCTCCCCACGGTTGACGATCAAAAACTCCAGCAGGAATCCGTCTTCCACCGGGGTCGCCGTCAGGCTGTGCTCCAGACCGCCGGTCCCCGTCTTCCCTTCCGCATAGGCCAGCGCCTGCACCAGCAGGACTGCCGCTTCGGACCTCCGCAGGACGTCCGTTGGATCGGATCCGCTTCCGGCGTCCAAGACATCAGCCCCAATTCCCATCGCACCGGACAGATGATGGAGGAACTCCTTCCTGGTGAGCGCCTGGTCCGGCCGGAGGTCGGCGGGGAACTCCAATCCGTTGACTGCGGCGACGATCATCGCCGGGGCATACCAGGCGCCGTCATTCGCATGGATGAAATGGTCCGTTGCCAGGGGCTCCTTGACGAAGCGGACCCCGTCCAAGTCCAGCTCCAGGGCGTTGACCAGGAGCTGGACAGCCTGGGCCCCTGTCATGGGCGCGTTTGGGGCGAACAGGCCGCCCCCCACGCCCTTCACATGTCCTTTTTCGTACAAGGCGACGATGGCCTCCTTCCCCTGGACATCCGAAATGTCCGTGAAGGGCAGGCTCTGGGCCCTGGCCGGGGTTCCCGCTGCCAGGACCGCCAGGGCCGCCATCAGCATTAAAACGGTTCTGAGCTTGTCTTTCATTTCAATTCCCTCCTGCTTGTGTCAGGTGTTTGCTTCCCATATCCTTAGGACGCAAACACCCGGCGGAAGGTTCCCGTTTTCCCTATTTCGGATTCGAATTCCCGCCCAGGGATTTGGTCGCGACCTCTTCCTGCACGGACTGGAGGAAGGCAGACAGAAGGGAGGTCCCCAGGTCGCCCTGGACCCTGCTGCGCACGGAGATGGTCCCCTCCTGCTCCTCCTTTTCCCCCACCACAAGCATGTAGGGGACCTTTTCCATCTGGGCTTCCCGGATCTTGTAGCCGATCTTCTCGGCCCGGTCGTCCAGCTCCACCCGGATGCCGGCCCGGGCCAGCTCGTCCCGCACGGAGGCCGCGTAGTCGTGGAACTTCTCGGAGATGGGCAGCACCTTCACCTGCACCGGGGAGAGCCAGGTGGGGAAGGCCCCTGCGAAGTGCTCGATCAGGATGCCGATGAACCGCTCGATGCTGCCGAAGGCCACCCGGTGGATCATGATGGGCCTGTGCCGCTCCCCGTCACTGCCCACGTATTCCAGCTCGAACCGCTCGGGCAGCTGGAAGTCCAGCTGGATGGTGCCGCACTGCCAGGTCCGGCCGATGCAGTCCTCCAGGTGGAAGTCGATCTTGGGTCCGTAGAAGGCCCCATCCCCTTCGTTCACCTTGTAGGTCAGGCCGCTCTCGTCCATGGCCTCCTGGAGCGCCAGGGTCGCTGTTTCCCAGTCCTCGTCCCTGCCCATGCTCTTTTCCGGCCGGGTGGACAGCTCCATCTTGTAGGTGAAGCCGAAGACGTTGTAAACCTCGTCGATGAGTCGGATGACGTTCTTGATCTCGTCCTTGATCTGCTCCGGGGTCATGAAGATGTGGGCGTCGTCCTGGGTGAAGCTGCGGACCCGCATGAGCCCGTGGAGGGCGCCGGACATCTCGTGGCGGTGGACCAGGCCCAGCTCGCCCACCCGCAGGGGAAAGTCCCTGTAGGAGCGTTGCCTGGTCTTGTAGACCAGCATGGAACCCGGGCAGTTCATGGGCTTCACCGCGTATTCCTGCTCGTCGATCTCGGTGGTGTACATGTTCTCCCTATAGTGCATCCAGTGGCCGGAACGGATCCACAGCTCCTTGTTCAGGATGATGGGGGTGCTGATTTCGGCATAGCCCGCCTTGGTGTGGATCTGCCTCCAGAAGTCCACCAGGGTGTTCTTCAGGATGCTTCCCTTGGGCAGGAAGAAGGGGAACCCGGGACCTTCGTCCAGAAGGGCGAACAGCTCCAGCTCCTTGCCCAGCTTCCTGTGGTCCCGCTTCTTGGCCTCCTCCAGCTTGGCCAGATGGTCGTCCATCTCGGCCTTCTTGGAGAAGGCGGTGGCGTATATCCGGCTGAGCATCTTGTTCTTCTCGCTTCCCCTCCAGTAGGCTCCCGCCACAGAGGTCAGTTTGAATGCCTTCACCGGCTTGGTGCTCATGAGGTGGGGTCCGGCGCAGAGGTCGACGAACTCCCCCTGCTGGTAGAAGGAGATGGGAGCGTCCTCCGGCAGGTCCTGGATGAGCTCCACCTTGTAGTCTTCCCCCTTCTCCCGCATGAAGGCGATGGCCTCCTCCCGGGGCAGCTCGAACCGGCTGATGGCCAGGTCCTCCTTCACGATCTTCTTCATTTCCTTCTCGATGGCCGCAAGCTCCTCCGGACCGAAAGGGGTCTCCCGGTCGAAGTCGTAGTAGAAGCCGTTCTCGATGGCCGGCCCGATGGCCAGCTTGGTTTCCGGATACAGGCGCTTCACCGCCTGGGCCAGCACATGGGAGGCCGTGTGCCTAAAGGCATGCCTTCCCTCCGGGTCGTTGAACGTCACGATCTGCAGCTCGCTGTCCTTGTCCAGGACCGTCCGCAGGTCCACCATCTCTCCGTCCACGATGGCTGCGCAGGCCATCCTGGCCAGCCCCTCGCTGATCCCTTCCGCAATCTCGTACGCCGTCTTCGGCTCCTCAAAGCTTAACACGCTTCCATCCTTCAGCTTGATCTCCATATGCTCGACACTCCTTCTTCTCTGGCAATTGTGAACTAGAACGCATACTTCGTATGCATTCAGACTGCACTTGGGAAAGTTTGGTCCCAAACAAGCTTGGACGAACTTTCCCAAGTGCATTATAAAAAGCCCATCCCTTGCCTGCGCAAGGGACGGGCTCTACCCGCGGTTCCACCCTTATGGCTGTCGCCAGCCTCTTCCTTCGATTGTAACGTGATCAACGGGCTGCATTAAAGCCACTCCGAGCTGGTCTTCCAACCGGTTCCCAAGAGGAATCTTCCAGCCCCGCCCCGACCCTCCGGTCTGCGGCGGCGATTCCCTCTCTGGCTTGTTCCCCGGCGTACTGGGCTCATCATCGTATTCGTCTTTCAATTATATCATCCCGGAGACGTTTGTCAAGGGGGAACCTGCTTGGCGCCCTCCCTCTTCAGTCCTTCAACTGCAGGACCACCGGACAGTGGTCGCTGCCCAGGACCTCCATGTGGATTTCCGCATCCAGCAGCCGGTCCCCCAAAGCCTCCGACACCAGGAAGTAGTCGATCCGCCACCCCGTGTTGTTGGCCCTTGCCTTGCCCATGTAGGACCACCAGGAATAGGCCCCCTCCCTGTCCGGATAGAAATGCCGGAAGGTGTCGATGAAGCCGGCGTCCAGGAGGTTGCCGACCTTCTCCCGCTCCTCGTCGGTGAAGCCGGCGTTCCTCCGGTTGGTGGAAGGGTTCTTTAGGTCGATCTCCTTGTGTGCCACGTTCAGGTCCCCGCAGACCACCACCGGCTTCACCCGCTCCAGTCCCTTCAGATAGGCCTTGAAGGCCTCCTCCCACTCCATCCGGTAGTCCAGGCGCTCCAGTCCCCGCTTGGAATTGGGGGTGTAGACGTTGACCAGGTGGAAGTCTTCCATCTCCAGGGTGATCACCCTGCCCTCCTGGTCGTGTTCTTCCAGGTCCAGTCCGTAGGACACGGAGAGGGGCTCCTTCTTGGTGAAGACTGCGGTGCCGGAATAGCCTTTCTTCACCGCGTAGTTCCAGTACTGGCTGTAGCCCGGCAGGTCCAGCTCCACCTGGCCCTCCACCACCTTGGTCTCCTGGAGGCAGAACAGGTCGGCGTCCGCCTCCTGGAAGTATTCCATGAAGCCCTTGTTCAGGCAGGCCCTGATTCCGTTTACGTTCCATGATACGAGTTTCATATGTTCTCCTTTCGAGATGTCCTGTGTGCTAGTCCCTTTCCACCTCTCCCGCCTTGGTCTCCAGGAAAAAGGTGATGAACAGCGGGCAAAGCGCCAGCAGGAGGCCGGAAAGCAGGAAGACCGCCTGCAGGTTGTTGAAGCGCAGACCCAGGAGGGCGACCTCCCGCCCTTCCAGGAGCTTGGTGATCCAGGCGCCGGCCTGGACGGAGAGCAGGCTGAAAAGGCCGCCCACCGCCGCGTTCGTCCCCAGGTACAGGATCCTGCCCTGGCTTTTGGCGAAGAGGAACTGCAGGTTGAAGATGGAGATGCCGATGCCCCCCCAGACGAAACCGTTGGCCGTGAAGAGCAGGGGCGCCAGCACCGCCTGGTTGCCCGGATTCACGAATCCCCAGCCGAAGTGGACCAGGGCCAGCAGGCCCATGGAGAGCTTGGCGGCGAGGAACCAGGACTTCCTATCCGCCAGCCTGCCCCACATGTTGGTGACCGAGACCCTGGCCACCGTCCCCACCACGGTCAGGACCATCATGTAGGTGTAGGACAGGTCCAACCGGGTCACCATGTATACGGGGATGAAGGGCGCCCCCACCTGGAGGCCCAGGTTCCAGAGGGCGAAGAGGACCATCATCCTGCGGAAGTTGGGGCTGGCCAGGGGGGTGGACACCACTTCCCGGAGGGTGTACTTCCGGACCGCATCCCCCCGGTCCACCTCCGAAACGTTCTTCAGGGAGTACAGGTTCAGGAGGCTCAGCACCCCCAGCACCCCTCCCACCACCAGGAAACCGGCGGCGGGCCGGGGGCCGGCCTTGGCGTGGTCCAGTACGAATCCCAGGAGGATGGTCAGCACGGCGGAGACCAGCATGGCCAGCCGCTCCCTGCCCGCGAAGTATTGTCCCCGGATGGCCATGGGGGTCAGCCGGACCATCCAGTCGGAGACGGCGGGGGCCAGCAGGCCGTTCATGGCGTAGGCCCCCATGTACATGGCCATGAACACCGGCAGGCTGATGCCCAGGGGAAGCAGGGCCACCGGAAGCAGGTAGAGTCCCGCAATCAGGATCCGGTAGATGAGGGCGGTGCGGAAGATGGCCCTCTTCCGGTGGGCGCTCCCTTCATAGATAAGGGAGGAAAAGAGCTGAAAAAAAGCGGCTATGGCGGGGATCACCCCGATGAAGCCGTTGATCTGCTCCGATCCTCCCAACATGCTAACAAATCCGGCCAGGAAGGCCCCCGAGGTCAGGGACAGATGGGTGATGCCCGTGATCCCCTCCAATACGAAGAAGCGCCGGCTCCTCTCCTCGGAGTCCTCCCCTGCGAATCTGTCTTTCCATGCAAAAAGCGACATCTTGTTCTCCTTGTCTCTAGTACAGTATCTTCAGCCTGCCGGGCAACACACGGATCTCCAGGGGGAAGTCGGGGCCGGCCTCCCCGTCCACGTCGGACTGGCCGGTCCCCTCCGCCTCCTCCACCCAGCCTTCCAGGCAGGTCTTGCAATCGATGGTGATCCGTTCCGCCCGGAAATGCAGGATGTTCCGGTCGTTCAGGTGGTCCCCCATCAGGATCTTCGCGAACAGCAGGGGGATGTCCTGGATGGGGCAGGCCCGGACCCCTACGAAATCCAGTAGCCCGTCCTCCACGGAGGAGTCCGGACCGATGGCGTTGAAGCCTCCGGCGCTGCTACCGTTCAGGACAAGGAACAGGTACAGTTCCTCCTCCCGGCTCCAGTGTTCCGTGGTGATGGTGAAATCCAGCTTCTTGAACCTGGGCAGCTGCTGGACCCCCTTCAGATAGTAGGCCAGCTTCCCCAGGGTGTTCTTCAGTTCCGGGTCCACGTACTGGGAAATGGTGGTGAGCAGTCCCCCGCTGCACACGTTGATGAAGAACCGGTCGTTCACATGGCCCAGGTCGATGTCCTTGCTTTGCAGGGCCCCCAGGCGGTCCACCGCTTCGCTGATGTTGCTGGGGATCCCCAGATGGAAAGCGAAATCGTTGGCCGTGCCTGCGGGGATGATCCCCAGGGGGATGTCCCGGTAGGGCTCTCCAAGCCCCTGCATCCGGTTCACCACCGCATTGACGGTTCCGTCCCCGCCGGCCACCAGGACCGCCTTGCAGCCGCCCAGGTCCCTGCCTTCGAACACCCCGCCATAGGTCTCTTCCCTCCCCGTGCGGTACAGGCGGACTTCCAGACCCTTCTCCTGGAAAACCTCCGCCACATAGTCCAGCTTGGCGGGAAACACCTGGCTCCCCGCAGCTGGATTGTATACAAGCAAAACATATCCTTTCATCCCTTGCACCCCCTGCCACTTTTCTATTTGATGAATCCCAGCTGGTAGGCTTTCAGCAGCTTCTTCAGGTCCTCCACGTCCTCCTGGAGCATCTTCCCCACGTCCGTGTCCGCCACCCGGAGCCGTCCGGGGTAGTTCTCCAGGATGGACAGGGAGGAGACGATGTCCGTCCCGTTCTCGATGGAATCCTTGGCCGACTGGAAGGGCTCGTGGGCAGCGATCAGCATGCCGTGGGAATTGTAGATCAGGGTGTAGCCCGCAATCCCCGTGACCTTCTGGTAGGCCCTGGAGAGGCCTCCGTCGATGACGATCAGCCTGCCGTTGGCCTTCACCGGAGACTCCCCCTTGCGCACCTTCACCGGAACATGGCCGTTCACGATCCTGGCCCTGGGGTCCTCCAGACCGAACTCCCTGAGCACCTTTTTGCAGAACGCCTCATCCTCCATGAAGGTGTAGTAGGGGTTCTTCTCCTCCTTGTGGGCCTCCGGATCCTCGATGAAATACCGTTCGAAGGTGGTCATGGCCTTCTTCCCGAAGAGGGAGGAGTAGGGGCCGGTCCAAAGGTACCAGAAGATGTCCAGCTCCTGCTGCTCCCCGATCTCCCGCCTTCTGCCGTAGGCCTCCCGGGCCAGTTTCTCGAACTTGTCCAGTAGGGCCTTGCCCTTGTAGGACTTGGTGCCCAGCCGGACGCTGGCGAACTCCCCGTCCTCGTCCAAAGGGATGCAGCCGTGGTAGAGCAGGTTGTTGTTGAAGACCAGATAGCCGCTGCCGTGGGAGAAGAGGAAATCCACATGCTGCTGGAGCTTGTCGTTCCCCACGAAGGAGGACCGGAGCTTCTGCAGCACCTCCGCCTCCTCCGGGGTGAGGGCATGGGGGTCCGCCGGGTCCAGGGTGGGGAACACCCTGCAGTTCATGGGATAGGTTTTGCCCCCCACCTCCACCGTCCCGGCGGCATGGTCGATCTTGTCCAGCAGGAGCCGGTCGTCCATGCCCATCTCCGGGTTGCGCAGGATGAACTGCCCCTCCAGCTTGAACATCATGACGGAGATGGCCTTGTGCATCTGGGCGATCATCTTCGCCTCCTGCTCCAGCAGGGGTTCCTTGGACTTGGGCAGGAACTGGTCCTCCACCTCCGGATAGGTCTCCAGGGCGAACTTGGCCAGGGGGAGCAGGTTGATTCC
This sequence comes from Anaerotalea alkaliphila, assembly GCF_010179735.1. Lineage (GTDB taxonomy): Bacteria > Bacillota > Clostridia > Lachnospirales > Vallitaleaceae > Anaerotalea > Anaerotalea alkaliphila. Next base: position 13,391 of record NZ_JAAEEH010000020.1, read on the forward strand.
GTAGTCCTCCTCCATGACGTCCAGGTTCCCGTACCGGGCGCTGATCCGGATGGCGTTGGCGATGCACAGGGTGGAGCCGGCGCAGGCCCCCATCCAGACCACGTCGTGGTTGCCCCACTGGATGTCCACGGAATGGTAGCCCATCAGCTTGTCCATGATGACGCTGGCCCCGGATCCCCGGTCGTAGATGTCCCCGATGATGTGGAGCCTGTCGATGGCCAGCCGCTGGACCAGTTCGCTGAGGGCCACGATGAAGGGCTGGGCCTGGCCGATCTCGATGATGGTCTTGATGATCTTGTCATAGTACTGGAACTTGTTGGGTTCGTTCTCCTGCTCATGGAGCAGCTCCTCCATGATGTATTCAAACCCCTTGGGGAGGGCCTTCCGCACCTTGGAGCGGGTGTACTTGGAGGAAACCTCCCTGCAGACCAGCACCAGCCGGTGAAGGGTCACCTCATAGTAGTCGTTCAGGTCCGGCTCCAGCACCAGCTGCCGCTCCAGCACCTCCTGGGGATAGTAGATGAGGGCCGCCAGGCCGTTCTTCTCCTTTTGGGAAACCGTGGACCCCATGATCTCGTCGATCTTCTTCCGGATGATCCCCGATCCGCTCTTCAGGATGTGCAGGAAGGGCTCCACCTCCCCATGGATGTCGGAAAGGAAATGCTCCGTCCCCTTGGGCAGGTTCAGGATCGCCTCCAGATTGATGATTTCCCGGCTGGCGTCCTGGATGTTGGGGAACTGTTTGGCCAACAGCTTCAGGTACTTCAACTCGGTGGGGTCCATGGTTTCCTTCAGTTCAGTCTTCATGCGCGCTCTCCTCGTCTTCCTTCTCTACCTCGTCCGGCCTGCGGACCGTTGTCTGCCTGTCCATTATAGCCTTTGGGGTTGTCTCATGCAAGGACCACTTTCCCCTCCGTCTCCCATCCGTAGCCCTCCTTCAGCCGCTCCGCCTCCAGCTGTCCGCTGGTCAGCTGCACCATGTCCGAAAGGAAGCCTTCCGCCCTTGCGGCCCGCACGTGGAGGGTGTACGCCACCCGGTCGCTGTAGTCGGTGGCTTCCACATGGACCCCTTCCTGGTGGAAGGCGTATTCCATCTTGCCCGAAAGGCTGTAGTCCACCTCCAGCCGCAGGACCGCATACCATTCCCTGGTGCAGACCTTTGCAGATTCCAGCGCCTCCTTGACGGCGTCCGTATAGGCCCGGACCAGGCCTCCCGTCCCCAGCAGGGTGCCTCCGAAATAACGGGTCACCACCGCCAGCACGTTCTCCAACCCCTGTCCCCGGAGCACGTCCAGCATGGGAAGGCCCGCCGTCTGTGCCGGCTCCCCGTCGTCGCTGTACCGTTCCAGGCCCTGCCCGCCCGCCAGGCGGAAGGCATAACAGTTGTGCCTGGCCCCATGGTGCCGCTTCCTTGTCTCCTCCAGGATGGCCGCCGCCTCCTCTTCGGTCCCCACCGGCGCCAGCAAGCAGAGGAACCTGGACTTCTTCACCTCCACCTCCGCCTCCACCGGCCCCAGGATGGTCTTGTACGCTCTTTCCATGGTCCCCTCCTTAATGGTATCCCGCCTGGCTGTTGTAGATCTCCACTAGCTTCACCTTGTTCATCAGCAGGTCCACATCCTTCCTGGAGCAGACCTCGGGAAAACGGGCGGAATCCACGCTGTACTTGATGGCCATGATCAGCTTCAGCATCTTCTCGAACTCGTAGCCGCGCTTCACGGACACGGCCACCCCACCCACGATGGCGCTCTTCAGGCTGTTCAGGTCGTGGATGTCCTTCGCCTTGGCATACTCCGCCTTGCAGATCTTCTTCCTGGAGATCCCGTACAGCTCCACCTCGTCGTTGAATACGATGTAGTGGACCTTGTGCCGGACCAGCAGTCCGCGCAGGGCTTCCACCACCTCCAGGGGCCCCAGGTCGGCGCCGATGTCGATGGAGGCCAGGTTCTCCCTCCCCACCACCAGGGCATAGGGGGACTTCTCCAGCAGATGCTTGATTTCCGACCCCTCCACCGCACCGATGACCTTCTTGTGCTGGTTGGCCATCAGCATGATCTCCTCGATCATGCTGATGATGCTTTCGTTGGTGGAGTCCCCGTTCAGGACCATGACATCGCATTCCTGGAAATGGTTCCGGAACTTGTGCTTGAAGTTCTTGAAGTCCGTGGGGGTGAAGCGCATGGTCTGGTCCACCAGCGTGGTCTCCTGGCCGGTCCTGGTGTCCTTCACGATGATGGCGGACCTGGTCTCCTGGTCCTTCCAGTTGAAGTCGGACTTGATGTTGTTCTTGTCCAGATAGCTCTTCACGAACCGGCCGCTGATCCCGCCCGCGAACCCCAGCACATAGGGGTCCCCCTGCAGCAGCTTGATGATGTAGGCGGAATACACCGCGCAGTCCCCCACCGCCATCTGGTATTTGGTGATCAGGTTGTCCCCGTCCAGCTGGAGCCCGTCCACATAGGCGGTCTTGACCACCGTGGGGTTCAAAGTGATTGTCAATATCATCCTTTTCCTCTTTCTTCCCGCATTCGTCTCTATTCCTAACCAGTGTAGCGGATTCGGCGGGATTTTTCAATATCCCCGGCGGGAATACTTCCCCCCGGAGGGGGAAATCCGGGCCAGGACAGGACGAAACCGTGGCCACAGGGATGGTCCACGGTTTCTAGGCTTTTACTTATATGCTTCTACAGGTTAAACCCTGAATAGAAGGTCGATGTAGGATGGGATCGGCCAGTACTCTTCGGAGACCAGGCCTTCCAGCTCGTCGCAGGGCTTGCGCAGCTCTGTCATCGCGGCGTACACCTTGTCCTTGTAGGCCGCCGCTTTTTCTTCCATTTCTTCGATCTCCACCGTCTCTTCCAGAACCTGGAGCAGTCCGTTGAGTTTGGCTTGGGCCTGGGCCGTCAGGGAAGACACCTTGACCAGCAGGTCCTCCTGCACGGAGATGTCCGCAGCAGAAGAGGCCGCGCGGATGGTGTTGATGGAATCCGCCAAGGTCGTCGCATAATCCATGCAGGCAGGGATGATTTCCTTCTTGGCCATTTCGATCATGGTCAGCGCCTCGATGTTGATGGTCTTGGCGTACTCTTCGAACATGATTTCCTGGCGGGCCATGATTTCGCCTTCGGTGAAGACCCCATGGGTCGTGAAGAGCTCCACGGATGCCGGCTCGTCGAAGTAGGTCAGGGCTTCCACGGTGGTCTTGATGTTGGGAAGTCCCCTTCTTGCGGCTTCCTCCACCCACTCGTCGGAGTATCCGTCCCCGTCGAAGACCACTCTGCTGTGGTTCTTGACCAGGCGTGTGATGATTTCCTTCAGCTTTCCGTTGAAGTCGTCCGCCTGCTCCAGCTCGTCGGCGATCCGCTTGAGCTGTTCCGCGACGATGGTATTGAGGACGATGTTGGCTCCGGAGATGGACTGGGAGGATCCCACCATCCTGAATTCGAACTTGTTGCCTGTGAAGGCGAAGGGGGAGGTCCTGTTCCTGTCGGTCACGTCCTTGACGAAATGGGGCAGGGTCTGCACGCCGATGTCCAGCACGCCGGGATCCTTGCAGGCCTTCAGCTCTCCGGCTTCAATCTGGTTCACGATGTCGGTCAGCTGCTCTCCCAGGAAGATGGAGATGATCGCCGGAGGCGCCTCATTGGCTCCCAGCCTGTGGTCGTTCCCCGCATTGGCGGCGCTCATCCTGAGGAGGGGCGCGTACTCGTCCACGGCGGCGATGATGGCAGCCAGGAAGGTCAGGAACTGGGTGTTCTCATGGGGCGTGTCCCCGGGGTTCAGGAGGTTCTGTCCCTTGTTGGTGGACAGGGACCAGTTGTTGTGCTTCCCGGATCCGTTCACCCCGGCGAAAGGCTTCTCATGCAGCAGGCATGCCAGGTCCAGGCGGTTGGCAACCCGGATCATCACGTCCATGACCAGCTGGTTGTGGTCCGTGGCGATGTTGGTTGTGGAGAAGATGGGCGCCATCTCATGCTGGGCGGGTGCCACCTCGTTGTGCTTGGTCTTGGACAGGACACCCAATTTCCAGAGCTCTTCGTCGATCTGCTTCATGAACTCGTTGATACGTTCCTTGATGCTTCCGAAGTAGTGGTCTTCCATTTCCTGGCCCTTGGGAGGTCTGGCTCCGAAGAGGGTCCTTCCGGCGAAGATCAGGTCCTTCCTCTGCTGGAACAGCTTCTTGTCCACGATGAAGTATTCCTGCTCGGGTCCGACGGTGGTCAGCACCCGGGTGGTGTCCTCGTCGCCGAACAGGCGCAGCACACGCAGGGCCTGGACGTTGATGGCTTCCATGGAACGCAGGAGGGGAGTCTTCTTGTCCAGCGCTTCCCCTGTGTAGGAGCAGAAGGCGGTGGGGATGAACAGCGTCTCGTCCCGGATGAAGGCGGGGGAGGTGCAGTCCCAGGCGGTATATCCCCTGGCTTCGAAGGTGGCCCTCAGCCCGCCGCTGGGGAAGGAGGATGCGTCCGGTTCCCCTTGGATCAGCTGCTTGCCGGAGAAGTCCATGATCACCCGGCCGTCCGTGGTGGGCTCGATGAAGGAGTCGTGCTTCTCCGCAGTCTTGCCTGTCATGGGCTGGAACCAGTGGGTGTAGTGGGTGGCGCCTTTCTCGATGGCCCAGTCCTTCATGGCCGATGCCACCACGTCCGCCACTGCGGGCTGCAAGGGATAACCGAAGTCGATGGTCTTCTTCAATGCCTTGTAGGTGTCCTTGGGAAGCCTTTCCCTCATCACACTTTCATTGAATACGCTTGTACCGAAAATTTCTGTAACCTTCTTGTTGCCGTTCATGCTTTGTCCTCCTTCAATCGTCAAGACAGTTCCGCAGGGCCCTGCGCTTCCATCAAAAAAGGCGCACTCGGGAGATGCCCTGAGAACGCCATTGTTCCAAAACAGTATGGTTGGTGCTTTATAGTTTTGTTCAACTAGTAAAAATTCTATCACATGCCGTTCCATTTTGCAAGTTTTTTTTACTCGTACATCAAAATTATTGCCTCGGCAATCTTCACCTTGGCCAGGCCCTTGTCCATGCTTTGCTTCTGGATGCGGCGGTGGGCCTCCTCTTCCGTCATCTCCATGTGTTCCATCAGCAGCTTCTTCGCCTTGGCCAGGAGTTGCTTGCTGTCCTTTTCCTTGCGCATGTCCTGGACCTGGTCCTCCAGGTCCCGGATGCTTTTGGATGTCTTGGAGAGCAGGTGGATGGTGTTTACCAGCGCCTGCTTGCCGCAGGGCTTCACCAGGGGGACGAACAGCGGATCCTGGTTCAGGTTCACGAACGCCGCCAGCTCCAATTCGGCGACCAGGGCGATGACCGGGCAGGTCTTGTCCCCCACCAGGAGCTCCGACACCTCGTGGCCGTTGATCCCCTTGATGTTGTAGTCCACCACCACCACATCCGGATAAATGGTGTTCGCGCGGCGCAACAGGTCAAAACCGTCAGCCGTTTCCCCCATCACACTCATGCCGTTCTCCGCCAGGAATTGGGCCAGCTGCTTCAATATCTTCTGGTTGCTGGAACCGATCAAAACGCGTACACCCATGTCATCATCCTCTTTTTAAGCGGGGTTAGTACTTGGAAATGTATTTCTTCACTTCCCATTCGTGCACTTGGGAGATGTAGTCGTACCACTCCATGCTCTTTGCCTTCAGGTAGCTGTCGTAAGCCTCGCCCAAGGCGGATTTGATGACTTCATCCTTGGAAAGGGCCATCATGGCGTCCTTCAACGTGTCCGGAAGGGTCTTGTCCGAATCCAGGATGGAAAAGGGGCCGGGGGTCTCGTGTTGCTCCAGCATGGCCGGAGGGGCAATCCTGTTCCGGATGCCGTCCAACCCGGCCTTTAGGATGACCGCCGCCGCCAGATAGGGGTTGGTGGAGGGGTCGGGGCTGCGCAGCTCGATGGAGACATTGTCTTCCCTGGCGGAGGGGATCCGGATCAGGGGGCTTGTGTTGGAGGTGGACCATCCAATCTGGACGGGGGCCTCGAATCCCGGCTTCAGCCGCTTGTAGGAGTTGATGGTGGGGTTGGTCACCGCCGTGATGGCTTTGGCATGGGCCACCAGGCCGCCCATGAACCAGTAGGCTTCCTGGGAAAGCTTCAGCGGGTCGTCCTTGCCGTAGAAGGCGTTGCAGCCCAGCTCATCCAGCAGCTTCAGGTTGCAGTGCATGCCGGAGCCCACGATGCCGTAGATGGGCTTGGGCATGAAGGTGGCGTGCAGGCCGTGCTTCTGGGCAATGACCTTCACCACCAGCTTGAAGGTGGCGATGTTGTCCGCCGCGGTCAGCAGGTCCGCGGACTCGAAGTCGATTTCATGCTGCCCGGGCGCCACCTCGTGGTGGGATGCCTTGATGTCGAAGTCCATCTCCTCCAGGGTCATGATCATGTCCCGCCGCACGTTCTCCCCCAGGTCCATGGGACCCAGGTCGAAGTATCCCCCCTTGTCGTGGGTGACCGTGGTGGGGTCTCCGTTCTCGTCCGTATGGAAGAGGAAGAACTCGAACTCGGGGCCCAGCTGCAGGGCGTATCCCATGGACTTGGCCTCCTCCAGCACGTTCTTCAGGACAATCCTGGGATCCCCCCCGAAAGGTGTGCCGTCGGCCTTGTAGATGTCGCAGATCAGCCTGGCCACTTTGCCTTGGTGGGGACGCCAGGGGAACACGGCGAAGGTCTCCAGGTCGGGAATCAGATACATGTCCGATTCGTTCATCCGGACGAACCCTTCGATGGAGGATCCGTCGAAACGGATTTCCCCGTCCAGGGCCCGGTCCAGCTGTTCGGATGTGATCGCCACATTCTTCAGGCTCCCCAGGATGTCCACGAACTGCAGGCGGATGAACTTCACGTCCTCCTGCTTCACCAGCTGCTTGATGTACTGTTTCGTATAGATCTTCTTGTTCATGACAGCCTCCTATCGTCTAAAGGTCCGGCCAAGCCGGGGTCCGACCGGCTTCCTATATTAAAATACGAATTCCGTGTCCGACAGCCTCCTGCGGATTTCCTCCATGACCTGCCGCTCTTCCGCCTCGTCCATGGCCAGGAAGGTGACGGAGAAGCGCACGTAAGCTCCCGCATCGTCCCAAGGCACGGTGGAAATCTGTTTTTCCCGGATCAGGTACTGGGAGAAGTCTTCCGCGTTGGCGAATTCCATGCCGCCCTTGACGCCTTTGGGCGCTCCCACATAAAGGTAGAAGGATCCTTTGGGTTTCTGGACCTTGAACCCCAGCTCCCTAAGGACCGACACGAGCATCTCATGCCTCCTGGAATACTTCTCGGCCGTCATCCTGGTGATTTCCGGGTGTTCCAGGGCGTAGATGGCCGCCTTCTGGATGGCCTTGAACTGCCCGGAGTCGTTGTTGTCCTTGACGGCCGCAAAGGCCGCCACGGCTTTGGCGTTGCCCACCACGAAGGCCATGCGCCAGCCCGTCATGTTGTAGGCCTTGGAGAGGGAATGGATTTCCACGCCCACCTTCTTGGCGCCGGGAACGCTGAGGAAACTCAGGGGCTGTGTGCCGTCGAAGGTCAGGGCCGCATAGGCCGCGTCTTGGACCACAAGGATGTTGTTCTCCTTGGCGAATTTCACCGCCTTCTTGAAGAAGGCCTTGGTCGCCGAGGCTCCCGTGGGATTGTTGGGGTAGTTCAGGTAGAGGAGCTTCGCCTTCTTGCGCACGTCTTCAGGAATGGCGTCCAGGTCCGGCAGGAACTTGTTCTTCTCCAGAAGGGGCATCTCATGGACGGATCCACCCAGCCACCCGGCCATGGTTCCCATCACCGGATAACCCGGCACGGTCATCAGCACCACGTCCCCGGGGTTCACGAAAGCCTGGGCCATCATGGCCAGGGCCGGCTTGGAGCCGATGGCGTGGACAATTTCCGTCTCCGGGTCGATGCCTTCCACCCCGTACACCTGCTCCATGTACCTGGCCGCGGCCGCCTTGAATTCCGGAATGCCGTTGTCCGCATAGTTCCTGTTCTCCCAGAGGGCCGCCTCTTCGGCCAGCCGCCTTACGATCCCCGCGTCCGCCATGGCGTCCGGTTCCCCCACGCCCATGTCGATGATGGGAACATCCGGATGTTCCGCCATGGCCGCCATGCGGGCCCGCTTGATCTTCTCGAACTTGTAGATCACCGTGCTCTTTCCGAATTGGTTTCCGCCGATCCTGTCGGCGATCAGTTCCTGTACGAATGTCTCTTCCATAGGTTCCTCCCTCATACGTGCAACTCCCCTTCGAACACAAGGGTCGCAGGTCCTGTCATGAATACATGGTTGGTTGCCTCATCCCATTCGATGAAAAGGTCTCCTCCCAGGAGACGGACGGTGGCCTTGCGCTCCGTCTTCCCGTTCAGCACGCAGGCCACCAGCGTTGCGCAGGCCCCGGTGCCGCAGGCCAGTGTCTCTCCTGTCCCCCGCTCCCAGACCCGCATCTTCACCGTCTCCCGGTCCAGCACCTGGACGAATTCCACGTTGGTCTTCCTGGGGAACTTCGCGTCCACTTCCACCTGGCGTCCGATCTCCTCCACCGGGAAGGCGTCGGTGTCCTCCACGAAGGTCACCGCATGGGGGTTGCCCATGGAGACGCAGGTGAAGGGGAAACTCCGGCCCGAAGCTTCCACGACTTCCGCCAGCACCGGCTGGGCGTCGCTGGCTACGGGAATCTTGACCGGATCAAGGACAGGCTCGCCCATGTCCACCCTTACCTTTGCTATTGTACCATCTTCCTCCGTAAGTTCCAACACCTTCAAGCCCGCCAGGGTGTCCACCCGGACCACCTTCTCCCTGGTCATGCCCTTGTCGTAGACGTATTTGCCCACGCAGCGGATGGCGTTTCCGCACATCTCCGCTTCGGACCCGTCGGGATTGAACATCCGCATGCGGAAGTCTCCTGCAGTTCCCGGCAGGATGACCACCAGTCCGTCCGAACCCACCCCAAAATTCCGGTTGCTCACCTTCCTGGCCATGGCCGGGTAATCCTCTATGGTTTCCTGAAATCCGCTCACATAGACGTAGTCGTTGCCGCATCCATGCATCTTTGTAAATTTCATCTTTTCACCCCAATCGTTTCATTTCAATTGTTTTAGTAGTTCCGATTAATAACACTATTATACACCATCGTTTTCCCCTGTGCAAGGGGGAGTTTCCACTTTCTTCTTCCTTCCCCTCCCCATGTTTGCTATAATGCAAGAAGAACCACGGAAGGAAAGGAGGTCCTCATGAATTTCGGAAGACACGCAAGCATCCAAAAGCAGCAGAGGCTGCATTCCACTTCCACCAGACTCAAGAACCTGGTGGGCACGTCGGCCGTGAAGCTTCTGGTTTTCGCCCTTGTCCTGGGAGGTGCGGGCGGTTTCATGGGAGGTCTGGGGGCGGTCAACGCCATCATCGACTCGGCGCCCGAAACGTCCCTGGCGGACGTCCAGCCCAGGGGCTATGCGACCATCCTGTATGCGGACGACGGGGTGGAGACCCAGCGTCTCCATGCCGCGGAAGCCAACCGGATCTATGTGGAATACGAACAGATTCCTGCGCATGTGCGGAACGCATTCATCGCCATAGAAGACGAGCGCTTCTGGGAGCACAACGGCATCGACGCCAAGGGGATCGTCCGCGCCATCTTCAGCAACCTGGAGGAAGGGGACCTGAAGGCTTCGGGGGCCAGCACCATCACCCAGCAGCTGATCAAGAACAACGTCCTCTCCACCCAGAAGAGCTGGGAACGCAAGATCCAGGAGCAGTACCTTGCGGTGGAGCTGGAAAAGAAGATGACAAAGGAACAGATCCTTGAGTACTACCTGAACACGGCGGCCTGCGGCCGGGGAACCAACGGCGTCCAGTCCGCCGCGAACACCTATTTCAACAAGGACGTGGGGGAACTGACCATCGCCGAGGCCGCAGCCATCGCCGGCATCACCCAGCGGCCGTCCTTCTACGATCCGGTCGCCAATCCCGAGAACAACCGGGTCCGCCAGCTGACGGTACTGGCCAAGATGGAGGAACTGGGCTACATTACCCCCCAAGAGCGGGCGGCCGCCGAGGCGGAGGACGTCTATGACCATATCCAGCTGGTACAGGAGAGCACCGTCCAGAACAACCGCCATTCCTATTTCGTGGACGAAGTCATCCAGCGTGTGGCCGAAGACCTCCGGGTCATGAAGGGCTACACGGAAAACCAGGCCTACCAGCTGATCTACCGGGGAGGCCTCCGTATCCAGACCACCCAGAACCTGCAGATTCAAAAGACCCTGGACGAGGTCTTCCTGGACGAGTCCAGCTTCCCTCCCCACAAGGAGGATTATGCCGTCAAGGCGATGGTCAGCCTGAGCCTGCGCACGGAGGCGGGGGTCAAGAACCTCTACAAGGAGCAGCAGTTCCCCACCCAGCAGGCGGCCGAAAGCTTCAAGGAGGCCTTGCGGGCCCAATGGCTGGAGGAATGGCAGGCAGAGGAGGCGGACGTCCTGGGGGAGACGGTCAATTACATCCCCCAACCCCAGGCAGCCATGGTCATCTCCGACTACCACAACGGCCATGTGAAGGCCCTGAACGGGGGCCGGGGGCCCAAGACCGGCAACCAGACGTTCAACCGCGCCACCCAGGCCAAACGGCAGCCCGGCTCCACCTTCAAGGTGCTGGCGGCCTATGTCCCCGCCATCGACGTGAAGGGATACACCCTGGCCACGGTCCTGGACGACGTGCCCACCATATTCCGCTACGGCACGGCGCCGGCCTACATCCCGAAGAACTGGTACGACACCCCCTCGGCCGCCTTCAACTACAGGGGGCTTTCCACTGTCCGGGAAGGCATCGCCGACTCCATGAACATCCTTGCCGTCCGGACCATCCATGACATCTCCCCCCAGCTGGGATACGAATACCTGCTGAAGATGGGATTCACCACCCTGGTGGACGACGTGGTCCTGGGGGGCAAGACCTTTTCCGACAAGACCCTGTCCCTCCCTCTGGGAGGACTCACCAGCGGGGTTACCCCCCTGGAGCTGAATGCGGCCTACGGCACCATCGCAAACAAGGGGATCTATGTGGAGCCCGTCTTCTACACCCAGGTGCTGGACCACAACGGGAATGTGCTGCTGGAGAAGGTCCCCGTCACCCATACGGTCATGAAGGAGACCACCGCCTTCCTGCTTACCAGCGCCATGGAAAGCGTGGTGAAGACCGGCACGGCCACCCAGGTCCAGTTCCAACGGAACACCATGGCCGTAGCAGGGAAGACGGGAACCACCTCGGACAACTATGACGTTGTCTTCGCGGGATACACCCCCTACTATGCGGCCACCATCTGGATGGGGTACGACACCCCCGCCAGGATGGCCTATCTCCAGGGATACCACAAGTTCATCTGGAGGGACGTGATGGACAGGATCCACGACGGGCTGCCTTACAAGGAGTTCACCATCCCCCCGGGAATCGTCCAGGCCCCGGTCTGCAACGAATCGGGCAAGCTCCCCACCTCCCTGTGCTCGGCCGACCCCAGGGGCGGGACCGTGCGCTACGAGTACTTCGTGGAAGGCACCCAACCCACCGAAAGTTGCGACGTCCATGTAGCGGCGGATGTCTGCACCGTCTCCGGCCTGCTGGCCACCCAGTACTGTCCGGAACACACCCGCCAGCCCAAGGTATTCATCAAGCGGCCGGAACCTGTGAATCCGGAAGCCTGGGCGGGAGGCAGTCCTCCGAGGATCGCCGACGCCAGATACCAGCTTCCCGGAACCTACTGCAATTTCCACGGCCCCATTCTGCAGCCCATCACACCGCCGAAGGAGGAAACGCCGGAGGCGCTCCCCCAGGATCCGGTGGACTTCGGCCAATGACCCCGGATCCATCAAAGAAACCCTTGCATTTGTACAGACTGCCACTATAATAAGAAAGACGGCATCATACTTAAAGGAGCGATAAAATGTTGACTACAAACCTGACCGAATTGCTGCAGGAGGCCTTCACCCAGGCCGGATACGACAAGTCCTATGCGGTGGTGGTGAAATCCCAGCGGCCGGAGCTCTGCCAGTTCCAATGCAACGGATGCATGAGCGCCTCCAAACAATACAAGAAACCTCCCTTCGTCCTTGCGGAGGAAGTGGTCGCCCGGCTGAAGGGGCTGGAAGGCGCGGACGCCATCCTCCAGTCCGCGGAGGTGGCCAAGCCCGGCTTCATCAACCTCACCCTCCAGGACAGTTTCCTGGCTTCCGCCATGGACCATCTGCGCACCGACGGACGGGCCGGGGTAGGGCTTGCCCCGTCCCCCTACACGATCGTGCTGGACTACGGCGGACCCAACATCGCAAAGCCCCTCCATGTGGGCCATCTGCGGACCGCCATCATCGGGGAATCCATCAAGCGCCTGTCCCGCTTCCTGGGGCACGAGGTCATCGGCGACATCCATCTGGGGGACTGGGGCCTGCAGATGGGCATGGTGATTTCGGAAATCCGGCGTCGCCAGCCGGACCTGCCCTATTTCGACGAGAATTACAGCGGCGCGTATCCCTCGGAGCCCCCCTTCACCCTGGAAGACCTGGAAGAGATTTATCCCATGGTGAGCAAGCTGGCCAAGGAGGACGAGGCCGTGAACGCCGCCGCCAAGGAGGCCACCTTCGACCTCCAGAACGGCCGCCGTGGCTACGTGGCCCTCTGGAAGCACATCGTGGACCTGTCCCTGGGGGACATCCGCAAGAACTACGCCCGGCTGGGCGTGGATTTCGACCTCTGGTACGGAGAGAGCACCAGCAACGCCTATGTGGAGGACGTGATCGAAATCCTCCAGGAACAGAACGCCCTGTACGAAAGCCAGGGGGCCATGGTGGTGGATGTGGGGCGTCCCGACGACAAGAAGGAGATTCCCCCCATCATCATCTATAAGTCCGACGGTTCCATCCTCTATGGGACCACGGACCTGGCCACCCTGTACCAGCGGGCCAAGGACTTCGACCCCGACTATGTGCTGTATGTGGTGGACAGCCGCCAGGCGAACCATTTCCTCCAGGTCTTCCGCTGCGCAACCGACCACGGGATTGTGGCCGAGCACACGAAGCTGGAGCACATCGGGTTCGGGACCATGAACGGGAAGGACGGCAAGCCCTTCAAGACCAGGGAGGGCGGCGTGCTGCGCCTTTCGGACCTGATCGACATGGTGGAGAACAACGCCCGGGAGAAGATCCTGGACAAGGAAGGTCTGGACGTGGAAGAGGTGACCCACAAGGTGGGTCTTGCCACCCTCAAGTTCGCCGACCTTTCCAATTACCGGATGAAGGACTACATCTTCGACCTGGACAAGTTCTCTTCCTTCGAAGGCAAGACCGGCCCCTACATCCTCTACACCAACGTGCGGATCAACAACATCCTGAGCAAGCTGGAAGGGACCGTCCCCGGCCCCATCCTTCCCGCCGCCAGCGAGGTGGAGAGGCAGATCTTCCTGAAGGTCGGGGAACTCCCCCATGCCCTGGAGACCGCGTTCATCGAGCGGGCCCCCAGCGTGGTCTGCGAGTATGTCTACGAACTCTCCACCCTGCTGAACGGGTTCTACCACGCCCACCACATCCTGAACGAAAAGGACCTGGAACGGAAGCAGAGCTGGGTCTCCCTGCTCCTGCTGGCCAAAAAGGTGTCCGGCATCTGCCTGGACATCCTGGGACTGGAAGTTCCTGAGCGGATGTGACGACCCTTAGGGATGCCGGACCGGCGACAAAAAAGCGCTCCAAGCCATTTCAAATGGCCTGGAGCGCTTTTTTTCATGGAGTTTTTCATCGTTCCCCTTCCGGTCCCATCGCCGGCAGGATGGCGTCCAGGGCCCTGCAGAGGGGTCCCACCCGTCCGTAGACCTTCCTGTAGACCTTCCTGTAGAGGGAGGCGTAGAGCCTGGCGTTTGCGGGGTCCGGCTGGAAGACGTCCCGCACGTGGACCATGGCCTCCACCGCCTCCCCATAGGAGGCGAAATCCCCCTTGGCCGCATAGGCGGCCACCGCCGCGCCCAGGGCCGCCGCCTCAGCGGTCTGGATCCGTACCACCGGCAGACCGAAGATGTCTGCTGTGATCTGGCAGATTTCCCCGCTTTGGGAGCCGCCCCCGGACAGCCGGATCTCCCGGATCCGGACGCCGGATTTCCTTTCCATCTTCTTCATTCCTTCCAGCAGGGCGAAGCCGATCCCCTCCAGGATAGCCCTGTAGAGGTGGAACCGGGTGTGGTGGTCTGAAAAGCCCAGGATGGTACCTTTGGACTCCGGCCTCTTCAGCGCCGGCTTCCAGTAGGGCTGGAGGACCAGTCCGCCGCTGCCGGGTCCGACCTCCGCAAGCCTCCTGTTCAGGAGCTCCTCCGGGGCGATCCCCAGCCGGCGGGCCTCCCCTACTTCCTCCCGGGCGAACTCCCCCTTGAACCAGCTGAGCATCCAGTAGCCCCGGTACACCTGGACCTCCGGGTTGTAGGACCCAGGGACCACGGCGGGGAAAGGGGGGATGAACCGCTCCGTCTCGTAATAGCGGCCTGCGGTGGTCTGGATGGTGGCGCTGGTCCCCAGGGAGACGGCCGCCCTCCCCTCCTCCAGGCACCCCACCCCCAGGGTCTCGCACCCCTTGTCCGAGCCCGCGGCATGGACAAGGACCCCCGGAGGCAGCCCCAGCTCCCCGGCCACGGAGGGCAGCAGGGGGCCGATGGGAACTCCCGGCTCCACCAGGCGGCACAGCTTCTCCCGGGGAATCTGGAATACCCACGCCTTCAGGCCCCAGGGGGATTCCCACCGGAACTTCCTGTAGTTGAAGGGGATGTGCCCCACCTGGTTGGCGGGGCAGTCCAGGAACCGCCCCGTCATGCGGAAGTTGAAATAGCCGGAAAGTAGGAGGAACCGGTGGGTCCTCTTCCAGACCTCCGGTTCCCGTTCCTGGATCCAATGGGCATGGCAGTGGCGGCTCATGGTCTTCACCACCGGCCACATGCCGGTCAGCGCCGTCCCCAGGACATAGGGCCAGGGAACGGGCTTGTGCCTGGGGACGGTCCTCTGGTCCGCCCAGGAGATGGCCGGCCTAAGGACCTTCCCTTCCCCGTCCAACAGGACACAGGTATCCCGTTGGGTGGTCAGGGAGACCGTGTCCACCTTGGCAAGGACCTCCCCAGAGGTCTTTCCTATCTCCCGGACGGCCTCCCCCATGGCGTCCCAGAACACCTGGGGGTCCTGCTCCGCAAGCCCCGGCCTGCCGGAGACAGTGGGCCCATAGGCCCGCCTGGCTGCGGCCAGGGTGTTCCCTTCCCGGTCGAAGACCAAGGCCTTCACGCTTTGGGTGCCCACGTCAATGGCCAGAACCCATCCCTTTTTCCCCCAACCACGCAAAGTAATCCACCCCCATTTCGCGCAGACCCTCCAGCAGCTTCCCCACAGGCAGGCCAACCACGTTGAAGTAATCCCCTTCGATCCCTTCCACCAGAACGGCCCCATAGCCTTGGATGCCGTAGGCCCCCGCCTTGTCCAGGGGCTCCCCGGTCCCTATGTAGCCTTCCATCTCCTCCCTGGCAAAAGGGCGCATCCGCACCTTGGTGACCCCGTGGGAGACGAACTCCCGTCCCCCCACCGGGTCCAGAAGGGCGATTCCCGTAACCACCAGGTGCTCCCTGCCGGAAAGCCTCCCGAGGAACTCCAGGGCCTCCGCCCTGTCCCTGGGCTTGCCCAGGATCCTTCCCTCGAACACCACCACCGTGTCGGCCCCCAGGACAAGCTCTCCCGGGCGCACGTCTTCCGCCGCTCCGGCCGCCTTGCCCCTGGCCAGCGCCTCCACCAGCTCCACCGGATCCTCCGACCTTTCCAGGCAAAGGTCCTCGTCGAACCAACTCTGCCGCACAGAAAAAGGAATCCCCAGATTCCTGAGGATTTCCTTGCGGCGGGGCGACTGGGACGCCAATAGGATCTTGTGCTTCATCCCTTCCCGCTCCTTCCCTATTCCATGATGATGTTGAATATTTCCGTCCGCCTTCCGATGTTCTTGTTCATGGCAACCAGCCAGAAATGGGCCATGGTGCCTTGGGGGATCTCCCAGACGTAGCTGGCCTCCTGCTCCTCCAGGCTCGCATCCCCCGCCACCTCGAACCGGGCAGCCAGGCTCTGGAGCTCATAGGTCTCCGTGCCCGAGGGGGTGGAAAAGATCTCGACGGCGTCGCATTGCCCCTTGTACCGGATCCGAATCTCCAGCCGTCCATCCGCCCCCGGGGTCACCCAGCCGTCCCGCATGGCGTCGTTCCCCTGCATGTCGAGGAACTGGACCTCCAGGACCTCCGGAGCCAGCCCTTCCGCCGTGGCGTACTGGCTGGCCTGCAGGATCTCGATGGCCTGCCGGTTCGCCTGGTTCTCATAATATTGCCGGTAGTTGTAGTAACCGGAAAAAAACAGCAGGACCAGAAGCCCCATGCACGCCATCCTGCCCAACACCTTCTTATTCTCCATCCGCTGCTCCTCCCGGTCCTTTCCTTACCATTTCGTCTCCAGGAAGGTCTTGCCCTCCAGGTCCTTCACCTTGAAACCGTCCTCCTCCAGCACCCCGTAACTGTGGGGGGTGCCGTTCTTGGGCAAGGCGACGGACCCCGGATTCAGGATGTGGATGCCGGCCTTTTGGTGGACCGTAGGGATGTGGGTGTGCCCCTGCAGGAACACGTCCCCCGGCACCAGGGGCGGAAGGTTCTCTTCGCTGAAATGATGTCCGTGGTGGAGGAAGATCCTCCGTCCCCCATAAAAAACCGTGCTTTGGTCCGACAAGATGGGGAATTCCAGGACCATCTGGTCCACTTCCCCGTCGCAGTTCCCCCGCACGGCAATGATCTTCCCTTTCAGCGGATTCAACCGGGCAATCACCGCCTTCGGGTCGTAGCCTTCCGGCAGGGGGTTCCGGGGTCCATGGTAGAGGAAGTCCCCCAGCACCAGCAGATACGCCGCCGCCTCAGCCTCGAAACGGGCCAAGGCCTTCTCCAAATAGAAGTCGGACCCATGGATGTCCGACAGAACCATCAATTTCATCAGGAACTCCTTTTGTTCATTTCGCTTTTTTCCATTATAACCCGGTTTGTTTTTTATGGCAACGTGCAACAGCCTTTTCCCCCGATTAATTTGCGGCCCGTCAGATCGTCATCTTCCAGCTGCTGCTGTCCAGCCACGCCTTCCGTTCCCCATAGTCGGGCAAGACCTTTCCCACCAGCCTCCAGAAGGACCTGTCGTGGTTCATGTGGTGCAGGTGGGCCATCTCGTGGACGACGATGGCGTCCACCACCGCCAGGGGGGTCATGGCCAGCTTCCAGTGGAAACTCAGCTCCCGCTTGGAGTTGCAGGTCCCCCAGTAGCTGCTGGAGTCGCAGATCTTGATCTTGGTGGGCTTCACCTGGAAATGCCGCTGGTATTCCCGGATCCGCTCCTCCACCAGGGCCTTGCAGCGCTGCCTGTAGAACCTAAGCAGGGCTCCCCGGACCTCCTCGTCCCTGTGCTCCCGCACCCGGACATGGAGGGTCCGTCCATCGAATTCCACCGTGTTCTTGGGGATTTCCGGCTCTTCCAGGACCTGGATGGGGTAGTCCGCCCCCAGGTAGAGGAAGCGCTCCCCGTGGTCGTAGACCTTGGGCCGATGGCCCGCGGTCCGCTCCTTCATCTCCCCCACCTTCTCCAGGATCCAGGGGGCCTTGTTCTCCACCACTTCCAGGATGGCCGCTTCCGGGCATCCCTTGGGGGCCCGGACCTCCACATGCCCGTAGACGTCGATGTGGATGCCGATGGTCTTCCGCTTCCGGTAGGTGAGGGAGAAGCCGATTTCCTTTCCTTCGTATGTGAGCGTCATTTTCCCGCCTCCTCCACAATCCCCTGGACCCGCCCCACCGCGTCCCCCTCCACCAGCATCACCTTGATCCCGTGGGGATGGGTCCTGCTGTTGGTGAGGATCCGCTTCACATGCCCCCGGGTCAGTTTCCCCGTCCGCTGGTCCTTCTTCAATACGATGTCCACCAGGGCCCCGACCTTGACCTCTTCCCTGTTCTTTCCATTCACTGTCCTGTACCTCCTCTTCCCAAACGCTCCCCGATCTCCAGGAAGCTTCCGATTTCCTCCGGCCCCTTTGTCCGGACCCCCTGCCGGTACCAGAGGGCCTGCATGCCCAAGGCCCGGGGAGCCAGATAGTCGCATTCCCGGTCGTCCCCCACGAACAGGGTCTCCCCGTAGGCGAATCCCGTCCTCTCCGCCAGGTAGGCGTAGGTCCTGGGGTGGGGCTTGCGCCATCCCGCCTCCATGGAGGTGTGGATGCCGGCGAACAGTTCCCCGACCCCGCAGCGCTCCAGAAGCCGGGCGATTCCCCCCTCCACCTTGAAGTTGGAGAGGACATGCAGGGGAAGCTCCTTTGCCAAGGCTTCCAGCGCCTTCCGCTTCTCCCCGGAAACATAGCAGTGGCTTCCGTAAATCCCCATGAATCGCTCTTCCATCTCCGCAGCCATGGCCAGGATTCCCCTGCGGTCCAGTCCGGGCAGGACCTTTTCGGCCACCCGCGCGTACCTGGCCCGCAAGGGATATTCCCGCAGTCCTTGGAATTCCGCCTCCAGGGCAAGGGCGGCTTCCCGGTAGGCCATAAGGAGGCCTTCCCGGTCCAGGCCGCTCAAGCGCTCCAGCCCGGAACCCTCCAGCCCCCAGAGGAAATAGTCGTCCTTTCCGGGCAGGAGGTCCATGTCGATGAGGGTCTCCATGCAGTCGAATGCGATTGTCCTGATCATGCTTCCTCCTTCCGGTATCCCAGTACGAACCGGCGCTTGATGGAGACGAAGGCCTCCAGGTCGTTCAGGTACTGGTACAGGGAGGCCCGGTTCTCGAACTCCTCCCGGCTGGCGGGGAGGGGCTGGGTCTTGAAGAAGGCCTTCAGCCTTCCGATCTCCTCCAGCAGCTCCTCCCCCGAGTTCTCCTCGGCGATGGCCGCCGACAGCCGTTCGGTGAACCTGGCCAGGACGCTGCCCTGCTCCCGGGCCACATGGATGACGTCGAAATGCCGGCACATGTGGCGGAGCTGGTTGTGCTGCTCCTCCCGCATCCGGAAATACGC
This sequence comes from Anaerotalea alkaliphila, assembly GCF_010179735.1. Lineage (GTDB taxonomy): Bacteria > Bacillota > Clostridia > Lachnospirales > Vallitaleaceae > Anaerotalea > Anaerotalea alkaliphila. The sequence goes on from NZ_JAAEEH010000020.1 coordinate 32,432, forward strand.
AAGATAGTACTGCCGGTTGTGGAGGTAGTCGCTGTTGATGAAGGCTTCCGCCTTCTCTTTGCCCCTTTGGATGGTCTCCTCCAGGGCCTCCAGGGAAACCTGTTCCGTGTCCAGCCTGCACTGGTTCTCCAGCTGGCTTCCCATGTGCAGGAGCACGGCCCTAAGCTGCCCTTCCAGGTCGCCGATGAGTTCCCGGATGATCCTCTCCGTGCTGGGCATGTAGAGGTTCAGCAGGAGGGCCGTGGCCACCCCCACCAGCATGAGCCCCATCTCGTTGGCCAGGACGGGCAGGTCCGCCCGCTCCAGGGCGTAGACATGGGTGACCAGCACCGTGTTCACCACCAGGCCCGCATTGGCCCTGGCGGCCAGGACCCCCGCCACGAACAGGAACAGGAAGCCCCCGAAGGCCGCCAGGTTGAAGCCGAAGGTCCTAAAGGCCAGGCTGGACAGCAGCAGGGCCGCCGCCGCAGTGGCCACCCTTTGCCAAGCGGTCCGGGGGCTCTGGCGCACCGGATCCAGGAACATCAGCAGGGTGATGACCCCTGCGGAGAGGGAGAACTCCAAGCCCGCCAGTTCCGCAACCCCCACCGCCAGGAGGAATCCCAGGGTCTTCTTCGCGGCTCTAAAGAGCAGGAACCACATGGGGGAACCTTTTCCTGAGTTCTTCCAGGGAGGGGATGGAGCTCCTGCCCCCCAGCTTCTCCACCGACATTCCGGCGGCGCAGGTGGCGATGGCCAGGCTGGCCGCAAGCCCCAGGTTGCGGGCAATCCCGAAGGCGAAGGCCCCGTGGAAGATGTCCCCTGCACCGGTGGTGTCCGCCGCAGCCACCGGTACGGCGGGCATGTGGCGGACGGTCCCCTCCAGACGGTAGAGGCAACCCCTTTCCCCCAGGGTGACCACCACCTGGTTGGGGTTCAGGGCCTCCGCAGCCTCCAGGGCGGGCACCATGTCCCAGGGATCCCCGCCCACAGGCATCTTCGCCAGGGTGCAGGCAAAGACCTCGGAACAGACCAGATAATCCACCACCGCCCCCAGGCGCATGGTCCCTTCCCGCACGGAGCCGGCGTCCAGGATGGTGGCGGCCGACGGGAGGCATTCCATGGCCTCCAGGGAGGCCGCAAGCTCATGCCCGTCCATCAGGAGGGTGCTCCAGCCCTTGTCCAATCCCCGCTTCCAGGCAAGTGGGGGATTCTTCGGTGGCTTGTAATTGATCAGGGTCCTGCTTCCGTTCTCCCCGTTGATGAGGATGAAGCTGCTGGAGGTCTTGAAGTCCGGGTCCAGGTCGCTGGGCTCCAGGTCCACCCCCGCCGCTTCCAGCTCCCTCCGTATCTTCTCCCCGTAAACGTCCGTTCCCAGCTTGCCGGCATAGGAAGCCGGCATCCCCCAAACGCCCAAAAGGAAGGCGGCATTGGCTGCCGGCCCTCCTCCGCATTCCTGGATGCTGTGCAATTCGTACTTCTGGTTCTCCACGGGATAGCCTTCCAGGGGAAGGGTGAAATCGTAGGCCGAATGGCCGATGCACAAAACCTTCATGGGGGCCTCCTTCTAGAAACGGTTGATGGCGCTTACGATGGCCCGGATGGATGCGCTGTCGATGCTGGAGTCGGTCCCCACGCCGAACCTGCGGACCCCCGCTCCGTTCTCCAGCTGGATGTAGGCCGCGGCCTGGGCGCTGGCCCCTCCCCCCAGGGCATGCTCCTCATAGGTCAGGAAGCGGAAGTCCTCGAAGGCCACCTTCTGCAGGCCTTCGAAGAAGGCGGAGACGGGACCGTTCCCGTGCCCCTTTATGTGGAGGGTCTCCCCGTCCAGCTTGATTTCCGCCTTGATCTTCACCCGCTCCTCTTCCCCGTCCTTGAACTCATAGGTGTAGTGGACCAGCTCCAGCCGGCCCGTCCTGTTCACGAACTCCTTCTGGAAGATGCCGAAGATTTCCGAGGGGGCAAGTTCCTTGCCCGTCTCGTCCGTCACCTTCTGCACGGGGGCGCCGGCTTCCGGATGCATGGCCTTGGGAAGCTTGTAGCCGAACTCCGATTCCAGGATGTAGGCTACGCCGCCTTTGCCCGACTGGCTGTTGATCCGGATGATGGCCTCGTACTCCCGTCCCACGTCCGCCGGGTCGATGGGCAGATAGGGCACGTCCCAGAAGTCCTCCGGCCTGTCCTTCCTTGCCAGCAAGCCCTTCCGGATGGCGTCCTGGTGGGAACCGGAAAAAGCGGTGTAGACCAGCTTGCCCGCATAGGGATGGCGGTCATGGACCGTCATGCCGGTGCATTCCTCGTATATGGAAACGATCTCGTCGATGTTCCCGACCCGGATGCCGGGGTCGATCCCCTGGGTGAAGAGGTTCATGGCCATGACCAGGATGTCCACGTTCCCTGTCCTCTCCCCGTTCCCGAACAGGGTTCCCTCGATGCGGTCCGCTCCGGCAAGCAGGGCCAGTTCGGAGGCCGCCACACCGGTCCCCCGGTCGTTGTGGGTGTGGATGCTGATCAGGACGCTGTCCCTGTTGGGGATGTTCCTGGAGAACCACTCCACCTGGTCCGCATACACGTTGGGGGTGGCCATCTCCACCGTCGCCGGCAGGTTGATGATCATCTTCCGCTGGGGGGTGGGTTTCCAGACGTCCATCACCGCCTTGCAGACCTCCAGGGCGTACTCGGGCTCCGTGCCGGTGAAGCTTTCCGGGGAATACTCGAAGGTGAACTCCGTCTCCGGGTACATGGCCGCGTACTTGTTCAGCAGGGCGGCCCCTTCCCTGGCGATTTCGACGATCTCCTCCTTGGACTTGCCGAAGACCACTTCCCGCTGCTGGACGGAGGTGGAGTTGTAGACGTGGACGATGGCCTTCTTCACGCCCTTCAGGGCTTCGAAGGACTTGGCGATCAGGTGCTCCCTGGCCTGGGTCAGCACCTGCACGCTGATGTCGTCGTCCACCAGGCCATCTTCGATGATCCTGCGCAGGAAATTGTACTCCGTTTCCGAAGCGGAGGGAAATCCCACCTCGATCTCCTTGAATCCCATCTGCTTCAGCATCTTGAAGAAGACGATCTTGGTTTCGATGCCCATGGGCACAGGCAGGGCCTGGTTGCCGTCCCGCAGGTCCACGCTGCACCAGACGGGGGCCTTCTCCACGGTCTTGGAAGGCCATGTCCTCTCTGCGAAATCCTTTACAAAAAACTGGTAGGGTCTGTACTTCTGATGATTCATGCTCATGGCCGTTCTCCTCCTGCAATCGATGCAATAAGAACGCATACTGCGTATGCGTTCAGACGATGGCATGAAAGTTGGTCCCAAGCGGGCTTGGACGAACTTCCATGCCATATAAAAAGGCCTTCCATCCCTGATTCCAGAGACGAAAGACCTGTCCTTCCGCGTTACCACTCCAATTCGCCCCATGACAAGGCGCACTTAGCAAGATACCTGCATATCTCCTCGATATAACGGTCGAACCCGACAATGCCTACTGCTACTTCAGCACGTGACTCCAGGGCTAGTTCACCATCGCTTCGCTGCCGCCTCACACCTGCCGCCGGCTCTCTGAAAGCTCTACAACCGCTACTGCTCCCCTTCATCGTCTTTCTTGAGATAAAGTTTAATGTATCATACACCATTCCGGCGTCTTTGTCAAGGCCAAAAGGCCTATGCCCCCTGGAAGAATCCCGTCAAGACCAGCAGCAGGACCACCACCAGCAGGCTGGGCAGCATGTTCGCCACCTTGATCCGCTTGATCTCCAGCAGGTTGAAGCCCAGACCCATGAGCAGGATGCCGCCGCAGGCCACCACCTCCTGGATGAAGGCCTCGTCCAGCACGTTCTCCAGGAGTCCTGCGAAAAGGGTCAGGCCTCCCTGGTAGACCAGCAGGGGGATGGCGGAGAAGAGGACGCCGATCCCCAGGGTGGAGGACAGGGCAATGGAAGCGAATCCGTCCATGATGGACTTTGTCAACAACAGGGTGGGGGCGTGCCCCGTCCCCTCCTGTATGGCCCCCAGGATGGTCAGGGACCCCATGCAGAAGAGCAGGAAAGCGGTCACGATGCCTTCCGTGAACCGGTCGTGGCTGGACTTGAAGATCCTCTTCACCTGGTCCCCCGCCTTGTTGAAACCGGCCTCCACATCCAGCAGCTCTCCCGACACCGATCCGATGATCAGTGCGAAAATCATCACCAGGACATTCTGCACCTGGAGGGCCATCTGGAGCCCCAGCATCAGGGTGAACAGGCCGATGGCCTGGAAGGCGATCTTCGTCACCCGCTCCGAAAGCCTGGCATGGAGCAGGAGTCCGATCAGGCTTCCTGCCACCACCGTGCCCACATTGACGAACGTTCCGATCATGTCCGCACCTCCCTCTCCGGCCTACAGCTTGTCCGCAATGGTGCAGACCGTGCGCTCCGTGTCTTCCCAGGAAAGGCAGGGGTCCGTGATGGATTTTCCGTAGACGCCTTCCCCCACGCCCTGGCAGCCGCCCTCGATATAGCTTTCCATCATCAGTCCCTTGATGTGCTTCTTCAGGGTCGGGTCGTAGTGCCTGTTCCGGACGATCTCATAGGCAATCCTGGGCTGCTCCAGGTATTTCTTGTTGGAGTTGGCGTGGTTCGTGTCGATGATGATGCTGGGGAAGGACAGGTCCCGCTCCAGGTATTTTTCGATCAGATAGACGATGTCCTCGTAGTGGTAGTTCGGGAAGTTCCTTCCGTACTGGTCCACGTACCCCCGCATGATGGCGTGGGCAAGGGGGTTGCCGGTGGTTTCCACCTCATGCCCCCGGAAGATGAAATTGTGTCCGATCTGGGCCGCCTTGATGGCGTTCAGCATGACCGTGATGTCGCCGCTGGTGGGGTTCTTCATCCCCACGGGAACTTCCACGCCACTGACCGTCAGCCGGTGCTGCTGGTTCTCCACGGACCTTGCACCCACGGCGATATAGCTCAAGATGTCCGAAAGGTAGGCGTAGTTCTCGGGATACAGCATCTCGTCCGCCGCGGTCATCCCCGTGTCCTCCGCAACCCGCAGATGCAGTCTTCGGATGGCCTTCAGGCCCTCCACGATGTTGGCACTGTCGTTGGGGTCGGGCTGGTGCATCATTCCCTTGTAGCCTTCTCCGGTGGTCCTTGGCTTGTTGGTGTAGATCCGGGGCACGATGAGGATCTTGTCCTTCACCTTTTCCTGCAGTCCCGCCAGTCGGCCCATGTAATCCCTGACCGCATCCTCGTTGTCTGCGCTGCAGGGGCCCACGATCAGCAGGAACTGGTCGTTCCCGCCGGTGAATATTTCCTTGATCTTGGCGTCCCTGGCGGCTTTCGCCTCCCGGACGGCGGGCGAGACGGGAGCCTCGGCGATGATTTCCTCGGGGCTTGGCAACTGCCTGACATATGTTAAACCCATGCTTCCTCCTCCAGGCCTGAAAGCGGCCTTTTCACAAATTTCCATTTAGGAATAGTTATACTACTATTGGAGGTCTTTGTCAAGCGGTTGCCGCCCTTCCCGGGCCCCTTCCGGTCAGGAGCGGGGCAGCTTCACCTTGAAGGTGGTCCCCTTGCCGGGGGTGGACTCCACCCGGACGCTTCCCTTGTAGAGTTCCGCGATGTGCTTCACGATGGAAAGCCCCAGCCCCGTGCCCCCCATGTTCCTGGAGCGCCCCCGGTCCACCCGGTAGAACCTTTCGAAGAGCCGGGGGAGGTGCTCTTCCCCGATGCCGATGCCCGTATCCTCCACCTCGATCCGCAGGGCCTTGAAGCCTTCCTTCAACCGGAGGGTCACCCGCCCCTGCTCCGTGTACTTGATGCCGTTGTCCACCAGGTTGATCAGGAGCTGCTTGATCCGGTCCGGATTGCAGGGATAGGGCCGCACCCCCTCCTGCACTTCCAGCACCAGCTCGATCCCCTTGTCTTCCGCCTTCTGTTCCAGGAGGTCCATCACCTCCCTGGCCACTTCCTCCACGGGGATGATCCGCAGGACCTTCTCCCTCCCCATGGTCTCGATCTCCCCCAGGGAAAGGATGTCGGCGATGAGGGTGTTCAGCCTCTCGGCCTCGATCTCGATGATCTCCAGGAACCGTCGGGCGGTGGCTGGGTCTTCCATGGCCCCCTCCCGGAGGGCTTCCACGAACCCCTGGATGGAGGTCAGCGGTGTCCGCAGCTCATGGGTCACATTGGAGACGAAATCCCTCCGGATGTTCTCCAGCTTCCGGATCTGGGTCACGTCCTCCACCATGACCAGCACGCCGTAGGGGTAGGGCCCCTGGGTCGTCGTCCGGATGGGGTTGGCCGTTAGCCGCAGGATCCGATCCGGTCCGCCGCTTTTCATGGTGATTTCCATGTTCCGGTAGTCTTCCTTGTCCAGGGCGTCCTCCACCAGGGAGAACAGGTCCGTGTTCCGGATGGCGGCGTAGAACTCCTGCCCCGTGACGTCCGTCTCCTCCAGCCCCAGGAGGCGCAGGAAGTTCTGGTTGTGCAGGATGAACCGGTAGTCGCCGCCGATGGCCGCCATCCCCGTCTCCATGCTGGACAGCACGGACTGGAGTTCCGCGTTCCTCTCCTCCAGCTGCCAGCGGTTCTTGTTCAAGGTATAGGTCATCTGGTTGAAGGCGTCCACCAGGACCCCGATCTCATCCGTCCGGCGGATCCGGATCTTCTCGTCGTAGTTCCCCTGGGTGATGGACAGGGCCGTGTCCGTGAGCTCCTCCACCGGTTCCATGAACCTGCGGGTGAAGACCCAGGCGGTGGCCATGGCCACGGCACCTCCCACGCCGATTCCCAGGAGCACCCCGTTGAGCAGGTCCCAGACCAGTCCCCGGACCTGCAGCATGGGAACAGAGATGCGCAGGACCCCTGTTCCTTCCCCCATCTCCAGGGGAGCGGCGAAGTAATAGTAGTACTCCTGCAGGGTGGCGCTGTAGCGGAGGGCCGTCCTCTCGCTGCCCTGGAGGGCGGCGGCCACCTCCTCCCTCCACCGGTGGTTCTCCATCTTTTCGTAGTCCATATGGGTGTCCGCCAGCACGGTCCCTTCCGGGTCCATGATGGTGATCCTGGAATTGATCTTGCTTCCGTAGTTCTCCACCAGGGACAGGTACTCTTCGGGGCTGTCCATCCCGGCCTCCCGCAGGATCCCCTGGACCAGGGTCATCTGGGTCCTGGTCTCGTTGGCGGTCCGCGTCTGGAGGTCCGCGTAGAGGCTCCTCCAGGAAAAGAGGGCCGCGATGAGCAGCGCCAGGGCTACCACACCGATTTGCAAGGCAAGCAGTTTTTTACGCATGTGGTCCTCCCTCAGCCGATCTTGTACCCCACGCCCCGGACGGTCCTGATGTATTCGGGATGTGCGTCGTCCAATTCGATCTTCTTGCGCAGGTTCCGGATGTGGACATCCACCGTCCTGGTTTCCCCATAGTATTCATAGCCCCAGATCTTCTCCAGCAACTGCTCCCGGTCGAAGACCCTCCCCCGGTTCTTCAGCAGCAGGAAAAGGAGCTCGAACTCCTTCAGGGGCAGCTCCAGCAGCTCCCCTCGGAGGAGGACCTCCCTTTTCTCCCTGTCCATGCGCAGGTCCTTGTAGGCTGCCACCGTTTCCTTCTCTCCCGGTTCCTTCTCCTGTTCCTTCGGCTCCTGGGGCTGGGTCCGGCGCAGGACCGTCTTGATCCTGGCCTGGAGCTCCCTTGCCCCGAAGGGCTTGCCCATGTAGTCGTCAGCTCCCATCTCCAGCCCCAGGACCGTGTCGATTTCCTCGTTCCTGGCCGTCAGCATGATGACCGGCACGTTCCCGTGGCGGGGGTGGCTGCGGATCCTGCGGAGGACCTCCAGCCCGTCCATGCCGGGCAGCATCAGGTCCAGGAGCACCAGGTCCACCGCTTCCCTATCCAGGATCTCCAGCCCTTTTTCCCCGTCCAAGGCCTGAAAGACCAGGTCCCCGTTCTTCTCCAGGGTATAGCGGAGGAGCTCCAGGATATGCTCTTCGTCGTCAATGGTCAAGATTCTCAATTGGGCCAAACAGGTCCCCTCCTTCCTGTGCCTGCAGTTATTTCGATTGGGGCTTGGTGCGCTCACCGCTGACGAAATACAGGACCCATTCCGCGATGTTGGTGGAATGGTCCGCCATCCGTTCCAGATACTTTGTGATGAAGATGTAGTAGATGTTCTGTCTTGTCTTGGTGGGGTCCTGTTCGATGGCCTCCACCAGGTCGTCCACGATGCTGCGGAAGAATTCGTCCACCTCGTCGTCCCTTTCGCAGACCTCTGCCGCCAGGACCTCGTCCTTCCGGATGAAGGCGTCGATGGTGTCCCGGATCATCCTCTTCACCTTTTCCGCCATCAGGAAGATCGGGGGGAGGGGTTTCACGTACCCGATTTCGCTGTTCTTCACGATGTAGGAGCAGATGTCCTCACAATGGTCACCAATCCGCTCCAGGTCCGTGACAATCTTCAATATGGATGCCACGTCCCGCAGGTCGGTGGCGATGGGCTGCTGCCTGGCCACGATGGTGAAGCACTCCTTTTCAATCTCCATCTCCATCCGGTCGATCTCGTCGTCCCTTTCCATGACCTCTGCGGCCAATGGCAGGTTGTTCTTCCGCAGGGCCTCCATGGTGTCGTCGATGGACTTTTCGATCAGGGCCCCCATCTTCACCAGGTCCTTGTGCAGGGTGTTCAGTTCCTTGTCGAATTCATAACGTATGGGCATATGCTCCTCCTGTGTTTGTATGGTTCCCGTCCCGGATGGCGGGCTTCTTCGAATCAGCATATTCTACCATTCCGAGGTAAAAGCCACGTGATTGCATTGTAAAGTTCCTGTAAAGTGTTCAGATGCCTTTCCAGACGACGAAGCCCATGAAGAGCAGCAGGCTGGCGATGGTGCTGAAGACCACCATGTTGTTGGTCAGGTCCACATGCTCCTGTTTCTTGCTATAGCTGGCGATCAGGATGGGCAGGGAGACCGGCGGGGGCAGCAGCAGGAAGACGAAGAACGCGTAGTCCATCAGCTGGCTTTGCTCCAGGAAACGGTCCAGCACCAGGAACTTGAAGAGGTAGCCTGCGGAGAAGATCAGCAGGTACCGGAGGACGGTGTACCAGAAGCTTTGGAGGATGTATTTCCTGTCGAAGGCAATTCCGTGCCCCACGATCAAGAAGATCAGGGGACTGGAAAGGGCGGTGACCATCTGTATGGTGGAAAGGATCCCCTGGCCCCACAGGCTTGCCTGGAGGGGTCCGTACAGGCCGGCCACATTCAGGAGGATCCCCAGCACCACCCCCAGGATGATGGGGGAGCGGAGGAACGCCATCAGGAATGCGGCGGTCACCCTTTCCTCCCCCAGGCGGACCTTCATGAACAGGACATAGAGGGTCCAGACGAAAAGCTCGTGGCCAATCCCCAGGAGGGCGATGTACTGGAGGTTCTCCTCCCCGAACACGGTGGCGAAGAGGGCGATGCCCAGGAAACCGAAGGCGAAGGAGGTCATCATGAAGGGGACGGTGGGGTTCTTCAGCAGTCCGGTGAGGTTCAGCAGATAGCCCAGCCCCATGAAGATGGAGCACATGAGGATGATCCCCAGGGTGGCCCCCAGCACCTGGAGGCCGATTTCCATCCGCAGGAAGGTCAGGAAGAGGACGGCCGGCAGGACCATGTTCACCACCAGCTTCTTCAGGGCCCCCATCTGCTCCGAGGTCAGGAACTGCGTTGTCTTGAAAAAATAGCCCATCCCTATGAATAGAAAGATGGGCATTGTTTTTACGATGAGCTCATTCATTTATACTCTCCTCTTCCTCTCTCCTCATTGCGGTCCTCTAGAGGACCGCCCCCTGGAGGGCTACGTCCATCATCTTTGTGAACGAGCGCTGCCGCTCCCCGCTGGTGGTGGCCTCCCGGGTGGCAAGGGAATCGGAGACCGTCAGGATGCAGCTGGCTTTCTTGCCCAATATCCTGGCGTTGGCGAAGAGGGCGAAGCTTTCCATCTCCACCGCGATGCAGCCCTCCTTGTCCCGGATGTCCTTGAAGGCCTCGTGGTCCTGCCGGTAGAACACGTCAGAGGAATGGATCCTTCCGGTGCGCAGGGGAATCCCCAGCCCTTCGGCGGCCTGGACCAGCTTCTTGTTCAGGGCTTCGCTGGCGGGCAGGACCTGCCCCTCAACCCCTCCCTGGACCTTGGCGTAGGTGGATTCCGACCAGGCCTCGGTGGCCAGCAGAACGTCGTAGAGCTTCAGTTCCGGGGCATAGGCCCCGCAGGAGCCCACCCGGATGATGTTCTCCACCTGGTAGAAGGCGAACAGCTCGTAGGAATAGATCCCGATGCTGGGCATCCCCATGCCGGACCCCATGACGGAAACCCTTTTGCCCTTCCAGGTACCTGTGTAGCCGTACATTCCCCGGACCTGGTTGAACTGGACGGCATCCTCCAGGTAATTCTCTGCGATGAACTTGGCGCGCAGGGGGTCCCCCGGCATCAACACGGTGCTGGCGATGACTCCTTGCTCCTTGACTTCGATATGCGGTGTGGGTATCATCCTCTTCTCCTCCTTCTCATGGCTCAAATGCCCATAGGCCTTTGTCCCCTTTCCTCGCGGTCCTCTCCAATTCCAGGAACCGGTCCGCCATCTTCACATCCGGAGGGAAGGTCGCCACCCTTGCATACCCCTCCTTGACAAGGACGGCGTTGAACATGTCCTCTTCCCAATCCCCGGACTCCGGCTTTCCGGTCCATACATAGCGCAGCAGGCGCCCGTACCTGTCCGTGTCGCTCACGTCCTTCTCCAGGTGCACCACCCTGCCTTCCAGGCGCTCCCTGGTGAAGGCGGCGGCCTCCTTCCCATAAGGCTCCGGATCCGACGCGTACCGTCCCACCGATTCGGGGGTATCCACGCCGATCAGCCGGACCCGCACCTCTTCCCCGCCCCCCAGGCGCACCAGGATCGTATCCCCATCCACGACCCTGGCCACGACCCCCGTCTCCAGGGGGCCATAGGCGGCCTCCATGCCCAGCAGGGCGGCCAGCAGCTCCCTATGGAGGCCGCTGGCCTGGCCTCCATAAAAAACGCCGAGCACGAGAAAAACTGCTGTTATGGCTGACAGCAGTTTTTTCCCTTTCCTATGATCAGTTGCTGGAGCTATAGTTGGGGGCCTCCTTGGTGATCTGGATGTCATGGGGATGGCTTTCCTTCAGGGACGCCGCGGTGATCTTGATGAATTCCGCCTTGTCCGTCAGCTCCTGCAGGTTGGGGGCTCCGCAGTATCCCATGCCGGAACGGAGGCCGCCGATCAGCTGGAATACGGTGTCTTCCGCGGAACCCTTGTAGGCCACACGGCCTTCCACGCCTTCCGGCACAAGCTTTTTGGCGTCGTCCTGGAAGTACCGGTCCTTGCTCCCCTTCTCCATGGCACCGATGGAACCCATGCCCCGGTAGACCTTGTATTTCCTGCCCTGGTAGAGTTCCGTCTCGCCGGGGCTTTCCTCGCAGCCTGCAAAGAGGCTTCCCAGCATGCAGACGCTTCCGCCGGCGGCCAGCGCCTTGACGATGTCGCCGCTGTACTTGATGCCTCCGTCCGCGATGATCGGGATGCCGTAGGGCTTCGCCGCCTCCGCGCAGTCGTTGATGGCGGTGATCTGGGGAACCCCCACACCGGCGACCACACGGGTGGTGCAGATGGATCCGGGGCCGATGCCCACCTTGACCGCATCCACACCGGCTTCGATCAGGTCTCTGGTGGCCTGTGCGGTGGCTATGTTGCCGGCGATGACCTGGAGGGTGGGGTGGGCCGCCTTCACGTCCCGTACGGCCTTCAGCACCCCTTCCGAGTGGCCGTGGGCCGTATCGATGACGATCACGTCCACTTTGGAACGGACCAGGGCCCCCACACGGTCCATCAGGTCCTTGGACACTCCGACGGCGGCGCCAACGCGCAGGCGGCCTTGACTGTCCTTGGCGGATTCCGGATACCGGATGGCCTTTTCGATGTCCTTGATGGTGATCAGGCCGGAGAGGTTCCCTTCCTGGTCCACCAGCGGCAGCTTCTCGATCCTGTGCTTGCCCATGAGCTGCTTTGCTTCCTCCAGGGTCGTTCCGATGGGGCCCGTGATCAGGTTCTCCGCCGTCATCACTTCCCGGATGCGCTTGTTGAAATCCGTTTCGAACCGAAGGTCCCGGTTGGTCAGGATGCCCACCAGCTTCTTGCTGCCTTCCTCGGTGATGGGCACCCCGGAGATCCGGTATTTGGCCATGAGGGCGTTTGCCTCATGTACATAATGCTCCGGATGCAGATAGAAGGGGTCGGTGATGACGCCGTTCTCGGAGCGCTTGACCTTGTCCACTTCCGTCGCCTGCTGTTCTATGGGCATATTCTTGTGGATGATGCCGATGCCTCCCTGGCGTGCCATGGAAATGGCCATTCTGGACTCCGTCACCGTATCCATGCCTGCGCTCATCAGAGGGATGTTGAGCCTTATTTCCTTGGTCAGCCAGGTGGACAGGTCCACCTCTTTCGGCAAGACGGCTGAGCGGGCCGGGACCAGCAACACGTCGTCGAAAGTTATGCCTTCTTTAATGATTTTCTGCATAGCAGCCTCTCTTTCAATTCCATACGGTCTGTTCGGTTGATAAAGGGTTATAGTGATTAAGACTTTAGCAAAAAAGCCCCGGTTTGTCAATACCGGCGGGACGGCAAACTGCAGGGGGAAAGCCCCCGGAACCTCTTTTTCCAAAAGGTCCGGGGGCTTTCCCCCTGGTTGTGCCCTGTATGTCCTTCTTACATCATTCCCATGCCGCCGGCGCCGCCCATGGGCATCGCCGGTTCGTCCTTCTTCACGTCCGCGACCACGGATTCCGTAGTCAGCAGGGTGGAGGCCACCGAGTTCGCGTTCTGCAGTGCGGAACGGGTAACTTTGGCGGGGTCGATGATGCCTTCGGCGATCATTTCCACATATCTTTCCGTCAAGGCGTTGAATCCGAAGCCTTCGGCATTCTCCTTCACCTTGTTCACGATGACGGAACCTTCCAGTCCCGCATTGGTCGCAATCTGGCGGAGGGGTTCCTCCAGGGCCTTCAGGATGATTCTGGCGCCTGTCTTTTCATCCCCTTCCAGTGTCTCCACCAGGGCATCCACTTCCTTCATGGCGTGGATGTATGCGGTACCGCCTCCGGCCACGATGCCTTCTTCCACCGCTGCGCGGGTTGCCGCCAGGGCGTCTTCCATGCGCAGTTTCTTCTCCTGCATTTCGGTTTCTGTGGCCGCGCCCACCTTGATGACGGCTACGCCGCCGGAAAGCTTGGCAAGACGCTCCTGGAGCTTCTCCCGGTCGAAATCGGAGGTCGTTTCCTCGATCTGCTTCTTGATCTGTCCGATCCTGCCCTCGATGTCGGCCTTGTCTCCCATGCCGTCCACGATGATGGTGTTTTCCTTCTGGACCTTGACGGATTTGGCGCGCCCCAGCATGTCCAGGGTGGCTTCCTTCAGTTCCAGTCCAAGCTCTTCGGAGACCACCTGTCCGCCGGTCAGCTTGGCGATGTCCTCCAGCATGGCTTTCCTACGGTCCCCGAATCCGGGAGCCTTCACCGCCACACAGTTGAAGGTGCCGCGGAGCTTGTTGACCACTAGGGTCGCCAAGGCTTCCCCTTCCACATCTTCAGCGATGATCAGCAGCTTGCCGCTGGCCTGCACGATCTGCTCCAGAACGGGAAGCAACTCCTGGATGTTGCTGATCTTCTTGTCTGTGATCAGGATGTAAGGGTTGTCCAGCAGGGCCTCCATCTTGTCCATGTCGGTGGCCATGTAGGCGGACAGGTAACCCCTGTCGAACTGCATGCCTTCCACCAGTTCCAGTTCCGTGTTCATGGTCTTGGACTCCTCGATGGTGATGACGCCGTCGTTGGAGACCTTCTCCATGGCATCCGCAATCAGATTGCCCACCTCGTCGTCTCCGGCGGAAATAGCCGCGACCTTGGCCACCTGGTCCTTGCCCTGGAGCTTGCTGCTCTGCTGCTGCACGGACTGCACCGCCACATCCGTGGCCTTCTTCATTCCCCTGCGGAGGATGATGGGGTTGGCGCCTGCAGCCACGTTCTTCATGCCTTCCACGATCATGGCCTGTGCCAGCACCGTCGCGGTTGTGGTTCCGTCGCCTGCCACGTCGTTGGTCTTGGTGGCCACTTCCTTCACAATCTGGGCTCCCATGTTCTCGAAGGGGTCATCCAGCTCGATTTCCTTCGCGATGGTCACACCGTCGTTGGTGATGAGGGGGGCACCGAATTTCTTGTCCAGGATCACGTTCCTTCCCTTGGGTCCCAAGGTCACCTTCACGGTGTCCGCCAGATGGTTCACGCCGGCTTCCAACGCCGCCCTTGCTTCTGCTCCGTACTTGATCTCTTTTGCCATTGGTATCTCCTCCTGCTCTCTATTCTACGATGGCAAGGATGTCGCCTTGCTTCACGATGATGTACATTTCGCCTTCCAGTTTCACTTCCGTGCCTGCGTATTTGGAATAGATGATCTTGTCGCCGGGCTTCACCTGCATGGCCACTTCCTTGCCGTCCACCATGCCTCCGGGACCGACCGCAACCACTTCCGCCTCTTGTGGCTTCTCCTTGGCCTGTCCAGGCAATACGATGCCCGATTTGGTCATTTCTTCCGCTTCCAGCTGCTTGATCACCACTCTGTCTCCTAATGGCACTAACTTCATATAAACTTTCCTCCTGTTCTGTTTTTATGTTGTTAGCACTCATATCTGTCGAGTGCTAATTCCATCTCCTATATTAATAAGAAGTCGGACAAAATGCAACTCCCTGCTCCATGTGTAAATGCGCGATGCAGGGCTTTTATCAACAAATAACTTCATAATTCTTTGTTTTTCTCTATTTTTCTCTTTTTTTCTATTCCTATCTTGTGGGTCCGGGCATACTCGAACAGCACCTGCTGCCCATAGCCCCCTTCTCCCCCAAAATAGCGGGCGGCGAAGGCCTGCAGCCCTTCCCGGGCTACCGCCTCCCCATAGCAGTGCTCCATGACCCGGGCGACCCATACGTCCGCCGGAAATACCGTCCATCTACCATAGCCGAAAAGGAGGACGCAATCGCCCACCTTCCTCCCCACCCCTTTGATCCGCCGGAGGGCCTCCAGGGCCTCCCGGTCCTCCAGGAAGGCCACACCTTCAAGGTCCACCTCTCCGGCATGGACCTTCCTGGCGGCGTCCAGCACATAGGGGGCGCGGAAGCCCAGGCGCAGCTCCCGAAGCTCCTCCTCGGTGGCGGACGCCAGGGCCTTCGCCTTTGGAAAGGTCCAGCAGGTCTCCCCCCTCCATTCCAAGGGCTTCCCGTAGGTCCTGCAGAGGGTCTCCACCAGCCCCTTGATCCTGGGGATGTGGTTGTTCTGGGAAAGGATGAAGGTCACAAGCATCTCCCAGGGTTCCTGCCGCAGGAGGCGCAGCCCCCGGTTTTCCCCGATGGCCCGGCGGAGGTGTTCATCCTTGTCCGAAAGGCGTCTCTGCAGGGAAGCGTAGTCCCGGTCCAGGTCGAAATACCCTTTCCAGAGCGCCTCCCATTCCTCCGGGGCGCACCAGGCAGAAAGCCTCCCCCCCTCCTGGCGCAACTCCAGCACCCGTCCGGAAGCCTGGACCAGGTAGTGGCCCGCACCCAGCTTCCGGTGCCGGAAACTTTGTCCCGTCTCCAGTGTCCGTTCCAGTGAAAAATCCCCTGGATCCATGGGGATGGACAGGGGATTTCCAGACGCGAAGTCGTGCTCCATGGTCCTAATAGGAGCTTTTCAGGGAAACCGCCAGGTTGAAGACAAGACGCTCCGGCGTGGAGTCCTTGTTGTCCACGCAGAAGTAGCCGTTCCTGACAAACTGGAATTTGTCCTCCGGCTGGGCGTCTTCAACCGCCATTTCCACATACGCCCGTGGAATCACGACCTTTGATTTCTCGTTGTATTGGGGCTCGCCGTTCCCGTCCTCAAGGAAAAGATGGCCGAACAGGCGGAGCTCCGCTTCCTTGTGCAGGGTTGCGGAAACCCAGTGGATGGTCCCCTTGGGCTTCCTTTCCTTGAATCCGGATCCGCTCCGGGTGGCGGGGTCGTAGGTGCAGCGCAGCTCCACCACCTGGCCGTCAGCGTCCTTCACCACCTCGTTGCAGGTGACGAAATAGGCGTTCATCAGCCGGACCTCCACGCCGGGGGACAGGCGCTTGTACTTCTTCTCCGGCACCTCCATGAAATCCTCCCGGTCGATGTAGATTTCCCTGGTGAAGGGGACCAGACGGGTGCCCAAGTCCTCGTTCTCCAGGTTCTTGGGGGACTCCAGGTACTCCACCCGGTCCTCTTCCCAGTTGGTGACGACCACCTTCAACGGATTGGACACCACCATGATCCGGGGGACCTTCATCTTCAGGTCTTCCCGTAGGGCATGCTCCAGCATGGCGATGTCCACCCTGCTCTTGCTTTTGGAGAGTCCGATCATGCCGAAGAAGCCGCGGATGGCTTCCTTGGTGTAGCCCCTCCTGCGCAGGCCCTTGATGGTGGCCAGCCGGGGGTCGTCCCATCCGTCGATGATGCCGGATTCCACCAGGGGGCGGATCCTCCGCTTGCCCAGGATGGTGTTGGAGAGGTCCAGCTCCGCGAACTCGATCTGCTTGGGGGGATTGGGCCATTCCAGGGCCTCCAGCACCCAGTTGTAGAGGGGCCTGTGGTCTTCGAACTCCAGTCCGCAGAGGGAGTGGGTCACCCCTTCCAGGGCGTCCTCGATGGGGTGGGCGAAGTCGTACAGGGGATACACGCACCACTTGTCCCCTGTGGCGTAATGGTGGAGATGGGCGATCCTGTAGATGGCCGGATCCCGCATGTTCATGTTGGGGGAGGCCATGTCGATCTTGGCCCGAAGCACCTTGGCGCCGTCCGGGAATTCCCCGTCCTTCATCCGCTGGAAGAGGTCCAGGTTCTCCTCGATGCTCCGCTGGCGGTAGGGGCTTTCCTTCCCCGGCTCCGTCAAGGTCCCCCTGTACTCCCGCATCTCTTCGGCGTTCAGGTCGCAGACGAACGCCTTGCCTCTTCTGATCAGTTCCAGCGCCTTCTCGTAGAGCTGGTCGAAGTAGCCGGAGGCATAATAGACCCGTCCGTCATAATCGGCTCCCAGCCATGCCACATCCTCCTTGATGGCTTCCACATATTCGCTCTTCTCCTTGGAAGGGTCCGTATCGTCGAAGCGCAGGTTGAACTTTCCGTTGTACTTCTCCGCAATCACCGCATTGGTGGTGATCGCCTTGGCATGGCCTATATGCAGAAATCCGTTTGGTTCCGGCGGGAAACGGGTGACCACTTCCTTGCAGGTTCCCTTGGCCAGATCCGCGTCAATGATGTGTTCGATAAAGTTCTTGCTTTCCATTGCATCCTCCTTGCAGCTTCTACCGCTATACATTAACCACCATTTTAACACAGGATCCGCCGTTTGCGCAAGGTCTTGGACAGAAAAGCGGCGGGACCCGAAAGTCCCGCCGCCTGCCTGTCTATTAGTATTTTCTTGCCTTGTCGATGTTTTTCACCAGGTTGTCGTAGACACCCTGGATCTTTTCGCTCTCGGACACTTCCGCAACACCTACGCGCCACCAGGAGAAATACTTGTGGATCATGGTCTTGGGAAGGACCTTGATGTCCAGCAGCGTGGATACGGTCTGCTTCTTGGCGTCTTCCAACGCCGCCATCAGCTCTTCCAATGTCCTTACGGTGTAGGTCTTGCAGCCGTAGCCCGCCGCGTTCATGGCGAAGTCCACGGGGACGAATCCGCCGTCCAGCTTGCCTGTTTCTTCGTTCCTGAAGCGGAACTCCGTGCCGAAGCTGTCGGAACCGTGCTCCATCTGCAGGTTGTTGATGCAGCCGAAGGTCATGTTGTCCAGAAGGATGACATTGATCTTCTTCTTCTCCTGGATGGAGGTGGGCAGCTCGGAATGGAGCATCATGTAGGAGCCGTCGCCCACAAAGGTGTAGACTTCCTTGTCGGGTTCCGCCATCTTCACGCCCAGGGAGGCGCTGACCTCGTAGCCCATGCAGGAATAACCGTATTCCATATGGTAGCTTCCGGGTGCTTTGGGGCGCCAAGCCCTCTGCAGGTCGCCGGGAAGGCTTCCGGATGCGCCGACGATGATGTCGTTCTCACCCAGGAATTCGTTCAAGGCGCCCAGGACCCTGGACTGGGTCAGGCAGGAGCCAGTGATCTTCTGGAATTCGGCGAAAACGGCTTCCCTGTCGATATGGTCCGCGATTTCAGGTACGAAACCGGGGCCTGTGTATTCCACGCTGTAGACGCGGTCGATCTCTTCGATGTAGGCTTTCCTTGCCTCGGCGATTTCCGTGGTGTAGGCGGATTTGTATCCGGCCTTCACCAGGGCCTCTTCCAGGGCTTTCAGCGCCACTTTGGCGTCCGCCACCACCTTGACGGCGTCCAGCTTGTAGGCGTCGAAGGAAGCCACGTTGATGTTCACGAATTCCACCTCGGGGTTCTGGAAAATCCACTTGGAGGAGGTTGTGAAGTCGGTGTATCTGGTGCCCACGCCGATGACCAGGTCCACTTCCTTGGCGATGGTGTTCGCCGCCAGGGAGCCCGTCTCACCGATGCCGCCCAGGTTCAGCTCGTGGTCCCAAACGATGGCGCTCTTGCCGGCTTGGGTCTCGCCGAAGGGGATGTTGAATTTTTCCGCGAAGCTTTGGAATTCCGCTGCCGCTTCCCCATAGCGCACGCCGCCGCCGCAGATCAGCATGGGCTTCTTCTTCGTTGTGATCAGGGAAACCGCATCCTGGATCATGGGTTCCGTGGGAATCCTGCGCTCGATCCTGTGCACACGCTTCTTGAAGAAGTACTCGGGATAGTCGTAGGCTTCCCCTTGCACGTCCTGGGGAAGGGCGATGGTGACCGCGCCTGTGTCCGCCGGATCCGTCAACACGCGCATGGCGTGGATCATGGCGGTCATCAGCTGCTCGGGCCTGCTGACACGGTCCCAGTATTTGCTGACCGCCCGGAAGGCGTCGTTGGTGCTGATGGAAAGGTCGTGGAACTGCTCGATCTGCTGCAGCACCGGGTCAGGCTGTCTGGTGGCGTATACGTCACCGGGCAGGAACAGGACGGGAATCCTGTTGGCTGTGGCCGTGGCGGCCGCTGTGACCATGT
Organism: Anaerotalea alkaliphila; assembly: GCF_010179735.1. GTDB lineage: Bacteria > Bacillota > Clostridia > Lachnospirales > Vallitaleaceae > Anaerotalea > Anaerotalea alkaliphila. Next base: position 51,553 of record NZ_JAAEEH010000020.1, read on the forward strand.
TGGCCGCTCCGGGTCCCACAGAAGAGGTGCAGGCGCAAATCTGTTTCCTGTTCAGCTGCTTGGCGTATCCCATGGCGGCATGGGCCATGCCCTGCTCGTTCCTGCCTTGGTGCACGATCAGGTCTCCCGGGTCCTGCTCCAGGGCCTGTCCCAGGCCGAGCACGTTTCCATGCCCGAAAATGGTGAAGATGCCCTTGACGAATTTTTGCTCTACTCCGTCCACTTCCACGTATTGGTTGTTCAGGAACTTCACCAGCGCCTGGGCTACCGTCAATCTAATTGTACTCATTCCTTGGCCTCCAATGCTCGATTATTTGATGATGATCATGAATTTGCGGATGATGTTGATCAGGTCGTCATATCCTTTGGAGAACTGCATCAGCGTGGCGTTGACCGGTCCGTAGGTGTCGAACTCTTCCACTGTCATGCCGTCGGGTTCGTAGGCTTTGATGAAATCGGGGAAGTTGGCCTTCAGCTGCTCGAGGTACTCCGCCTTCACGGGCTCGTCCATGTAGTTCTTGATTTCCACGTTGGAGTTGTTGAAACGCACCTGGTATTTGTGGGGGATGGTCAGGGACACGTCTCCGCCCATGAACTGGGACCAGTGGTAGTGGTTCCTGTAGGCAGCCGCCAGCAGCTGGGTGCGGTATCCTTTTTCCTTGAAGATCTTGTAGGCGTTCTTCATGACAGCCACTCCCGCCCAGTCGTAGCACTCGGGGTCGATGGCGATCAGCTTCTTGTCGGCGACCTGGCGCAGCCAGTCGTCCACACGGCCGACCATGATGGTGCATACAGGACGCATTTCGCTGGTGTCCTTGCCTTCCGCTTCCCTGCGCTTCAGTCCGCGCTCTACGGCTTCCGCCACTGCAATCGCCTGGGGTACGGTGAAGCTGACGGTCGCGTTGATGCTCACGCCGTGGTAGGTGGCTTCCTCATAGGCCCAGATGCCTGCCTTCGTGGTGGGCATTTTCACCTGGATGTTGGGGCAAAGGGTCTGGAAGTGCAGGGTCTGCTCCAGCAGCCTTTGGGGGTCGCGCCAGAATTTGGTGTTGGTCTGGATGGAGATGCGGCCTTTCTGGCCTTTGGACTCGTCGAAAAGGGGCCGCAGCATTTTGGCGCCTGTGATGGCCATTTCTTCGTTCAGCTTCCAGGCGATGTCGTCTTCCGTGGCATGGGGCATCTCTTCGACCAGTTCCCTGATCCGCTCTTCGTAGTTGTCCAGTTCGGATTCAAGAACGCTCTTCACGATGACGGGATTGGTTGTGGCGCCTACGGCTCCTTTTTCCAGGGCGTAGGTCAGCTCTTTCAGGGAGCAGGAGTCGTTCCAGTATTCTGTGATGGTCTTTTGTGTCATTTCGAGGAGTTTTGGTGTTTTATCGGACATTCTTTACCTTCTTTCCCTGATGCATGCGCATCAGCTTTCGTGATGGGTGGATGGTTGTCTATTTTGCTGGTTCTTAAGATGCCTTTAGAGGGGGATGTTGCCGTGCTTCTTGTTCGGCCGTTTCTCGAATTTGCTGCGGAGCATCTCCAGGGATGCGATCACATAAGGTCTGGTCATGGCGGGTTCGATCACGCTGTCCACATAGCCTCTGCCAGCCGTCACATAGGGGTTCGCGAAGCTTTCCTGGTACTGCTGGATCTTTTCCGCCCGCATGGATTCGGGATTTTCCGCATTTTCGATGTCCCTGCGGAAAATGATGTTGGCCGCGCCCTGGGCTCCCATGACCGCAATCTCCGCGGTGGGCCATGCCAGTACCATGTCCGCTCCCAGATGCTTGCTGCTCATGGCGATGTAGGCGCCGCCATAGGCCTTGCGCAGGATGATGTTGATCTTGGGCACGGTGGCTTCCGCATAGGCGAAGAGGAGCTTTGCCCCATGGCGGATGATGCCCGAGTGTTCCTGGGCCACACCCGGGAAGTAGCCGGGCACGTCCGTCAGGGTGAGGATGGGGATCCGGAACGCGTCGCAGAAACGGATGAAGCGGGCCGCCTTGTCGGAGGCGTTCACATCCAGGGAACCGGCCAGCACCTTGGGTTGGCTGGCGATGATGCCTACGGTTTCCCCATTCATCTTGGAGAATCCGACCACCATGTTCTTGGCGTATTCCGCATGGACTTCAAAGAAGCTTCCCAAATCCACGATTTCGTTGATGACGTCTTTCACGTCGTAGGCCTTGTTCGGATTGTCGGGAACCAGGGTTTCCAGCAATTCGCTCTTCCTGTTCGGGTCGTCGGAGGTCGCCGTCAATACCGCCCCGTCCTCATTGTTCGCTGGAAGGTACTGCACCAACCGGCGCACACCCTGGAGACAATCCGCCTCGCTGCCGTATCTGAAATGCGCCACGCCGCTCTTGCTGTTGTGGGCCAAGGCCCCTCCCAGCTGCTCTTTGGTCACATCCTCGTTCGTCACGGCCTTGATGACATCGGGTCCGGTGATGAACATCTGGCTTGTTTGGTCCACCATGAAGACGAAGTCCGTGATGGCGGGGGAATACACGGCACCGCCGGCACAGGGGCCCATGATGACGGAAATCTGGGGAATGACGCCGGATGCCAGCGTGTTCCTGTAGAAGATGTTCCCGAATCCGGACAATGCATCGATCCCTTCCTGCACTCTGGCTCCGCCGGAATCCAGGAGTCCGATCACCGGCGCTCCCATCTTCATGGCAAGGTCCATGACCTGGCAGATCTTTTGGGCATGCACTTCACCCAGCGAACCTCCCAGCACAGTAAAGTCCTGTGCAAACAAATACACCAGGGCTCCTTCGATGGTACCATAACCTGTAACAACTCCATCTCCAGGGGCTTCCGTCTTGTCCAGTCCAAAATCCGTGGTCCTGTGCTTCATGAAAGCGCCGACTTCAACAAAGGACTCCTCGTCCAGCAGCATGGTGATCCGCTCCCTTGCCGTCAATTTCCCGGCCTTGTGCTGCCGTGCGATCTTCTCTGGACCACCACCCTGTTGGAGCTGCGCCTTCTTCTGCTGCAGTTCCTGGATTTTAACCTTCATGTCACTCATTGACATACCTCCCGTTTGATTTGGCAGTTATTTCAGCCGTACGTCTTTTCTGAAGTAACCGCTTCGCATTGTATAGTGTCACTTTTCATTCCTTGCACCATGATGATGTTGACTTCACCAAAATAAGGTCTCTTTTATTGTATTTGTTTGTGGCCTTTTTGTCAACTTCTTTCATAGATTTAGGAAAGTTTATCCAAACGGGCCGGACAAACTTTCCTATTCTATGGTGTTTCCGCTGTCTGTTTCCGGTTTACAGTCCGGTCTTTTCCTTGATGTAGGCTCTTGCCTTCAACGCGTACTCGAAGGGGTTTGCGATGGCCGGATCCTGCTCGGCTTCCACAACCATCCATCCCTCATAGTTGTTTTGCTCCAGTATTTCGAAGATGGGGGTGAAATCGGTGTCCCCGTCCCCAGGCACTGTGAATGTGCCCATGCGCACGCCTTCCAGGAAGCTGAGCTTCTTGGCCTTCACTTCGTTGACCTTCTCCATCCGGACATCCTTCAGATGCACGTGGCCCACACGGCCGATGTGCTTCTTCAGGACCGCCACGGCCGCTTCCTGGTTGCCTTCGGAATAGACCAGGTGGCCGGCGTCAAAGAGCAGAAGCACGTTGTCGTTGGTCATCTCCAGGAACTTGTCGATTTCCGCAGGTGTCTGGACACCGGTTCCCATGTGGTGGTGGTAGCTCAGCTTCATGCCTTTTTCCGCGGCGAGGTCCGCCAGCTTGTTCATTCCCTGGGTGACCTTGACCCACTCCTCCTCCGTGTAGACGGGCTTCTCGTCGAACACCGATTTGGTGGTTCCCTGGATGCTGTTGCCCTGCTCGGAGCAGCCGATCATGCGTGCACCGGCTTCATACAGGAAGTCCCGCTGCTTGATGAAGGCTTCGATGGTGTATTCTTCCGGCTGGGAGGTGAAGAAGGTGGAGCACCATGCGTTGCAGATCTGGATGCCCCTAAGGTCGATGGCCTTTTTGAGCACCTTGGGGTCTGTGGGGTATTTTCCGCCCACTTCGCTTCCTGTGAATCCGGCAAGGGCCATTTCGCTGACGCACTGCTCGAAGGTGTTTTCTTTGCCCAATTCAGGCATGTCATCATTTGTCCAGGCGATGGGGGCAATGGCCAATTTCACTTTGTTAGGATCCAGCATATTCGTTACCTTCCTTTTCTTTGTTTATGGAATAGTTGTCTTGTTGTCTTGTTATTTGGGTTCCCAGATTTTCGCGTCCGGCTGGAGCATCCAGGTGTGCTTCTCGTCGAATGTGCGGTCTTTCAGCCAGCGCTTCTCCTTGGTGTGGGGAATCAGCCAGATGTAGTACATGGCATATCCCGGGGCGCTGCATTGGGGGTGCACCAGGTTGCCCGGCACACAGCTTGTGCTCTTGTGCTGGATCACTTCCGCCTGGTCGCCGATGATGCTCACGCCGAATCCTGTCTCGGGAAGGAAACGGTAGTGGTAGACTTCCGGCTGCACATGGTGGTGGGGAGGGTAGGAAGACCATTTCCCCGGATGGTTGATGACTTCCCCGATGACCAGGTTGGAGTAGGGGGCGATGGAATCGTCGATCACCGTCCGCACCGTCCGGATGGAAGTGTTGCCCAACTCGTCCTTGCCGAAAATGTCGCTGACACACATGTCCTGGGTGTAGAGCTTCGCCTCGAACACGTTGTCGTTATGCACGGCCTCGCAGCAGATTTCCGTGTTGTCGGCCATGCCGGTGAACCGGACTTCCATTCCCTTGGGCACGTGCAGGCAGATCGGATTCTCATCGAAGCAGCTGTTCCTGGTGACGGTCTCTTCCTTACCGTCCCAGGACAGCTTCACGGACCCTTCGATCAGCAGGAATGCCCTTTCCTTTTCTTCCTTGTTGCTGTAGGCCGTTCCGGCGGACAGCCGGATGATGCCGAAGTCCATCTGCATGTCCGCGTGGGGGCCTTCGTATGCGGTGATTGCGTTGTATCCCTCGGCAAATTCCCCTTTTTGATGTACGATCATTATGTTCCTCCTTTGTCGGGTGGACAGGTTCCCTATCGGGTCGACTACTTGTTCATCACATCGCCGAACAGCTCTTCATCGGAAGGGATGACGGGGGTGATGGGCGAGGAGACCCAGGTCACGTTGATGAAATGCTTGTAGGTGATGTTCTCGGAGGCGATGTTCCCGCCCCAGGTTCCG
>NZ_JAAEEH010000021.1 GCF_010179735.1 Anaerotalea alkaliphila
CTAGTTATGTATATGATAACACATAACTAGCAACAAATCAATAGCGGAGTGGCTTGAACGCCAGTAAAATCAATGGTTTGGAGCGAATTCATAGTCATATCATAGTTACGAGTTCCGGGAATCCAGGATACAAGGGCTGGACAAAACATGGCAGGAATAGGAACCGGCTGGTAGGAAAGGTGATGACGGCAGGGTTCGAGGATGCGAAAGAATTCCAGATCAGACGGGAGGCAATGATCCGCCAGAAGTATGATGTGGATGGAGTTCGCATGCGCATCTTGAACGGCGATGGAGCGGAATGGATAAGGGGAACTTGCGATCCGGAGATAATCTATCAGTTGGACAGGTTCCACATCCAGCGGGAAATCACACGGAAGATCAGACACAAGAAGGCGCAAACGCAGATAAGAGGGTTGTTGGATGCCGGGAAGGCGACAGAGTGTCTGGAGTTCATCGACGCCTATGCGACCAGCATAGAAGGTGCGGATATGGGAGACAGCTGCCGGGCACGGGAGTTGCTATCCTATCTGAAGAACAACGAGGACGGGCTCCTGCCCTATCACAAGAGAGGGCTGAAGCTTCCGGCGGCTCCGGAAGGCCTAGAGTACAGGAATCTGGGAACCCAGGAGAGCAACAACTGTTCGGCCATCACGTTGCGGATGAAGCACCGGAAAGCCAGCTGGTCCATCAAGGGAGCGACACATCTGGCGAAGATCCTTGTGCGGAAGGAAAACAGGACCCTTTACGAGGCGCTGGAACGCCATACGGATGGCGTCCTGCCGGAGGGCATGAGCAAAGAAATCCTGGAGCCTTTGAGTGCGGCCAAAGCGCCCAAGCATGACGGAGGAAAGGTCAAGGATGCGCACGTGAGAAAAGGGCATATCGGCTACAGGGAGGCGGCACGTACGGAATCACGGAACGCTTTCTTGAGGCGGTTTGATTTGAGACCCTTCAGCGAGCTGATTTACCGGTAGTGCAAACCAAAAGGATAGGGAAAGTCTTTCCCGAGTGATTATTGACACCACATGTACAATAGAAAATCCATGAAGCACCATCGAGATTAAAAAAGATGGGGGAATTGCCAACGTTTACTTGACACATACTGATGAACATAGAATTATTGCTTTTCTAGCATCTTTGATACATTGACTGTCGGAAGGATAAACGGCGGGATATTTGCGTTCATTGTAACGGAAGACACCAGCGTCCTTAGATAGGGAAACAATATTGCAGTTGTGTTCTTTTCAAGCATTCCCTTCGTCTCTGGCTGTTGGCTATTGAATTGAAATATGCCTGTCATGGATACAAAGAGTTCGAACGGAAAATCAATGTCTTTCTGCATGTTGATTCCAAGCGTTAGTGTCAATTTGTATGTGTTTTCGCCTTCATATATTGTGCTGCTCTTCAACTCGGGCTGAACATTGAACTTGCCGCCTTTTGGAACTGCATACCCCTCTGTCTTAATAAAATTGATTTCATTGACAACATATCCCCTAAATTGGAGTACACTTTCAATTATTTCCATAGTATGATCACCTCTGCAATGAATTCCTTATGACGCAAAACCACTTCCACTGTTTTGAATTCCAAAATCCCGATCCATTTCCAAGTTAGGATAGCAATATGAAATGTAACAATAATCAGTTGCTAGAAGTTGAACTCCATATGGATCCATGAATAATTCTTCAAGTTTTCTTTCAACTTTCCCAATTTCTGTAGGGGAAAGCATCTGGCTGTTTTTCTCCCACAGCATTTTGAAATTGGAGGGATCATCCATCAGCATGATCAGGTTGTTCTGGGCAGCATCCTGAATGGACCCGTTTTCATACCGTGTGATTGTCTTTTCTCCAAGTCCAAGGATTTTCGCAAAAGCGCTCTGTGACAAATCGTACTTTTTACGGATGCGCTTGATTTCTGTCGTAGCAAGCAATCCATTGCTTTGCTTATACTTGTCGTAGGCCTTCAAGAGATTATTCGAATCCAACTCCATGTCAAAAAATTCTTCCCCACATCCTGAGCAGTAGCATACTTCAGCCTCAACTGTCACTTTCTGGCCCTTTACTTCGTACTCTTCAACAACATTCTTAATCTTTGTTTCAACCTCGTTATTGCAATTGGCGCAATATTTTTTCATTATGGTTGCCTCCCACTTTATATGCTTTATTTTCAAATATAATCTATATGGCAACTAATGACCAACAATTGGGAATTGATGTTTTTGATTTTGAACTTGATATAAAACATATGTCCCATAATCATCATTTTGAAAATCCATAGCTTTTCACTTTCCGGCTTGTCCCTGTCTATCTCTGGCCCCGCAACATATTCTTTGTAGGTAAGTCCATAGATTTCGTCTATGGCATCTTTCGGCATTATACCTAAGCGAGCAAAGGATTCCATGTTCTTTCTTCTTGGCCACAGTTCAAAATTTTCAGTATCGATTGCTTGCCGCAATTTGGATAATACTTGCTCTACATCCCCTTGGCTTGACTGCATTCTTTCACCGCCTCATCGAAGAGTATCATATGATACCTTGTTTTCATTATATACCTTACAGCTCTTCTAGTCAACATTCCTTTGGAATAACCATCATTCCTTTCGACGGCCAAACCAGGACAAACAATACCCCTGTACGATTTAGGACTTTAGTCCGCAAGTACAGGGGTATTGTTTTGTCCGCTATTTAGGACTCTCGTCCGCAAGTACGGGGGTATTGCTTTGTCCGTCACTCGAACCTCAGCGTCCCTTCCATGTCCGCCATCAGCCCTTCCAGATATCCCTTCACCTCGTCCCGCAGGTCATCCCTCCTAAGGGCGAATTCCACCGTGGCGGAGATGAAGCCCAGCTGGTTCCCCACGTCGTAGCGCTTCCCCTTGAAGTTCAGGGTGTACATGGCCTCTTCCTGGGCCAGGCGCATGAGGGCGTCGGTGAGCTGGATTTCCCCCCCGGCCCCGGGGGTCTGGGACTCCAGGTAGTGGAAGATCCGGGGGGTGACGATGTAGCGGCCCAGGATGGCCAGGGTGCTGGGGGCCTCCCCCACCGGGGGCTTCTCCACCAGGCTCTTGACCTTGGTGATGCCTTCGTCCATGACCATGGACTCCACGATCCCGTACTTGCACACGTCTGCCGGGGGCACGTCCTGGACCCCCAGGATGGTGGTCTTGTACTCGTTGTAGGCTTCGATCAGCTGGAGCAGGCAGGGCTTCTTGGAGACCACGATGTCGTCCCCCAGGAGCACGGCGAAGGGCTCGTTCCCGATGAAGTTCTTGGCCGTCAGGATGGCGTGCCCCAACCCCCGGGGCTCCTTCTGGCGGATGTAGTGGATGTTGGCCAGGTTGGTGGCCTCCTGGACGATGTGCAGGAGCTCCTCCTTCCCGCCCTCCTCCAGGGCCATCTCCAGCTCGATGTTCCGGTCGAAATGGTCCTCGATGCTCCGCTTGTTCCTGCCGGTCACGATGATGATGTCCTCGATCCCGGACTTCACCGCCTCCTCCACGATGTACTGGATGGTGGGTTTGTCCACGATGGGAAGCATCTCCTTGGGCTGTGCCTTTGTGGCCGGCAGGAACCGGGTCCCCAGACCCGCCGCCGGAATGATCGCCTTCTTGATCTTCATGCTGTTTACTCTCCTCCGCAATCGAATTTGCTCTGAATGAGGGCCTGGCCCTTTCCTATTGGTTGTCCACTTTCGCTCCGCACTTCTGGCAGAACTTCTGCCCTTCCCCCAGGGGCGCCCCGCACTTGATGCAGAACCTGCCTTTGGGTGCCGGGGCCTCCACGGCCCGGGCCGGCTGTTCCTTCACTTCCGTTTCCAATGCCGCTTCCGCAGCCGGAGCCGCTGCCGCCTGCCGCCCCAGCACCTCCGCAAGCCTTGCCTGGAGCTGGTCGTAACGGAAGGCCTGGTGGTTCACCAGCAGCTTCCCGTCCTCCTCCACCAGCTCCACCAGGTGGTTGGCCGCCGCCGTGGGCAGCAGCATCCCCTTGAAGAGGACCTGTTCCCTCCCCTCCGCAATCCGGGAGACGGCCAGCCCCACGCACAGGTTCCAGCTCCGCTCGAACTCCATGCCCATGGCCCGGCCCTCTGGGGTGAAGGCGAACCGGGGGTTCCCCTGGGAGTCCTTAAGGAGCTCCACGATCCCCTTCTCCGTCAGGACCTCCAGGTCCTCCCCGGCGGTCCTGATCCTCTCCGTGGGCAGTCCCGGCAAGAGGGCCAGGAAGGCGGGCAACAGCCAGCGCACGTCCTTGGACTGCACGGAAGCCGTCAGGCCGTCCACGAACTCCTTGGGGGTGAACCCCGGCCTATGGGTGGGGGCGTGCTCCAGCAGGCTCCTGTAGTAGGCCCGCCGGTACAGGTCGACCCCCTGGAGCAGGCAGAGGAACTCCTCCACCCGCAACTTGGGGGGCAGCAGGTTGGGGACCACCGCCTCGTTCCGGGAGGCGTACTTTGCCACCAGGGCCTCCAGGGTCTGGGCCATCCCCTCGTACCGGTAGATGTCCGCCCCCTTCTGGTCGAAGAGGATCCCGAAGACCTCCCCTTGGGGCTCCCCCCTGCCACAGACCGCCTGGGTGGCCATGGGGGCCCTCCCCCCGCCGAACCGCAGGAGCAGCTCCTGGCCCGGGGCCGCCAGGACCTTCAGGGCCGCATCCAGCGTCTCGGCCGCAGGTCCCTGCACCGGCAGGCCCGTCCCGTCCGGGACCGCCTTCTCCAGCCGGGCCGCCACGTCCCTGTTCCCCAGGGGGCTCCCCGGCCCCGGGACCAGTCCCTTGGCCTTCAGGAGATGGGCCAGCCCGCCGTAGGTGAGGGTGAATTTCTGTATCGCACGTTCTTCCGCCATGGGCCTAGTCCTCCCTTTCCCCGTTTTGTCCGTCCACGGTCTCGTCCTCCATGGACATCATCTCCAGCGCCTCCAGGAGCTCCGGATCCAGCTCCCCCCCGTCCTCCAGGTCCTCCATGGACATGGCCGCCTCGCTCAGGAACGCCAGGGTGTCCCCCTGGAGGATCTGGAACATCCCCTTGGCGTCTTCCACTAGGGCCGGGTCCACCAGCCGGTCCCCCGCAAGCAGCACCGCCCTAAGGCCCAGGCTCTCGTCCCCGGGCTTGATCCAGAGGAGCTTCCCTTCCCGGACCCAGTGCTCCAGCTCGAAGTCGTAGTCCTCCTCGCTCCAGTAGTAGGAGTCGAAGTAGGCGAAGCCGTCCTCCCCCCGGACCTGGTAACGGTCGGCCCCGTAGTCGTTGATCCTGGGGACCTCATGGACCATGGGATGGGCGAAGTAGGCCACCCACCAGAGGGTGTCCTCCCCCACACGCATGGTGGAGAGCACCGCCTTCACCTCCGGCCGGGAGAGGACCTCCCCCACCACCCCGGGCCTGTCCGGACCCAGGAAGCGCACGAAGGGGGCCGCCTCCACGGGGCCGCCCACATGCAGGGCCCCGTCCAGGGCGAAAAAGGTGGACGGCCGCCGGGAGAACTCCTCGTCCTTGCGGACCGCGTTGTCCGGAAGCCACCAGAGGCCTCCCAGCCCCTGGACGTCGAAGGAGGCCTCCAGGACCTCCCCGGTGAAGGGGCAGCGGGAGACGGGCAACAGGGGGAGCGCCTGCCGGTACTCCTCCTCCAGCTCCTGCATCCGGGTCACCACCCGGGTGTAGGCCTCGTCCTGGGCCGGGTCCTCCCCGTCCTCCTCCAGGAGGATCCCCATCCGGGCCTCCGACAATTCCTTGTATTCCTCCAACAAGGCTTTCCTGCGGGTCTCTTCCATATGCGTTCTCCTCGCTCTCATCTTCCGTGGGGGCCCATGCCGGGCCTTGACCGTTGCCGTCATACCCCTAGTATATCGTCCCCTCCCCCTCCTGTCAATGAAGCGGGTTGTCCCTCCGGGCCTTCCGTGGTATAATGCACAGAGACAAAAACGACCTCAAAGGGAGGAAACAAAATGCGTATTCATAGGAAGCTTTCCAAAACCGTCCCCGGCCTGGCCGTCCTGCTGGCCCTGGCCCTGTCCCTGGGCACCGGCTGCGTGGTCCGCCAGGGGACCAACCCCGTCAAAAATTCCGTGGTGGTCTACACCAGCGTGGACCAGAACTACGCGGAGCTGGTCTTCGCGGACTTCCAGGAGAAGACGGGCATCACCGTCCTGGGGGGCTTCGACACCGAGGCCTCCAAGACCACCGGGATGGTGAACAAGCTGGTGGAGGAGTCGAAGAACCCCCGGGCGGACGTCTTCTGGAACGGGGAGTTCGCCCAGACCCTGCTCCTGGCGGAGAAGGGGGTCCTGGCCCCCTACGGGTCCCCCGCCGCGGAAGGCCTCCCCTCCAAATACAGGGACGGGGACGGCCTCTGGACCGCCTTCGGGGGACGGGCCCGGTGCATCCTGGTGAACACCGACCTGCTGGATCCGGAGGAGTACCCCACAAGCCTCCTGGACTTCACCAGCGGGGCCTATCCGGCGGAGAAGACCGCCATCGCCCTGCCCCTCTTCGGCACCACCGCCACCCAGGGGGCCGCCCTCTACGGCCTCTGGGGGCCCGAAGCCGCCCGGGACTGGTTCGCTTCGGTGAAGGATTCCGGGGTCCGGATCGTGGACGGCAACGGGGTGGTCCGGGACCTGGTGGCGGACGGGCAGCTCCTCTTCGGCCTGACGGACACCGACGACGCCCTGGGCGCCGTGGAAAAAGGGGCCCCGGTGGAGATCCTTTTTCCAGACCAGGGTCCTGGGGCCGACGGGACCCTGATGATCCCCAACACCGTGGCCCTGGTGAAGAACCCGGCCCAGAACCCCAACGCCAAGGCCTTCATCGACTACCTGCTGAGCCCGGAGACGGAGCAGTTCCTCCTGGACATCGGCTGGATCCAGGCCCCCCTGCGGGAGGGGACCCAAGGGACGGTCCCGGTGCTTGACACCTATCCCCTGGACCTGGAGGAGATCTACGGCCACCTGGAGCGCTCCAAGGAGGAGCTCTCCGAACTTTATCTCCAATGAGACGGCTGGCCGGGGGCGTCCGGGGGCTCCTGCCCGTCCTGCCCTTCTTCCTGCTGACCCTGCTTCCCCTGGCCTGGCTGCTGGGCACCGTATCCTGGGAAGGGGCGAAGGCCCCGGTCTGGGGGCGGGAGGGGCTGCTCCTGGGGCGGACTCTCCTCTACGGGACGGCGGTGGCCTCCTCGGCGGTGCTCCTGGCCTACCTGGCCCTGGTCTTCGGGGCCTTCACCCCCTGGGTGGACCGGGGACTCCTGAAGGCCTTCCTGTTCCTGGCCCTCCCGGTCCCCGGCACGGTCTTCGCCTACGCGGGCCTGAAGGCCCTGGGGCTTTTGGGCCTTCCCAGCCGGGGCTTCGCGCCCTCCTGGCTGGTCCACACCGCCTCCCTGCTGCCGGTGGCCCTCTTCATCCTGGCCACGGGGCTCCATACCCTCAAGAAGGAGCCCCTCCATGCCGCCCGGCTCCTGGGGAGCGACGCCCGGATGCTGGCCCGGATCCTGCCGGGGATGCTGGCCCCCCAGGTCCTGGCCGCCCTGGGGACGGTCTTCCTCCTCAGCGTGGGGGACTACGCCATCCCCTCCATCTTCTCCATCAACGTCTATTCCCTGGGGATCTTCGTGGAGTACAGCAGCAGCCTCTCCCTGGGGTCCACCCTGGTGAAAAGCGCCCCGCTGGTCCTCCTCCAGGCCCTGGTGCTGCTGCTCCTCCTGGGGCGGACGGAGCCCCTCTTCCTCACGGGAGGCAGGAAGGGGATGCTGACCCTGGAGCTTTCCCTCCCCGGGACGCTCCTGGCTGCCGGGGGGCTCCTCCTGGGCCTGGCCCTGCTGCTGGTGCTCCTCCCCTTCCTGCTGGTCCTCACGGACCTGGCCATGTGGCGGGGGCTGCCCCAGACCCTGGCCCGCTCGGGGAGGGACCTGGCCGCCAGCCTGGGGATCCTCTTCAGGGCGGGGATCCTGGCCCTGCCGGTCTCCTATCTGGGGGGCTGGTGGCTCCACTCCCTACGGAAAGGCCGCCGGCCGGCGCTCTTCCTGGTGCTGCTCCCGGCCTTCCTCCCCGGATCCCTGACGGGGGCCGCGCTGATCCACCTCTACAACCGGCCCTGTACCTCGGGGCTCTACGACAGCCTCTGGATGCCGGCTCTGGCCGTCCTGGCCCGGTTCCTGCCCCTCTCCCTGCTGGTGGTCCACGCGAGCTTCCGGCGGCTGGACAGGGAACTGGTGGATGCGGCCTTCCTGCTCCACCCCTCCCGCCTGAAGGCCCACCTCCAGGTGCTGCTTCCCCTGGTGCTCCCGGGCCTGGCCCTGGGCACCGCCTTCCTCCTGCTCTTCGGGCTGGGGGAGCTGGGGGCCACGGTGCTGGTGCTGCCCCCCGGCAGCTCCACCGTCACCGTCCGCCTCTACAACTACCTGCACTACGGGGCCTCCGAGGAGGTCCTGGGCCTCTCCTTCCTGCTGCTGGCGGGGATGGGGGGCATCCTGGGGGCCGCCGGACTGCTGTCCGGACTGGCCCGCCGCCTGCGCAAAATGGACTAAAGGAGAAACGACATGGACCGTACCAATGGGATCACCCTGCATGAACTGACCAAGACCTGGCCCCAACCGGGGGGCGCCGAAAGGCTCACCGTATTCTCGGGGCTGAGCCACACCTTCCCCCCCGGGAGCAGGACCGCCATCGTGGGGCCCTCGGGCTCCGGCAAAACCACCCTGCTCCAGATGGTGGCCGGCCTGGAGGCGCCGGACGGGGGCTTCGTGGAGGCCCCCAAGGCCCCGGAGCTGGGCTACGTGTTCCAGAGCCCGGCCCTCTGGCCCCACAAGACGGTGCGGTCCAACATGCGCTACGGCCTGGGGGAGCACCTTTTTTCCGGAGCGGATCCCCTGGAGGAGGCCCGGTACCGGGACATCCTCCAGGCCCTGGAGCTGGAGGACCTCCAGGGGAAGTATCCGGCCACCCTATCCGGGGGGCAGGCCAAACGGGTCTCCCTGGCCCGGACGCTGGTGACCCGGCCCTCCTGCCTGCTGCTGGACGAGCCCCTGGGGGCCCTGGACGGGGCGCTGAAGGACCGGGTGCTGGACTTCCTGCTGGAGTGGGTGCACTGGACCGAAGCCACCCTGCTGTATGTGACCCATGACCACGGGGAGGCCCGAAGGATCTGCACCCGGGTGCTGGAGGTGAGGGACCAGGGGCTGGTGGAGGTGGGATGATCCGGCGGCTGGCGTTCCTGGGGCTGGTGGGGCTGTTCGCGGCCTATGTGGCTTTCCTGGTGAACCGGCCCTCTTCCGACAGGGGTCCGGCCCCCGCGGGTGGGGCTTCCGTCGGGTCGCCGTCGGGTCCGTCCGAAGGCTACTCCCGCCTCCTGGAGGGGCGGGAGTTCTCGGACCTCCTCCTCTCCCCGGACGGGGCCACCCTCTACGGGGGCGGGGTCCAGGGGCTTCATGCGGTGGACGCCAAGACCCTGGAATGGACGGAGGTCCTCCGGGAATCCACCGGCGGATCTTTCCGCTTCGTCCGGGCCCTGGTCCTGGAGTCGGACGCCGGAGGCAGCCGGCTGCTGGTGGGGCATGCCGACGGGCTGGACGTGGTTCCCCTTGCCGGTTCCCCTCCTGTTGGCGCTTCTTCCTACCTCCTGCCTCCGCGCCTCTCCAACCTGGCCTCCTTTTTCGCCGGGAAGCCGGTGGTGGCCCTCCTCCCCGCGGCCAACGGGGACTATCTGGTCTCCACCGACCGTTCCCTTTACCGGGTCCCCGGCCCTCCTTCCCCCAGCAGCCTGGCCCCCCAGCCCGTGGCATCCGTCACCGAGCTGGACGGTGCCGTGGCCTTGGCCGGAAGCCCCCTCAACACCCTGCTGGAGGACCCCTACGGGGGGGTCTGGGCGGGGGCCTACACCGCCAAGGGCGGGGGGATCGCCTACCAGCCCGTTAACGGTGCCTGGCACCATTATGGGGTGGAGGACGGGCTGGTCCACGGGAGCATGACCTCCCTCCTGCTGGCGGACCGGGACCGGATCCTGGCCGGGGCGGGGCTCTACACCGCCGGCGGGGCCACGGTCTTTGTCCGTACCCCCGCCGGGGATTGGGTGATGGACCGGAACCTGGAGCTCTCTTCGGGCTTCCCCCTGGCCGGGGAGAAGGTGCGCCACCTCTTCAAGGACTCCCTGGACCGGATCTGGTTCTGCAGCGAGTACGACGGGGTGGCCATCTTCGACAACGCCCTCACCCGGCGGCTCCACCTGCTCACCCAGGAGACCGGGCTCTCCCACAACGAGATCAAGGCCGTGGTCGAGGACGACGGCGGCTGGTGGCTCGGGGGGCGGAGCGGGATCACCAGGATCGAACGCCGGGTGCTGTCTTTCCCGTAGCAGGTTTGGTCTTTGGGGACGGTTCTTCCGGACCATTAGTGACCAGCAGAAAAGGAAGGGTCCAGACCTCGGTCTGGACCCTTCCTTTTCTTAAATCTGCGGCCCGGAGCGATCCGGGCTTCCTTTTTGCCGGATCCGCAGGAACGCCTCCACCACTTTGGGATCGAACCGGGTGCCGGCGCAGCGCTCCAGCTCCTCCAGGGCTTCCTCCCCGGTCCTGGACTTCCCGTAGGGCTTCTGGGCGGTCATGGCCTCGTAGGCGTCCGCCACGGCGACGATCCGGGAGGGGAGGGGGATTTCCTCCCCCTGCAGCCCGGCCGGGTAACCGGTGCCGTCCCAGTTTTCATGGTGGTGGTGGACGTAATCCGCCAGGGACGCGTACTCGTCCACGTTCCTCACCAGCTGGTAGCCGATCTCTGGGTGCCGCCGGACCACCTCCCATTCCTCGGGGGTGAGTTCCCCTTCCTTGTTCAGGATCTCCCCAGGGATGACGATCTTCCCGGCGTCGTGGATGGCCCCCAGGGTCTTCAGGTCGTTCTCTTCCCGATGGCCGAGGCCCAGGGCCAGGGCGATTTCCCCGCAGTACCGGGAGACCCTTTCCGCATGGGACCGCTCCCGGTCGTGCTTCAGGTTGATGTTCCGCAGGATCAGGGACATGGACTGGCTCCGCATGGTTTTGCCGTAGCGGACCTTGTCCTCGTACATCCGTGCGTCGGTTTCCTTCTGGACCTCCAGGATGTCCTCCTCCTGGCTGGTCTTGACCCCGTAGCCCACGGCCAGGGAGACCACCACCGGCTCCAGGTCGGCCTTTGCCGCGGCCTTTAGGATCCTATTCCGGATGGACTCCGCCTGCTCTCCGGAGGTCTTGGGCAGCAGGATCACGAACTCGTCCCCACCCACCCGGGCGACGATGTCGTCCTCCCTGCACGCGTTTTTCACCAGGTCCGCCACCGCCCGGAGCAGCCGGTCCCCCATGTCGTGCCCGAAGGCGTCGTTCACCAGCTTCATGCCGTTCACGTCCAGGACCATGATGGAAAAGGGCAGGTTCCGGGGGGTGTCCAGCCGGGTCCGGGCGTCCTCCAGGTACCGGCGGTTGTAGAGGCCGGTGAGCTGGTCGTGGAAGCTCAGGTATTCGATCTGCCGTTCCCGCTGCCGTTTCAGGGTCACGTCCCGCTGGATGCCGATGTAGGCGTAGGGCGTCCCGTCCTCCCCCAGGATGGGGGTCACCTTGTACTCGCAGAGGAAGGTGGAGCCGTCCTTGCGCAGGTTCAGGGATTCCCCTTCATAGTCCATGCCTGCGGAGACCTTGCCGTAGATGTCCTCCTGGACCTCCCCCGCTTCCGGCTCGGCGTTGAGGAGGTCGGGGCGCCGGCCCAGCAGCTCCTTCCGGGTGTAGCCGTAGAGCTCCTCCATCTTCCGGTTGCAGTGGGTGATCCTGAAGTCTTCGTCCGTCACCACGATGGCGTCGGAGATGTTCATCAGGACCGTGCTGTAGAACCGCTCCTGCTCTTCCGCCCGCTTCCGCTCGGTGATGTCCCGGGAGGCTCCCTGGAATCCCACAACCTGGCCGTTCTTTAGGACGGGGCTGGATTTGGAGCTGATCCACCGGGTCTGCCCGTCCTTGGTGAAGAACCGGCATTCGAATTCGGAGCGGGTGTCCTCCAGGTCCCTTTTGAGCCGGTCCATCGCTTTCCCTCTATCGGCGGGATGGATGTGTTCCAGGAGGCTGCCTCCCACGACCTCCTCCTGGCGGTAGCCGCTGAGGGCCAGGATGTTGGGGGAGACGTACTGGAGGGTGGCGTTTCGGTCCACCCGGTAGACGACCTCCCGCAGGTTCTCCACCAGACTCCTGTACTTCTCCTCGCTCCGGGCCAGGGCCTCTTCGGTCTCCTTCTGCTCCGTCACGTCGAAGAGCACCCCGCTGATGTGGAGCAGCTCCCGCCGGTCGCCGTAGACCCCCCGGCCCCGTTCCCGGACCCACCGGACGCTCCCGTCCTTGTGGAGGATCCGGTAGTCCAGCATGTAGGGCCTGTAGGCTTCCACCGCCTGCCGGATCCGCTCCCGGACCTCCTCCCGGTCCTCCTGGTGGATGACGGCCGCAAAACCCCTTTTCCCGGTGCAGGATCCGGTGCCGGTTCCGGTGAAGCTTCCCGGGGGATGTCCCGTGATGGTCCCGATTTCCCCGCTGATGTAGTCCATGGTCCGGTCCGGGTCGTCTCCGCAACGGAATATGGCCCCCGGGACGTTGGCCACCAGGGTCCGGTACCGGGCCTCGCTCTCCTGGAGCCTTGTCTCCATGTCTTTCCGCCGGAGGGCCCCCAGCAGGATGTCCCCGAGCTTGGCCAGGATCATCTGTTCGTCTTCGGTGTAGGCATGGCGCCGCCGGATGGAGTCGAAGCCGATGAATCCGTAGAACCTGCCTTGGTCTTCCATGGGCAGGACAATCAGGCTTTTCACCTCCTGGGGATCCAGGACCATCCGGAGATAGTCGTCCGGGGGGAGGGCCCGGACGTCCGGTAGGTGGAGGGCCTTGCCTTCCTTGTGGGCGGCCACCCATTCCGGCACCCTTCCCAGGGGGATGCCCTGGAGCCCGTCCTTCTGGGAGAGGATGCCGTGGTTGCACCATTCGAAGGTGTTGTTGCAGACCCCCTGGTCGAAGCGGTATTCGAAGATGTAGCCCCGGTCGGCGGACACGTGCCGTCCGACCAGCTCCAGTGCCCGGACCACCTTTCCCGCAAAGCCGCCGTCGGCGCCGTTGCCGTCTTCCCGGACGAAGCTTTCGACAATCTGGGTGAAGGTCTCGTGCAGGGCAATCTTTTCCGCCAGAAGGCGTTTGCCGGCGTGGCCGTCCTCTCCCGTATCGTTCCCTTCCCTATTTATTCTCTCCATATGCATCCCCTCCAAACCGGTTCGCTATTGTAATGGTTCCAGCATAGCACAGGATGGGGCAGGACGCAATATCAGCCAGAACATTCCTCCCTCCCTTGAGGACGGGGTCCTGAATCGTTTAGGAGGAATGTTCTGGACTGGTTCTGGACTGGTTTTGGAGCAGTCGGAATGGTACGGAAGAACCGTCCCCTCGTACCAGGTTTTTCATTCGTTTGCCCCGGCGGTCTGCTTGATGATCTGGGATGCGCCGTAGGTGCCGGTGGTCTTGGGGTTGTAGGGGGTGTAGGTGCGCATCTGGTTGTGGCCCAGGTAGCCCTGGGTGAAGGTGCCGTCGGTGTTGACGGTGTAGACCCCTTCGGAACCGTAGCGGGTGGCTTCGGTCATCTTGGTCTTGGCCCCCGGGTTGAAGTGGGGGTCCGCCCCGTTCCATTCGCTGAGGCTCCGGTGGAGGACGTTGGAGCGCCTGTTGCCCATCATGGCGTCTTCCACCCTGCGGGCGACGGCGTCGGAGACCGGGGAGCCGTCGGCCCGGGTGATGTGGGCGATGTCGATGTCCCCCACCACGAATCTGTTGGCCTTGGCGTCGATGACCAGGCCGTGCTTGACCTTGTACTGGCCGGAGGAGACCAGCCGCTGCATGTCGTCCCCGTACTGGCTGACCTCGTTCATCCGCTGGCCGAAGCGCTGGAGCAGCTTCTTCTGGGTGCCTGCGTCAAGGGACTTGAAGTTGGCGGGGAGCTTGGGCTTGAAGAAGCCCACCACACCTTCGCTGCGCTTGGGCGCTCCCAGCAGCACGTCCAGGTTGTTGATGGTCTTGGTCTTGATGGCGCAGGGCTTGGGGACGCCCTTCCCCAGCTCCAGCCATTTGCGGGACTCGATGTTCCCGGGCCGGATGTGGATCTGGACGTCGAATTCCCGGGAAATCTGCTGGAGGGCCTTCCGGGCGTCGGGGGTCATGAATTTGGGGTCCACGTAGCCGGTCTGGATGTAGGCCCCCTTCTGCCCCAGGTTCTTGGAGAGGTTGCTTGCCATGTTCTGCTTGGCGTTGGCCGCCGCGTTCAGGGCCTGCCGGTCGGCGTTCCACTTCACCAGGTCGTCCTTCATGTTGCCCAGGCCCGCCCGGATGTCCTTGGCGGTGGTGATGGAGCCGTAGAGCTGGAGGGTGCCCAGGAGGGAGAGACCCACCCGTTCCCAGCCGCCCCTGCTGGGGTCCCAGCTGCTGCTGAAGCTGTTGATGCCGGTCATGTCCCGTATGCCCTGGTACACTTTTTCCGGATCGTTCATGGTGTCGGAGAAGCTGGTCCAGATCCGGTCGGCCGTGTTCAGGACGCTGTCCACCGCCTCCCCGGTGCCGCTGACCAGGCTGTCCCAGGTGCCGGAGGGGTCGTTCCAGGCGTTGGTGAGGCCTTCGGAGACATAGTCGATGGAGGTCTCCAGGCCGTAGCCGATGTCGTCGATGGTGCCCCCCACCAGGGTCTTGACGGCGTCCCAGTCGGAAGCCACCTCCTTGATGCCCTGGAGGGTGTCCTTGGTGTAGTCCACCACCTCCCCGACGAAGACTTCCGCCGACTCCTGCATCTGGGTTACGTCCTCGTAGACGTTGTTCCAGAAGTCCCGGTTCAGGTCCGGGTCGGTGGCCAGTTCATAGGCGCCCACCACGGTATCCTTGACGGCGCCGGCGACTTCCTCCACGCCCCGCTTGACCACATGGGCGGTGGTGCCGACGACCTGCTTGACGGTGCCTATGGTGCCGTCCACCACGATGCCGCCATAGTAGCCTACGGTGCTGACGGCGCTGGAGAGGAGTCCGCCCAAGGCGCCCAGGAGGCCGGGGCGGACCCCGGACCTGCGGACTTCGGCGGCGCCGGGGGAGTTGTACCAGGACCGCCAGGTGCCGCCGCCCTCCCATTTGCCCCCGTCATCGGCCAGGACGCTGCCCGTGAGGCCGTACGTGACCAGGTTCAGGAGGCCGAAGAGGAAGAGCCATACAGCGGCCTTCCTGGTGAGGAGCTTGAAGCGGACGGCCACCACCACAAGGAGGCTGAAGGCCGGCAGGAGGGATCCCGCCAGCTTCCGGCTGCCCAGGGGGACCAGCATGAGCAGGAGCATGGCGGCGATGCCCGCCAGGAAGAAGACGCCGATGGTGTGGGGGTTGGCCTGGACCCGTTCCTTCCTCCGGCGGAAGACCCTTTGGAAGTCGGACCAGAGGAGTCTGCCGGTGAGCTGGGCCATGCCCTCCTCCTTCTCGGCCAGGACCAGGAAGAGGCCCAGGGCCACCGCCAGGAAGAGGTAGGTGTTGACGTGGAAGTACCCCAGGACGGAAAAGACGCCCAGTCCGAAGAAAAAGGTGTAGAAGGCGATTTTGCTTTTCTGCAGGCTCACGCCCATCCAGACGGGGGCGGTGGCGATGCCCCCCAGGAAGCCCTTGATCCCCTTGTACTTGATCTGGGCCAGGGCCGTGGAGAGGACGAACATGGACACGAAGCTGAGGGCGGCGAAGCCTGCCCGGTTGCTCAGCTGGTTGATGAGGAAGTAGCGGGGGTCGCCGGGGGGGATCTGGCTGCCGAACCCGTCGTTGACCTCTGCCACCATGTAGATGTTCAGCAGGTAGATGAAGAGGAAGATGAGGACGGATTTGATGCCCAGGCGGGCGATGGTCTTGGGGAGGTTCTTCACGAAGGAGACGGCCACCAGGACCAGGAGCTGGAGGGTGCTCTCGGGGGCTTTTTGCATGGGTGACACCTGCTTTCCGGTTGTTTTGCCGCTTCTTGCGGGGGCTTATTGTTGCCGCTTCTTGCGGGGACTTCTCTTAAGGATAGTATATGTCGGTTTCGGGGTTCCTGCAAGGGGAAATGGAAAGGGACCATATGGAATACCAGCCATACGGTCCCTGCCTCACCTCTGTGTTTGCTTCCGGCATCCCTTAGGGAAGGTCCAGCCGTAAAACGGAAATCCGGTTGTTCCCTGGTTCCACCCCGAAATTTGCCGCCCACAGTACCGTCCGGCCGTCATTGGAGATGGTGGCGTGGGTTTCTTCCCAGTACTCCCCTGTGGTGTTGTGGGTCTTTGCCAAGTAGAACACATCGGGGGCGTTCCTGTCCAGGCGCACCAGGACGATGCTGCGGTCCAGCCAGTTTCGCTCAGGCGTCCCTGGAGCGTTGTATGTCGACACCACCGCCCAGCCGGGAGAGTTGCACGAGATGTGCACCCCTCCGTCGAAGGTTATGGGGGAAGACCAGTCGTAGTACAGGCGCACAAGGGGGACCCTGCCGGTACCTTCATAGCCGTCTCCTGGTTCCATGATGGGTTGCGTCGACGGGTCGATGGGCAGCAGGTCAATGTAGTCGGTCCGGGAATTCTGCATCACCAGAACTTCATTGCCCCCGGTGTCCAGCCCCACATCCGCGTGGGCGATGTCATAGTTGATGCGGTGGAATTCGGTAAGCTCGCAGTTTGCGGTCACCGTGCCGTCCAGGGGCGCCCCGTTCCCGGAGTCACTCCCGATGATGACCCGGCTTCCCTTCGGCGACATGCCCAGCCAGTCGATTTCACTCTGGTCGGGGCGCAACTCCAGCAGGCCTGGAATGCTGTCGGCAGACCGGTCCCAGGTGAAAACATACCGCAACCGGTAATCATCCCCGCTTCCTTGCAGGGCCAGGGCCCACCACCGGCCGTCCCAGGAGCTCTCCCCTTCGTCCTTCATGGTCACGCGGTACAGGTCGGGTTCTCGGGAGATGATGGGACCGATGACCGGGTCACCGGCAAAGTCTTTTACCAGGGTGGTTGTGCCTGTCTTTACGTTGTACTGCTGGATCCGAAACCCATTCAGCCCCAGAATCAGATCCGGATCCTCCCGGTGCCAGCGCGGTTCTTCCATGTCCAGGCGGGCGACAAGATTGGCGGGGGCGTCGTAGGGAATGGCTGTGCGGCATATGTCGAAGGACCCTTCGTGGATTTGGCGAAGGACCACCAGGGACTTGTCTGCATTAAATGGGTCGAATCGGGCATATTCATGGCGTATGACGGCACTTTCCGTCACCCGGGTGAAGCAGGTGCCCAGTGCGGCATCGCAGATCCGATCCCCGACCGCAGGCACACTTGTTTCCTGCTCCGGGAAGCGGGGGTTGTCCTCCGACTGCGGGTCGGGCACCCTCACAAGCCCCGATGTGTCCAACTGGATGGGGTCAGGGATTTCTGCAGGAAGGAAAGAGCCTTCCGCTTCCATTTCCCATCCTTCCACCGTCTGCTGGCCACCCTCCTGCTGGCCACCCTCCTGCGGATCCGTCCTTCCGGGCAGTACTTCCCGGAAAGGAATGGCCTTTATGAGCAACACCAATACCAGACATGCGATGGCAATTCCAATGATCAGAATCAGGCTATCCTTTCCCTTTCTCATAAGTGCGATCCCCTTTCCCACATGCGTCCGTCCCATCAGCTCCAACAAGCATTGCCTTTTCTTGCCGCCTCAGGGCGCCGGATGGATGATGGTGACCATGCGGAGCACCGCATCCCATTCCACCTGGCATCCCAGTGTTTCCGCGATGAAACGCAGGGGCAGCATGGTCCGTCCCGGAGGCATGATCAGGGGCACCACGCTGGGATTCATTTCGTCGATGGGCTGGTCCGTTCCGTTGACCCTTGCCTGGTTCTGGCCGATCCACAGTTCCACAAACCTCTGTCCCAAAGTGACGGTGGCTTTCCTCTGGACGCCTTCCCAGCCCACAGCCGCTCCCAGTGGTTCCGCCACATGCCGGATGGGCAAAAGCGTGCGCCCTTCCCGGATCACCGGCGGGGTATCCATGGTGCGCAGCTGGCCGTTGACATAGTATTCAACGCTGTCGATGTAGAGCTGGATTACGGTTGCGGTTCCTGGCGGCGTTTCCAGTGCCGGAACAGGTTCTGCCGGTGGAGGCTCCGGATCGGTGGCCGCCGAAGCCTGGTTGGAATACCCCGAGTCGCCCAGCCCGTTGTAGGCCCGCACCCGATACCCGTAGGTGGTGTCGAGGGCCAGGCCCGCATCCGTGTAGGACTGGGTGTCGGCCGGCACGGTGGCGATCCGGATGCCGTTCCGTTCAATGTGGAACCCCTGCTCGTCGGTCGCATTGTCCCGCCAGGTCAGACGTATTTCGGATTCGGATAGCGCTTCTGCCACCAAGCCGGAGGGGGCTGCTGGAGGCAGCAGGAACTCTGCCTGTAAAAAAACCATCCATGTTGTGGCGCTTCCCACGGGAGTCCAAGGCGAATCACCCGATTCATTAAAAGCTTTCATCCGGTAATCATACGTGGTATAGGGCGATAGCCCTTCATCTGCGTAATATGTCGCATTGGGTGGCGTCTTGATTGTCACGACATAAGATGGATCATCTTTCTTGCGTCGTTCAATCACAAATCCTTCTTCATTGTTCGAGTTGTCTTGCCATGATAATCCGATCATTGTGGGGGAACCGGCTGTTACAAGAAATTGCGTCGGAACCGTCGGAGCGGGTGTGTAGATCGCAAAGTCCTCGTCGCTTGTGTCATAGACTGCTATGGATTCGGTTTTGGAGGTGAAATATGTCGTCTTGATCATAATTCTTGCAGTGGTGGTGTTGGGCATGTCGAACGGAATGGTCCATTTGCAGCTTCCAAGAATGCCGCTTGCGACAGGCTGGCTTATGTCATAATTCTTGCCTGAATCCGTCGAAAGAAACACCGCAAACGTCTGGTTGTAATAGCCATCCCACCTGATCTCATAGGTGTTTCCTTTCAACCAGACTTCTCCACCGTTAGGTTTGGTCAGGTACACTTCATCCGCAGCTTCTGCGGGAACGCTTGTAAAAAGCAGTGAAAAGACAAGGCAGGTGACAAGCAAAACAATGCGCCGGCGATGCTTTTTCATGATTACCACTCCTTTTCAGAGGCTATTCCGACACCTCCGCGGTGTCGGAATGCTTGAACCCCCTTGCCGCCTCAGGGCGCCGGATGGATGATGGTGACCATTCGGGCCACCGCATCCCATTCCACCTGGCATCCCAGGGCTTCCGCGATGAAACGCAGGGGCAGCATGGTCCGTCCTGGAGGCATGATCAGGGGCACCACGCTGGGGTTCATATCGTCTATGAACTGGTCCGTTCCGTTGACCCTTGCCTGGTTCTGGCCGATCCACAGTTCCACAAACCTCTGTCCCAGAGTGACGGTGGCTTTCCTCTGGACGCCTTCCCAGCCCACAGCCGCTCCCAGGGGTTCCGCCACATGCCGGATGGGCAAAAGCGTGCGCCCCTCCCGGATCACCGGCGGGGTATCCATGGTGCGCAGCTGGCCGTTGACATAGTATTCAACGCTGTCGATGTAGAGCTGGATTACGGTTGCGGTTCCTGGCGGCGTTTCCAGTGCCGGAACAGGTTCTGCCGGTGGAGGCTCCGGATCGGTGGCCGCCGAAGCCTGGTTGGAATACCCCGAGTCGCCCAGCCCGTTGTAGGCCCGCACCCGATACCCGTAGGTGGTGTCGAGGGCCAGGCCCGCATCCGTGTAGGACTGGGTGTCGGCCGGCACGGTGGCGATCCGGATGCCGTTCCGTTCAATGTGGAACCCCTGCTCGTCGGTCGCATTGTCCCGCCAGGTCAGACGTATTTCGGATTCGGATAGCGCTTCTGCCACCAAGCCGGAGGGGGCTGCCGGAGGCAGCAGAAAAGTGGCTTGAAGCCCGATTAGCGGCTCGATGCTGAAATCCGCATCACTGGCATCTTCGGCAAATTTTGGGATGCCGAGATAATCACGTCCGGAAATTCCCCAAATTCTGATCCGGGCATTGTTTGTCGGCATGTTGGGAACTATCCACTGGAAACTGCCGCCCTTGCCCTTGCCGATCTCACTCTGGTAGGATTTACCCGAATCCGTCGACAGAAAAAGGGTAAACTCCGTATCCGGAAACCCTTCCCAGGTAATCGTGTGCGGCAGGCCGACGATGAATTTCTCTCCTCCATTGGGTTTGGTCAGGGTTACGGTTGGAACGTCTCCCAAAGCCATGCTATGGTCATCATGGCCATTGGCATGGATTTCATATAAATCCAAGGTTCCTCCAGCGGAAATCGCCTTCCAGTGCTTGTCAGCGCCGATGCGGGTGGGTTCCTTCCTAAGCCTCCAGTTTCCGTCAGCCAAACGTCCGAACGCTCTGCCCCATCCCCAAAGGCTTCCATCCATTTGCAGGGCCAGGGTATGGAGCCCTCCGGCAGAGACCGCTTTCCAGTTCTTTTCCGTGCCTATCTGGGTGGGCGCGTTCCTTTGCTTCCATGTGCCGTCCCCCAGCTGTCCGGATCCGTTGTCTCCCCAGGCCCAGAGACTGCCGTTGCTCTTCACGGCCAACGTATGGCGCCCTCCGGCTTCGACTTCCTTCCAGTCATTCTCCGTGCCAATCCGTGTAGGCATTTGTCTGTATGCGTTCGTGCCATCGCCCAGCTGTCCATGATAATTGATTCCCCAGGCCCAGAGGCTGCCGTCGGTCTTCAAGGCTGTCGTGAAGAGATATCCGGCAGATACAGTCGTCCAGTCATTCGCCTTTCCGATTCGTGTCGGAACCGACCTGGTTGTTAGGGTTCCGTCACCCAGCTGACCGTGTAGATTCATTCCCCAAGCCCATAAACTTCCATCGGTCTTGATTGCCAGCGTATGGTACCCTCCCGCAGCAATCGCCTTCCAGTCGTTGGCTGCGCCGATACGATTCGGCATGTCTGTATGCTTTCTGGTACCGTCGCCCAACTGCCCGTATAGATTTTGCCCCCAGGCCCAGAGGCTTCCATCGTTTTTCAAAGCCACGGTGTGCTGCCGTCCGGCAGCAATCGATTTCCAATCTTTGGCCGTGCCAATGGGAGTCGGCAAATTCTTCGTGATTTTTGTTCCGTCGCCCAACTGTCCATACGCATTCCCCCCCCAGGCCCAGAGGCTGCCGTCACTTTTCAGCGCTACCGTATGGTATCCACCGGCCGAGACCGTTCGCCAGCCTTCGTCGTAATAAACCCGGGTCGGCGCATCCTTGTCCAGGGTCGTGCCATCACCCAGCTGGCCGGCCTCGTTGATCCCCCAGGCCCAGAGGGTGTTACCGGGTTCAGCTGCTGACACAGTGGCGACGGGCGCCGCCAGCGTCAGGAACAACAGCATCCCCATAAGGACAGCTAATGGTCTTCGGATGTGTTTGTTCGGGGTCGTACATCTCATTCGACTCATCTCCTTTTCAATTGTTGATCTGGAAGGCCCCTTGGCTTTTCGGCAAGGGAGGCTGGTCATGGGCGGGGTTGCAGACGTTCGTTCTGTTCATGGCGGTTTTGTTCATGGAGATTTTTGGCTCGAAAAACAAAGGCGCCGTTTTTTGACAAAGGATTGCCTTTTTCTTAATTATACCACAATAGCGGCTTTCGTTCATGTTTTTTCAGAACATGCGCGCTTGGGGACAGACCCCAAGTGCGCATGGCCGGGGGCGCCTGTACGGTTGGAAAATGGCTACCAGCGGGCATTACCGGGGGTTCATGCGCAGTTGGGGTCTGTCCCCAGCTGCGCATGTGCATCAGGTCCGGGACAGCTCGTCCCGCAGGGCCCTTTTGTTTGGGTATTGGAGCAGGAGCTTCTGCTTGGTTTCCTCCGCAAGCGCCTCTCCACCTGCCTTCTTCAGGTTCCGGAGGGTGGCACAGACCCGCTGGTAGGCCTTCCTGTCGGAGGCCCCTGCGGCTTCCCCCAGGACCTTCCGGTGGAAGAGCAGGAACACTTCCTCCTGGTGGTCCGGGAGCAGGTGGCTCCAGTAGTCCTCCACCAGCCAGGGCCTGGCCTGGATGTGCTCCAGAAGCCTCGCTTTTTCCCCTTCCTCCAGCAGGATGTCCCGGTAGGAGCCTTCCTTCCACCTTTCCCCCTCCAGCTCCCGGAGGATCCGGGGGTATTCCGCCTTCCAGGCCTCCGGCTCGTAGGTGGCCTTCAGCTCCCGGTAATGTTCCATGCTTCCGTCCAGGGCCAGTTCCCGGGCGGCGCTCCGCTCCTCCTCCAGCAGGCCACCCAGCTTGGCGGCCTGGTGCCGCAGGCGCCTCCACTGGTCCACCTGCCCCCGCCATTTCTGGTCCTGGCCCTCCCCTTCCCGGGCCAACCGGATGACCTCTGGATAATCTTTCTGCCCAATGGCCAGGGCGATGGCACGCTTGCGGAATTCGGGGAACAGGACGTTCTCTGCGAGGAATTCCTTGGCCTTCTCCCAGCCGTCGAATTCCTCCACCAGGCGGTAACGGAACAGTAGGAGGCTTTCCACTTCCCGGTTCTGCTCCCATTTGTCCCGGCTGTCCCGGTCCGGGCGATCCAGCCCCTGCAGCAGGACGTCCAGCCGGTCCTCCAGGACCTTGCGCAGGTCCGGACGGCCGGCCGCCAGGGGGGCGCAGAGCTCCAGGAACTCCAGGTTCCATCCCGCCCCCGTTCCGTAGCGGCTGCCCTTGGATTCCTCCAGCAGCCGGGTGAAAAGGGCCTCCTGCAGGGCAGGTTCCAGGACCGGGGGCGGTTCCTGTTCCTCCTCCATCCCGCCGACGGCCTCCCGGATGCAGTCCAAACACTCGTAGAGGGCGGTCTCCAGTTCCTCCTCCTGGCCCCCGTCCGGGTCCTCGCATTCCCGGAGCAGGTCGACCATCTCCCGGACCGCCAGGAGCGCCAGCTCCACCCCCTGGAGAATCTGGTTCCGGCGGAGGGCCTGGCGGGCCTTCGCAAGCACCAGATGGACCCCCTCCACGGCATCCTCCGTTTTTCCGTAGGGGATCTGGCCGTACCTGTCGGTGTTCTTCCGGATGTAGCTTTGGATCAGGGCCACGGCCTGGTCCCGCTCCTCCTTGGGATCCACCTCCTGGAAATCCCAACGGAGTCGTTTCCTGACCTCCGGCTGCTCCGCCGCCAGCTCTTCCAGGAACGCTGCAAGCTCCTCCTTGGTCCTGGCGGCCAGCAGGTCCCGGATGGCCGGGGGCTCCTTCCCCTTGGCCTTTTCCATCCCCTTGGGGGCCGGGCTGTGGCGGGCGGGTCCTTCCCGCAGATTCCGCAGGGCAAGGAAGACCGCCACCTGGTGCTTGCAGTATTCCCCCATTTCATAGGGGCAGTCGCAGGCGGTCTCCAGGATCTCCCCGTCCCCGTCCAGGTCCACCCAGACGGTGTAGAGGTCGGTGCCCTCCACCTCCGCCTCGTAGGAATTCTCCTCCATTTCCTCCAGGTCAAGGACGGCGCCGCTCGTGTAGTAGTCCCGCCCCCGTTCCAGGATCCTGGGGTCGATGTGCTTCTCGAAATCGTTCAGATGCATGACGTCTTCCTTTCCCTGCGCACTTGGGGTCTGACCCCAAGTGCGCAACAAGTGGGCATTGCCGTGATGCCTTTACAGTTGGAAACCGGCTCCCGGCGGGCATTCCCGGTGGCCGATGCGCAGTTGGGGTCTGTCCCCAAGTGCGCATGCCTATTCCACCCTAAACTGCCCCATCATGCCCGCATCTTCGTGTTCCAGGATGTGGCAATGGAACATGTAGACGCCCTCATGGGTGAAACGGATCAGGATTTCCACCTCCTCGCCCACGTCCACGTGGACCGTGTCCTTGTAGCCCAGCTCCTCCGGAGGCGGGAGCTTCCCGCTCCTGGAGAGCACCCTGAACTGGGTGCCGTGGACGTGGAAGGGATGGCCACCGGCCTGCATCATGCCGCCAAGGTTGCGGACGGTCCAGATCTCCTTCTCCCCCAACCGGACCTCCTCGTCCAGCCGGTCCATGTCGAAAAACCTCCCGTTGATGGTCCCCGACACCCCCATGCTCCTGAGCTCGAACATCCTGCGAGGGATGTCCTCCCCAGGCTCTGGAGGGGTCACGGGTCCCAGGGTCGCCAGCCGGTCCGGGACCGCCGGGGAACTTTCCAGCTCCCTTGCCACCCGGAATTCCAGGACCTTCCTGTTCCCACTGTCCAGGGAGAGGGTCCTTCCCCGGGCCTTGGAGAAGTCCAGGACTACCTCCGCCCTCTCCCCCGGGGAAAGGAACAGGGAGCTTCTGGACAAGGGGGCCTCCAGGAAGCCGCCGTCCGACGCGACCTGCACCAGAGGGCTTTTGTCGCTCATCCTGAACCTGAAGTTCTGGGAATTGGACGCGTTCAGAATCCGCAGGCGCAACCTCTCCCGGACCACCTCCAGATGGGGGGAGGCGGTGCCGTTTACCAGGAGGACTTGGCCGGCCGGAACCCCCATCATGGAGGTGCTGTAGAGAAGGTTCCCCTCCCGGTTGAAGTTCCTGTCCTGGACCACCAGGGGAATGTCGTCCACCCCGTACTCCCTGGGGAGCTCCAGGTTGTCCGAGACCCCGTCTTCGATGTAGATCAGGCCCGCCAGCCCGTAATAGACCTGCCAGGCGGTGTTGCCCGCCATATGGGGGTGGTACCAGAGGGTGGCTGCGGGCTGGTCCACCTGGAAGCGTGGGGTCCAGCTGTCCCCTTGCCGTATGACCTGATGGGGACCTCCGTCCTGGTCGCCGTCCACCACCAGTCCGTGCCAGTGGACCGTGGTGGGGAAGTCCAGGCCGTTCTCCACCCGGATCTCTACCTGCTCCCCCTGGCGCAGGCGCAGGACAGGTCCCAGATAGCTTCCGTTGTAGCCCAGGGTGTCCGCAGGGACCCCCGTAAAGAACTCCGTGATGCCCGGGGCCGCCTGCAGGACATATTCCGCCGCCTCCGGAGAGGGGTCCAGGTCCTCCAGGAGTGGGGGAATCCGCAAGGGGTTGCCCTCCCCGGGGGTCCTTGCGCACGCCGTGGCGGACGCCAGCAGCAGGGCCAGGGATAGCATAATCAGAGCCGCAAGTTTCCTGTTCATCCTTCCAACCTCCTTCCGGTGCCAGGCACTGTGAACGGTGTTCACAGTGCCTGGCACCGCTTCAGACAAAAGGCGGCGAACCTCCGTACTACGAACCCACCGCTGGACGCCCCAGCACGACTGCTCTCCCGATCTGCAGCGCGTCCATGAACATAAGGAGGTCCTGCTCGAAATTTTTGGTCCCATAACCGGCCTTCGGGAGATGCGGCACCACCAGGTCGAAGGAATGCAGGGAGTCCGCAATTCCGTGCAACAGGATCAGGGACGCTCCTTTCCAGTCTTCCCCAATCGACAACTTCCCTACCTCCATTTTACCGCATTTTACGGGAATGCACCATCCTTGCCGGCGCCCTTCGACCTTATTTCGGGTCTTCTCCTGTCTTGTGTGTGTTGCCGCCGTCCTTGGGCTTTGCCAGGTCGCAGCAGTTCAGCTTGGTACCCTGGCCGAACTGTTCCGCGTTGCTCTTGGCGATCCTGTCCAGGAAATCCTTCCACCGCTGTTTGATTCCTATCTTCATTGGTCTTCCTCCTTTTCGTGGCCGGTTTCTTCGTCCTCACCAAATTCGTCCGCACCCCTCCGCCCCCCACCCCGGGGGATGGGGCCCACCTTCATTATACCATAGTTATGTGATATGTCATATTTAGATTAGACTAAAAAAAAGGTGCCAGGCACTGTGAACGTCCGTTCACAGTGCCTGGCACCTGCCCTTCCCCCTTCTCATTCGAACGCTTCCCGGATCCCCAGGCTGTTGGCCCTGGTATCGATGAAGCCGTAGGTGTAGGCCCCCAGGAGCACCATCGCATCCTCCTCCAGCCCCCTGTCCAGGACCACCACCGGGATGTTCCGGTCGTTGGCTTTCCTCACCGTTACGACCAGCGTGTCGGGGTCTGTAGGGGCCACCAGCAGCCGGTCCACCCCCGCCTCAATCATCCGGTCCATGACCTCCAGCTGTTCTTGGCCGTCAAAGGGGAGTTCCGGCCCCTCCACCAGCAGCTCCACGCCCATCTCCGCCGCCTTGGCCCTGGCCGCGTACGCCATGGACACGCAGTGGGGGTCCGTCCGGGAGGCCAGCACCAGGCCCACCCGCTCCATCCGGGTCTCCTGCTGCCCCTGCATCCCCTGCATCCCCAGGGCGGCTCCCGCCACCAGCAGCAACCCTACCACCATTGCAACCCCTGCCACGACAATTTTCCTTCCCTCTCTCATCCCAAACGCCTCCTTTAATAGATTGCTTATTTTTTTATTAAACTTGCTATGATTTTATTAAAACACATCTGCGGGGGATTGTCAAGGCTGGGCCATCCAATTTTTATTAAATATCTTCTAAATTTTAAATTATTTTAAATATTCTTCTGGACAGGCACCTCCAAATCTTTTATGATGATTCCATGATCAACAGATAGAATCCGAACAAGCAAAGGAGTTTGCCCCATGACCATCAAAGAAATCGCGGAACAGACCGGTTTTTCCCTATCCACCGTCTCCCTGGTGCTGAACAACAAGCCTGGCGTCCGGGAGGAGACCCGGAACCGGATCGCCCGGCTGCTGGTGGAGAACGGTTACACCCTCCGGACAGAATCCCAGGGCCCTGAACAAAAAGGGGAGCTCACCCTGCTCCGCTACAAGGCCGTGGGCCACAAGCGGGAGCGGAACGAGGACTTCTTCGTGGGGCTCCTGAACGGGGCCGAGCCCAAGGCCCGGCAGCTGGGCTACAGCCTGGGGCTGGTTCAGGTGGACGACGGGGACCTGGTCCAGGTCCTGGAACGGCTGGAGGCCCAGGACCATGTGGCCGGGGTGCTTTTCCTGGGCACCGAATTCGACACCCGGCGCCATCCCCTCCTGGAAGGCTTCTCCAAACCCCTAGTCTGCCTGGACAACCGGTTCGAGAACCTTCCGGTGAACACCGTCTGCGCGGACAGCCTGGAGGGGATCCACCAGGCCCTCTCCCACCTGAAGGCCCTGGGCCACCGGGAAGTGGGCTACCTCCGGGGGTCGGTCCCCATCGGGGGCCTTGCCGACAGGCAGGCGGGCTTCTCCCGGGCCGTGGAGGACCTGGGACTCTCCCTTTGTCCGGAGCATGTGGTGGAGGTGGACCTCCTCTTCGACGCCGCCACGCAGCAGATGCTGGCCCATCTGGACAGGAAGCCCTCCCTCCCCACCGCCTTCTTCGCGGACAACGACATCATCGCCGCCGGTTGCCAGCGGGCCTTGCAGCAGCGGGGCTACCGGGTCCCGGAAGACGTGGCCCTGGTGGGCTTCGACGATGGGAGCATGAGCACCGTCCTTACCCCCGCCCTCACCACCATGCGCAGCGACAAGCCCCGCCTGGGGGAGATGGCCGTGGAGCGGCTGGTGGACATGGCAGAAAATGGGCGTCGGGATGTGGTCAAGAGCTTCCTGGGCGTCACTTTGGTGAAAAGGGGGACGACCTGATCGGCACAAGGGGACGGTTCTTCCGTACCAGCTTGTTTTCCCGGACCATCCGCGAACAGACAAAAGGGCATGGAAAAGGCCGCTCACCTGGAGCGGCCTTTTCCATGCAATGAACTAGACCTTTCGGACCTGTTTCAGTCCTACGACGACAAAAACCAAACCCATGACCGTGAAGGCCGGGTTCCTGCTTTCCCAACCCAGCAGGTATCCAAGCGCGTTGAACAGCAGAAACAGGAAACCGATGAGGGCCATCCCGTAGCCTTGGACCTTCCTATCCACACCAGTCCTCCCCCTTTGCGGCACTTTTTCCGGACCAACCGGACCAATGGGAGGAAACTGGTACATAAGAACCGTCCCCTCGTACCAGTTGGGCCTGGATGGCCTCCTGAAGCCGCCTGCTCCGCTCCGCGGGGGCGACCCCGGACGCCGTCATGGACCGGAGCAGGCTCCCCAAGTCCAGCCCCCCATCCGCATGGTGGAGGAGCTCCAGATGGCCCCGGGCGGTCAGCCGGACCCGGTCGCTGCGGGTGGGGTCGATCAGCCCCACCCGTCCCTGGCCGTCGGGCAGCCGGTAATAGCTGGCGGGGGAGGCGGGGTCCAGGAACCGGTCCTCCACGGGGACCAGGGACGGCACCCGCTCCAGGACGACGCTGTTGCTCAGGAAGCGGTCCCCGGGCCAGCCCGTTGCCTCCCCGACGGGGACCAGTTCGATGAACCGCACGTCCATCACATACTCCCGGGTCAGGTCCACGAAATCCTCGATCTCCTCCTCGTTCAAGCCCCCGATCAGGACCACGTTCAGCTTCACCGGCCCCAGGCCGGCCTTCCGTGCCTCCCGGATCCCCCGGAGCACGTTCACCAGGGAGCCGCCCCCGCTCATCTCCTGGTATTTGGCCGGATCCAGGGAGTCGATGCGGATGTCCACCCGGTCCAGCCCCGCCTCCGCCAGCTCCCTGGCCATGGGGGCCAGCAGCTGCCCGTTGGTGGTCAGGGCAATCTGCTCCAGGTCCGGAAGGGCGTCCAATGCCTTGACCAGTTCCACCACCCCGGACCGGACCAGTGGATCGCCGCCCGCAATCCTCACCTTTGCGACCCCCAGGTCCACGAAGGCCCGGACCAGCTCCTCCATCTCCTCCATCCCAAGGACGCCTTCGTCCTCCGGCTCCACGCTTTTTCCCCGGGGCATGCAGTATCCGCAACGCAGATTGCACCGGTCGGTGACGGAGACCCGCAGGGAGTCGATTTTCCTTCCATTTTCATCCAGCATCATACGCACCTTTGTCCTTCCCATCCTGCCGATTGTAAGAAACATTATACCACAACAGGACCGGCCAAAAAAGCCCCTTGTGGCACGGGCAAAAATCACGCGTGCCGCAAAGGGGCTTTTTACAGGAAATCCTCCCGCATGGGTGTGAAGATGTCCAGCAGGACGCCTGCCTCCAGGCATCTGCATCCGTGGACCACATCGTCCGTCTTCAGCATCGTGTCGCCTGCCCGGACGACTTTTCTTTCGCCTTCGATTTCGAATTCGAACGCGCCGCTGACGACATAGGTGATCTGGGTATGGGGATGGTGGTGGAGGCTGCCGATGGCACCCTCCGCAAACGTGTTTTCCACACACATCAGTTCCTTGGTGTAGGCCAGGACCCGCCGCACCACACCCTCGGCTGCCTCACAAGGTTCGGTTTCGCAATGGAACACCCATCTTTGGTCGATCATGGGTTCACCTCCTTTCGATGTTCCGGTTTGTGCATCATGCGTTTTTCGTCTTCCTTACCACGTTCCGCAGGAACAGCGGCCACAGGATGCTGCCCACGCCGATCAGCAGGAACAGCAGCGACAGCGGCCTCGTCAGGAAGACGGTGTAGTCCCCGCTGGCGTAGCTGATGCCCTTCCTGAAATAGGACTCCAGACTGCCGCTCAGGATGAACGCCAGCAGGAACGGACTTGTGGGGATGTGCGCCATGTGCATGACGATGCCCAGCACGGCGCAGGCGAGCATGGCATAGATGCTGTACATGTTGTTGCCGGTGCCGTAGGCGCCGATGAACGTGATGATCAAGATGACGCTGTACAGGTAACGGTAGGGTATCTTCAGGATCAGCGGAAACCACCGCTTGGCGAAAAGCTGGAAAACCAGCACCAGGATGCAGCACAGCATGATTCCCGCAAACACCAGGTAGGACACCTCCGGATTGGACGTGATCATCAGGGGGCCAGGCTGCAAGCCATGGATCATCAGGCCGGTCAGCAGCATGGCGGTGATGCTGTCCCCGGGGATCCCCAGGGCCATCATCGGGATGATCGCGCCGCCGATGGCGGCGTTGTTCGATGTCTCCGAGGCCCAGATGCCCCCGGGGTATCCGGTCCCGAACTTCTCGGAATGCTTGCTGCTGGATTTGGAATGGGCGTAGGCGATCAGATTGGAAACCCCCGACCCCATCCCCGGCAGGAAGCCGATCCACATGCCCAGGCTGAAGGAGCGCAGGATGGTTCCGATATGCTCCGTGATGTCCTTGAAGCCGATGCCCAAACCGCGGATCTCGGTCTTCTCCACCTTCGGAAGCGTCTGGGTCCCCTTGGCGTAGTTCGACGCCACCTGCTGGCAGGCGAACACACCCAGGGTGATGGCGATGACGCTGATGCCGCTGTTCAGGTTGAAGTTGCCGAAGGTGAACCGCGTGACGCCGGTCACCTGGTCCATGCCCACGGAACCCAGCAGAAGCCCCAGGGCCGTCGCCAGAAGGCATTTGTAGACGCTCCCTTTGGACAGGGCCGCCACAAGGGTCAGGGCACAGAAGCACAGGCTCGCATATTCCCACGGACCCAGCTTCAAGGCGAAATCCGCAATCACGGGGCTCAGGAACGTCGCGATCAGGATGGACCCGAAGGTCCCGACGAAGGAGGCCAGGATGCCGATCGTCAGCGCTTTGGAGGCTTCCCCCCTCTGCGTCATCGGAAATGCGTCGAAGGTCGTCGCGATGGAGGAGGAGCTTCCCGGAATGCCGATCAAGGTCGCTCCGATGAAGGAGCCGGAGACCCCTCCGATGTACATGGCCAACAACATGGCGAAGCTGGTTTCTATGGACATCCCGATGGTGATGGGCAGCAGCAGGGCGATGCCGATTGCGCCGCTCAGTCCCGGGATGGCTCCGAATACGGTGCCGATTACGATCACCGCCAGAATCAGCAGCAGATTCAACGGCTCCAACAATGTCAACAAACTTGCTATGTATAGACTCATCCCATTCCCCCTCTTAAAACATGCCCGCAGGCAATCCGACGCTGAATCCCTTTGCGAAAACGAAGTACAATGCGAACGTCACGGCCACAGAGATGACGGCCTTCTTGACCCGCGGAACCTTCTGCTCTCCGCTGAGCATGCCGATCAGGACGAACAGCATGAAGGGCGTGACCCACAGGAATCCCAGGACAACCAGTCCCATCGTATAGGCGGACAGCACCCCGAAGATGATCCCCAGGCGCTTCCATCCCTCCTTCGTCAGATAGGGCTTGTCTTCTTCCTTCTTCATTTCCGATTCAACGATCATACCGATGCCGCAAAGCGCCATCAGCGCCTCTGCCAGGTAAGGCATGAGGCGCGGCCCGGGCTCCGCAAGGTTCACCGGAATCCGGATGGCGGTGGTATGGTAGAAGAAGAAGACTGCGGTCAAAACGGCTCCGATCCCTACAATCTTGTCTCTTTTCAATCTTCCATCCTCCTGCAGGTTATTGTTGGGCGTTGTAGAGGCCGAGGTTCTTGCCCACTTCGATCATCGATGCGAGCTCCTCTTCATACATCCTCCTGGAGTCTTCAACGCCATGCCATCCGCCGACCTGTCCCATATCCGACATGCCGTCGATGAACGTACTTCCGGTTGCAGCGATTTCTTTCATGGACCCGTTGATCGCTTCGACCAGGGCATCGTCCATGCCTTTGGGGCCGATCACGTAATAGCTGGTCACCGCGGCGACGTCGTATCCCATTTCCTGGACCGTGCGGTAGTTTTCCGGCGCGTCCGGAAGGAAATCCACGATCTTGACCCCGTCCGCTCCGACGGTGCCCAGCACCTTCAGCTTGCCCGCCGCTTCATATTCCATGCCGTTGCTCAAGGAAATGGTGCCGATGTCGATGAAGCCGCCTGCAAGGTTGACCAGCCTGTCCGTTTCCTGGGACGCCTCCACATAGTTGAAGGTGATCCCGAATCCCTGCTCGATCTTGCCCATCAGGAACTTTACGGTGCCGCTGGGGGAGGACCCCACCTTGATGGTTCCGGGATTCTCTTTGGCGTAGGCGACCATTTCATCGATGGTGTCATAGGGCGCGTCCGAGCGGGCGGCGATGCAGCGCAGTCCGTTGTTGCCCACGGCGGCGATGACCGTAAGGTCCTCCACAGGATTGACCGGCGAGGAACCCGCCACGTATTCCGTCATGATTGCGGAGTGGGCAAGTCCGATGTTCCTGCCGTCCGGCTTCTGGTTGGCTACGTCCTGGAAGCAGGCGGTCGTCGAATCGAAGTTCTTGACGGAAAAATTCACATCGGCCACTTCCGACCACCCGGAAGTCAGGTATCTGGCGGTCATGTCGGAACCGCCCCCCGCCTTGCCCGGAACGGAGAAGTTGACCGCCCCCTCCGGCCAGACGACCTGTCCGGCTCCCGCTTCCGCTTGCGCGTTCCCTCCGCTTGCCGCCTGGGTCCCTTCCTCTTTCTTGCCGCAACCCGTGAACAATGCCGCCGCCGTACATAGTGCCATCAAAACAACCATCACCTTTTTCATCTCTTCAGTCTCCTTTTATCTTTGGATTTATAGTATACTTCATTGTCACACGGAATAAAACACCTGTTTTCCGTCCAGCAGCCGGTCTTTTTCCAGCTTTTCCACGTTCATCCTTTGGGGGTTGCCGCTGATGTCCGTCTGGCAATGGAACCTTCCCCGCCTCTCTTCCGGCTGGTGGAGCGTGTATTCGCCTACGGGTTTGCTGATCGGCTCGTGGTATTCGATCATTTCGTCTTCGCTGTAGAGGCAGCCGAAGATGGCGTTCAGATAGGTCCTGCCTCCGGAGGAGAATCGGACGTTGTTTGCACGGGCCATGTCCCGGATGCGGATCAGGTCGTCCATCCTCGTCATCCTGCCTACCGAGGGTTGCAGGTGGTCCACCCCCTTTTCGATGTAGGTTTCGTAGGCATAGGAGAGCCGCATGGATTCCCCGAAGGCGATGGGAACCGAAACGCCCATTTCCTTCAGCCTCTTGATCCCGTTCATGTCGTGGGCATGGATGGGTTCCTCCAGCCAGGCCAGCCGGTAGGGTTTCGCCAGTTCCGAGAACCGGAAGGCCGTCTCCACGTCCCATTTCTGGTTCGCGTCCACGGCGATGCCGATGCCGCCCCCCAGGGCGCTCCGGACCTTTCCAATCCTGTTCAGGTCCCGCTCCAGGTCGTCGCTTCCCACCTTGAATTTGACGGTGGTGTAGCCCTCCTCCACGTACCGGAGCATGTCCTCCACCAGTTCGTCGTCTTCCAGCAGGATCGACCCGCCTCCCTTGTAGGCGGCGGCCCAGTCCTTTTCGGCCCCCAGGAACCTGTGGAGCGGCTGTTCCGCCCTCTGGGCCAGGATGTCCAGCATCATCAGGTCCACCGTGCCCACATCCACGGCCTGTGCGCTTTGGAAACCGCTGTTCCTGACCTTCCAATAGAGGGAAGTCCTCCAATCGTTGTAGCTTTTCCTCTCCCCGCTCAAGATCATCGGAAGCATGTCCCTGACGAAGCTCCTCCCAACGGAGAGGTGGGCGCATGCCCCTTCCTCGTCATAAAGCTCGATGCATCCCTGTTCCGGCGCAAACTTGCCCAAACCGCCCGTCCCGTCCTTGAACAGCTTTGGCAGCGGGATTGGCTTGAAACTGTAGTACACCGCCTTTGTGAACCGGATCTTATCCTCAAAATCAAACGCAAACATCTTGACCTCCTGTAAACCTTCAGTGTTGACTGCTGGCTTGAGTATAGCCATTTTCCCCTTGGACATCAATGCGTATAATCGCCAAATATGGACGGCTTTTCTATGGATAACCTCCATTCGTTTCATTTTGAAGTCTTTTGATTTCACTTTCATTTCATTCGCGTCCGTTTTTGAAATGTTTCCATTGATGGATCCGGGATCCGATGCTATAATTGGTTAAAATGCTGCAAAGCATCCAATCGGGAGGTAAGAATGTCTGGAATCGCAGTGTTTGTCCCTGACCGGGAAATGCATCTTCACGTGGAAAACCACATCAAAGCTTCAGAGGAGAGCCGGATCGAATTGTTGAAACTCGTGCCCACGGAGGACGTCCTGGGGGAAGCCCAGACCGCCATCGACCAGGGGACGAACATCTTCATCGCCCGAGGACGGCATGCGGAAATCATCAGGAAGAACACCAACGCCCAAGTCATCGACATCGTCATGACCGCGCAGGAGCTGGGGCTGCTGGTCCAAAAAGCCAAGGGCCTCATCGACAGGCCACGCATCACCATCGGCCTTTTCGGCTGGGGAAACATGTTCTGCGACACGTCCCATTTCGACCAGCTGTTCGGCGTCACGCTGCAACGGTACACCCTGGACATCGACGGGGAGTGGCGCAACATGATCCTGGATGCGGCAGGCGACCAGCTGGATGTGATCATCGGAAGCAAGTCCGTCATCGATTGCGCCAATCAGATCGACATTCCCGGAATCCGCCTTTCCGGTACAGGGGAGTCCCTGGACATCGCCCTCAAAGCGGGGGAGGCACTGTACCGGAGGATGGAAATGGAAAAGCACAACCATGCGCAGTTTTCGACGGTCTTGGACAGCTCCTCCAACGGCATCCTCAAATTGAGCCCCAACGGCAAGATATTGATCATGAACCGGATCATGGAGGACATCCTCGGCCAGAAATCCGATGCGCTTGTGGGCATGCCCGTCGACCGGTTTTTCACGGAGATCCGCGCGGACAAGGTAGCCGCGGTCCTGGAAGGCACGATCGACAACTACTCCCTGCTTTTGACCTACAAGGGGCAGGAGCTGGTGCTGATCGTCGAGCCCATCGTCGTCGACGGCAACATTTCGGGCGCGATCATGACCTTCAACCGGCTGCACCGCCGCAAGGCAACCGACCGGTCGGTTAGGGACAAGCACTTCACCAACGGCCATGTGGCCCAAGCGACCTTCGACGTGATCAGCAAGAACATGAAGGGACTGCAGAAGGTCATCGAACTGGCGCAGCTGTACGCCTTTTCCTCCAGCCCCATGCTGGTCGAAGCGTTGTCCGGTCCCGAACTGGAAACCATCACCCAGGGCATCCACAACTACGGCATGCGAAAAAACGGGCCTTTCCTCGCGGTCAACATGGCCGGCATGACCGAGGACCAGCAGTTCAAGTCGCTGTTCGGGAATCCCCAGACCAAGGACCCGGGAGCCCTCCTGAGTGCGGACGACGGGACCTTGGTCATCCAGAGCATCGACAAGCTCAGCCTGCCCCTCCAGTACAACCTGATCAAGGCGATCCGCTCCAAAAGGATTTCACCGGACAACACGCCTTCCAGCGCCAAAATGTTCGACACCCGGATCATCGCCTGCACTTCGAAGAACCTTGGGGAACTGCGCAAGAACTTCCTGTTCCGCTCCGACCTGTACTTCACCCTGAACTCCCTGCGCCTGCGCATCCCCAATCTGAAGGACCGGCCGGAGGACGTGGAGCATCTCCTGGACACGTATTTCAGGCAGTACATGAAGCAGTATTCCAGATACCACGTCCTGTCGGCGGGAGCCAGGAAGGTCCTTCTGGAATATCCCTGGGAGGGGAACAGCATCCAGCTGCAGTCCTTCTGCGAGCGGATGGTCCTGACCGCCCAGCGCCGGACGCTCACAGACGACTATGTCCTTTCCCTGCTGGAGGAGCTCTACGAATCCAGCTTCACCCTCTACGGAAGCCCTGCGGGGAGCCCGGAAGGCGGCGGCGCAGGGGCGGCGGCCTCCGACCCCCTCCAGGAGCTGATCCACAGGACGCTGAAGAAGAACGGCGGGAACAGGAAGCTGACCGCCCAAGAGCTGGGGATGAGCACCACCACCCTGTGGCGGAAGATGAAGAAATACGGGATGTGACGGACCGCGGGGACGGTTCTTCCGGGCCAGAAATGGTAGGGAAGAACCGTCCCCGCGGCCCGTTTTTGTGGTATAATATCCCTATAGGCAACCCTTCGTTTTGCTTGAAAAGGAGGTAGATCGCATGCGTACGAGGAAACCAATCCAGAAGGCGGCCGCCTTGGCCCTTGCAACCCTGCTGCTCCT
Organism: Anaerotalea alkaliphila; assembly: GCF_010179735.1. Classification (GTDB taxonomy): domain Bacteria; phylum Bacillota; class Clostridia; order Lachnospirales; family Vallitaleaceae; genus Anaerotalea; species Anaerotalea alkaliphila. The sequence continues at coordinate 35,779 of NZ_JAAEEH010000021.1, forward strand.
GGCCGTGGGGGCTTCTTCCGTCTCTTCCAGGGACGGGAGCGAGTCCATCCTGGTCCACCGGAACCTGATCCAGCTGTTCGTGGACGGGCAGAAGGTGGCAGTGGACAACTTCCTGTACAACGGCACCACCTATGTGCCCATCCGGGTGGTTAGCGAGATGCTGGGCCAGGTGGTGGGCTACAACATCTATGACCAGACGGCGTCCATCACCAAGCCCTCCTTCGACGTGGAGGACCTGGGGGCCCTGCTGCCCACCCGGCTGGGGACCAGCTGGAACTACAACGGATTCGCCGAGTACGGGCACACCATGATGCTTGCCAGCATCCTGGACACCGTGGACGCAAGGACCTACGGCATCACCGGCACGGTCCATGACCCCAGCGGCGGGGAATCCGGACGGGACCTGTCCCTGGAGATGCGCTACGTCATCCAAGGGAACGCCCTGGTCCAGGAGAAATCCGAGTCGTCCATGCTGGATTCCAAGTTCGACCGGCTGACCCTGATCCAGACCCCGCTGGTGGCCGGCACCTACTGGAACGACCCCGTGGTGGACAAGGAAGGCAATTCCACGGTGCTCCAATCCTACATCAAGCGGGTGGAGGTCCTGGGGGACGGCCGCAGGCAGTTCACGGTCCGCTACGACGACAGGGGCAGCGCCTACTACGAGGAGCGGAAGCTCGTCGAGGGCTTGGGGCTCTACTCCTTCGAGAAGCTTCTGGAACTTGCGGACATGTCCTTCCCCGTGGGCTACTACCTCTACAATCCCCAGGACCAGAAGGAAGTGGAGCTCGTCCTCTACTTCCCCGACAGCCAAGGCATGAAGGTCCATCCGGAGACCAGGAAGGTCACCAGCGACGGATTGAACTTCAACACGGAGCGGATGGCCTTCTGGGCCCTCACCGAGGGTTCCGTGTCCCCCGAGACCTACAAGCCCATTCCTGAGGGCACCCAGCTGCTGGGACTCACCGTCGTGGACGGCCTCTGCACGCTGGACCTCTCCCAGGAATTCATCGACAACCACGGGGGCGGCAGCGCCGGGGAGCTCATGACCCTCTATTCCATCGTCAACACCCTGACCGAATTCCCCCACATCCAAAGCGTCCAGTTCCTGGTGGAAGGCCGCAGCGACGCAACCCTGGGCAACATCCTGCTGGACGAGCCCCTGGAACGCAGCCAGGACATCATCGGGGAATGAAGACGGGGACGTTCCCCCTTGAACACCTCCAAAGCGGGCCACAGGCATCCCCCTTCACTTGCGGACGAGCGTCCTAAATCGTTCAGGGGGATGCCTGTGGCCGGCAAACCAAAGCGCAAAGGGGGAGCCTTTCCTCTCATGGAAACAAGAAGGTGCCAGGCACCGTGAACGGACGTTCACGGTGCCTGGCACCTTCTCATGCCCTACTTCCCCTGGAGACAGCCGAAGACCCGCACCGCCGCAGCCACGTCCTCCTCCATGGACAGCCGGGCGTACTTGTCCACCTCGTTCTTGTCCTTTTTCCCGTGGGAGAGGGAGGCGGGGCCGCAGATGCAGCCCCCCTTGCAGGCCATGCCCTCCAGGAAATCGTAGGGGAGCCGGCCCATTTTCCCCAGGGTGAGCATCTTCCCGCATTCCTCCAGGCCGTCGCAGGCGTAGGCGGCCAGCTCCCGGCCGGGCTCCAGGGTGGCGGCCACGTGGAGGACGGCCTCGGTGACGCCCCCGCTCCGGGCGAAGATCCGGCCGTAGTAGGAGGCGTTGTCCAGGAGGCCCTCGCCGCATTCCTCCACCCGGATGTCCAGGGCGTCCAGCAGGGCCTGGAGCTCCTCGAAGGTGATCACATGGTCCACCGCGTCCCCCAGGGATTCCTGGGCCGCCTCGGCCTTCTTGGCGGTGCAGGGTCCGATGAAGACCACCCGGGCCTGGGGGTCCGTGGACTTGACCAGCCGCGCCGTGGCCACCATGGGGGAGGCCACCGTGGAGATCCGGTCGGCCAGCTCCGGGAATTCCTTGCGGATATGGTCCACGAAGGCGGGGCAGCAGGAGGTGGTGACGAAGTCCTTGTGCGCAAGCTCCGAAAGCACCCCCCGGGTCTCCTCCCAGGCCACGATGTCCGCCCCCAGGGCCGCCTCCACCACGCTGTGGAATCCCAGCCGGCCGATCCCCTCCACCACCTGCCCGATCTTGGCGTAGGTGAACTGGCTGGAGATGGCGGGGGCGATGACGGCGTACATCCGGGGATACCCCCCGGGGGCCGCCCGCCGCTTCCCAAGCTCCAGGGCCACCTCCAGGATCTGGGACTTGTCCATGATGGCCCCGAAGGGGCACTGGTAGACGCAGGCCCCGCACTGGACGCACTTCTCCTCCAGGATGGAGGCCTTCTTGGTCTCCCCGTCGATGCGGATGGCCCCGGCCTTGCAGGCCCGCATGCAGGGCCGCTGGTTCTCCCCGATGGCCCCGTAGGGGCAGGCTTCAGCGCACTTCCCGCACTCCCGGCACAGCCCCGGGTCGATGACCGCCTTCTTGTCGATGATCCGGATGGCCCCGAAGGGGCAGGCGGCCAGGCACTTGTGGGCCAGGCAGCCCCGGCAGGCGTCGGTGACCTTGTACCGGTCCACGGGACAGTCGTCGCAGGCGATGTCGATGACCTGGATGTTGTTCTTCCGGTCCCCGTCCCCTCCCAGGGCCAGCTTCACCCGCTCGTTGACGATGGCCCGCTCCTTGTAGATGCAGCAGCGGGTCTCGGCCTCAGGTCCCTGGATGATCCGCTCCGGGATCGAGGGCAGGTCCCTCTCCAGGGTGCCCTGGAAGGCGGACCGGGCCACCTCCTTCAGGACCTTGTGTTTCAGCAGCTGCACGTTGTTCTCGAATACCCTCATTTGAACACCTCTTTTTCCATTTCCATTTCAATGGGGTTGCGGATCCGGGGACTGCGGATGGAAGCCCTACAGGTAGGAGACCTCCACCTTTTTCCCCAGGGCCTGGAGTTCCCGGACGATCTCCCTGATGATCCGCAGCTTGATGTGCAGGTCGATGGGCAGGTCCGGGCTCTGGTGGGCGGGGTTCACCGCCCTCCCCACCCACATCCTCAGGTGGGTGCACTCCTCCAGCAGCATGTGGGCCAGCAGGGTGGAGCCGTTCCACTCCCGGGCCAGGATGTCCTCCCCGTCCCGAAAGCGCGCCTCCCGGCAGAGCCGGATGAGCTCCAGGGTCTTCTGGAGGGTCAGGACCCCCTCGGTGACCAGGTCGAAGCCCTCCAGCCGGGCGAAGGGGGGCACCTCCGGGGTCATGGAATCCAGCTGGACGTCCAGGGTCCTCCCCAGGGCCCGGGACACGATGTTGGCGGAGGTGCCTCCGCAGATGACCTTCCGCCCCTTGGCCGCAAGCAGCTCCCGGACCAACTCCGGATCCCGGTCCGGGTCCCTGGGGGGGCCGGTGAACAGGTTCACCGTCTCCTTGTCCCGGACTTTCAGGGTGAGTATGGTGGTGTCGTCCCCCGGCTGGTCGCCGTACAAGTTGTTGCAGACGCCGAGGAAATCGGTGGCGATGCTGTCGGCGGTCTTTTTCACCCGGTTCAGCTCCAGAAGGTAGAGGTTGATCTCCTCCCAGGTCCAGCCCAGGTTCAGCAGGGCCCCCACCCCCGCGTGGACCGCCCCGTCGCTGACCACGCTGACCATGTCCCCCCGCTTGAGCTTGAAGCGGCTCTCATGGATGGTCTTCCCGTGGACCAGCTTCTCCGTCTTCTCCAGGGGGAGGATGAAGCCGTCCCGGTAGACCAGGACCGGCGGGTTGTCGTATTCCACGATGTAGGTCTGCAGGTCCCGGTCCACCTGGAGTATGGTGAAGGTGGAGTAGGCCAGCTTCCGGACCTGGCATTCGGGGAGGGTGTTCATGATGGTGTCCACCGTCTCCTCGATGTCGGCCCCCTCCCGGAGCATGGTCACGGCGATCTTGGAGGTGAGTGTGGCCAGGATGTTGGCCTTCACCCCGCTGCCCAGGCCGTCGCTGAGCACGGCGATGATCCGGTCCCCCCGGTCGATGACCTCCACATGGTCCCCGCAGAGCTCCTCCCCCTTCTTGTTGATGCTCCGGGTTGCGATGTCAACGAAGGTTTCCATGGCCGCCCTCCCCTCCCCGGACCAGCTTCTGGAGCTTGGTCAGGGCCACCTTGGTCTCGGCGGTGGTCTCCCCCAGGAGGCTGGCGATCTCCTGGGCCACCCGCATCTGCTTGTCGATGACCTTCTGGGCGGTCTCCAGGGTGTTCTCCTGGAGGATCCCCATTTTTACGGACCGCTCCTCCTCCTGGGTGGTGTCGGCCATGATCAGGATGTGGATCCCCTGCTGGTGGAGGTGGACGCTGGTCTGCTGCACCGCCACCCCGAACTTGCGGTAGAAGACCTTCCGCCGCCGCAGGATGTCCTCCTCCTCCAGCCACTCCCCGATGTGCCGGCCCTTGGCCAGGAGCACGTCCGTGTGGAAGGTCCGGGCGGCGATGGGGTTCAGGTCCAGGATCCTGCCGCTGTTGTCCAGGATGAAGACCATGTTGGGGGTGAACTCGAAGAGCATGTTGCTGACCCGCTCCGCCTTGCTGCGCATGTTGGGGACGCACATCTCCGGATGGGACATCCCCTCGGCCACGGACCGGGCCTTGTCCCGGCAGGTGTCGTAGCCGCAGGCCCCGCAGTTCAGCTCGTCCCGGGGGGAGAACTTGCCCATCTGCTCCAGGGCTCCGGCCAGGTCCTCTTCGGAAAACCGCCTCCGGAAAAAGGGTTTCGGCAGGAAGTTCCTTTCCAGCGCCCCCGGGGGGATGGCCGGGATCCCTCCGGCCAGGGCCGTTTTCTTCCCGGCCGTCTCATCGGCCGCTTCCATCCGTTGGGTTCCTTCCACCGCCAGGGCCAGGCGCATCTTGTTGGCGGCGGTCCGGGGGCAGTCCGGGTTCCCCGCAGGGCCTCCCACGCAGCCGTCGACGCAGGCGTTGGCCTCCACCACCCGGAGCACCTTGCCCCACCCGTCGGGGTCCTCCCCCCGCTCCAGGTCCAGGGTCTCGAAGAGCTCCTTGCACTGGTCCAGGCCGGAAACCCGGATGGGCATCCAGGTCGTCCCTTGGGGGGGCGCCAGTCCGGAGAGGATCCCCATCTCCCCGGGAAAGCGCCTGCCCGCCGCCCCGGCGGTCCTACGCCGGGCACCGTCGGCAACCGGCTCCAGCCCCCCCAGCCAGCCGTGGATCTCCTCGAAGGTCAGGACCCCGTCCAGGACCCCGTTCTCCTTGTAGTACTGGGCCTCGCTTTTTTTGGAGACGCAGGGGCCGATGAACACCACCCGCACCTCCCGGCCCAGCTCCTCCTTGATCTGGAGGGCATGGGCCACCATGGGGGAGACCACCGGGAAAAGGGTGCCGATGTGCTGGGGATGGTACTTCTCCACGTACAGGTTCACCGTGGGGCAGCAGGAGGTGACCAGCACGCCCCCCTCCCGGCCGTCCAACAGCCTCTGGTACTCCCCGAGGACCCGCTCCGCCCCCGCGGCGGTCTCCTGGACCGTCTCGAAACCGGCCGCCAGGAGCTGGCCGACGAAGCGGTCCGGATCCGGGTAGCTGGCCAGGTGGGAGGGCGCCACCGAGGCCGCCACCCGTTCCCCCCGCTCCAGCCATCCCCGGACCTCCTCCAGGTCGGAAACGATGTTCCTGGCGTTCTGGGGACAGACGATCAGGCACTGCCCGCAGGCCACGCAGCGCTCCACGTCGATGGTGGCCTGGTCGTCCACCACCTTGATGGCCTTCACGGCGCAGTGGCGCACGCATTTGTAGCAGTTGCGGCAATCCGCCGCGGAAAAATCCATCAAACGCAGTCTCGTGTTCATGCGCCCGCCCCCTATGCCTTGGAAAAACGGGCGGCGCAGAAGGCCCGGACGTTTTCGGGCTGGACGCTTTCCACCGGGCCTTCGTCCACCCGGACGGAGACGCCCCGGGTGCATTCCCCCAGGCAGAAGGCGGCCTTGATCTGGACCGCCTCCTCCAGACCGTTCTCCTTCACATGCCGCTGCATTGCCTCGATGACCTTGTAGGACCCCTTCAAATGGCAGGAACTGCCGATGCAGATTTGTACAACCATACTCCTTACCTCCCGCTTCGTCTCCGGCATCTGGCGGCCGGCTTTGGTTCTCTTGTTCGTCTGCTCCACACTATCGTTAATATTTTAACACTAATGCACATTGCATACAAGGGGGGCGGGGGATGTTCCCCATAAAGAACCGTCCCCGCGGTCCAGGATCCTCACAGGATTTTAACGCCTGTGCCCTTTTTCCGGGTGTACGATGGTTGTAGGAAAGGAGTGATCCCCATGATGAAGAAGCACATCCCCCCCGCCACCCCACTCCAGCAGCATCTGGACAGGACAGCCCAGGCCCTCCGGGAGCGGGACTTGGACCAGGCCCTCTACCACCTCCAGCAGGCCATGGTGGAGGACATCCACTCCCCCCAGGTCCAGAACCTGATCGGCATCCTGGCCGAACTGGACAACGACATCCTCCTGGCGGAGAAGCACTACCGGGCCGCCTACGCACTGGACCCCACCTTCCGGGCCGCCGGCTTCAACCTGGACCGGGTGGAGGGCTACCCCATCCACTACGACCGGGAGAAGATTGACTACGGCCTGGACCATCCCTAGGCAGGCCCCGGACACCCCCGAAAGCGAGCGGGACCGGTTCGTCTTGATCGCCGGCTGCGGCGGCTTCGGCAGGAAGCTGGCCCAGGTCCTCTCCGGCGGGGACCGGAGCATCACCCTCATCGACCTCTCCCCCGAGGCCTTCGTGGCCCTCCCCCCGGAATTCGAGGGACGGCTGCTGGCCGGGGACGCCACCGACGTGGCCCTCCTGGAGCAGGCGGGCATCGCCACGGCGGACATGCTGGTGGCCGCCACCGACAACGACAACACCAACATCTTCCTGGCGGAGATCGCCAAAACCATCTACGGGGTCAAGGACGTGGCCTCCCGGCTCTACGACGGGGACAAGACCCGGGCCTACAAGGACCTGGGGATCCGCATCCTGAACCCCGTGGAGCTGGCCACCCTGGAGTTCGAGAAGCTTTTCGACATCCCGGAGAAAGGGGAGGAACCCGCATGAAGATCCTGATTGCAGGGGGCGGTCGCAAGATCGAGTACCTGGTGAAGAGCTTCCTGGAAAAGGGCCACGAACTGGTGGTGGTGGCCCGGGACCTGGACCAGTGCAAGGCCCTGGCCCGGAGCTTCGACATCACCGTCATCCACGGGGACGCCAGCGTCCCGGCCATCCTGGACGAGGCCGGGGCCGGGACCTGCGACCTGGTGGCCGCCCTCACCCCCCGGGACCCGGACAACCTGGTCATCTGCCAGCTGGCCCGTAAGGTCTACGGGGTCCCCCACGTGTTCGCCACCGTCTCCAACCCCCACAACGTGGAGGTCTTCCGGAAGCTGGGGGTGGACAACGTGGTCAGCGCAACCTACATCCTGGCAAAAATAATCGGCCGCATGGCCTTGAGGAGTGGGGAAGATGAAGAACACCTTTGACAGCTACCGTGCCGTCCTGCGGCATGTGGGCCACATCACCATGGCCACGGGCATCTTGATGGCCACCCCCCTGCTCCTGGTCCCCTTCGACCCGGCATCCGGCAGGTGGCTGCTGCCCTTCCTGGGGCCCTCCCTGGGGGCCTTGGGGCTGGGCTTTGCCCTCTCCCGGATCCCTCCGGGCCAGGCCCGCCGCCTCTCCGTGGGCCAGGACGCGGTCATCGTCTCCCTGGTCTGGACCCTGGCGGTCCTCCTCTCTGCCCTGCCATTCTACCTGGGAGGGCTTTTGGACTTCACCGGCTCCGTCTTCGAGTCCGTCAGCGGCTGGTCAACCACCGGCCTCACCGTCCTGGACGTGGAGGAGACCCCCAGGATCTACCTCCTCTTCCGGAGCATGCTCCAGTTCTACGGAGGGGTGGGCCTGGTCCTGATCCTGGTCTCCGCCCTCTCGGAGACCTTCGGCCTGAACCTCTACAGCGCCGAGGGGCACCCGGACCGGCTCCTCCCCAACCTCCTGGCCTCCTCCCGGCTGATCCTGACCATCTACCTGGGCTACATGGCCGCCGGCACCCTGCTTTTCCGGGTGCTGGGCATGGACACCTTCGACGCCCTGAACCACTCCATGACCTCCCTCTCCACCGGTGGCTTCACCACCCGGGCCGCCAGCCTGGGGCATTTCAACAGCCTTCCCCTGGAGCTGGCCTGCATCCTCCTGATGGTCCTGGGTGCCACCGCCTTCCCCGCCCACCTGCTGCTGCTGACGGGGCGGGTCCGGACCTTCCTCCAGCTGGGGGAGACCCGGCTCTTCCTCTTCCTCCTGGCCCTTTCCGTCCCGGCCATGGGCTTCGCCGCCCTGAAGGACGCCTACGCGGGCACCGGCCCCTGGGTCCGGGCAGCCCTCTTCCAGACCGTCTCCGCCCTGACCACCACGGGATTCTCCACCGTGGACCTGACCCGCTGGCATCCTTTCCCGATATTTGTTATAATCCTATTGATGGTTGTAGGCGGAGGGGCCGGCTCCACGGCGGGGGGCATCAAGCTCTTTCGGGTCCACCTGCTCCTGATGAGCCTGCTTTGGACCCTGAAGGGGCGCTTCAGCCCTCCCCACGGGGTGGTCCAACACAAGGTCCGGCGGCCGGAAGGCCCCGTCCCCGCGGACGCCCCCCTGGTGGAGCACGCCGGCGCCTATGCCCTCTGCTACCTGCTCCTGCTGGCGGGAGGCACCGGGGTCCTCCTGGCCTACGGCTACCCCCTCCAGGAGGCCCTCTTCGAATACGCATCGGCCCTGGGCACCGTGGGCCTCTCCCTGGGCGTCACCGCTCCCGGGGCCCCGGCGCCCGTCCTCTGGGCGGAGACTCTGGGCATGCTCTTCGGCCGTCTGGAAATCTTCGTCTTCTTCATCGCCGCCCTGCGGCTGACCAAGGATGTGCGCGCATGGAACAAACGAGAATGAACGGCTTGAACGAAACCCTCCTTGGCCCCCGCTTCCTCCGGGACCTGGGAAAAACCCTCCTGGCCATGGCCCTTGCGGCGGGGGCCGGCCTCCTTTTTAGGCAGTTCCGGCTCTTCGAGGCGGAGATCATCCTCCTCTTCCTGCTGGGGGTCCTGGCCGTGGCCCGGATCACCGAAGGCTACCTCTGCGGCATCCTGGCCGCCTTCCTGGGGGTGGGCCTCTTCAACTTCCTTTTTACGGAGCCCTACCTTTCCCTGGCGGTCTACCGCACCGAATACTTCGCCACCTTCCTGGTGATGCTGGCCACCGCCCTCCTCACCAGCACCTCCACCAGCCGGATCCGCAAGGAGGCCCGGCAGGCCGAACAGCGGGAGCGGACCATCCAGGAGCTCTACGCCCGGCAGCGGGAGGCCACCCTCCTGGCCGAAAGCGAGCGCCTCCGGGGCAACCTCCTGCGCTCCATCTCCCACGACCTGCGGACCCCCCTGGCCGGCATCCTGGGCTCCGTCTCCACCATCCTGGAGAACTACCAAAACCTCCCCGACTCCGTAAAAAAGGAGCTGCTCCAGGATGTTTTCCAGGATACGGGCTGGCTCTCCCAGACCATGGACAACATCCTGTCCATGACCCGGCTGGAGGAGGGGGAGCTCCTGCTGAACCGGAAGGAGGAGCTGGCGGAGGAGGTCATCGCCGCCTCCATCGCCCGGGTGAACCGCTTCCTGGGGCCCCACACCTTCCGGATCCTGCTTCCCGAGGAGATGCTCACCGTCTGGGCCGACCCCCAGCTGCTGGAGCAGGTCCTGGGCAACCTCCTGGAGAACGCCCTCCGCCATTCCGGTCCCCGCAGCCGGATCCTTCTCCTGGCCCGGAAGCAGGGGCAGGACATCCTCTTCCGGGTGGAGGACGACGGACCGGGCTTCCCCCCGGAGGACCTCTCCCGGGTCTTCGACCGGTTCTACTCCAACCCCAGGACCGGCAGCCCCGAGCACCGGGGCATCGGCCTGGGGCTCTCCATCTGCAGGTCCATCGTCCTGGCCCACGGGGGGACCATCGACGCCGGCAACCGGCGGTCAGGGGGGGCCTGGGTAGCCTTCACCATCCCCCCGGCTTCCCCCGTCCCGCAGCCTCCCCCGTTCCCCAGCTGACCGCAAAGGAGGTGTGACCCATGGATGACAAGCCCACCATCCTGGTGGTGGAAGACGACCGGCAGATCCGGCGCTTCATCCGCCTCTCCCTGGAGACCCAGGGCTACGGCTGCCTGGAGACCTCCACAGGTACGGAAGGCCTCTCCCTGGCCCTCTCCAAAGGCCCCCAGGTCGTCCTCCTGGACCTGGGCCTCCCCGACATGGACGGCCAGGAGCTCATCGGCCGGCTCAAGTCCCTCTCCCCGGCCAAGGTCATCATCGTCTCCGCCCGGGGCCATGAGCGGGACAAGGTGGCCGCCCTGGACGCCGGTGCCGACGACTACCTGACCAAGCCCTTCTCCGTCCCCGAGCTCCTGGCCCGAATCCGGGTGGCCCTGCGCAACCGGGCCACCCCCGAAGGGGAAGCCCTCCCGGACACCTACGCCGTCCGGGGGCTCTCCATCGACACCACCCGCCGCCAGGTCCTCCTGGACGGGGAGGAAGTCCACCTCACCCCCCTGGAATTCCGGCTCCTGGAGCTTTTGGCCCGCTACGCCGGCCGGGTCCTCACCCACAAGTTCCTCATGGACAACGTCTGGGGCGGGGCCTTCGAGGGGGACAACCAGTCCCTGCGGGTCTGCATGGCCGGCCTCCGGCGGAAGCTGGAAAAGGACCCCGCCCAGCCCGAATACCTGCTAACGGAAATCGGGGTCGGGTACCGGCTGGTGAGCGAATGAATTTAGGGAAACAAGAACACCCCCTCACTTGCGGACAGGGGTCCTGAATCGTTCGGGGGGCTTTTGTTTCCCTTCTCCTTGGAACGGAAATGGGGGACAGTTCGCAAACAAAAAGGTGCCAGGTACTGTGAACGCCGTTCACAGTGCCTGGCACCTTTTTATCCCTTAGGACCCCTTCTTCCTCCCGATCTCCTCCACCAGCTTCCCGATGAGCTCTTCCGGGGTGAATCCGCCCCGGGCGCTGACCATCTCCAAGGTGGCCACGCTTGCCATGGTCTTGAAGAGCAGGGGGTTCTTCAGCTTGCTGTACTTGGGGGAGAGGTTGAAGAGGAACTCCTTCAGATGGGGGTACTCCTTCAGCAGGTCCCCCAGGACCGTGTCCGGGGTCAGGCCGTAGGGGTTCCCCTCCCGGCCCTGTTCCGTCGCCTTATCCGCTTCCTCCGATTGCTCCCCCTTGCTTCCCCAGCTAAGGAGCCGCTGGCTTCCCGTCAGGCTGCGGATGCGGGTGGCGTCCTGCATCGTCTCCAGCACCCCCCGGAACTTCCCTTCCCCGTCCCGGACGGCCACGTAGGTGATGTAGATGAACTTGCCGCCCATCTCCAGCCAGAACTCCGCCTCGTCCTGCTCCCCTTCCCGGAAGGCCCGGATGATCTCCTCCACCGTGGCCACGCTCTCCCGGGGATGGCAGTTCCGCACTTCCCGGCCGATGACCCCGGGGCTCCTGGGAAAAACCCGGTGCTTCGTGTCGCTGTAGAACCGGACGATCTCCTCCTCGTCCACGTAGGAGAGGTCCACCTGCAGGTGCCTGAAGATCAGGTTCACCTGCTCCAGGGTCAGCCGGCCCTGGTTCACCGGAAGGACGCCCTCGGGATGGGCCGTCTTCTCCTCCACCTCTCCCCAGGCGGCCCCCACATAGGGCGGCGGGGTTTCCACCAGGCAGTAGCCGATCTCGTCGTCCCCCTGGCGCATGCGCACGAATTCCTCGTCGGTGACCAGCTCCAGGGCGGTGGGATAGAGGATCTCCTCCTCCTTGCCCATCATGTCCTCCACCAGGGTGATGACCTCCTCCTGGAGGTCCAGGAACTCCCGCTCCCGTCCGGCCTCCAGGTGGCCCCGGGACTCCTTCAGCAGGTTCCGGATCCGGTTCTCCAGCGTCCACATGACCTTGGAAGGCTTGTCGAAGCCCTTGCCCTCCAGCGCTGGGAACAGCTGGTTCTGCTTCCGGGCGAAGTGGGTCCCGATCCGCTCCAGCCTGTCGTAGGCCTCCTTCCATGCGTCGGGGAGGAACTTCCCGGCCAGCAGCCCCTCCATCTCCCCCAGCACCTGGCGCAGGGCGGCCACCTCCTCCAGATAGGTGTGGATGGGATGGCCCGGCGGCACATCCGGGGGCGCGCTTTCCAGCAGGTCCCCGAAAATCTCCAGGATCTCCTCCATCCGGTCCGCCAGCTCGTCATCGGTGATACCGAACTGCTGGAGATGCTGCTCGCAGATGGCGAACTCCTGGGCGGTGACCTTGTCCACCGCCTCCCGCATCCTGGCCTGGGCCTCCTCCATGGGCATCTCCCCCCGCAGGTAGAGCAGCTTGATGGTCATGATCCGCTTGACCTTCTCCTGGTCCAGATGCAGGTGCTTCCCCATGGGGATCTGCGCCAGCTCCAGTTCCGGCAAAGGTTTCATTGAAATCCCTCCTTTAGTCGTCCCAACGGTAGGTTTGTTTCCGGCGCAGCTTGTCCAGGTCGCAGTGCAGGCACAACCCGTTGTGGCAGGAGATCGTCCCCCCGCATCCGGGGCAGCGCCACTTCTCCTCTTCCTTCTCCAGGAAAGCCTCCATGCCGTGCTCCCGGATGCATTCCAGGTTCTCCAGCATGCTCATGTGGTACTTGGTCCTGTACCGCTTGTCCAGGGCTTTCAGCCGCCTGCAGGGGTAGTCCGGGCACTCGGTGCAGAACCGCACGAGCCCCTTCCCCAGCAGGTCGCAGCTGTCCTTCATGAAGGTGCAGTTCTCCCCCCGGGGCAGGCAGCCGGGGCAGTACTTCCTCCTGAACCCCTGCTTCCGGATGTCGTTCACCATCGCCAGATGGTTGACGCAGACGCCGCAATTCATCCCGCAGGGCGCGATCAGCTTCTCTTCCATCTCCATCGTCACCTCCCATACATCCATGGTGCACCTGTTCCCGGACTTTGTCAAGAACCTGGTTGGGCCGCTGATGCATGGGGACGGTTCTTCCGCATCATTTCCCCAAATCAAAAAGGAGCGGTCCCCCGCTCCTTTCCATGCCCTCCGGGCACAACAATGCCCCCGAACGATTTAGGACCCCCGTCCGCAAGTGAGGGGGCATTCGTTCGTACCCTCACCTTTTTTTGTACAGCGCCTGCCCCGCCAGCAGCACCACCACCGAAATCAACAGGTACATGCCGATGCTGGGGTTGGTGGCCCCCCCGTAGAGGATGACCAGGGACCCGGCGATGGCCAGACTCGGCAGCACGAACCGCCGGATGAAGCCCAGGTCCTTGAAGTTGCCCATGTACCAGACGTACAGGAAGATGTACAATCCGTAGATCAGCACGATGGGGATCTCGTCCAGCCCGATGTAGCGGCCGAACCAGTCGTTCAGGCTCCCGTACCAGATCACCGTGTACACCACCGAAAGGGCGAAGGCCGTCAGGGTTGCGTAGGGCGGCATCCCCGTCTTCTTGTTCACGCTGCCCACCTTGTCGGGGAACAGCCCGTGTCCCCGGACGGCCAGGGCGAAGGGCATCCGGATGTTGGAGATGACCAGACCGTTCAAGGTCCCCAGGCAGGACACCACCACGAAGGCGGTCAGGAGGGTGGCTGCGGTGCTCCCGAACAGGGCGTTGGCCGTGATGCTCACCGCATTGTTCCCCTCCGCCACAATCCGGTCGGTGGCCAGCACCCCTGCGATTCCCAGGAAGTAGGTGATGTACACCCCGAAAACGATGAACGCCCCGATGGTCAGCGCCCTGGGCAGGTTCTTCTTGGAATCCTTGATCTCGTTGTTGATGGTGATCGCCACGATCCAGCCCTCGAAGGCGAATGCGGTGGCCACCACCGCCGAAGCCAGGGTCCCCTTGGTGCTGCCGATGGACTTGGCCGCCTCCGTGAAGTTCTCCACCATGATGCCGTTGGACAGGCCCGAAACGATGCCCACCAGGGCAATCAGGAACAGGGGGACCAGCTTCACCACGGTAGTGGTGACCTGGAGCCGCCCCGCAAAAATGGGGGAAAAATAGTTGAGCAGGTACATGGCCACCAGGTACACCGAGGCCAGCACCCAGGTCATGGGGGCGTTCTCCGGGTTCTCCGCCCCGAAGAGGATCATGGTGTACATGGCCGACACCCAGGTCAGGATCGCCGACAAAGGGGTGTAGTAGAGCACCCCCTTGAACCATCCCACCAGGTAGCCTAACCGCTCCCCGTAGGCCTCCTCCGCATAATCCACGATCCCGTTGGCCCGCTCGATCCGGTGGGCAAACTCCGCGAAAACCAGCGATCCGAAGATCATGGAGGCCGCCCCCAGGACCCAGGCCAGCAAGGCGTTGATCAGGTTCCCCTGGGTCAGGGTCAGCACGTCATCCGCCTTGAAGAACACCCCCGAACCGATGACCACCCCCACCACCATGGCGATGGACGTGAACAACCCGTACTTCTTTTCCAAAGTCTGCATATAATCTCCTATCCTCCCATATGACATGTCGGAAAAGAACATTATAGCACAATGGAAGGGAAGAAAAAAGGTGCCAGGCACTGTGAACGGATGTTCACAGTGCCTGGCACCTTTTTTCAATGGATTGCTATTTCGTCAGTCCCTTGCCTTTTCCCGGATGGGTGGAAGGCTTTCCTCTGTCGTCATCGTCGTCATCCCGGTCCTGCAGGAGCACGGTCTGGGTCCTCTCTTCCCAGGAGACCTTCAGCCCCATGGTTTCCCCGAAGAAGCGGATGGGTACGTAGGTCCTGTTGCCGATCAGCTGGCTGGACACGTCCAGGGTGATGGTCTCGTCGTTGCTGGTGCCCGGCAGGTCCCGCTTGATGGTCACCTTGTCGTCGCCGATTTTCATGGTGATGGTGGTGCCGTCCAGGGTGATGGTGACGGTGTGTTTTGCGGGGTCATACTCCACAAGCGCACCGTAGGCCGCCGACAGGGCCCGTACGGGGATCAGCACCCGGCCGTCCTTGATCACCGGAGGCGTGTCGAATTTGATTGTGCGGCCGGGGGCCAACACGGATTCGAAGGGCAGGACCTTCACGCCGTGCTGGTAGAACTTGTGCCACCGCATGCGCAGGGCCTTCTGCTCTTCCTTGTCGTAGCGGTTCCAGACGTCCCCCCGCAGGGCCTGCAGGGCCTCCAGGTAGTCTTCCCTGGCTTCCTCCAGGTCTTCCTTCTCCGCGTCAAGGACCTTCTTGGCGTCCTCATAGGCTTTCTTCAGGCTGTCCAGCTTCAGGTCGGCCCACAGGTCTTCCAGGTCCTCTGCCAGTTCCTTCTCCAGCTTCTCCTTCAGCGCCTTCAGTTGGGCGGAGGTCAGGTCGTCTTCCTTCTCCTCCAGCTCGTCCTCGATGTCCTCTTCGGCCTGCTCCTTGAAGTCCTCGTACTCCTCCAGGGCCTCCTCGTAAGCGTCCTTGGCGTCCTCATAGTCTGCCAGGGCTTCCTTGTAGTCTGCAAGGGCGTCCTCATAAGCCTTCTTGGCCTCTTCCAGCGCCTTCTCCAAGGTGGTCTGGGTGGGCTCCGTCACTGCGCCCAGCGCCTTCAGGGCCGCCTGGTAGTCCTTGTTGGCTTCCTCGTAGAATTCCAGTTCCGCGTCGTAGAAGGTCTTCGCGTCGTCCCTGGCCTTCTTCAGGCTGTCCAGCTTCAGCTCTACCTTCAGTTCGTCCAAGTCCTCTTCACCGGCCTTCTTGGCGTCCTCGTACTTCTTCAGGGCGGCGTCGTAGGCGGCTTTGGCGTCCTCATAGGCTTCCTTTGCTTCCAGCTGGTCTGCCCGGGCGTCGTCCCGGATGGTCTTGGCATGGGCCAGGGCCTTCTCCAGGTTCGCCTGGGTGAGGTTCGTCAATGCGCGGAAGGCCCTCAGGGCGTCCTGGTAGTCCTCCCTTTCTTCCCGGTAGGTCTTCAGCTTTGCGTCGTGGACCTTCTTGGCGTCGTCCATGGTTTTTTTCAGGCTGGTCAGCTTCAGGTCGGCCCACAGGTCTTCCAGGTCCTCTTCCAGTTCCTTCTCCAGCTTCACCTTCAGCGCCTTCAGTTGGGCAACTGTCAGGTCGTCCTCCTTGTCCTCCAGCTCCTCTGCGATGTCCTCTTCGCCGGCCTTCTTGAAGTCCTCGTACTTCTTCAGGGCAGCCTCATAGGCGGCCTTGGCCTTCTCATGGTCTTCCTTGGCGTCCAGATACTCTTCCCGGGCGTCCTCGTAGTCTTCCTCGGCCTCGTCGAGCGCCTTTTCCAGCTCCGCCTTGGTGGGCGCTGTGGCCGCCGATACAGGGAACGCGCCCAGGATCAGCGTGAACGCCAGCACCAGGGAAAGCAGTTTGAATCGTTTCATAGGGAATCCTCCTTTGCCGTTGATGATTCGCTTTCATGGTATTTCATTTCCACGGCCTACCGGCCCTTGTTGCCTTTGCCGCCGCTTTGGCCGTTTCCTTTGTTGCCGTCTTCCTTCTCATGGGCTTGCCGTTCCACTTCCTTCTGCTCCCGGGCTTCCCTCTCGGCGGCTTCCTTCGCCGCCTCCCTGGCCGCCTTCTCGGCCTGGATCTCCAGTCCCGACCGGATGGGCTGCCGGTCCTTGGCCGCCTGTCCCGGGGGAAGCGTTGGCTTGTTGCCGTTCCGGACCTCCGGTGCCAGCTTGCCTTCGGCTTCCTGTCCTGCACTGTCCTTGCCAGCCGGAGTTTCTTCCCTTCTGGCGTCGTCCTTGTCCGCCGGGGTCTCCTCCCGGTTCAGCTGTCCGGGAGCGGCATCCCTGCCCT
The DNA here is from genome assembly GCF_010179735.1 of Anaerotalea alkaliphila. Lineage (GTDB taxonomy): Bacteria > Bacillota > Clostridia > Lachnospirales > Vallitaleaceae > Anaerotalea > Anaerotalea alkaliphila. The sequence continues at coordinate 52,573 of NZ_JAAEEH010000021.1, forward strand.
CCCCTTCGGAAGCGCTTTCTGTCGGGTCTTCCGGGTTTTCTTCCCCCACCCTTTCAGACGAAGCGTCCGGGGCTCCGGTTCCCTGGGAGTCGCCGGTGGTGTCCCGGTCTTGTCCTTCCTTCTTCCCCCGGACGGCCGCATAGCTGCGGGCCAACTCGGAGATGGACATCTCCAGGGTCTCCTCCAGGGTCAGGCTGTCCTCCAGGGCCCGGGCCATCTTGTACCTGCCCAGGGAGATCTCCAGGGCCTTGGCCTCTTCCCTTTCCACCTTGTTGCCCCTGCTGTAGTAGATCCGTGCGGCGTCCTGGCGGGAGGCCACATAGTCGGTGACCCGCTCCTCCAGCAACCCGTCCGGATCCGCTTCCGCGACGGCCTTGCCGGTAGCTTCCGGTAAAACAGCCTCCGGTAAAACGGCGTCCGTGACCATGTCCGGAGCAATCTCCAGGATCGTGGAGGTGACCAGCACCGCCCCCTCCTCCAGCAGGTAGCCCTGTTCCTCAGCCGCATCCAGCAGCAGGTCCATGGCTTCCTCCAGCTCCAACCCCTTCAACACTCCTGTCAGGGAGCCGGCCTTGTGGCGGCCGGGGGTCAAGGCGGGCGGCATGGAAGCCAGCAGCGCTTCCCCGTCCCCGTTCAGGGCCCTGGCCTCCAGCACCCGGCATTCCCTGTCCAGAAGCAGTTCCAGGCTGGGGTTGATGTCCACCGTCACCACCGCGAAGGCGGGGGTGGTCCTGAAGGTCCCCGCAGGTCCCTCCAGTCCCGGCAGGGCAAGCACGCCTAGGAGCGCAAGCCCCAGGACCAGGACACCCAGCAATCCCAGGGCCCCCGCCTTCCGGTGGCCTGGGGACCGCCGGAACAGTCCCGGACGGCCGGCCAGGTCCTCCTCCGACCAGACCACCCTTTTTCCGGGGGCGTGGCCCGGTTGGGTCTTGATTTTCTTGTATTCCATCTCTTCCGTCAGTATCGTGGCATGCCGCTCATCCACGGCCAGCACCAGTCCCTTTTTCATCGTGCGCACCCCCTTCCATTTCCGCGATCCAGTCCATCACTGGCGCCACCCCATGGTGGTAGGCCAGCAGGATGCTGGCGATGTAATGCCGGTGCACGGAAAGCACTTTTATCGAAACGCCGTAGTCCCTGGCGATCCTGCCGTAGGGCAGCCTGCCCTTCTCCAGATACGCCTCCACCACCTCCCGGTCCAGGCAGAGCCTGCGCCCCAGGGCGACCAGCATCCGCCGTGTGTCCTTGTGCCGGGGACCGCCTGCCGCCAGCTTGTGGAAGGTCAGGCCGTGGGCCTTCAGGATCTCCCCGTAGCGGGCGAGCTCCAGGGCGTCCACCCGCTCCTGGGTCCGGTCCCGGTCGGCCAGGCTGCCCTCGTGGTATTCCAGCGGGTCCGCCTGGGCCTGCCACCGGTTCTCCTGGCGGAGGACGTCCACCACCCGGTTGTGGATGATCCGGCCGGCATAGCTGTAGAATCCGCCCAGCTCCTCCCGGTAGCTCTCGATCGCGTCATTGAAGGCCAGCATGGCGGAGGTCACCAGGTCGCTGTTTTCCCGCTCCACATGGCGGCCGCTGGTCCGGGCGGCCACGGCGATGATGAACGGCATGTTATCCTCTATGAATCTGTTCCTGTCCTGGATGTCCATGGTGTTCCTCCATCCCCTTCACCCTATCATACGGTCCGGCGGCGGGATTTGGGGGGTGATTTCCGGATTTTTTTCATTTGTTTCCGTAAAAAGCGCGTTCGAACCAGCTCCAGAATTGGGGAAGCAGCTCCTGGACCCCGTTTTCCAAGGCGCCGGCCTTCCTCGTCCCTTCCCGGCCCGCCTTCCTGATGGCGCGCACCAGCTCCTCCACCTCCAGCACCTGGAAGCGGGGGATTCCCGCGGAGAGGGCCAGGGCCTCCAGGACGGCGATCCCCAGGTCCCGGTAGTCCCACTCCTTCTCCAGCTTCAGGCGCTTGGCCCAGTAGGGCAGGACCCCCTCGAAAAGGAGGCGCCCCCGGCTCCTGTAGAAGAGCTTCCCTTCCTCCCGGGCCAGCCGCAGGGTCTGGTTCCCCGTCCGCAGGAAGCGGTTCAGGAACCAGGCCTCTGACTTTCCGTTCTGGATGTAGTAGGTGCTGCCTTCCAGGTCCCGGAGCACCCGCAGGGCGTCGTGGTAGCCCAGGTCCATGTTGTAGCCGATCCGCTCCGGGTCGAACTCCAGGATCATCCCCAGGTCCTCCCGGGGCTCGATTTCGATGATGTTCAGGTCCTTGGTGTCCACCTTTTTCTGGAGGCCGAAGGAGCCCAGGCGGATGACGATGATGTCCCGGATGCCCTTGCGCACCAGCATGGTCAGGGGCAGGTTGTTGTGGAAGGCCCCGTCCAGGTAGGTCTTCCCGCCGATCTTCTCGGACTTGAAGGCCGGCAGGTAGCTGCTGGCCAGGAGCATGCTCCCCAACTCCCCTTGCCCGATGTCCTCCAGGAATATCTCCAGGGGCTTCATGTCCGTGAGGGAGACGGTGACCAGCCCGAATTCCATGGGACTTTCGCGCACCTTCCCTTCGTCCATCTCCTGGTCTATGAGCCGCTTCAGGGGGGTGATGTCCAGACCCCCGTCCTTCACCCACTTCTTGATGGGCTTCAGGATCTTCTGGAGGTCCAGGTCCATCAGGTTGAACTCCTTCAGGTTGAAGTTGCGGATCTCGTCGATGAGGGAGTCCTCCACCTGGAAAACGGTCTGGTAGTCGATGTTCCTCCAGATCCGCAGGGTCCGTTCCATGTCCCCCTGGACGAAAAGGGCCCCGTTCAGGGCCCCTACGGAGGTCCCCACCACGGTACGGACCTGGATCCCCTCCTCCATCAGGGCTTTCCAGGCCCCCACCTGGTAGGCGCCCCGGGCGCCCCCGCCCTCCAGGGCCACGCCGTATTGTTTGGTTTTGTCCACCAACTTTCCCACCTCCTTGTAAGATATTGTTACGGGACAGATTAAGAAATCATCCCGAATGTTCCTTGAAAATGCAACTTTAATATTCGAATGAATCAACAGACACCACGTATTGAATTTCAACCATCTCATAGGTA
>NZ_JAAEEH010000022.1 GCF_010179735.1 Anaerotalea alkaliphila
ATACCTATGAGATGGTTGAAATTCAATACGTGGTGTCTGTTGATTCATTCGAATATTAAAGTTGCATTTTCAAGGAACATTCGGGATGATTTCTTAATCTGTCCCGTAACAATATCTTACAAGGAGGGGTGAAGAAGTGGAAATCATCGAGATTCAAAATAAACCTTCCACAGAACTTATAGATAAAATAAAGAAAAAATATAAGGAGAGCGCCACAGACATTTTAAAAATAGAACCTAAAAAAACCAAGAAGAAAATTAGGGTGGGGGTATATGCAAGAGTAAGCACCAGAGAACCAGATCAATTGGGGTCCTTAGAAGCCCAAGTCGCTTTTTATACTTTTGCTTTACTAAAGGACCCAAATAATAAGTTAGTGAGGATCTATGCAGACGAAGGTGTTTCAGGCACCAATGCAAAAAAACGATCAGGATTTCAGAAAATGATTAAAGACTGCGAAAATGGGAAAATCGATAGGATAGTAACTAAATCGATATCAAGGTTTGCTAGAAATACTGTCGATGCCTTGGAGTATGTTAGAAAGTTAAAAGAATACAAAGTTTCCATCTATTTCGAAAAGGAAGGAATCGATACGGCAAAAGAAGACGGAGAAGTGCTTTTAACTGTGTACAGTGCCTTAGCTCAAGAAGAATCCAGAAGTCTTGGGGAGAGTATTTCGTGGGGTAAAAAGGCATTAGCAAAAAGAGGAATAGTAAGACATAATGCCAGGACTTATGGTTACGATTTCAATAAAGACCGGAGTTGGTATATTGTTGAAGAAGAGGCGAAAGTAGTTAGATCAATCTTTGAGCGGTATATAAATGGAATAACGACACCTCAGATTAGCCGGGATTTAACGATAGAAGGAATACCGACTATGAAGGAGGGATCTTCGTGGGATGGAAAGAGAATATGTACTATCCTCAATAACATAAGTTATACAGGAGACCTTCTCTATCAGAAAAACTATACAAAGGATACTATTACAAGCAGATCAAAACAAAACTTCGGTGAGGTCCCACAGCTATTAATTGAAGATCACCATCCTGCGATTATTGATAGAGAAACTTGGAATAAAGCGCAAGGCATCATGGAGAAAAGAAGAAATCCTAAAACGAATAGAAAAAGAAGTCATGATAAGGAAGAGTTCTTTTCAAGGTTTCTTTGCTCGAATTGTGGAAATTTTTATGCCCATGTGCTTTGGGTAACAAAACATAAGTGGAGATGCAAAGCGTCTTTAAAGAAAGAACCATTAGCTTGTTGCGATGCTGGATATATTGAAGAACCGGAGATTATAAAACAATTTATGAAAATGCTAATTGAATGTAAAAAAGACAGTAGTTTTAAATCTCTTATAGAAGAAAAAATTGAAGAAAAAAGTTTAACAAGAAATGAAAAACAGCTATTGTCTTATTTGGAGGAAGAGATTCAAAAGAGATATCAAGAACTATACAAAGTAGTGGAGGCTGGAGGAAAATCGGGGGAAGATACTGTAGAAATTAAAAAGCATACAGACGGAATAATGGCAGTACAAGATAAAATTAATGAGATTATAGATAAAGAAGATGAGTATAAATTCCTTGTAGAGGAAAAGGAATGGTTCATGAAAGAGCTAGATAACCTTCCTGATAAGAAGAAACTGGATTATAGAAATGACATCTTCAAAAGAGTAATAAAAGACGGTATCATTTCATCAGATAACATTATTATTTTTAATCTAATATTTGGTATATCCAGAACTGCCAGCAAATAGTCAAAACTAAAACCCACTGAGTCGCCTGATAGAAGTAATCAAGCCACTTGGTGGGTTTCTTTTTTATTTCAAACAAACGGAGCGAAAACGGAAATGGCTCCGAATGTTGGGTTGTTAATCACTTTTTAATAATGGAACGATTTTCTTTACAAATAGAGAATAACGTGCTAAAATTAAAAAAAGATGAATATTGGCGTTTGAAACGGGCACAATGTTTTAATAATGGAACGTTATTCTTTGAATATGGAGAAAAACATTCCAAAAGTAAAAAAAGAGGTGAGGAACGTGAATGTCTATACTGAACTAGCAAAATATCCTGTTTTCTCCATAGAAGATGTAAAGAAGCTTACTGGAAATGAGAAAACAGCTTATTCTCAGATGGACCGATTAATTAAAAAGGGGCTTGTCAAAAAGATACGAAAAAATATCTACTCTGTAGTCAATCCAACAACAGGTCAGGTAGTAGCTACTCGATATCAAATAGCCTGTGCCATAACTGACACTGCCTATATCTCTCACCACAGTGCCTTTGAATATTATGGCCTAGCGAATCAAGTTTATTATGAGGTCTATGTTTCATCAGAAAATAAGTTTAATCATTTTGAATATGACAATGTAACCTACAAATATGTCGCTTCCAGAATGCAAGACGGAGTAGTGGAAGCTAAAAATACCACCGGTGTTAGAATGACAGATTTAGAGAGAACTGTGGTGGACAGCATAAGAGATTTCAATAAAATAGGCGGCTTTGAAGAGCTGCTCAATTGCCTAGAAGGAATCCATTACCTAGATGAAAAAAAGCTAAAAAATTATCTTTCTATATATGATACCCAGGGGCTTTATCAAAGAGTAGGATATCTTCTGGACCATTACAAAAAAGAGATGCAGCTTTCAAAAGAGTTTATAGATTATTGTAAAAGCAAGATAGGAAAGAGTAGAAGGTACCTGGTTAGTGATTTAAAGGAAGAAAGCTATTATAATAACGAGTGGGAATTGATGGTACCGGAAGGGTTATTTGAAATAAATCAAGGAGGCGATATACTTGTCTAATTACGATATTATATATTTAGGGAAAAAAGCAGAGGAGCTTGGCTTTGTCAGGGATACATTAGAAAAGGTGACAAGACTTGCAGATATTTTGGAGTATCTTAATACAAATCCAATCTTAAAGGATAGTCTCGCATTAAAGGGTGGGACGGCTATTAATCTAACAATTTTCAACTTGCCACGTCTCTCGGTAGATATAGATTTGGATTATTTAATTACCAACAGCAGAGAAGAAATGCTTGAGAGCCGAGAAGTTATTAACACTACTATTGATCGCTATATGGTCTCCCAGGGTTATTCAAAAAATCCTAAGACAAAGAATCCTCATAGCTTGGATTCATGGGTCTATGATTACCTGGGAGCCAGTGGGAATAGAGATAACATTAAAATTGAAATCAACTACTCTCTAAGATCTCATGTACTTGAAGCCCAGGAGAGACCAATCATCACTGAGCATTTTTCCAGTGAATATAAGGTGAAGTCCTTAGCTCCAATTGAGATATACGGAAGTAAGATAAATGCACTATTAAGTAGAGCTGCAGCTAGAGATTTATATGATGCTAGAAACATGATCCATTTTGGTCTGTTTGACGAATCAGAGGAAGAATTGCTGAGAAAGTGCGTTGTATTCTATGCTGCCGTATCTGCTAAAGACATTAATAAGACCTTTGACACCAAGGCTATAGATTCCATCACCCAAAGAAAAATTAAAACAGACCTGCTTCCAGTAATTAAAAGAAAAGATGATTTTGAGCTGGAATCAGCTAAGAAGCTTGTCAAAGAGTACATTTCTGATTTAATGGTTCTTACAAAGGAAGAAAAGGAATTCTTAGATAGATTTGAAAATGGAGAATATATCCCTGAGCTTTTATTTGATGATAAAGAGATTCTGAAACGTATAAAGAATCATCCGATGGCCATATGGAAAACTAGATAAATCATGTAACCCGCCTAGATAGAATCTAGCTTCGGAAAATGCCGAGCTTAGAGAGAATCTGAGTGGGTTATTTATTTGCTTATATAATAGAAGGAATTTGAAACTTAAGTACATATATATATAGAAGGAACTCGAAATTCAAATCACTATATAATAGAAGGAACTCGTTTATACATACTGATGTATAAGCATTTCAGAAGGGCAAAAAGCCAATAAAAACGCTCAATAAAGAGTATATATGAATCAAGATTACAGCTCATCACATTGTGGTGGGCTTATTTTTTTTGTGTTTTTTCTGAGGGATTTCAAGATATAGGCCTTTATTCGGGAGCATATAGCATAGTCAGAGCAGCAAAATCGGAATAAAAATGTACTAATTGGCTCTGGGTTATCCTTCTCGTATCATGGCGAGTATCTAGCAACTAAGGACCTTAATCTAACCGCAACAACTGATAACTTTGAAGCATTCAAAGATGCTGAATATGTCATTATTTCTACACCTACTAATTACGATCCGGAGAAGAATTACTTCAATACAAGAACGGTAGAAGCCGTCATTGCAAATGTTCTTTCAATAAATCCAGAGGCTGTAATGATTATTAAGTCAACAGTTCCTGTAGGATATACAGAGTCAATTAAAGAAAAATTTGATACAGAGAATGTAATCTTCTCTCCTGAATTCTTGAGAGAGGGAAAAGCACTTTATGATAACCTTTATCCTTCGAGAATTGTAGTAGGCGAGCAATCTGAAAGAGCTAAAGTATTTGCTGAACTTCTAGCTCAAGGAGCAATCAAGAAGGACATTCCAATTCTATATACTGATGCTACTGAAGCGGAAGCCATCAAGTTATTTGCTAATACTTACCTTGCTCTCCGTGTAGCGTACTTCAATGAGCTTGATTCCTATGCTGAAGTAAGAGGATTGGATACTAAGCAGATTATTGAAGGTGTAGGCCTTGATCCACGTATAGGTACCCACTACAACAATCCTTCCTTTGGGTATGGCGGATACTGTTTGCCTAAAGATACAAAGCAGTTATTGGCTAATTACCAGGACGTGCCAAATAACATTATCGGGGCTATTGTTGATGCAAACAGAACTAGAAAAGACCATATAGCTGATATGATCATTATGAGACAGCCAAAGATTGTAGGCATTTATAGACTCACCATGAAGATGGATTCTGACAACTTCCGTCAATCTGCGATTCAAGGTGTTATGAAGCGTATTAAGGCTAAAGGCATCGAAGTAGTAGTGTTTGAACCAGCACTTCATGAAGATGAATTCTACAACTCAAGAGTTATCAAAGACTTCGATGAGTTTAAAAAGATTTCTGATGTAATCGTAGCAAACAGATTATCTGATGAAATCAAAGATGTTGTGGACAAGGTTTACACAAGAGATTTATTCAGCAGAGATTAATGGACAAGACTTGATCCCTACTCAACAAAACTCCCCAAGAAACTATTCAACCACATAAGTAAATTTTGGGAATCTTATATATGAGGCGTTAGAAGTAACAGTGGGGATGAACGTGACAATGAGATGGGCAGAGATGATGACACCCAGTGCCTGGAAGTTTGAGCAGAACAATAGATAAATCAATATTTTGTGATACCCACTAAGCTAAAATGCCTAGCGGGTATTTTTTTTGTTGCAAAAAGAACATATATTCGTCTTAGCGGATCGCATCTACTATCCGATAAATAATTCAGGAACGTTATATAAAACATCTTTCACTTCTTTTCGAACACTGACATTATCACACTCAAGCAGGGAATGACGAAGCTTTACATCCCCATTATCAGTTAATACAACATAATCATCCTTGTTTTTCCTGATAAAAGTTGATGTTTCCCTGGAGAATCCATTACGCTGTAGCATAATGGAAAGTGGGTTTGTTGTACCATACTCAACATATTCATACCAATCATTAGGGAAGGAATCTACTTGACGATACCGCTTATATTCCGTCGAAAATCTCAAGAAATAATTAGAAATGCTGAATAGAATTACATTTTCAATTGCCTGAAGTGTATCGGAAATAACAATATTTCTATGTTCTAATGAGTCGTTATAAGTAACAGACTTGAAATTAATCATAACTCTGGATCCGCGATTCTGCCGCTTATACTCAAGAGATTGTTCCATAATGAAGCGTAGCCCTGTTCCCTTGATCCACTGGGAAAGAATAACTGCGTACCATCTAAGTTTTCCGTGGGAGCCATCTCTACTTTCATATCCAAGGGTTGAAGACTCATAAACATCCCACTTAAAAATCTTACATAGTTTTTCCAGGAAGATTATTAGCTCTGAATAATCAACATTTCCTTTTGAATCAAGTTCAGGATATTTCAGTCCGTTCGCAATGGCAGCTGTCAAATTTGCCGTCTGATCAACAGATACGCTAATGTCATCATCAGGTATTTCTTCTTTGGATGCAAAAGCCTCAATGATTTTAGCTTCTGTATCTTCAACCAGTAGTGGAGAGAATGCTTGCCAAACGAGGCTCTTATTCCCCTTAGTGATATCCCTTAAGAGCATAATAGCAAATTTACGCATCAATTCATAGTTCTTATCCGATTGATTCTTGGGGTGTCTTAGCAGTTCAATATTTCCCTCTAAAAGGCATCTTATAATTAGTTTCTTTTGATTTTTAGACAATTCACTTACAAGAGATAACTTTTGTTCGGGGACATCTTCCTTGAGAAGACTAAGAGCAAGGCTCGTCGGCATGAAGGTTTTCTCAATCATCAGGGGGATGGCCTCCTCGCCAAAGGGGTCTGGCCCCGTTACAGAAGCGAGACACCTAATTGTTTTTCTGTTGATTCTGATTAAGTTTTGATGAACTGGCGTGAAGGGATTGCGTAAACGTGGCAGCAGAAAAGAACGTAAATGGCGGTATTTGCGCAAGTATAGTTGCATGATGGTCACGGATTTGTTCGTTTTTGCTGGTCAAAGGGCATGGGTTTTGGTAGAATCAAAGAAGGGAACGAACGAGGATTGTGGAAATCGGCCAAGCGTGGGAGCTGCGCCAGGACCGAGGGAGGAAGCCTAAATTGAAATCATATATCATAAGAATCGAATTGGAAGAAACCAACCCGGTGATCTGGCGTAGGGTTGTCGTGCCGGCAGGGGCTACGTTCAAAAGGCTGCACGACATCATTCAGAATGTGACCAATTTTCAAGGCGGCTACCCCAATGATGGATATCATCTCTATGAATTCGAGTTGCCGGAGGAGAACGGAATCGTCACCGACAATGAGGAGATGCATCTTGAACATCTGCATTACAAGAAGAACAGGAAGATGTATGAGGAGCGCTTGAGGGACATGAATCCCGAGATGCGGCAGTTTGAGCAAGCCTATCAGGATCGGTTGAAGATTGAGGTGCGCAAGCCTACGAGGCTTAAGGTGGACGATTATCTTGAGAAACACAAGGAGATCAGATACGCGTATGATTTCGGCGATGATTGGCATTTCACTGTGAAGCTGGAGCGGGTCGTGGAGGATTATCACTTCGGCTTTCCGACACTCCTTGATGGGGCAGGGACGGCGCCGCCGGAGGATGTGGGCGGGATCCATGGGTTTTATGGATTCATGGAGGTCTACAACGACCCGAAGGATCCGGAGCATCTGGAGTTGAAGGCGTGGGCAGAATCCCAGGGTTTCAGGGAGTATGATCCAGCCATGATCAATGGAAGGCTGAAGGGGTTGAGCTACAGGAAGACGCAATGGGACATGATTTATCAGGAGATGTATAAGATCATGCAGGAAAAGTATAGGAAAGGACGGTGACGGTCTGTCTTTTTGGTTTTAGTATGCGCGAAACATAAGATTAGCGCATAGTAAACGTGCGGCTGTTTTTCGTTCTGCTGGTCAAGAAGCGTGGGATTTGATAGAATCAATAATGAAACTAAATCCTAGGAATGGAGGGTGGGATATGGACAGGATGAAAGAGGTGCGCTGGAAGCAACGTTTTGAGAATTTTGAGCGGTCGTACAGATTGCTTGACAAGTATGTGAACCAACCCATAGAAAATGAGCTTGAACGGGCTGGAATCATCCAGTTTTTTGAAATTTCATTTGAGCTTGCCTGGAAGCTGTTGAAGGATTACCTGGAAGCACAGGAGATTGTAGCCAGGAGTCCCCGAGAAGCAATCAAGCAATCCCTTCAGATTGGAGTGATTGACGACGGTCACGTTTGGATTGACGCATTGGGAGACCGGAATTTGACGGTTCATGCCTATGATGAAAAGGTCGCGGCCAAGATGGCCGTAGATATCGTGCAGACATACTATCCAGAATTGAAGAAACTGTATGAAAAGCTTGCTAAGGAGCGGGACGCATGTATGGATTGAAGGAGCGGGACCTGGATTACATAGGGAAAGCGTTGAAGGCGATTCCATCCATCGTGGAGGGCGTTATTTTTGGCAGCCGTGCTATGGGGAATTACAAGCCGGGATCCGACATCGACTTGGCGGTCAAGGGGGAAGGGGTGACTAGACAGGAAGTCATTCGGTTGTCGGACATGCTCAACGAAGTGTACCCGATCCCATTTGTTGTGGATGTCGTCCATTACGATTCCATTGTGTCTGAAGGGCTGAAGCGGCACATAGACCAGGTGGGGTGCATCGTTTATGGCAAGGACCATGAATCTTGAAGAAACCACATTGTGCCGTCTGAAAAAAGGAACAAGGCTCATAATCCATGGGATGTGGCAGGAGACGCAACCAGGAGTGCTGCAAGCCGTCCCCACCCGGTTTTCCCGTTCCGTGGTAGAATGGGGAAAGGACCGGCCGGAAGAGGCTGTCCGGAATGGGGGAGCAGACATGGCAAGAAAGAGAAGGGTCTGGCGGCAAGGGGAACTGTACCATGTGATGTGTCGGGGGAACCGGCGGGGGGAGATCTTCCGGGACAAGGACGATTATGAGACCTACCTGCGGATCCTTAGCATGACCAAGGAGCGGGTGCCCTTCAAGTTGCTGGGCTACTGCCTGATGACCAACCATGTGCACCTGCAGATCCAGACCATGGACCAGGCCATCTGGACCATCATGCAGCAGATCAACATGCGCATCACCCTGCACTTCAACAAGAAGTACAACCTGGTGGGGCATCTGTTCCAGGGGCGATACACGGCGGAAATCATCGACAACGACGCCTACAAGCTGCAGACAAGCCGCTACATCCATCTTAATCCGGTGAAGGCGGGGATGGTGGAAACGCCGGAAGCTTATGTCTGGAGCAGCTACGGCGCCTTCCAGTCGGAGGGGACGGGCCTGCCGGTGGACCCGGAAGGGATCCTGGGGCATTTCGACGGGGACCGGAGGAAGGCCTACCGGAAGTTCGTGGAAAGCCCTTCCCGGCGCAGGGACCTGGACAAGTGGATCGAGAAGACCATGGACCGGGGGGTGGAGCCGTGAGGGATTCCATCACCCATTGCTTCAACCTGGAAGGGGTGGAAGCAGGCCTGGTGGACGTCCAGGCCAAGGCCGTCTTCGGCAAGCCCTCCCTGACCATCATCGGCATGGGGGACAAGGCCATCAGGGAGGCGGGGGAGCGGATCTACGGAGCCATCCACCATGCGGAGCTGGAGGTGCCCAAGATGAAGGTGGTGGTCAACCTGGCTCCGGGCAATGTCCGGAAAAAAGGGTCCCACTTCGACCTTGCCATCGCGGTGGCCATCCTCCACCAGTGCGGACAGGTCGCCTCGGAGAACGTCCACCGGTACGCCTATCTGGGGGAGCTGTCCCTGACGGGGCGGCTCCGTCCGGTGGACGGCGTGATCTCCATGGCCATGGAAGCCCGGCGCCAGGCGTTCGAATACCTGATCCTGCCCCGGGAAAACATGGCCGAAGCAGCCCTGGTGGAAGGGGTGGTTCCCCTGGGGTTCGAAAGCCTGGGGGAAGTGGCCTCCTTCCTGGAGGGACAGGCGAAAGGCTACGACCCGGAGAGCATGCTGGCGGCGGAAAAGGACCTGGACCGGGAGGCCGAGGCCTGCCGGACCGCAGGGCTGCTGGACTTTTCCGATGTGCGGGGACAGGACAGGGCGGTACGGTACAGCGCCATCGCCGCAGCCGGGGGACACAACCTGCTGCTGGTGGGGGCGCCCGGCTGCGGGAAGTCCATGATCGCCCAAAGGATCCATACCATCCTGCCCACCATGTCGGAAGAGGAGCGGCTGGAGGTCACCCGGATCCAGAGCGTCTGCGGGGAGCTCCAGGTGAAAAGCCGGCTGGCCCCCCACCGGCCCTTCCGCGCCCCCCACCACAACATCTCGACCAACGCCATGATTGGGGGAGGAACCCAGGCCATGCCCGGGGAGGTGACCAAGGCCCACAATGGGGTGCTGTTCCTGGACGAATTCCCGGAGTACGGGAAGGCCGCCCTGGAGTCCCTACGCCAGCCTTTGGAGGACCGGCAGGTCACCGTGGCCCGGGTGGGCGGGACCCACACCTATCCCGCCAGCTTCATGCTGGTGGCGGCCATGAACCCCTGTCCCTGCGGCCACCACGGCACCGGCCGGTGCACCTGCACCCCCCGGCAGGTCCGGGACTACACAAGCAAGCTGTCGGGCCCCCTGCTGGACCGGTTCGACATGCTCCTGCAGGTGGAATCGGTGGAGTTTTTGGAGCTCACGTCCCTGGAGGCCGGCATGAGCTCCCAGGAGCTCCAAATCCGGGTGGAGGCGGCCCGGAAGCTCCAGCAGGAGCGCTTCGCCGCCTATCCCGGCATCCACACCAACGCCCAGATGCCGCCCCAGCTGGTGGAGCGCTTCTGCCGTCTGGAGAAGGACTGCGGCAGGATTATCCAGGAGGCCTGGGAACAGGAGCGGTTCAGCGCCCGGACCTACAAGAAGCTCCTGCGGGTGGCCAGGACCTGTGCGGACATGGGGGATGCCCGGGAGATCCGCGCCCGGGACATCCGGCACGCGCTCCAGGGCTTCCGCCCGTGATGAAATTTCCCCCCTAACAGAGAGCGGGGAGGCCACGTTGCTGGACGCGGCTGGACCACGCAATACGCGAATGCCGGGAATCTTCTGGAAACAGGAGGTTCCCGGTTTTTTTGTGCGGACCCTTGCCTCCTGCATTGGGGCCATGACAGCCGGGTGCGCAGCAGGATGTGCAAGCATCTCCATCTACCGGGTCAGCGAGCGGATCTGCAAGGAACTGGAAAAAATGGTGGGCAACCCGATCAACGAAGACGACATCGCCTACATCGCCATGCACTTCGGCGGCCATCTCAAAAGGGAAAAGAATGAACTCTCCTTCCCGAAAGTGCTGCTGGTCTGCCTGAACGGGGTGGCCACATCCAAACTGCTGCGCAAGGAACTCGAGCATCTGCTGGAAAACATCAACATCATCGATGCGGTCAGCCTGGAAGAGGTGGAGCTTTACGCGAGAGATGTGGATTATATCATCACCACCGTCCCCATCAACGGAAAGGGCTATGAACAGAAAAGCATCCTGGTCACACCGGTATTGACGGCCCTGGACAAAAGCCGGCTCCTGAAGATTTTCCACAAGAGCCGGGGCGGGTTCAACCTGGAAACCTTGAAGCAATCGGTGTACAGGAGAATCGAAAAGGAATTCGACAAGGAAACGGCAAAAAAAATCATACGGATCATGGATAAGGAACTGGACAAACAAGTGGAATACTTGAATCTGACCCAAAGGAAGGTGCAGCCGATGCTGAACGAACTGGTAACCGAAGACAAGATCATCCTGATGAAACAGGTAAAAGACTACAAGGAGGCGGTTTATGCAAGCGCAAAGCCCCTGCTGGATGCCGGATCCGTTGAAGAACGGTATCTGGAAAAGGTCATCCAGAACATCCAGGAATTGGGCCCCTACATCGTGGTGGCCCCCGACGTGGCGATTTCCCATGCAAGGCCAGAGGATGGTGTGCTGGAGCTGGGCATGAGTGTCCTGGTCCTGGAGGAGGCCGTGAATTTCTCCAACGACAAGGAACGGTATGCGAAGCTGGTGGTCACACTGGCCGCGCCGGATGACGAGACTCATTTGAAAGCCCTGGGCCAGCTGAGCGAACTGCTCATGAACGACATGGAAGAACTTCTGGCAAGCAAGACAAAAGAAGACGTACTGAAACTGGTCAAACAATATTCCAATTAGGAGGATATGGAAATGAAAAAGATTGTAGCGATGTGCGGAAGCGGATTGGGAAGCAGCTTCATGGTGGAAATGAACATCAAGACGGCCTTGAAGGACCTGGGTGTCCAGGATGTCGAAGTGGAACACGTGGACCTGGGGAGCGGCTACCCTGGCATTGCGGACCTGATCGTCTGCGGAAAGGACCTGGAAGACAACTGCAGCCGTTTTGGAAACGTGCTGGGTTTCCTGATTCTTGGGGCAGGTGCCGGGGTCATCGTCAGTGCCATAGAACCCTTCGGTGCCATGTTCGGGGAAGCCTTCAACATGCAGGGAGTGGTGCCGAACAACGAAGCCATCGTAGCCGCAGCATTGGGAACCTACGGTTCGGCCACCGCCATCATCATGATTGTGGGCATGGTGTCCAACATCCTAATCGCTCGGTTCACCCGCCTGAAGTTCATCTTCCTGACAGGACACCACACCCTCTATATGGCGGCGTTGATTGCCATCGTGCTGGTTGTCGCCGGATTCGAAGGGATCCTGCTGTATCTGCTGGGCGGAATGGCCCTAGGGCTCACCATGGCGGTGTTTCCGGCCCTTGCACATCCCACCATGCGTAAAATCACAGGCAACGACGACATCGCCTTCGGACACTTCTCCACCCTGACCTACATCCTGAGCGCCCAGATTGGAAAGATGGTGGGAAAAGGCTCCAAATCCACGGAAGAAACTTCCTTCCCAAAAGGGCTTTCCTTCCTGCGGGACAGCTCCGTCTCCATCGCACTGACCATGATGGTCATGTACCTGATCGTAGCCGTAATTGCGGGGGCGGAGTTTACGGAAACCCTTTCCGGTGGACAGAACTTCATCATCTTCGCACTGTTGCAGGCCATCGCATTTGCAGCAGGGGTTTACATCGTGCTGCAGGGGGTAAGGATGGTCATTGCGGAAATCGTACCGGCCTTCAAAGGCTTCAGTGAAAAAGTCGTGCCAGATGCGAAACCGGCCCTGGACTGTCCTGTGGTGTTCCCCTTTGCCCCCAATGCGGTGCTGATCGGATTTTTGGCATCCTTTACAGGCGGCGTGATCGGAATGCTCATCCTGGTGGGCCTGCGGGACACCGCATTCAATCTGATGGTGATCCTGCCTGGAGTCGTGCCCCATTTCTTCGTGGGTGCAACGGCGGGTGTCTTCGGAAACGCAACGGGCGGAAGACGCGGTGCGGTCATCGGTGCCTTCGTAAACGGCCTGCTGCTCACCTTCCTGCCCCTGCTGCTCCTGCCGGTGCTGGGGGATCTGGGATATGCGAACACCACATTCTCGGATGCGGACTTCGTCGGTGTGGGCTTCCTCATCGGACGGATTGCGGCATTCAGGAACACATGGGTGGTCGGGCTGCTGATTTCCGGACTGTTTGCACTGCCCTTTGTCCATGCGCTCTTTAGCAGAGGCAGGGTCCAGGCCGCGGAAGAATGAGAAAAAGGATAGGAGGAAAACCAATGGCTGAAATGCATACGAAAATCAAGAACAAGACCGGGCTGCATGCCAGGCCGGCCTCGGCATTCACGGAATTCTGCAAGGGATACCCGAATGAAATCACCCTCCTCAACGGAGAGAAGGAAATCAATCCGAAAAGCATCATCAGCATCCTTGCGGGAGGCATCAGCAAAGGGACGGAACTGAAAGTCGTGGTCGAAGGGGAAGATGCCGGCAAGGTATGCAGGGAAATCGCCGGCTTCCTGGACGGCCTGGAAGGGTAGCGGACAGCGCAAACGTCTCTGCGGGCATCGGCCAGGTCAAGGGAATGCTGGAAAACATCGATCGCAAATACATCTGACAGAAAACCCCTTGGGCTTTGCTTCCAGCTCCCTGGAAAGGTCCGGGGGTTTTTTACGGGGCTGTTCAGGCTCCATTCCGCAAGGTTACCGATCACAGAAATCGAAAGGGACAGGATTATGAAAAACATTGAACAGTTGGCAATCAATACGATCCGAATGCTATCGGTAGAAGCTGTCCAGAAGGCAAACTCAGGGCATCCGGGGCTGCCTTTGGGTGCGGCTCCGATGGCATATGCCTTGTGGGCCAGGATCATGAAACACAACCCCCAAAATCCCGGCTGGGAAAACAGGGACAGGTTTGTCCTGTCGGCGGGGCATGGTTCGATGCTTCTGTATTCCCTGCTCCATTTGTTCGGATACGGACTGTCCCTGGAGGATTTGAAGAACTTCAGGCAATACGGGAGCAAAACCCCCGGACACCCGGAATACGGGCATACCGCAGGAATTGAGACAACAACCGGCCCCCTGGGCCAGGGGATCGCCAATGGTGTAGGGATGGCCATGGCGGAAAAACATTTGGCAGCAAGGTTCAACAAAGAAGACTTGTGTTTGGTCGACCACTTCACCTATGTCATCGCAGGGGATGGCTGCATGATGGAAGGAATTTCCGGAGAAGCGGCGTCTTTGGCTGGAACTTTGGAATTGGGCAAGCTTATCGTGCTGTATGACAGCAACAACATCACCATAGAGGGAAGCACGGACATCGCATTTAGGGAAAATGTGGGGAAGAGGTTTGAGGCCTATGGATGGCAGGTGCTGACGGTAGATGACGGAAACGATATCGATGCGGTTGAAACGGCTGTCCTGGAAGGGAAGGCGGAGACAAAAAGGCCGACACTAGTTGAGGTCAAAACCCAAATAGGATATGGATGTCCCCCAAAACAGGGAAAAGCATCAGCCCATGGGGAACCGCTTGGTGAAAGGAACATACAGGAAACAAAAGCGTTTTTGGATTGGCAAGAAGGACCGTTCGGTGTGCCTTCCATAGTTGAAGCATATTTGGAAGGGATGCGGGAAGAATTGTCGCAATCGCAAGATTCCTGGAATGAGCTGCTGAAGCGGTATGAAGACAGGCATCCTGAAGACTGGAAGGCTTGGAAGCTTTGGAACAGCGGCAGGGTGGAAGAGGACTTGTTGGAATGGGAAGAGTATTGGCGCTTTGAAAGCAAAAAGGCGGCAACAAGACAGAACTCGGAAGTGGTCATCAACAGGCTTTCCCCAAAGGCCCCCTTCCTTGTTGGCGGATCTGCGGATTTGGCCCCGTCGACGAAAACCATCATGCACGAAAGAGGCGATTTCTCTGCGGAAAACCCGTCGGGTTCCAATCTCCATTTCGGTGTCCGGGAGCACGCGATGGCGGCAATCCTGAACGGAATGCAGGTCCATGGAGGGTTGCGGACATACGGAGCGACGTTCGCCGTATTCAGCGATTACATGAAAGGCGCCATGCGCATGTCGGCAATCATGAAATTGCCTGTAACCTATGTCCTGACCCATGACAGCATCGGCGTCGGAGAAGATGGACCCACACACCAGCCTGTGGAACAACTGGCTTCTTTACGGTCGATGCCGAACATGACCGTGTTCCGCCCCGCAGATGGAAAGGAAACCGCTGCGGCCTGGTGCCATGCCGTGACAAAGGATGCGGGTCCGACCGCAATCGTCCTCACAAGACAGAGTCTGCCCCAGTATGCGGAAACGGGAAGGAATGCGCTGAAAGGCGGGTACATCCTATTGGATTCGAAGAAGGAACCTGAAATCATCCTTTTGGCTTCGGGGTCGGAAGTGGAATGCGTATATGAGGCGGCAAAACTACTGCAGGCCGATGGCATCGGGGCAAGGGCCGTCAGCATGCCATCCTTCGAGCTGTTCGACCTGCAGCCTTTGGAATATCAGGAATCCGTATTGCCCAAGAAGGTAACTAAAAGATTGGCGGTTGAGGCGGCTTCCGGTTTCGGATGGCACAAATATCTGGGATTGGACGGGGCAACCATCACAATGGACCGGTTCGGGGAATGCGGCAAGGCAGAGGAGCTTTTTGAATTGTTTGGGTTCACAGCGGAGAATGTTGTGAAAAGGGCGCGGGACCTGTTGGCTGTCTGATTCCGATGTCGGTTGGGTTGCCGTTCGGGAAAGGCACCCCCCCTTTCTTGTGTCGGAGACCGCCGAAAAGTGGTATAATCAAGGCAAGAGACAATGAAAGGTGGGATGCAGTATGTCCGATTCATTCCGGCATGGACTGCCGCAGAAATTTTCCGCATTTGCAATGGCCCTTGCCCTGGTGACGGCCGCTTTTTTCCCAGGGTACGTGCTTGCCGCCGATGTGGAGAGCCTGGGGATGGGGGGAACCGGCCACCGGGTCCTCTACATCAGTTCCTACCATGGGGCGTTCGACACGTTTCCGGACCAGCTGGCCGGGCTGCGGTCGGTGTTCGACGGGGAGGACGTCGTTTTCGACATCGAGTTCATGGACACGAAGCGTTTCGACACCCGGGAGAACTACGACAACTACTACCGGTTCCTGAAGTACCGGCTGGACCGGAGCGAGCCCTACGACGTGGTGGTCGTCAGCGACGACAACGGGCTCCAGTTCCTGATGGACAACAGGGAGGACCTGCTGGGGGACATCCCGGTGGTGTTCTTCGCCATCAACGACATGGCCCGTGTCCTGGAAGCGGACGGGATGGAGGGCTTCACCGGCGTGTACGAATCCTCCTCCATCTACGAGAACCTGGCCCTGGCCAAGCGGCTGCAGCCGGAGGCGACGGAGTTCGTCGCCATCACCGACGGCACGATTACGGGGCTGGGGGACGCCAGGAGCTTCCTGCAGTTCGAAGCTTTGTTTCCGGAGATGGAGTTCACGGTGGTGAACTTCACGGAGTATGCCCTGGAGGACTTCAAGGCGTTCCTCCGGGGGCTGACCGGGGAACAGATCGTTCTGTACATGACCATGTTCGAGGACGTGGACGGGAACGTGTACACCATCGGCGAGTCCGTGGACATCCTGGTGGAATCCGCAAGCGTGCCGGTCTACCGGCACTCCATCGGGGGTGTGGGGGACGGCCTGCTGGGGGGCTACATGCTGTCCTATTTCGAGCAGGGGAGGATCGCCGCCTCCATGGCCATGGAGGTGCTTCGGGGGGTTCCGGCGGATTCCATCCCGGTGGTCACGGAGAGCCCCAACATGTACGTATTCGACTACAACGTGATGAAGGCCTACGGGCTGGATTTCGACGTGCTGCCGCAGGAGACGGAGATCGTCAATGCGCCCACAGGCTTCTACGACCGGTACCAGCACCTCCTGATGCCGCTGATGATCGCCCTGGCCGTGTCCTTGCTCATCGTGGGGATCCTGGTCTACGACAACCGGCGCCGGAGGATCGTGGAGCTTGCGCTCCGGGAAAAGAACGTGGAGCTGACCCAGAGCCGGCAGAAGCTCCAGGAGAGCGAGCAGCGGTTCCGGGTCCTGGCCTACAACGACAGCCTGACGGGCCTGAAGAACCGGATCGCCATGAGCCTGAGCCTGGGGAGGCTGATCGAGGACGGGAACCGTTCGGGTTCCCTGTATTTCATCGACCTGGACCACTTCAAGTACATCAATGACTCCTGCGGCCATCTGAAGGGGGACGAGGTGCTGCGGGTGGTCGGGGAGCGCTTCAAGGCCCTGGAGGACGACAGGACCATCGCCACCCGCCTGGGGGGCGACGAGTTCGTGCTGATCCGGCATGAGGAGGGCATGGGGCACGAGGTCGACAACGAGCTGGTGGTGTCCATCTCCAAGGCCGTGGAAGAGATGATCCTTGTGGAAGAGCAGGAGTTCTACCTGAGCTGCAGCATCGGCATCGTGAAGTTCCCGGAGCACGGGAACACGGCCAACGAGCTGATCCGCAAGGCGGACATCGCCATGTATCAGGCCAAGGAGACGGGCCGGTCCAGGGCCATGCGGTACAGCGATTTCATGGAGTCCAACGCCTCCAACATCCTGGAGATCCAGAACAACATCCGGCATGCCCTGGACAACGAGGAGTTCCAGCTGTACCTGCAGCCCCAGGCGGAGCTTGCGGGCGGGAAGGTGATCGGCTTCGAGGGCCTGATCCGTTGGGAACTGCCGGGGAAGGGGATGGTGAGCCCCATGGAGTTCATCCCGGTGGCGGAGCAGCTGGGGATCATCCACAGGATCAGCCAGTGGGTGTTCCAGGAGGCCTGCAGGGACATCCTGCTTTTTCTGGAGAAGCACTACAAGGGGGTCAAGATTGCCGTGAACGTCTCTGCCGTGGAGCTGACCCGGGTGAATTTCGTGGAGGACTTCATGGGGACGCTTGGGGAATATGGGATCAGCCCCGCCAACATCACCATCGAGCTGACGGAGACGGTGCTGCTGGAGACGTCGGAGAGCCACCTGGAGAGGCTGGACTATCTGCGGAGTCAAGGGATCGAGCTGCATCTGGACGATTTCGGCACGGGGTATTCCTCCCTGAACTATCTGCGGAGCCTGCCCATCGACGTGGTGAAGATCGACCAGGGGTTCATCCGGAACATCACGGTGGACAAGGAGCAGATGCACCTGACCAGGAGCATCATCGAAATCGCCCACAACCTGGGCAAGACCGTAATCGCGGAGGGCGTGGAGACGAAGGAGCAGATGGAGCTGCTGAAGGAGTTGGGGTGCGACCGGGTGCAGGGGTACTTCTTCGCACGGCCCATGACGATTGCGGACACGCTGCAGTTCATGGAAGGGCATGAGATGGCGGAATGAATTTGGGAAAAGGGGAAGGCCGGAGCGTTTGAAGCGCTCCAGCCTTCCCCTTTTCCTTTCTGCCGTTCAACCGTATCCGGACGCTTGCGACCTACATGACCCGGATGGTGTGGTATCCCTCGTGCACCGCGTTCAGGATCTTCCGTGGGGCTTCCGCATCCCCGATGACCGTCAGGTCCCCGACGGCGTCGGTCAGGGCGTCCTCCAGCTGGTTGTTGGGACGGTAGCCGGCGGCGACGATGACCGTGTCGCATTCCAGGGTGTGCTCCCGGCCGTCCTTGGTGTAGCGCAGGTGGTCCGGCCGGATGGCCGTAACCGCCGCGTTCGGGACGACGCCGATGTTCCTTTCCTTCAGCATGTCCCGGAGGGCCTGGTCGTTGTTCAGGCAATGGTCGGCCACGGCCAGGATGTCGTCCAGCATCTCCACGATGGTGACCTCGTCGGCGGTCTCCTTCATGTAGGCCGCGGTTTCGCAGCCCACCAGTCCGCCGCCGATGACCACAACCTTGCTGCCCGGCTTCCGGATTCCCAGCAGGTAGTCGTTGGCCGGGGCGGCATGGACGATGCCGTCGATGGGGGGCATGGCCGGCCGGGACCCGGCGGCCAGGATGACCTTGTCGTAGTTCCCCGCTTGGATTCCTTCGGCCGTGGCTTCCATTTCCAGCCGCACCTGGACGCCCAGCTTGTGGACCTGGCGTTCCATGTAGGTGACCAGCTTCAGCACGTCCCGCTTGAAGGTGGGGAGTCCGGCGGCCCAAAGGTTGCCCCCCAGACGGTCGGACTTCTCCCACAGCTCCACGTCGAAGCCCCGCTTTGCCGCGGTCATGGCCGCCGACATGCCTCCGGGGCCGCCGCCCACCACCAGGACGGACTTCCTGACCCCGCCCTTATCGGGCAGCTGGTAGTCGCCTTCCGCATAGGTCAGGGGATTGACGCCGCAGTAGTAGTGCTTTCCGGAAAAACCGGCCAGCAGGCATTCGTTGCAGCCGATGCAGGGGATGATGTCCTCCACGTCCCCGGACTTCACCTTGTTGGCCCAGGCGGGGTCGGCCAGCATCTGGTGGCCCAGGACGACATAGTCCAATTTGCCTTGGGCCACGGCCGCCTCCGCCTTCGCGGGGTCGAACATCTTGCCCTGGCCCAGCACGGGAAGCTTCACCGTCTTCTTGACGGCCTCCACCACGTCCAGTTGGTGGCCTTCCTCCTGGTAGACGGTGGAGATGGCCTTGTACCAGGCCTCGTAGCAGCCCACGTCCACATGGAGGGCGTCGACACCGGAGGCGTCCAGGATCCGGGCCATCTCCAGGCCTTCCGCAAGCTCCCGGCCGCCTTCCACCCGGTGGACCGGGGTGAACTTCACCAGGATGGGGAAGTCCGGGCCCACGCTCTTGCGGATGGATGCGATGCATTCCAGGGTGAAGCGCATCCTGTTATCAAGGCTGCCTCCGTATTCGTCCGTGCGCATGTTCCATTGCTTGGAATGGAACTGGTCCAGCAGGTAGCCGCCGTAGGCGTGAAGCTCCACCGCATCGGCGCCCGCCATTTTTGCCAGGCTGGCGGAGAAGCCCACCTTCTGCACCAGGTCCTGGATCTCCTCCTTGGCGAAGGGCTTGCATTTCAGGTCAGGGAACCAGAAGGAGGCGCATTCGCTGGCCGAATAGGGCGGGGTGAAGGGGTCGGTGAACTGCTGGAGCCCCAGTCCGGGGGATACCTGCACGCAGACCTTGGCCCCGTGGTGGTGGCATCGCTCCGCCAGCATGTTCAGGCGCTCCACATGGTGGAAGTTGCTCAGTTCGGTGCAGGGGCGGGGCTCGTATTTGGTCGTCACCACGTTGGCGCCTGTGATGATCAGGCCGGTGCCGCCCTTGGCCCTTTCCTCAAAATACCGGATCCCCTCGCCGCAATAGGATCCGTCCGCCTCGCCGGTGGTTCCCATGGGCCCCATCACGATCCGGTTCTTCAGCTTCATGCCGTTGATTTTGGTCCTTTCGAATAGCTTCATCGATCTGTTCCTCCTTCTGGTATGCTGTAACGCTCCTTGCGTAGTATCACGGTAATACGTTTGTATGACCATGGTAATAGAATGCTCTTTTGTTAATTAAAAGTCAATCTAGATTTGCAAAAAAGAGTGTGCTATCATAGGGCATACGAAACTTACGGAGGTAGACATGGAAAACCAACCCACACGGAATTTCATCATAGACACCGCGCTGCGGCTTTTTCTGGAGAAGGGCTACAAGAACGCCACCATCGTGGACATCTGCAAGGCCTGCGGCATCTCCAAGACCACCTTCTACTACCATCTGAAGTCGAAGGAGGACATCGTCCTGCATTTCTACGACTCCATCGTCCACAACATCAGCCTCCGGCTTCTGTCCATCCTGTCCCAGGAGAACCATTGGGAGCAGCTGATGGTATGCTTCGAGGGTCTGGTGGAGGAGGCCTACAAGTACGGCCCCGACTTCTTCAGCCAGATGATGACCAGCAACCTGAAGAAGGACCATGGCAGCTACGACCTTAGGGAGGAGCTGACCGAAATCGCCGTGACGGTCATCCGGAAAGGCCAGGCGTCGGGACAGATCCGGAACCGGAGCGAGGCGAGGGAGCTGTACGTGGCCTCGGCCTACGCGTTCCTGGGCCAGGACGTGACCTGGTGCATCAAGAAGGGGGACTTCGACTGGAAGAGCCAGATGCGCAGGTCCCTGGAGTGCATCTATGACGTGGCTCCCCAGTACCGGAAGTGAAGGAAGGAGACCACATGAAAAAAGAAGCGCAACCGTTCTACAGAAAGATCCCCGGATTCCGTTCGGGGGACAGGCGGAAGATGGCCCTGTCCGGAATCCTCTACCTGCTGCTGGCCGGACAGCTGGCCTATGGCTTCCAGAGCGGCAACATCGGCTTTAGGGACCTGCTCATGGTGCTGGGGCTGGCGGGCCTGGCCTGGGGGAACCTGCGATTCATCCAGGACATCAGGAAATCGGAAAAGCCCCTTAAGGATGCGTTGAAGCGGGTGGGGATCGTGACCGCCCTCTCCGTGCTGCTGTTCCTCCTGGGGGCGGGAATGTGACGGCGATTGCCCATATGGCACAATAAATGATAGAAATGAAGTGGATATACAGACAAAACATCCATAACAAAAGAATTACCACTTAATAATTACCGTTAATTTTGGCCAAAAGATAGAGACGCATGCTATATTGTCTGTAGGAAATGGCAATGGCAACCAACAACCAAGGACATACGGGGGTAGATGAAATGAAAATAGTAGGAATCACAGCATGTACTGCGGGAATTGCCCATACCTACATCGCAAAAGAAAAGCTTGAGTCCGCAGCAAGGTCCCTTGGACATGAGGTCAAAATTGAAACCCAAGGATCCATTGGCGTGGAAAATGAATTGACCCTGTCGGAAATCAAGGATGCGGATGTCGTAATCATTGCAGCGGACATTACGGTTTCCAAGGAACGGTTTGCCGGAAAGCCGGTGGTCGATGTACCGATCAGCTTGATCATGAAATCTCCAAAGTCTGTAGTTTCTTCGGTAGCTTCCAAATTGAAAAAAGATTAAGGGGGACAATTGGATGAACGCGATGAAAGAATTCAACATCAAGAAACACATCATGACTGGCATTTCCTACATGATTCCCATCGTCGTCATCGGCGGCTTGTGCATGGGACTCGGCAAACTGCTGGGTGGCTGGGATGTAGGTTCGGAAGAAAAGGTGGGAACGATGGCGGCCTACATCAACACATTGGGGGCTTACGCCATGGCATTTGTCGTACCGGCTTTGACGGCCGGAATCGCCTACTCGATTTCGGGGCGACCGGGAATCGCTCCAGGATTGGCCATCGGATATGCGGCGGTGCAGGTCAAAGCCGGTTTCCTAGGAGGCATCCTGATGGGGATTTTGATTGGCTTGTTCGTCAATTGGATGAAGACCTGGAAGGTTCCTTCTTGGCTGAAGGGCCTGATGCCTGTAATGATCATCCCGTTCCTCACCACCTTGGTCCTGGGGATGGCATTCCTGCTGATCATCGGCAAACCCATCACGGGCTTCATGGAGTTCCTGACCGCGTGGATCCGCGGATTGAACGATGGATCGAAATTCGTCATAGGAGCGGTCATCGGCGCCTGCATGGGATTTGACATGGGCGGACCTGTCAACAAGACGGCATCCGCGGTTGCCAATGGTCTCGGTGCGGACGGAATCTTCGGACCCATGACCGCAAAAATTGTAGGAGGCATGACGCCTCCTCTGGGAATCGGCCTTGCCGCGCTGGTGGCGAACAAGAAGTTCTCCAAGGCGGAGGTTGAAATGGCGAAAACAGCGGTTCCCATGGGATTCAGCTTCATCACGGAAGGCGTCCTTCCCTTTGCGGCGGCGGATCCGCTGAGGGTCATCCCATCCTGCATGATCGGGTCGGGAATCGCAGGCGGTCTGGCTGTCATGTGGGGATGCGAATCCGTAGCAGGACATGGAGGCATCTTCGTCGTACCGATGATGGTCAACCCATTGGGCTTCATGGCGGCGCTGGTGATCGGGTCCGTCACGACGGGAGTCACCTATGCGTTGCTGAAACGGCCGGCAGAAGACGAAGTCGAGGAAGAGATTGTTGAGCTGGACATCAGCGTAAGCATTGAATGATGATGTTGCAGCCGTATGGCCGGCGAATGCTGGTCATACCTGTCCCAACAGCGTTGTGAGGGGGGTTAACATGTATGTTTCGATGAAAGACATCTTGCGTCATGCACATAAGAACAGCTATGCTGTCATGGCTGTCAACAGCATCAATATGGAAATGGCAAGGGCGGTGGTGGAGGCGGCGGAAGAGGAAAAATCACCGATCATCCTGCAGTTCGGGATGAACCAGATGAGCAAGCACGCGCATCCGACTGAGATGGTGCCCATGATCAAGGCACTGGCGGACAAGGCGTCGGTTCCCGTGTGCCTGAACCTGGACCATGGACAGGATTTCGATTTTATCGTGAAGTGCATCCATATGAATTTTTCCAATGTCATGTTCGACGGTTCGTCGCTTCCGTATGAGGAGAACGTAAGAAGAACAAGCATCATCAGCAACCTGGCCCATCCCATGGGCATCAGTGTCGAAGCGGAGCTCGGGCATGTGGGACAGGCAGCGGACAACGAGGACGAGAACGAGGACCTGCTCACCAATGCGGAGCAGGCCAAGGAATTCGTGGAGCGGACAGGTGTGGATGCCCTGGCGGTCGCCATCGGCACAGCACATGGTGCGTATCCGAAAGGGAAAATCCCCAAGCTGGACTTCGAGCGCCTGAAGGAGTTGAAGAAGAGATTGGACATGCCGCTGGTGCTGCATGGCGGTTCGGGAGCAGGTGAGGAGAACATCCGGAAAGCGGTGGCCTATGGGATCAACAAGATCAATGTCTGCACGGATGCGTTCCAGGTGGCGAAGGATGCCATGCTGAAGGCCACCGAGCAGGACAAAAACATCGACTACATGAACATGTGCATGGTCGCCGAACGGGAAGTGAAGGAGTTCGTGAAGAATTATATTAGGGTCATCGGCTCGAACAACCAGTATATTTTCAAGAAAACCGAAATGCTGGGTTTCGAGTAGCGGGCAACAACCGTATGGGATTGGGGGAGAAGTGATGGATATGCTGGCATTGGGGTTCGTGACTGTCCTTGCCGTCGCCATGGGTGTGAAGATACTGGAGCAGTACAGGACATATGCGGGAAGCGTCCATCAGGCCTTGTACTCGAATTTCACAGAATACAGGATGCGGAAGGGCAGCAGGGAGGCCCTATCGGAAAGCTATCGCCTGAAGAAGCTGTTCGGTCCCCACCGGATTGTCCATATGGAAGATGGCGGAACGGTATTGCTCCTGACCAGTGGATGCTATGCGATCAATGGGGAGAACGGCGTCGGCGACAAATTTCCTTGGGAGGGGTTGCGGCATGTGCCCATGGCCATCGTGGAAACGGTGCCGATCGACCGGCTGTTGGACAGGATAGGGGAAATGCACAATACGAGGGATCCGGATGTGCTTGCGACCAGCGAGATTGAGAAGGCATTCGGGTTGATTGCGGGGGATACGCTTGAATAACGACAAGACAAATTACTACAACAGCAGAATACTGGAGATCCTTCTGAATTGCAAATACACGACCAACAACCATATCGCCGAGAAAATCGGACTTACGGAGAAGACGGTCAGAAACAGGATTTGCGTGCTGGAAAATTTTCTGGAGGAAAACGGCTTCGGAAGGATCGAAAAGAAGAGAAGGGTCGGCATCAAACTGGATGTGACGACAAGCCAAAAGCAGAGCCTCCAAGGCCTGGTTGCCGTGAGTTCCAATCTGAGCTACATCCAGGATCCGACGGAACAGGTGGACCAGACTATCAAGATGCTTCTGACCATGTCTGCAAACAATGGGCTCACCATGGCGAACCTTGCTTCAAACCTATACGTGTGTGTCCCTACGGCCACCGGCATCCTGAGGCAGGCGGCAAGCTGGCTGGAGCACTACGGCATCGGGGTCAATTCAATCAGGAACAAGGGATTGCAGCTCGAGACCACGGAATTCAACTATCGGATAGCGGTCAAGGACTTCATTCTAGGCAGGGCAAAGACGAATGACCTGACGAAAGCGCTGCAGGATTTCTTCCCTGGTCTGGATGTGGAAAGCCTCAGGGACATATTGATAAAGACGGAAAACCAGTGGCGGCTGGAATTTGTCGAATGCTCCTTCAAAGAAATCTGGGTGTATCTGTGCCTGTCCATTTACCGGAAAAACAGCAGGCTCAAGATGGAGTTGGAGTCGATGCCTGAAGAAGCCGAAATGCTCCAGAAATACAATGAATATGCATTCGCCAAATCCATCTACGAAAAAGTCGAAAGGATTTTCAACTACACCGCAGCAAAGGAGGAAATCGATTTCCTGGTGGCGCAAATCCTATGCTCCAACCTTCTCGACGGCAACATGTCGGACAGCAAGGCGCAAGGTGTAAAGGAATACGACAACAAGTTGCGGCAGTTCGTGAGGAAAATCATCGAGACCATCGGCAATGTCATCAACGTAGACCTGACAGATGATGAAAAGCTGTATGAAGGGCTATTGCTCCATATCAGGCCGGCCATCTTCCGGATGCGCTATAGGAACAGCGCGCAATCGGAAACGCCCCTCCAGTACGTGAAAAAGGATTACAAAAAGGTCTATTGCGCCTCGTGGGTGACCAGCATCATGTTTGAAGAATATTATAACGTGCAAATCACCGAAGACGAACTGATCTATATCACCCTTTACATCCAGTCTGCGGTGGAAAGGAAAAAGAGACCGTTGAAGGCGGTGCTGGTCACCAACATGGGAATGGGGCATACGCAGTTCATCAGTGAAAAAATCAGGAAGCACATCCCGCAAATCGAATGCATCCGTTGGGTGAGCGCACACGACTTCAGGGTGTCCGCCCATAAGGACATGGACATCATTTTTGCCCCGGAAAAGCATGGGATTGACGACCGCAGAGTTGTGGAAATCGCCCCAATTTCCCTGGATGCGTCCATGCAGTCGATCAAGGAGAGGATCGATGGCATCCTCAAGGACAGCCTGCAGAACAAGGAAACGTCGGGCATTTACTTCCACGACCTATTCGATCCCGAGTTGATCCTAAAGGATGTGGACATTACGGACAAGGGCGGCCTGATCAGGATGATGACGGAACGGTTGGAGAACAAGGGTTTCGTCACATCGAAATACCACGACAGCGTGCTGGAGCGGGAAGGGGCGACCACCACCTCAGTGGGAAACGGCGTAGCCATTCCACATGGCAACATGCTGGAGGTGAACGAGTCCAAGGTGCTCATCGCAACGCTGAAGAATCCCATCCTATGGCATGGGGACATGGTAGATGTCATTTTCCTGTTGGCAGTCAAGATGGATTCGCCTCACGAAATCAAGAGAATCCAGCAATTCTACAAGCACTTCATCTACCTGACCGACAGCGACGAGAAAGTGGACCGTCTGAGGAACCTGTCTTCTGAAGCCGACATCTACAAATATTTGATCAGATAGGGGGAGTATCCATGGGTGTTAGAGAAATATTGGATGCAAGAATAATCGACCTGAATGTGAAGGCGAACAGCAAGGATGAGGCGCTTAGACATCTAAGCGGATTGTTGGAGAAGGCCGGATACATCGGGGATGTGGACGAGTTCGTATCGGACATCTATGCCAGGGAATCGGAGGGAATCACAGGGATCGGGCAGCATATCGCCATTCCCCATGGCAAGTCCCATTCCGTCACCAATGTGGGGATTGCCATCGGAAAGCTGGACAACCACATCGAGTGGGAGTCCATCGATGAGGAGCCGGTGAACATCATCTTTCTTTTCGCAGTTCCCTTCGATTTCGATTACGCCAGGAACCACATGAAATTGCTTGCCGAACTGGCGGGCAAGCTGGGTAGAAGCGATACGGTCGAGAACCTGCAGAACATCAAAACATTGGAAGAGCTGCAAAGCATTTTCGATTGAGGACACATACATGAGCGGATGAGGAGGGAATTACATATGGTTAGTGGAAAAGTAACGGTGATCAACCCATCAGGGCTGCACCTCCGGCCGGCCGGCACGCTGACGCAGATAGCAATGAAGTGCGATTCCGACATCGTGCTGATTGCGGACGAGAAGACGGTGGATCCCAAAAGCATCTTGAACCTGATGTCTGCAAGCATCACATGCGGTACGTCGGTCACGGTCCGGTGCGAAGGGAAAACAGAAGTTGATGATTTGAAGACGATTGTTGAAGCAATCAAGAGCGGGTTGGGGGAGAACTAGCTACCAGGGAAAAAAAGGTGCCAGGCACTGTGAACAAACGTTCACAGTGCCTGGCACCTTTTCCTCGACCGGCTTTTCTTCCTTCACTTCTTGTGGTAGTACCGGTTGTACTGGTGTTTCGGCTCCGCGGTGACGTTGAGCCCCAGCTTCCGGAAGACGTTCTCGTCCACGGCGGGCAGGAGGACGGTGGAATGCAGCTCGCAGCCCTTCAGCTGGGAGAGGGCCTCCAGGGCCCTTTGGGCCGGTTCGCTGTGGGCGGCGCTGACGGAGAGGGCGATGAGGATCTCATCCGAATGGAGCCTGGGGTTCCTGCTCCCGAGATAGGAGGTCTTCAGGGTCTGGATCGGTTCCAGGGCCTGGGGGGAGACAAGGTGCAGACCGTGGTCGATGCCGGCCAGCTCCTTCACGGCGTTCAGCACCGCCGCGGCCGACGCCCCCAGGAGGTCGGAGGTCTTGCCGGTGACGATCCTGCCGTCCTGCAGTTCGATGGCGACGGCGGGATGGCCGGTGGACTCCTCCCGCTCCAGCGCGGGCCGGATGACCTTCCTGTCCCCGGTCCTGATCCCCGCCTGCTTCATGAGGAGCTCCAGCTTGTAGAGGACCTCCTTGGAACCGATGCCCTGCTTCAGGTCCGCAAGGCAGCTGTAGTAGCGCCGTACGATCTCCTGTTTGGCGGCTTCCCTGCAGACATCGTCGTCGATGATGCAGTTGCCCGCCATGTTGACTCCCATGTCCGTGGGGGAGTTGTAGGGGTTCTCCCCCAGGATGTGTTCCAGCATGGCGTTGAGCACCGGGTAGACCTCGATGTCCCGGTTGTAGTTCACAGCCGGGACGCCGTAGGCCTCCAGGTGGAAGGGGTCGATCATGTTGACGTCGTTCAGGTTGGCGGTGGCGGCCTCATAGGCGATGTTCACCGGGTGCCGCAGGGGCAGGTTCCAGATCGGGAAGGTCTCGAACTTGGCGTATCCAGCCTTGACCCCCCGCTTGTGCTCGTGGTAGAGCTGGGAGAGGCAGGTCGCCATCTTCCCGCTTCCCGGGCCCGGGGCGGTTACAACCACCAGGGGCCGGCTGGTCTCGATGTAATCGTTTTTTCCGTAGCCGTCCTCGCTGACGATGTGCTCGATGTTGCCCGGATAGCCCTCGATGTTGTGGTGGATGCAGGTCCGGATGTCCAGCTGCTGCAGGCGTTTCCTGAACTGGTCCGCCTGGGATTCCCCGTTGTACTGGGTGATGACGACGCTCCCCACATGGAAGCCTTCCCCCTGGAAGGCGTCGATCAGGCGGAGGACATCCTCGTCATAGGTGATCCCCAGGTCTCCCCGCATCTTGCCGGTCTCGATGGCGTCCGCGCTGATGACCACAACGATTTCCACCTGTTCCTTCAGCTGCTGGAGCATCTGGAGCTTGCTGTCCGGCACGAAACCGGGAAGGACCCTGGAGGCGTGGTAGTCGTCGAAAAGCTTGCCGCCGAACTCCAGGTAGAGCTTGTCCCCGAAGTCCGCAATCCGTTTCCGGATGTGGTCGGACTGCATCTTCAGATACTTGTCGTTGTCGAATCCAATTCTCATCATTTCGTCTCCTTATCGTTTCACATGTCCAAAAGTATAGCACAGGGCAGGCATCCTGACCAGATGGGGATGCCTGCACCGTCCCCATATCCCTGGAATCTTTCCTCGAAATGTGAGATAATTGAATCAATCGGATTGGGGCCTGACCCCAAAAGGAAAAGGTGCTCCCCATGGACAAGCAACCTTGTAGGAAGGAGTCGCAATGATCAGACGGTTGACGGAGATTTCGGAGGATGATTTCGGCTTGGTAGGCGGAAAGGCCTACAATCTGGGGAAGATGATCAGGGAAGGCATCCCTGTGCCCGATGGATTTGTGGTGACAGCGGATGCCTATGCGGCCTACAGCAGCAAGGGCTGTTTTCCGGAGGGATTGGAAGGGATGCTTGCCGAGGAGGTGGAGCGCCTTCGGGGGAGCAGCTTTGCGGTCCGGAGCAGTTCGACGCTGGAGGACTTGCCGGGAGCGAGCTTTGCAGGACAGTACAGCAGCTATCTGAATGTTTCGAAACCGGAACTGGAGGAGGCCGTCGTGCGCTGCTGGGAGTCCTTTTGGAACGAGCGCGCGGTGGAATACAGGGAAAGGTTCAAACTGACGCACGGGGTTTCCCAATGCGTCATCATCCAGGAAATGGTCGATGCGGATGTCTCGGGCGTCGTGTTCACGGCCAACCCCATGAACGGGAACAGGAACCAGATGGTCGTGAACGCATCCTACGGCCTAGGGGAGGCCATTGTCGGCGGCCGTGTGGACCCGGACCAATATGTTTTGGACAAGGCCACCGGAGAGGTCATGGGACAAGAGATATCCGTCAAAAAGACAGCCTGCGTTTACGGGGAAAAAGGCACGGCGTATGTACCCGTAGAGGAGGGAAGGAAGACGGAACCTGCGCTAAGCGGCGGGCAGTTGGGCCTGTTGCTGGAGTTGGGGAAGAGAATCGAAAACGCGTTCGAGAGTCCCCAGGACATGGAGTTTGCCATAGACCGGAAGGGCCGCCTGCACATCGTCCAGTCCAGGGACATCACCACCTTGTACCCGGTGGAGGCTTTGGAGCAGGACGGGAAGCTGAGGGCGTACCTGTCGGCGGGGACGGTGCTGTTGGGAATGAAGGAGCCCTTCACCCCGCTGGGGTACGACATGATGAGCCAGATGTTCCCTACCATCCTCAACGTGATGACGATGAAGAAAAAACCGCTGGATGACCGCTTTGTGAAGTATGCGGGATGCAGGATCTATGTGGACATGACGTATCTCCTGTCCAACGGGTTCGTCTCCAGGCAGTTCGCCAACGCCTTCAGCGGCAATGACCTGCCGTTGAAGGACGTGATGAACGGGGTCATACGCAAGTACGGAAAGGTCTTCAGGCATCAGGGCGTGAGGTTCAGGATCCCTCTGGGCGTGTTCAAATACGGCATGGCCATGGGGGCGGCGGTCAGGCGGATCAAAAAGGTCCCGATGGAGCAGCGGTATGCGAGCATGGTCCGGGACGGCAATGAAGTCTACGATAGGTTGAGCGGGCAGAGGAAAACGTTGGCATCCTTGGAGGAAAAGGTGCGGTTCAGCCGGCAATGCCTGGTGGACGCCTTCCTACTGTCCCAAAAGCAGGCGGTCTACTGCACCGAAATGACCGGCTTCGCGGGAATCAAGAAGAGGGTGGACAAAATGTACAAGGACCGTTTTGACTTGGGACTGCTTGGCCAATCCCTGCCGGGGTGCGTGACCCAGGAGCTGACGATCAGGCTGAACGAGGCTGCCCGGCATTTCGACAGCCAGCACATGGAACCCCATGCGCAAAGCCCTAAAGTGCAAGAAATCCTCCGGCGCTTCGGACACCGGGGGAATACGGAGATGGACTTCGGAACGAAGCGGTGGGCGGAAGATCCGGAGTTCCTGCTGGACCAGATCCGCAGCTACAGGACCGACCAGGCCTATGACAGGAACCTGAGGGATATCGAGGGGAAGCGGCAGCGGGCCGAGGAGCTGATCGAAGAGATCCATCAGGCGGTCGAAAAGGACCATGGCTTGAGGAAAGCGGAAAAACTGAAAAGGCGGATGTTGGACTACCGCAGCGTGGCCGGCATGCGGGAATACCCCAAATACGACATCGTCAGGATGTTGGGTCTGGCGAGGAAGGTGATGCTGGACCTGGGGGAAGAGCTTGTGGCGGCCGGGAAACTGGAGCAGGCGGAAGATGTCTTTTATCTGAGACGGGAGGACCTCCTGGGGGTCGATGCCCTTGCACCAACAGGGATGGGACCGGTCAAGAAGAAAATGGCGGAGAACCGAAGGCTCCATCAAAGGGAAATGGCGCGTGTCCGCATTCCCAGATTGCTGGTGAACAACGGGGAAGCGTACTATTCGGCGCACCGGATCGACCCGGACAGCAAAGTGCTGCAGGGCATGCCGCTGTCGCCGGGAATTTGTGAAGGCAAGGTCAGGATCGTCATGGACCCCAAGTCGGAGGTTCTGGAGAAAGGGGAAATCCTGGTGACCGAAAGCACCAATCCATCCTGGACCCCTCTTTTCGCAACGGCAGGGGGTCTGATCATGGAGTATGGAGGCCCGGTCAGCCATGGCGGGATCGTCGCCAGGGAATATGGGATCCCTGCGGTGGTGGGGATCCCAAGCGCCTCCGGCCTGCTGAAGAACGGCCAACACGTGCGGGTGAACGGGGAGACGGGCGTGGTCGAGATCTTGGGATGAAGGATATCTGCCTGGGGCCTGGCCCCAATGGGAACCGGACGAAAATTCTTCGACCGGTAAGATTGAATCGGACGAAAAATTATCGTCCGGAAACAGGAGGTGGCGTCGTGTTTGAAAATTGGTTGTTGGGTGAAACCAAATACATCGAGTACCAGCAGTCCTATGCGGCCACTTTGTTGAAAACGGTCAGCGCATATGCGAATTTGTTGTCTTGCCAAAGGTCCAATTGGATGGGATGACAGGGTCTTCCGGGTCAGCTGACCGATTGGACCGGTTGACGGAGAGAGAAAGCAGGCTTGGGGCCTGACCCCAAAGGAGGACCTTCCTCCCCCCGGAGCATCTGGAGGAGCTGCGGAGGGAGCTGAACCTGGTGGGGGCGCTCACCATCGGGGGTACCTACGACAACTGCATGGCCTTCTACGAGGTGCCGGTAATCAACGTCTTCCCCCTGCTGGACCCCGATGGATGGGAATAAGGAGGTGACCCCATGGACAAGCCGGTGCTGACCAGGGAAATGGAAACGCTCTACATCCCGCTGTTCGCCAAGGCCGAGCAGATGAAGAGGAAGAAGCCCCTGCTGGTGGACAAAAAGGCGGTGGAGATCGCCAACGGGAGCGGCTACGACTTCGCCAGGCTGAAGATCCCCGGGAAGACTAGCCTCATGGTCTGCCTGCGGGCGAGGATGATTGACGAGCATGTGCGGGACCTGCTGGAGCAAAACCCAGAGAGCCTGGTGCTGCATCTGGGATGCGGGCTGGATTCCAGGCATGACCGGATCGGGGAAAGCCGCGCTGACTGGTACGACGTGGACTTCCCGGAGGTGGTCGGGGTCCGGAAGCTCCATTACCAGGAGACGGACAGGTACCACATGGTGGGTTCCTCCGTCCTGGAGAAGGGCTTCCTGGACCGGATTCCGGATGCGGATGGAAGGCCGGCGGTGGTGGTGGCGGAGGGGCTGCTCATGTACCTTTCGGAGGACGAGGTCCGGAGCCTGCTGGGGAACCTGAGGGACAAACTGGGGAGCTACCGTCTGGTCTGCGACGTGTTCAGCACCTATGCCGCCAGGAGGATGCAGGGGCACCCGTCCATCAAAAGGACCGGGGCGAGGATCCGCTGGGGCATCGACCGGGTGGAGGCGCTGGAAGCCTGGGGGCTGGGGCTTGAAGAGGTTAGGGAACACTTTTTCACGGAAGGCAGGGCGCTGGAGGGATTGGGGCCCGGGATGAAGTGGGTGTTCAAGCTGGCCGGCCGGTTCCCGGTGGCCAAGAAGGCCCACCGGGTGGTGACCTGTTTCGTAGGGCCAGGCCCCAAAGGGGCGTGACCCCAAACCAAACCATACAAAGGAGGAGACCCCATGGCATACGAATGGCTGGACGCATACTGCCTGTCGAAGAAGGGCGCGGAGAAGGATTTCAAGGAGGAATGGAACGCCACCCGGTACATGCTGCGGGGGAAGATGTTCGCCATGCTGGGCGGGGACAAGGAGGGGCGGCCCATCGTCACGGTGAAGCTGGAGCCCCTCCACGGGGAGGTGCTCCGGGACCGGTACAAGGACATCATCCCCGGCTACTACATGAACAAGGTGCACTGGAACTCCCTGTACCTGGAAGGGGAGGTGCCGGACGGGGTCCTGGAGGAGATGCTGGACGAATCCTACGGGCTCCTGCTGGCGTCCCTGAGCAAGAAGGCCCAGAAGGAGATCCTGGAGGGGTGAGCGGGACGGAGGGGAGGAATCGACATGGGTAGGAATGGAATTGCGCTTGCCTTGGCCGGGGTTGCCTTGGTCCTGGTGCTTGGAACCGCCGCGGTGGTGGGGACTGGGATTCTGGAGCGGAATCCCGAAGCGACCGGCATCGACTCCATCGGGGACTTCCCGGTGCCCGACGGCACCTCCCCTGTGGAGCACGGCCCGGGGCCGGAGCCAGGCCATGCAGACCCCCCCGGCGCCTCCGCCCCCTCCGGCAGGGAGTTCCACGTCTCCACGGATGGGTCCGACCAGAACGACGGCACCCCGGAAAGGCCCTGGAGGACCATCCAGAAGGCGGCGGACATGGCAGCCCCCGGGGACACGGTCCTGGTCCGGGAAGGCCTCTACAGGGAGATGGTCAGCATGAAGGTATCCGGCACCCCGGAGGCCCCCATCACCTTCCGGAACCACCCCGGAGAGGTCCCGGTCATCGACGGCAGCGGCCTGGAGGTGGACGGCAGCGGCCGGTCCGGCTCCCTCCTCCACATCGAGGACAAAAGCCACATCCGGATAGTGGGTTTTGTGGTCTCCAACCTGGTGTCCACGGACGCCAGCGTGCCGGCGGGAATACGGATCCTGGGGGCCTGTAGGGACATCCAGATCAGGGACACCACCGTCACGGGAATCCGTACCACCTACGACGGATCCCGGAACAGGAACGCCCACGGCATCGCCGCCTACGGGACCGATGGGGATGCCCCCCTGGACGGGCTGGTCATCGACAATTGCCAGGTCTACGGTTGCGTCCTGGGCCAAAGCGAGAGCGTGGTCCTGAACGGGAACGTGACGAACTTCCAGGTCACCAACAACCGGATCCACGACAACGACAACATCGGCATCGACTTCATCGGTTGGGAGGGCACGGCGAAGGAGAACGACCAGGCCCGGCAGGGGATCTGCGCGGGCAATGAGGTCTGGAACATCAGCAGCAGGGACAACGGCACCTACGGGGGGGACCTGTCCGCCGTTGGGATTTACGTGGACGGGGGGACCAACATCCTCATCGAGAGGAACCGGGTCTGGAACGCCGACATCGGCATCGAATGCGCCAGCGAGCACCAGGGCAGGGCCACCAGCCACATCACCGTCCGGAACAACCTGGTGCGCGACTGCAGGGGCTATGCGGGGATCAGCATCGGCGGCTCCGAAAGGGAGAACGGTTCGGCGGAACACATCCGGATCCACAACAACACCCTCTACAACAACCGGACGAACCTGGTGTTCCAGCACAACTGCCAGACAAGCACGAACGTCGTCCGGAACAACATACTGTACCGCTATGGGGACGACAACCTCTACGGGGACCGGACGGACATCCTACTGAGCCACAACATCACCGGGGATCCGGGTTTCATCTCGGAGGGGTCGGACTTCCGGCTGGGAGCGGATTCTGTTGCGGTGGATGCCGGAACAAGCGACGTGGACGTGGGGGAGACGGACCTGGACGGAAACCCCCGGATCGCAGGGAAAGCCGTGGACTGCGGCTGCTACGAGCGGCAATGAAGGAAACGCAGGTGCCAGGCACTGTGAACAAGCGTTCACAGTGCCTGGCACCTTTACTGTAGCCATCGCGCCGGTGATTTGGTACAATAGGGGTAGATAGGAGGTGACCCCCATGACCATAACCCTGGCCGATTTCCTGGCCGACCTGGCCTCAAACCTGACGCTGTTCCTCACCGTCCTCCTGACTCTGGGGGTCATCCTGGTGAACGGCTGGACGGACGCCCCCAACGCCATCGCCACCTGCGTGTCCACCCGCTCCCTTTCCCCCCGGAAGTCCGTCCTGATGGCGGCGTTCTTCAACTTCCTGGGGGTCTGGATGATGACGGCCATCAACGCCTCGGTGGCACAGACCATCTACAGGATGGCCGACTTCCGGGGGGACGCCCGGGCGGCACTGGTGGCCCTGTGCGCCGCCATGGTGGCCATCGTGGTCTGGGCCACGGCGGCGTGGTGGTTCGGGATCCCCACCAGCGAGGGGCACGCCCTCATCGCGGGGGTCTCCGGTGCCGCCATCGCCCTCCAGGGAGGGCTTTCCGGCATCAACGGGGAGGAGTGGATCAAGGTGGTCTACGGACTCTTCCTCTCGGTGGGCCTGGGCTTCGGCGCCGGCTTCGGGTTCGCCCGTCTGCTTGGGTTCCTGTTCAGGGACAGGGACAGACGCACGGCAACCCCTTTTTTCCGGAGGGCACAGGTGGCCGGCTCTGCGGCCATGGCGTTCATGCACGGGGCCCAGGACGGACAGAAGTTCATGGGGGTGTTCCTCCTGGGGGTCTTCCTGGCCCAGGGGGAGGGGCAGGCCACCCGGTTCCTGGTCCCCACCTGGCTCATGGTCCTCGTATCGGTGGTCATGGCCATCGGCACCTCGGCGGGGGGATACAGGATCATCAAGACCGTGGGGATGGACATGGTGAAACTGGAGCCCTTCCAGGGCTTCGCCGCAGACACGGCGGCGGCCGTCAGCCTGCTGGCCTCCTCCCTGCTGGGATTCCCGGTGAGCACCACCCATGCGAAAACGACGGCGATCATGGGAGTGGGGATCGAAAGGCGGGTTTCCCTGGTGAAGTGGAGCGTGGTGAAGGACATGGGATTGGCCTGGGCCCTCACATTCCCTGGGTGCGGCCTGGTGGGGTACCTGACGGCGCACCTGTTCCTGAAGCTCTTCCAATGAGCGCAACCGGATGACCGCAACCGCAGCCCCCAGCCGGCCTTTAAAAGACCGCCGGCATCCGGGGAGAAGGAGGTCGGCAACATGTTCAATTCCAAGAAGAAAGGGAAGGGATACGACTACATCGGCATGTTCGCGGAGCTGTCCGGATTTTCCATCCAGGCGGCGGAATTCCTGGACACGACCCTGAAGGGCTACCGGCGGGAGGACATGCCGGAGAAGTTGGCCCGGATGCACGAGATCGAGCACGGGGCGGACGTGGCGAAGCACGACATGCTGAAGAAGCTGCTCAAGGAATTCCTTCCCCCCATCGACAAGGACGACATC
This sequence comes from Anaerotalea alkaliphila, assembly GCF_010179735.1. Taxonomy (GTDB): domain Bacteria; phylum Bacillota; class Clostridia; order Lachnospirales; family Vallitaleaceae; genus Anaerotalea; species Anaerotalea alkaliphila. The sequence goes on from NZ_JAAEEH010000022.1 coordinate 36,270, forward strand.
ATCCTCCTGTCCCACAAGATCGATTCGGTGACGGATGCGGTGGAGGACGTCCTGATCTTCACCGACGTCCTGAACGTGCCGACGATCCCCCGGGAGGTCACGGAATTCACGGAGCTGATCCTGGAGTGCTGCATGCAGATGCGCCTGGCCCTGGTGGAGTTCAAGGAGTACCGGAAATCGAAGGAGCTGCATGCCCGGCTCGGGGAGGTGAACCGGCTGAAGTCCAAGGGGAAGGCCCTGTATGTGAACCACCTGCGGAACCTGTACCAGATGTCGGAGGACCCGGTGCGGATGCTGGTCTACACCGAAATCTTCAAGAAGCTGGAGCGGTGCTGCATCAAGTGCAAGAACGTGACGAACACTGTGGAGCGGATCGTCATGAAGAACCTGTAGACAGGCAAAACAGGAGGCAAACCATGGAAGAACTGTTGGACTACATCATCGCCCTCACCAACCTCTACGGGCTGGTGCACAAGGACAAGGTCGTGGAAATCTACAACCGGCAGCACGGGAAAAAGGTGGACCCGGCGGCCGTGGACGCCCTCCTGCAAGACCCGACCCAGGAATTGGAGGAGGAGTTCGTGGGGGTCTTCGGGGAGCATTTCGTCAGCCAGCCCATCCTGGAGGAGGGGGCCTTCGGGGAGGAGCTGCGGAAGCGGAAGGGGAAGCCCTTCCATGTGCCCCCCCGGGAGGAGCTGCTCCGCTACCGGGACGACTTCTACTTCGAGGAGACCCCGGAATACGAGGCCCTGGCGGGTTGGCTGGGGGAGAACCTTTTCGGCGGGGACATGCAACCGGCGGAGCTGCTCTGCGAGGAAATCCAGACAGTCTGCCAGTTCGACTTCCAGGTCCTGGACGTGCTGGAGCTGTTCAACCAGGAGAAGGTCCGCTTCAAGGACCAGGCGCAGCTGGAGGAGGCGGTGGGGCTGGTGGGGAAACTGGCCGACAACACCCGGCTGGGGGAAAATAACGGGCTTACCCCCAGGGAGCTCCGGAGGTTGCAGGAACGGCGGATGGTATGAGGAAGGCCGGGCCGGTCCCGTAAGAAAGCATACTTCGTATGCATTCAGACCACACCAGGAAAGTTTGTCCCAAACAAGCTTGGACGAACTTTCCTGGTGTAGAACAAAAGCGAAGAGCCGCAACCCGGTCGGTATGGGTTGCGGCTCTTCCTTTGCCTACCAGTAGACGTTCTTCAAATCCAACGCGCTGCCCCAGGCAACCTTGGGGGCAACCAGGGACCTCCAGTCGTAGGGCGCCTCGGTCAGGTCCTTGGTCCCCAGGGAGGGCACGAAAGCCCTGGCGTACGCCCGGTCCACGCACTGCTGCATGGTCTCCAGTTGGCTGGGGGCGGCGTAGTCATGGGCCAGGACGTTGAAAGGGGTGCTGCTGGGGAGGGGCTGGCCGTCGTCCCCGGTCATCACGGTCCCGTCCGGGTTGTGCCGCCAGCGGATCGCGTTCAGCCGGTCGGAAACCGCCTCGGTCCAGTTGTAGTCGTTCTCCCCGGGGGGATAGAGGTGGTAGTCCGGATACCAGGTGGCGGTGTAGCTCTCGAACAGGATGCCGTCGATGGAGGCGGAGACGTCGCTTTGGCCCCCCTGGAGCAGATGGAAGCCCCGGTTCATCAGGAGGAGCTTGTCCGGGAACACGGCGTCGATCTCCAGGACAAGCTGGTGCCAGAGGGGCTTGCCCGCATCCACGTAGCAGGACCCCCAGCTGGGATTTTGGACCGGCTTCCCGTCCTCCCCGGTGAAGTAGATGTCCAGGGGATGTCCACCGGGATCCCTGCGGAGGGTGTGGGTCTCCCCGACGGAGAGGTATCCGATCAGGAAGGCGTCCGGATTCCGCTTCCGGATGGCCTCCAGCGTCTCCAGGGAAACGGCTTCGGGTTCGAGGATCATGGCGTCGTAGGCGGACATCCAGGAGAGGTCCAGGGACCGGTCCGGAGCGTAGGTGCAAAGGTAGTTCCGGATGGCGGGCCACCCAAGCTTTGAACGGTTTCTGGAAAGGGGTCCGTTCTCCATGACAACACCTCCAATCCGTGGGATTTCCTTAAGATTCTTCCATTATATTCCGGATGGGGGCGCAAGTAAATACCGCAGGAGAAAGATATTAATTTGTTTCGGGGCATGCTATACTTGAAGAAAAGGGGAGGTCCCCTCCCTGTGGAAAGCGGGTGCAAGCGATGAGCAAATCAAAGGGAAAAGCGGCCACAAGCCCCCATGGGATGGTGTCCACCGCATCCCCCTGGGCAACGGAAGCGGGGGTGGAGATGCTGGAGAAGGGGGGGAACGCGGTGGACGCCGCGGTGGCTGCGGCCTTCTGCCTGGGGGTTACGGAGCCCCAGGCCTCCGGGCTGGGGGGGCAGAGCATGATCCTCCTGCATAGGGCCGCCGGGGGGGACCCCCTGACCATCGCCCTGGACGGGTCCTCCCGGGCCCCCTTCGGCGTGGACCCCACCCGCCTTCCGGGGCAGCCACTGAAGCAGGGGCTCAGGTCCGCGACGGTGCCCTCCACTCCGGCGGCCCTGGGCTACCTGCTGGAAACCTACGGGACCCTTCCCCTGGAGGAGGTCTTGAGGCCCTCCATCCGGGCGGCGGAGGAGGGGTTTAGGCTCTCCGCCCTGCAGCACACCCTGCTCTGTCGGGAGAGCCAGCATCTGCGCCAGGACGAGGGTGTCCTTTCCGTGTTCTTCCGGGAGGGCGCCCCCCGCAAGGCCGGGGAGACGGTCCGCCAGCCCCAGCTGGCAGCCTGCCTGGGGCAAATGGCCGGAAAGGGATGGAGGGACTTCTACCTGGGAGGGATCGGGGAACGGATCCTGCAGGACATGGAGGACCGGGGGGGCTGGATCTCCCAGGTGGACCTCAGCAAGGTCCCCTTGCCCGTCCAGCGGGAACCCCTGAAGGGAAGCTACCGGGGATACGGGCTGGAGACCTTCCCACCCCCGGGGGCAGGCCGGGCCCTCTTCCAAATCCTCAACATCCTGGAAGGCTTCACCCCCCGGGAGCTGGCTCCCGACACCCCCCGGTTCTACCTCATCCTGGCCCTGGCCTTCCACGCCGCGCTGATGAACCGGGAGCGCTTCCCGGTGGATCCGGTGCTCTACCCCCAGATGCCGGACAGGCGGATGACGGGCAAGGACAACGCGGCGCCCATCGTCCGCCGGATCCGGAAGGTCCTGCAGCTCCCGGAAGGGGAAGGCTTCAGCCCGCCCCCCACCGCCGGAGAGACCACCCACTTGTCCGTCGCGGACGCCGCCGGGAACATGGTGGGGATCACCCAGTCCATCGAGCTGGTTTTCGGCTCCAAAACCATGGCGTCGGGATTGGGCTTCTTCTACAACAACTACATGAGCGCCTTCAACTACAAGGACATGATGCATCCCTACTATCTGGTGCCGGGAGGCCGTCCCTACAGCAGCGTGGCCCCCACCCTGGTCCGTCGGGGAGACGGCCGTCCGCATCTGCTGCTGGGCAGCCCGGGAAGCGAGCGGATCTCCACGGCCCTCAGCCAGGTGCTCACCCGGGTCCTGGACGCAGGCCAGGACCTGGAGGGCGCCATCAGGGCCCCCCGGTTGCATGCGGGGAGCGTCCGAAAAGTCATGGTGGAGAGGGGGATCCACCGGCCGGAAGTGGTGGAAGCCCTGGAAGATGCGGGTTTCCAGGTCAGCGACCGGGGCCCCTCCAGCTTCTACATGGGGTGCGTCCAGGCGGTGGAGCTGCCCGAGGCCGGGGGAGGGTCCTTCGCCGGGGTTTCCGACCCCCGGAGGGACGGCACGGCCCGGGGGCCGGCGGCGGGGAAACGGACTCTGGGGCCGGCAAACGGGAAAGCGGAATGAAAACAGGAGCGGTCCAGGAAAGGGGAAAGAAATGAAGATAGCGATCATCTACAACCGGGACAGCAAGGCGGTCATCAACCTCTTCGGAAAGCCCAACAGGGAGAAGTACGGAATGGGGACCATCGACAGGATCAAGAAGGCCCTGGAGGAGGGGGGGCACCAGGTGGAGACCTTCGAGGGGGACAAGAACATCATCTTCGCCCTGGAGGAGTTCATGCCCACGGTGATTTCCGGGGAGCGGCCGGGACTGGTCTTCAACCTGAGCTACGGAATCCAGGGGAGGGCCCGCTACACCCACATCCCCGGAATCCTGGAAATGCTGGGCATCCCCTATGTGGGCTCCGGGCCGGAGACCCACGCCGTGGCCCTGGACAAGGTGCTCACGAAAATGGTGCTTCTCCAGAAGGGGCTGCCCACCCCGAAGTTCGCGGTCCTGGAGAACCCGGACTTCCCCCTGCCCCTCCAGGAGGGCCTCCACTATCCGCTGATCGTCAAGCCCAAGGACGAGGCGGTCTCCTTCGGCCTCAAGATCGTGAACGACGACCGGGAGCTGCGGGAGGGGGTTCGGACGATCTACGACATGTACAGGTCCCCCACCCTGGTGGAGGAGTACATCGAAGGAAGGGAGATCAACGTGGGCCTGCTGGGGAACAGCCCGGTGGAGCCGTTGCCGCCGGTGGAGATCGTCTTCAAGGAAGGGGAGCGCATCTACACCTACGAGGACAAGAAGGGCATCAGCGGCAGGACCCTGGAGAAAATCTGCCCCGCCCCCCTGGACGGGAAAACGGCCGCCAAGGTCCAGTCCCTGGCCATCGAGACCTTCCGGGCCCTGGGCTGCTTCGACAGCGCCCGGGTGGATTTCAGGCTGGACGCCCAAAACAACCCCTACATCCTGGAGGTGAATTCCATGGCCAGCCTGGGACCCGACGGTTCCTACGTCTTCGCCGCCCAGCAGGTGGGCCTGGACTATCCCAAACTGGTCAACAAGCTGATCGAGGTCGCCAGCCTCCGGTATTTCGGCCCCATCGCCACCGGGGACGACACCACCCCGCTCCTCGGGGACGCCAAGACCGCCGCCTTCACCCATCTCACCCAGCACCGGGACGGCATCGAGGAGGAGCTGAAGGACTGGACCAACATCGCCAGCTGGACCGGAGACCCGGTGGGGCTGGGCACCATGATGAAGATGCTGGAGCAACGCTTGGAAGGGCTGGGACTCAGGCTCTCCGGGGAATTCACCAACAAGCGCTCGGCATGGACCTGGGAGACGGAGGCGGGGCTGGAAGGGGGGACCCTGCTGGTGGCTCCCGTGGACGTCCCCCACGACGGAAAGGGAGGCTATCCCATCCCCTACCGGCGGGACCCCGAATGGCTCTACGGGGAAGGGATCGCCTCCAGCCGGGCGGGGATCACCTGCGTCCTCCAGGCCCTGGGCGCCCTGGACCAGACGGGTTGCCTGCAGGAGAAGAAGCTGGGGGTCTTCCTCTATACGGACTAGGGCAGGGGCATGCGCTACAGCAGCGGCCTGTTCCATCAGGCGGCCTCCAAGGCGAGCCGGGTGGTGGTCCTCCAGCCGGGCTTCCTGGGGGGAAGGGTGGTAGACCAGCACCGGGGCTCCAGGAAGCTCAGCATCGTGGTGGAGGGAAGCTTCCAGCGCACGGGGGCCCACACCTCCACCCCCGACGTGATGCGCTGGTTCCTGGGCCGGGCCGAGAAGGTCAGCGCCCTGAGCCGCGAGGAGGAAAGGCTCACCATCGCCGTCCAGGAGGTGCAGTCGGAGCGCTACAGCATGCTGCTTCCCCACAGGGTGCGGGCCACGGTCCACATCGCCTTCCTGGACGGTGAGCTGGCCGACCAGGCGGAGGCGCGGCTGCAGGCCCTGTTCACCGCGGAAGGGCCGGAGGAGGTGAAGGTCTTCATACAGAAGCTGGAAGAGAGGCCCCCCCTGAACCGCTCCGCCTCCACGGAAGCCATGACCCGGCGGCTCCAGAAGATCAGCGAGGAATGGGGCCTGCCCTTCGGCGTGGATTCCGGCCTCCTGCCCACGGCGGCGGGGGAAGTCCCCCCGGGCATCCCTGTGGTCTGCGGGGTCTCCCCCGCAAGCAAGGACATGTTCACCCCCAACGAATGCATCCATCGCGGGGAACTGCTGCAGCGTGCCCTGCTGCTGGCGCTTTTCCTGCTGGAGGAGGAATGAGATGTGAAAGAACGATTGCCCCTGCTGGTCTCCGTCCCCCACGGGGGGCTGGAGGTCCCGCCTGAACTGAAACCCTTTTGCCGCCTGGACCTGCCGGAGATCCTGCGGGACGGGGACACCTGGTCGGACAGACTCTACGGCTTCCCGGAACGGGTCCTGGCCCACCACCGTTTTCCGGTGGCACGGGCGGTGCTGGACGTGAACAGGGCCGAGGACGACCGGCCTCCCGCCAACCCCGACGGGGTGGTGAAGACCGTCACCGTGGAAGGCCGGCCCGTCTGGCTGAATCCAAGGGGCCTCACCAAGGTCCAGGTCGAATCCTTGCTGGAGGCCCATTACCGGCCCTACCATCGGCTCCTGGAGGGGGCGTCCCTGAAAAAAGGGGTCCGCCTGGCGCTGGACTGCCACACCATGCTGGACAAGGCCCCCGCCGCCGCCTCCCATCCCGGAGAGCAGAGGCCGTACATCTGCCTGGGGAACCGGGGGGACGCCAGGGGGGAGGTGCTGGACGGACCGGTGACGGCCCCCCCGGTCCTGGTCCGGGTGTTGGCAAGGACCCTGGAAGCCGTCCTGAGGAACACCCCCGGCCTGTCCCTGGACCCTTCGGTGCCCCTGGTCGCCATCAACCAGCCCTTCCGGGGAGGCTGGACCATCCGGGAGCACGGCACCGGCCGCCTGCCGTGGATCCAACTGGAGGTCAACCGGGCCCTGTACCTGGCCGGCGATCCCCGGACGGCGGAACCCGACCGGGAGGCGGCCCTGCGGATCCAAAAGCTCCAGGAAATCCTGCTGCAGGCCTTTGTGGAAATTTTGTCAAATGATTTGTAATAAACATAGAAGCATGCTATAATATGACCTGTCCCAAACCAATGAACATAATCAAGAAGTGAGGTAGACAGAATGAGAAAGAGCTTGACAATCATAGCGGCTTCCCTGCTGGTCCTGGCGATCTTTGCAGGATGCGGCAAGAAAGAGGAGACCCCTGCGGAAACCAATGGGGGGGAAACCCCGGACGCGGTGACCACCGCCTCCATCGTGGACAGTGCCCAGGCGGTCGTGGACGGGCTGGGCGCGGAAGGCAGCTGGATCGTGGCCACCCTGAACGACATCACCGTGGACGAGGAGATCGTCGTGGAAGGCCTCTTCTACAACAACGACGACACCACAGGCGACATCTACCGGAAGCTTGGACTCTACACCCAGGACGAGGACAGGAACATCACCGCTTCCTTCAGCCTGACGGCGCCCAAGATGACCGTTAGGAGCGAGAACTTCCGGATCCAGGGAGGAACCTTCGTCGGGGACGTCCATGTGGAAGCCAACGGCTTCGAAGTGGGCCCCAGCGCCACCGTGGACGGGAACGTGTACTTCGCCACACAGGAATACATGGACTCCGCAAGCGTGCATGAGACCGGCAGCGTGACCGGCAGCATGGAAGTGCAGTAGGCAAAACGGAAAAAGGAAACAGGAACCGCCCCGGGACTAGAATCCCCCGGGGCGGTTTTTTCCATGCTTGGGGAATGCCCCTTCCTTCCGTTTGTGATACAATGGAAGCAGGGACCGGCCGATGGGGCCGGACACATGGAAGGACCCGAAAGGAGAACGGAAGGATGAAGAAGACGATCAAGAACAACGTCAGCTGGGTGGGGAAGGTCGACTGGGAGCTTCGGAGGTTCCATGGGGACGAGTACACCACCAACCACGGCTCCACCTACAACTCCTATCTGATCCAGGAGGAGAAGAACGTGCTGGTGGACACGGTCTGGCTTCCCTACGCCGGGGAGTTCGTGGAGAACCTGGCAAGGGAGATCGACCTGGACCAGATCGACTGCATCATCGCCAACCACGGGGAGGTGGACCACAGCGGGGCCCTGCCGGAGCTGCTGAAGCGGATCCCCGGCACCCCCGTCTACTGCACGGCCAATGGGGTGAAGTCCCTGAAGGGGCAGTACCACCAGGACTGGAACTTCCAGGTGGTGAAGACGGGGGACAGGCTGGACGTGGGGAACGGGAAGGAGCTGGTTTTCGTGGAGATGCCCATGCTCCACTGGCCGGACAGCATGGCCACCTACCTGACGGGAGACAACATCCTCTTCAGCAACGACGCCTTCGGACAGCACTACGCCTCCGACAGGCTCTACAACGACCTGGTGGACCAGTGCGACCTCCACAAGGAGGCGCTGAAATACTACGCAAACATCCTGGCCCCCTTCAGCAAGATGCTCCAGCGGAAGCTGGGGGAGATCAAGTCCATGAACCTGGACATCGACATCATCGCCACCAGCCACGGCATCCTCTGGCGGGAGAACCCCCTGCAGATCGTGGAGAAGTACGGGGAATGGGCGGCGGACTACCAGGAGAACAAGATCACCATCCTCTACGACACCATGTGGAACGGCACCCGGACCCTCGCCGAGGGGATCGCCGAGGGGATCGGGCTGGCCGACCCGGAATGCGAGGTCATGGTGTTCAACCTGGCGAAAAGCGACAAGAACGACCTGATTGCGGAGGTGTTCCGGTCGAAGACGGTGGTGGTGGGTTCCCCCACCTGCAACGGGGGGGTGCTGCACTCGGTGGCGGGCTTCCTGCACATGCTCCAGGAGCTCAAGCTGAAGAACAAGAAGGCGGCCACCTTCGGCTGTTACGGCTGGAGCGGGGAGTCCACCAAGCTCCTGAACGAGATGTTGGCCCACGGGGGCTTCCAGGTCCACGGGGAAGGGTTCAAGTGCCTGTGGAACCCGGACGGGGACCGGCAGCAGGCGGCGTTGGCCTACGGCAAGGAAATCGCGGGCCTGTAGGGAAGGGAGGATGCCAGGGTGAAAAAAGCGGTGCTGTTCTTTTTTTCCGGAACCGGGAACACCTGGTGGGTGGCCCGGGAACTGGCCCGGGCCCTGGAGGTCCGGGGGATTCCAACGGAGCTTCGCTCCATCGAGGGGCTGGAGGCCGGGGAGACGGAAAGGCTGCTGGCGGGGGCCGACCTGGTGGGGGCGGGCTATCCGGTCTACGGCTCCGACCTGCCCCGGCCCATGGAGGCGTTCCTGGAAGGGCTTCCCCAAATCCCCGGCAAGAGGGTCTTCGTCTTCTGCACCCAGTGGATGTGGAGCGGGGACGGGGCCCGGGTGGGGGCGGCCATGCTGCGGAATAAGGGGTTCGACATCCGGTGGACGGAGCAATTCCTCATGCCCAACAACATCAGCACGACCCCGACCTGGTTCCTGCCCTACACCAACGAGAAGGGGCGGATCAATCCGGTCCTGGCCAGGGCCCGCCGGCGGGTGCTGCGGCTTTCGGACCGGATCCAAAAGGACCGTCCCCGGCGGAAGGGTTGCAACCCCCTCTCCCGGCTGTCGGGAGGAATCCAGCGGGTGCCCTTCCGGTGGAGCTTCGAAAGTTGGCAAGACGACGTGGGCGTGGACATGGACCGTTGCATCCGCTGCGGGCGCTGCATCCGCCTTTGTCCCGTGGGGAACCTCCGTTGGGAAGATGGGGCCGTACGGGCCCGGGGGGAATGCATCCTCTGCCTGCGGTGCTACAACTTCTGCCCGGTATCGGCCGTCACCTACAGGGGGCGGCGCCACAATATGGAAAGAGGAAAGCCTTACGCCGGTCCGGTCCGGAACTTCCGGCCGGAAATCCTGCGGGAAAGGAGGCAACCATGAAAACAATCAATTTTGCCATCATCGGCTGCGGTGATGTGACGGAGAAGAAGAGCGGACCCGCTTTCCAGAAGCTGGAGGGCTCCCATCTGGCGGCGGTGATGCGGCGGGACGAGGAGAAGCTGAAGGACTACGCCCGGAGGCACCAGGTCCCCAAATACACCACGGACTACCTGGAGATCCTGCGGGACCCCTCCATCGACGCGGTCTACATCGCCACCCCGCCCCAGTGCCACCATTTCTACACCCTGGAGGCCGCCAAGTACGGGAAGGCCGTCTATGTGGAGAAGCCCATGGCCACCACCGTGGAGCAGTGCAAGGAAATGGTCGAGGCCTGCCGAAAGCGCCAGGTCCCCCTCTTCGTGGCCTACTATCGGCGGGGGCAGGAGAAGTTCCGGAAGGTGAAGGAGCTGCTGGAATCCGGGGCCATCGGGAAGGTCCGCTCCTTCAGCCATCTCTACGTGTCCCCGGAACCCAAACTGGACCCGAACCGGGCGTGGCTCCTGGACAAGGAGGTCGCCGGAGGGGGGCTGCTCTTCGACGTCGGGTCCCATATGATCGACATCCTCCTGTTCCTGTTCGGAGAGGTGGACCGCGCCCACGGCCTCTCCACCAACCAGGGGCAGGTCTTCGAGGTCAACGACGTGACCTCGGGGATGATCCGGTTCAGGAACGGGGTCCAGGGGACCCTCCAGCTGTCCTTCAACGGCGGCGGCCACCAAGACGAGCTGAGGATCGTCGGCAGCACGGGGTCCCTCTCCCTGTCCATCCTGTCCAACGATCCGGTGCGGCTGGAGGGGGAGGAGGGGGTCCGGGAGTTTGCCTTCGACCCCCTGGAGCATGTCCAGATGCCCTACATCAAGCGGGTGGTGGACACCCTCCGGGGGTTGGACGACTACGACACCAGCGGCGCCTACGGCCTGAAGACCCAGGAGATCCTGGAGGCCTTCGAGGAAAGCAGCGCCGTCATCTACAACTAGAGGAGGAATCCATGGAAAAATTCAACCTATCCATCCCCACCCGCATCCATTTCGGGCGGGGAATCCTGGAGGAGGCCCTCCAGGCGGAAGCAGCCATCCTCCGGGGGAACCTGCTGGTGGTGACCGGCAGGAGGGCCATGCGGGAGGGGGGGCATCTGGACAGGCTGGAGGGCCTCCTTAGGAAAAACGGGGGCGTCCAAAGCGTCCGGTTCTTCCAGGGGGTCAGCCCCAACCCCAAGGTGGAGGAGGTGGACGAAGCCATCCGGCTGGGGCTGGAGACGGGCGCCGACGCCGTCATCGGACTGGGGGGCGGCAGCGCCCTGGACGCCGCCAAGGCGGTTGCCGCGGGCATCCGGGCCGGGGAGGGGATCGGCCCCTACCTGTTGGAGGGGAAGCCCCTGCCGGAAGCCGTCCTGCCCCTGGTGGCCATCCCCACCACCGCCGGGACCGGGAGCGAACTGAGCATGGGGGCCATCCTGAGCGCCCCGTCCCAGGGGTTCAAGGGGGGCATCCGGGGGCCCCAGCTGCTGCCGGTGGCGGCCATCGTGGACCCCGCCTTCACGGACGACCTGCCGGTGGGGACCACCCGGGAGACGGGCTTCGACATCTTCACCCATGGGGTGGAGACCTATCTCTCCACCCGGGCCAACGCCTTCACCCGGATGCTCTCCCGGGAGGCCCTGGGCATTGTCTCCCTCCACCTGCCTGCCCTTGTCCGAAAACCCCGGGACAGCCAGGCCCGGGACCGGATGAGCTACGCCAGCATGCTCATGGGGGTGAACCTGGCCGGCGCCGGCACCTGCCTGCCCCACCGGCTCCAGTATCCCGTGGGGGCACTGACGGACACGAGCCATCCCCGGGGGCTGGCGGCCCTCTACCCGGCCTGGGTCCACCACGGCTACGCCTCCTCTCCCGAGGCCTGGGACACCCTGGCGTCCCTGCTCGACCGCAGGCCCCGTGCCGGCCGGGAGGAGGTGGAGGGGAGCGTATGCAACTTCCTGGAGGCCGTCGGCATGGCCACGACCCTGGAGGCGCTGGGGATCCGGGAGGGGCAGCTGGAGACCTTGTGCGCCGGCGTCACCGGGAACATTGCCCAGGACCCCGCCGGGAAGGAGCCGGACATCGTCCGGAGGATCTATGGGAGGGCCCTGGGACTGTAGGAAAGGCCGAGTGGATGGAAAAGGGACGCCTCCGGTCCCCCGGGAGCGCCCCCTTTCCTTACCAGGTCAGAACACCATTTTCTCCACATGCACGCCGGCGTGTCCTCCCAGCTTGCCTTCCAGTTCCCCCACGTCCGCATCCGCATCCGCGATGAACTCCAGGAGGATCAGACCGTCCTCGCTGCACTCGGTCCCTTTTTCCGAAGCGTTGTGCAGGCCCAGGCGGGTCTTGATGATGCAGCCGTATTCCGTCAACAATTGCTGGAGTTTGGCGGCCTCCACCTGCCGGTGGTCGACCTTGATTCCCATGATGATCTTAGCCATAAGATACCTCCATTCATGCTCCGTGATGATGCTTCCGACACCCTTATTCTACCATACCGCCCCCTGAGGCGTAAACGCGCAGGGGACTTCCAAAGACAAAAAAGACAAAAAAACGAAAAAGGAAAGGTGACCTATGGACAACAACGACATCCTGATCCGGCTGCGCTACGCGCTGGACATCAAGAACAGCGACATGCTGAAGATCTTCAAGCTGGGAGGCGTGGAGACCACCCCGGAGGAGCTGAAGAAGCTGCTCACAAGGACGGAGGAGAGCTACGACTTCGTGGACGACGGCTCCCAGGAGTCCAAGGACTACCTGAAGTGCACCAACCCCATGCTGGAGTCCTTCCTGAACGGCCTGATCGTCTTCAGGCGGGGACCCCAGGAGCGGCGGGAAGGGGAGCCGGAAACGCCCCCCCTCAGCCTGAAGGAGGGGAAGAACCCCAACAACCTGATGCTGAAGAAGCTGAAGATCGCCCTCGCCCTCACCAGCGAGGAGATGCTGGCCGTCTACGCCAAGGCGGGGGTGAAGGTTACGAAAGGGGAACTGGGCGCCCTCCTGCGGAACGAGGGGCACAAGAACTACCGGGTCTGCCTGGACAAGTACGCCAGGAGCTTCCTGAAGGGGCTGACCCTGATGAACCGGAAATAGGAGGGAGGGCTTCCCTTGGATTATGTGAACCCTTTGGGGGTGGAAAAGATCCACAAGCTGCTGGTCCGGTTCTCCCTGCCTGCCATCGTGGGGATGACAGTGAACTCCCTCTACAACGTGGTGGACAGGATTTTCATCGGGAACAGCCCCGACCTGGGGGCTGACGGCCTGGCGGGGATCACCGTGGCCTTCCCCCTGATGATCCTGCTGCTCTCCGTGGGCATCCTTTTCGGACTGGGGGGCGCCACCATCTTCTCCATCCGGCTGGGGGAGGGGAGGCAGGAGGCGGCGGAGCACGCCCTGGGGAACGCCTTCACCCTGCTGGCGGCATCCGGAGTCCTGTTCCTGCTCCTGGGGCAGGCGTTCGTCCGCCCGTTGCTTGCGGCCTTCGGCGCCGGGGGGACGGTCCTGCCCCATGCGGTGGCCTACATGCGGGTCGTCCTCTTCGGGGCCGTCTTCCAGATGGGCAGCATCGGCCTGAACAACTTCATCCGGGCCGACGGCAACCCCAAGATCGCCATGCAGACCATGTTCCTGGGGGCGGGGACCAACATCCTCCTGGATCCGGTTTTCATCTTCGGACTCCGGATGGGCATGGCGGGGGCGGCCCTGGCCACGGTCCTGGCCCAGGGGCTCTCCTATGCCTGGGTGGTGTCCTACTTCCTGGGGAAAAGGAGCCGGAGCAAGCTGCGGCTCCGGCACCTGCGGCCCGAACCGGGGCTTGTGGGCAGGATCGCCGTCCTGGGGCTTCCGGAATCCTCCCTTCAGGTGGCGAACAGCCTGCTCAACGCCATCCTGAACAAGAGCCTCTTCGTCTACGGCGGGGCCGTCGCCGTGTCGGCCATGGGGATCGTGAACAGCCTGCAGATGCTCCTGTTGCTTCCCGTGATCGGCCTGCGGCAGGGGCTGCAGCCCATCGTGAGCTTCAACTTCGGCGCAGGGAAGCACCTTAGGGTGAAGCAGGCCGTAAGGCTGGGGCTGGCGGCCGCCACGGGGATGGTGGCGGCGGGCTACATCGTCACCAGGATCTTCCCGGAGCAGCTGGTGGGGCTCTTCAACCGGGAGCCGGAGCTGCTCCATTTCGGGGCCAGGGCCATCCGTGCCTGGCTGCTGCTGATGCCTGTGGTGGGGGTCCAGATCGTGGGGGCCAGCTTCTTCCAGGCCACCGGCAGGTACCGGTCCGCCCTGTTCCTGACCCTGACCCGGCAGCTGCTCCTGCTGGTACCCGCCCTGCTGGTGTTCCCCCGGCTGTGGGGGCTGGAGGGGCTGCTGCACGCGGCCCCCTTCGCAGACTTCTTCTCCTTCGCCCTGACGGCGGTCTGGCTGCATTTCGGGCTGCAGGGGCTGGGGAAAGGGGCGACGAAAGAGTGAGGGATGCCTCCGTGAAAAGCGGGGAGCATCCCTTTTTTTGCCCTTTTCCGGACTTTACCCTACTTTACCAGCGATATGCCCGTTTTGCTGGAGAAATCCGAAAATATTTAGTGGAATTACCGGAAATATCCCTTGACATTTGGAGCATAAAGCAATATGATGTTTATGAAAAGCTTTTCAAAAGGCAATGTGCTGAAATGGCCAGGGCCGGTTGGAAGGAAACACACAGACATAGGAAAGGGGATACATTATGAAGGCAAAACTTGCAATGCTCATGGCACTCATCCTGGCGGCAAGCCTGTTCGCAGGCTGCGGCTCCAAGGACACGGGAGGGACGGACACCGGCGGAGGCGCCGTGCAGC
>NZ_JAAEEH010000023.1 GCF_010179735.1 Anaerotalea alkaliphila
AGTGGTTAAGAAATTTTAGCACTAAAAAATAATGTGAAGTAAGTGACTCTGTAAAGATTGAAAAGCATCGATTTTTAACGGTGCTTTTCTTTTTACTCAACATTATCACTTACTTTCCATAAAACGCGTAATGTTTAGCTTCGCATAAGGCCTATGCAAAGAAAGCCCTGGATGAGAGTGGTGGTGATGCGCCATGATGATAAGTGTATAACTTGGCCAATTACTGTGGACAACTACAAAATTAACGAGCGGTATCAACAGCATTTCTCAAGATGGGGAGTGCTTTTTCTATGCCCAAAAAGGAGGTCGATTTGATGGATAAATTTTGGCGCTGGGTGGTGAATGAAGCTGAAGAGTCTCCTGTGAGAACCCTGCATCTTGAAGGTTATATTGCAGAGTCTTCTTGGTTTGATGACGACATCACCCCTAAACAATTCAAGACAGAGCTTTATGATAGTGGTCCGTCGGCGGATGACATTGTTGTAAAGATACACTCACCAGGTGGTGACACCTTTGCTGCTGCACAGATTTACAACATGCTGAAAGAGTATCCCGGTAAAGTTAGTGTCCATGTGGATGGTCTTGCAGCAAGTGCTGCTTCAGTCATTGCCATGGCAGGAGATGAGGTGTGTGTTTCTCCGCTGTCAGTGTTTATGATTCATAACCCAGCCATGCTTATTGCTGGTGAGGTGGCGGATCTACAGGTGGGGATTAACCTGCTAAGTGAAGTGAAGGAGAGTATTATCAATGCCTATCAGACAAAGACGGGACTTTCCAGAGCGAAAATAGCACACATGATGGACGCTGAAACCTGGATGAGTGCCCACAAAGCCATCGAGCTTAAGTTTGCCGACAAGATTCTCTATGAATCAGAGCCGGTAGATGAGGGTGCTGGTGGTTTTATCTTTGACCAGATGACAGTGACAAACGCTCTAAGAAATAAACTCCCTGGTATTCAGGCGAGGATGAAGTACCTTAAGGCGCATGTTGATGATGGTGGTAAAACAAAGGAGCCGGAAAAGAGTGCAGATCCTGAAACACAAGGTGAAGACGATTTGAAGGATCCTGACAATTCAGTAAACCAGATCCCTATTGCCCAGCTGGAAAGACGGCTGGAGCTGATTAAAAATTGGAGGTAATGAATATGAGTAAAATTCAAGAACTAAGAGAGAAACGTGCCAAGGTTTGGGAGCAGACGAAAGTATTCCTTGATGAACATCGTCAGGAAAATGGTCTAATCAAACCAGAAGACAATGCAGTTTATGAAAAGATGGAGGATGAAGTGGTCAGCCTGGGTAAGGAAATCGAGCGCCTTGAGCGTCAGGAAATGATGGACAGAGAGCTTTCAGCCGCCATCACAAGACCCCTAGCTTCCAGACCTGAGAAGATGACCGAAGAAAAAACAGGTAGAGCGTCCGATGCCTATAAGAGTGCATTTTGGGGTGCCATGAGAAACAAGATGAACCCTTCCGTTCAAAACGCTCTGCAGATTGGTACAGATTCAGAAGGTGGCTTCCTTGTACCGGATGAATATGAGAACCAACTGATTCAGGCACTTCAGGAAGCTAATGTCCTTAGAAATCTTTGTAACGTGATCACGACCAGCTATGGGGATAGAAAGATTCCTGTGGTGGCAAGTCACGGATCCGCAGCATGGATGGATGAAGAGGGTGCTTTTGCAGAGAGTGATGACGCCTTCACTCAGGTGACCTTGTCCGCCTACAAACTTGGAACCATGCTGAAAGTATCTGATGAGCTTCTTAATGACAGCTACTTCGACCTTGAGGCTTATATCGCAGCTGAGTTTGCAAGAAGAATCGGGGCGGCTGAAGAGGAAGGTTTCATTACAGGTAACGGTACTGCAAAGCCTACAGGGCTTCTAAATGCTACAGGTGGTGCAAGCCTTGGTGTTACGGCAGCAAGTGCCACAGCTATTACCATCGATGAGGTAATGGACCTTTATCACAGCTTGAAGTCGGCCTACAGAAAGAATGCTACATTCCTAGTGAATGATGCCACCATCAAAGTCATCAGAAAGCTGAAAGATGGTCAGGGGCAGTATTTGTGGCAGCCATCCATTCAGTCAGGAGTTCCAGATACGATTCTCAATCGACCAGTGGTGACTTCTCAGTATATGCCTGCAGCCGCAGCCGGTGAAAAAACCATTCTCTTTGGAGACTTCAAGTACTACTGGATTGCAGACCGTCAGGGCAGAACCTTTAAGAGATTGAACGAACTGTATGCAGCCAATGGTCAGGTCGGTTTCCTTGTATCACAGAGACTGGATGCGAAGCTGATTCTTCCTGAAGCGATTAAGGTACTTCAGCAGAAAGCCTAAGTAATTTAACGGGAAGGTGGCCATCATAGCTGCCTTCCTTTCACTTTGATAAGGAGGGAAAAACCATGGGATATAACACGAAAAACTATACCGAGCAAGGTGGCGGTAAAACTGTCATCGGTGGTGAGCTTGCTGTAACTGCAGAAGGTAAAATCACCTTTCGTGATACGGAGTTAAAGCCTGCAGCTGTTCAAGCAGATAGTACAGCAACCGAGGTAGCTGGTCTTGTTTCTGATTTCAATGCGCTACTTGCGAAACTAAAAGCTGCTGGTCTTATGGAAAGCGAGTGATAAATGATGGCACTTCTTGAGAAGGTTAAAGCAAATCTCATTCTAACCCATAATGAGGATGATACCTTACTAGAAGGTGTACTCGCTGCCGCCATCAGTTATACCGAAAATTATCAGCATCTTGGAGAAGGCTACTACACAGATAACACCATGTCACCGGCCACCGAGCAAGGGGTCATTATGCTGGCTTCTCATTTTTATGAGAGTCGCGATGGCTCCACTGGGGGCTTTTTTAATGACAATGTCAGTGCTTCAGAGCAGGTGTGGAAGACGGTCCATCTACTTCTACGCATGGGAAAGGAATGGCAGGTCTGATGAAACGGCTATGGGTGAAGAAAAGAAGGAAACGTCAGAAAAGATGCTACCGAAAAGGCAGGCGAAAGGATCGCAGTCATGGTTATGAGGAAAAGGCAGTAAAGGCAGGTGAAGGGTATGAGTTTTGGGAAGATGAACACCCGAATCGACATCATCGATACGATTCCCATGAAGGATGATGAAGGATTCTCTTCAAAGGGAGAAGAGGTCATCGCCAGCGTTCGTGCGTATAGGGATGAAAGGCACGGTTCAAGAAAGTGGGCCAATATGGCCGCCTACACCAAAGCCAATGCAACCTTTCAGTTCAGACGGATTCCTGATGTGGTGATTGAACCTGGCATGCTCATTCGATGTGATACTGGTGAGTATAAAGTCTTAAGCGTTGAGGTTATTATGGGATTTTATTTAGAAGCAGCAACAGAAAAGATAGAAGCCACGAAGGACTAGGGGGTGATTTCATGGCACGGGGATCTTACAAAATGTTATGGAAAGCTTTTCATTACATCTGAAATGAACAGCGTCCCATAATGTAAAGTCACCTCCTTTAATGAAGAAAGAGCCTGAATATTTCATTCAAACTCTTTCCATAATATTTGAATTTACTCCTTGCCACAAAGATCGATGAGCATCTGCATCAAAGATTTATCTGCAGTCCATTGTGGAAGGTCAGCGTCAATACGTATTTGTGCGGATTCAATAGATTTTCGCCGCATCTCAGTATCAGCTTTTGCGTAAACTTCGGTTGTTTCAACGTGTACATGCCCTAAAAAATCCCGAATGTAAATCATATTAACCCCAGCCTGGAGTAAATGCATTGCTTTTGAATGTCTCAAGACATGTGGTGAAATATGTTTAGGCAGTTCAGGATTAAGAATTCTGGCCGCGTCACAATATTTTTTTAGAATATATGCTACTCCTGCTCTACTAAGCTTATGACGTTGATGGTTTTGGAACAGTGGATAATCACCCCTACCATTAGCTGTTAACCCTTGTTCAGTAATATATTCTGTGAGTAGTAATGCTGTGCTTTCCATAATTGGAACAGCGCGGGTCTTTTGACCTTTACCAGTTAATTTAACGGTGTATGGTTTTTGTGTTCGCACATCGCTGACTTGTATATCGCAGATTTCCTGAACACGTGCTCCCGAATCGTACATTAAACTCAAAAGTGCTCTGTCACGCCTTCCATATGAATTTCTTGCATTTGTCTGAGTAATAACTGCACTAACCAACTCTGGTGACAAGTGGGCCAATAGTGGAGCGGGTTTCTTTTTAAAGCGTAATCCGAGAATTTTTTGATGCTCGAAAACATACTCAGGTTTTCGTAAACTCGCATACCTCGCAAATGCTCTTATTGCAGAGAGTCTAATGTTTCGAGTAGACACACTACATCCTCGGTCATGCTCCAGCCAAGTAAGAAACTCAGAGACGAACTCAGCAGTGAAGTCATTTAGTGTGATTTTTTCAGGATTTAAGTTATGGTGTTCTGCTGAAAAAGACAGTATCAGTTTGAAAGTGTCACGGTATGACATTATCGTATTTTGGGAAAGTCCTGCTTCCCCGGGAAGATACATTGTTAGGTATACTGACAAGCATTCCGCAAAATCGGTAGTTTTCATTTGACAACGACCTCCATTCCAGGAATGATGTATCCGTATTTTTCTTGCATAAGTGCAGAGATTTCAGGATAAACTTCTGCGGTCATTCGTAAATACTGTTCAGTAGCGCTTATGTGTTCATGTCCGAGATATTCCCTAAGGTATGGTAGTGCTGTTGTGATGTCATCACCATTCGCTGTCCATTTTTGTAAGCAATGAACTGCGAAGGTGTGGCGAAAATCGTGAACTCTTGGCCCTTTACCTCGACCACCATGATGGATTTGAGCTTGTAATAGTAATCTGCGAAAAGTAGAGTAAACCGAACGATTTCCATAATAGCCTCCATCGCGTGAAGGTAAGAACCAATCATCCGTGTCATCAATCAATCTCGTTTTGGAATACTTTGCACAAACTGTTGTTAACTCTTCAGACATCGGGACATAGCGACTTTTCCCAAACTTGCTGTCCTGGATAGTAAGTATACCTGATTGTAAATCAACATCCTTTCCTCGAAGATGAGTAGCTTCTGATAGACGCAGACCACAACAATACAAAAGTCGGAATAAAACAGGCATAACTAAATGCCTACGAGGAGCACTTGTTTTTGCGAATGGTTGCATAGAATCAACAGCATTAAAGAATCGATTAATTTCTTCATGTGTAAAGATATATGGTACAAAGCTCTTATGCAGTTTTCCAAGTTCAGAGCTTGAAGGGATATATGCGGCATACCCCATACGAATCATGTATTCTGCAAACTGACGTATAATCGAAAATCGGTGGTAGCGAGTACGATCTGATTCCATCGGTCTTGGAGAAATCCACGCTTTTACAACTTCCTCCGTAAGTGTTTCTGAGGGGATATTGTAGTTTTCTGAGAACCGACTAAATTCGCTGAGCCTTTCATCTTCAGATCTGTATTCATATCCAACTGCACGTTTTTCAATGATGAATGCTTTGCATATTTGGGCAAGCACACCGCTGTATGTGCATTCCGGTGGTTTATGAGAATTATTCAAATTCCATCACCTCCGGTAACGAAAGTGTACATTTTCGCAAGCCTTCAACATCAACTTTTAGATAAGGTGTTGTGGAAGAACAGCTTACATGTCCCATAATATCTGAAACTTCAGGAAGCGGTGTTCCTTGCTCCAATAGCCTTCGAGCAAATCCGTGTCGTAGTGAATGAACTCCCTTTGTAGTTCCAGAAGGCTTAGTTATTCCACACAAGCGAGTGTATTTCGTTAATATGGAACTTACTGACGGGGATTTTAGTTTTCTATATGGTGCATTTGCGGTTAGAAATACCAAATCGCTTTCAACAGTGGGGCGCGCATATCTTAAATAATCAATAATAGCCCATCCCACATCATCACAAAGGGGGTGAATTAATCTTTTTCCCGTTTTGTATTGCACTAGGTCTATCTCATTGCGATCCCATTTTAGTGATTCAAGCTTTAATCCAGCGATATCTGAACTCCTAAGTCCAAGTTGTACTGCCAAAAGAATCACTGCATAATCACGTTTACCTACAGGGCTTGTGCGATCAATGCTTCTCATCAAGAGTTCAATTTCATTTTTTTCCCAAAGTGCGGGAATAGTTAGATTTTGTTTCACACTCACTTTTGGAATGCATGAAGACCAGTCCTTAGTGCAGTAACTGTTACGAAAAAGAAAACGAAAATAATTTTTTAACGTGGAAAGCATCTGTTGAACTGATGTTGGCGCACAACCTTGTAATGAAAGCGTATAGTCAGAAATTAACTTTGCTGATACATCCGATATACCACAGAGGCCACGAAACCCCATAAAATCATAAAACCTTTTGATGTTGTGCTTCCGTAATGCTTTAGTGGACTCACGGTGATCGGCAGTCTGAACACCATTCAAGTAGGCATTGACAATTCTTCTATCGTTAAGATACCAGTCGGTTTCTTTATGTGATGACCATTGCCTACGAAAAGCTCCAAACAATTGCATTTCACCCAATCTTCGAACGCAGCGGACGGCTTCTAGTACTCTGTCCGGTGTTCTTACGGGATAATGTGCTGGGTAGTTGAATTTTTCTGAAAGATATCGCACTCCGATTTCTTCAGAGAAAATATCTTGATTGGTGGTTTCAAGAACGTATTCTAAAAACCGCCGACAGTCTTTCTTAACATGCCTTATCAATGACTTGCTGTAGTCAAGTCGTTCCATTTCTACAATAAAGGCATCGATAAGCGCAGTTAGAGTTAAATTTTTTTCCATGATTTTTCCTCCCTTAATAGATTAGAAGTCAAATAGACTCACTAATAATTATACGGGATTATGGAAAGAAATTTTTCTGTAAAGCTTGATGGATTAACATTTAAAGGAGGTGACTTTACATTATGGGACGCTGTTCATTTAAAATGCCAGAAGATTTTCTGTTAAAAGTATCCACCTTGGCAGAGAAGACTGATGAAATCATCCCGAAGGTCCTGGAAGCTGGTGGCGAAGTGGTGAAAGCCAAAGTGAAAGCGAATCTACAGGCATCCGTTGGAACCGATACAAAGCTTCCGTCAAGAGCGACAGGAGAGCTAATCGACGCGCTAGGTGTTACGCCGGCTGGTGTGGATCGAGACGGGAATTACAATGTTAAGGTGGGTTTTGATGAACCTAGAAAAGACGGAGAGTCAAATGCTAAGATTGCCAATATCTTAGAGTATGGAAAGTCTGGTCAGCCCGCTAAACCATTCTTAAAACCAGCCAAAACAGCCAGTCGAAATGCCTGTATTGAAACAATGAAAAGAAAGCTGGATGAAGAGATTAGCAAAATCTAAAGATAAGGAGGGCGAGCGAAATGTATAACAGTATTTTGAAAGATATAGGCGAGGTCCTTGAGCCTTTGGGGATTCCCATTGAAACAGGTGTTTTTAGTAAAAAGGCTCCGGATGAATATCTGGTCCTAATTCCTATGAGCGATATCTTCGATCATTATGCTGATGATCTGCCAAGTGCAGAACTACAGGAAGTTCGTCTCTCCTTGTTCTCTAAAGGCAACTATCAGGCTAGAAAAAATGAAGTGGTTAGTGTTTTGCTTGGAGCAGGCTTTATTATAACGGACAGAAGGTATCTCGGATATGAAGAAGATACTGGTTTTCACCACTTCGCCATTGATGTGGCGAAAGAATATGAAGTGATTATTTAGCTGATTTAAATTTAGCTATTTTGAAGGAGGAATAAGACATGGCAACAATTGGATTGGATAGTCTATACTACGCCAAGATCACTGAAGATGAAAATGGCATCGAAATCTATGGTACACCCAAAGTCCTGGCAAAAGCCATGACAGCAGAACTGAGTGTGGAGCTGATTGAAGCAATTCTTTATGCAGATGACGGTGCGTCTGAAGTTGTCAAGGAATTCAAAAGCGGCGCACTGACCCTTGGCATTGATGACATTGGATCGGTGGTAGCGCAAGATCTTACGGGATGCAAAATTGACAGCAATAATGTTGTGGTATCAAGAAGTGAAGATGGAGGAAGTCCGGTGGCCATCGGGTTTCGTGCAAAGAAGTCCAATGGGCGCTATAGATATTTTTGGCTTTACAGAGTTATCTTCAGCGTTCCAGCTACTAGCCTTGCGACCAAAGGTGATTCCATTACCTTTAGTAGTCCCACCATAGAGGGAACGGTCTTTAGACGAAACAAACTGGATGGGGAGAACAAACACCCATGGAAAGCCGAAGTCACCGAAGGAGATAGCGGTGTTGCGCCATCTACTATTTCCGGGTGGTTTACAACTGTGTATGAACCGGACTTTACTCCGGTAACACCGGCGATTACCATCACGACTCAGCCCGCAGCTTTAACAGAAGTGACCGCCGGCAGCATTACGGGAAGTCTATCTGTGGTGGCAAGCTCCAATACCTCGAATCCGGTTACTTATCAGTGGTATGAGAACAGCATCAATAGTTCTTCAGGCGGAACACTTATTAATGGAGAAACTTCAGCAAGCTTTGATATTCCAACGGATCTGCTTGCAGACACTTATTACTATTACTGTGTACTTAGCTCAAGTGGAGCAGATAATGTAACCACTGAGGTAGCAACAGTAATCGTATCGTAATGGAGGTAGATGAATATGGTAGATGAAAGTGTAAAACTGACTGAAGCAGCAGAAGATAGAAGCGCAATTATTAATGTAGGTGGCACAGAGTTCAAAATGATTCTCACAACAAAAGCAACAAAGGCAATTGCTGGACGTTATGGCGGTCTTGAAAATCTGGGCGAGAAACTGATGAAAACAGAAAACTTTGAAATGGCACTGGATGAGGTGGTGTGGCTTATTACACTTCTAGCCAATCAGTCTATTCAGATTCACAATATCAGGAATAAGGACAATAAAAAAGAGCTTCTCACAGAGGAAGAAGTGGAGCTTCTTACAACGCCTTTTGATCTGGCAAGCTACAAGAACGCCATCATGGCCAGTATGATGAAGGGAACTAAAAGAAACGTGGAGAGTGAAGACTCAAAAAACGAGGTAGTCGGGTAAGTGACGATGAACTATTTACCCGGCTGATCTACTTTGGCACAGCCCACCTTAACAGAATAGAAGATGAGGTGTGGCTGATGCCTATTGGATACCTGATGGACCTTTGGGAATGTCACAAGCAGTTTATTGGGATTGCAAAGCCGAAGCTAAATCTATCGATCGACGATGTGATTCCATCGTGGCTATAGGTGTCATATTTGTGCGTATATAAGGCAAAGTATACGAGCGGCTCTGACATAAGAATACCAACACTTATTTTGATTTATATGCTAAAATAGTAATTAATATTAGCATAAATGTCAAAATGGGGTGAATAACAATGACAGGCATGGATAAGTTAAAAAATCTGATTGAAGAACATGATGGAATTATCTCTTCAAAATTGGTTGAAGAGAATAATATCCATCGTGAATATCTTAGACAAATGGTCCTTAATGGCGAATTAGAACGAGCAGCTCGTGGAGTGTACATCCTACCTGAAGTGTTAGAGGATGAAATGTTAATTCTTCAGTTGAAAAACACTAGAATCATCTATTCTCACGAATCAGCGTTGCTATTACATGATCTAACAGACAGAGTACCCTTTCAGCACGTTGCCACAGTTCCTTATGGATATAATCCAACTCGCTTAAAAGCAGAGGGCTTGCTGGTTCACACTGTTAAAAAGGATCTTATTGACGTGGGAATCTGCAGCAAAAAAACAATATTCGGAAATGAGGTCAAGACTTATGATGTAGAGAGGACCATTTGTGATATTTTTAAAGATCGAAACAACCAGGATATTGAAATTGTTCTTGATGCTTTAAAAAGATATTTTAGAAGGAAGGATAGAGACCTAAACAAACTAATGAAATATGCTGAACTGCTGAAGATCAAGAATATTCTAATGCCTTATTTGCGAGCGCTTATCTAGATGTTTTTATAAAACTAATGAAAAATTAGAGAAATGCTTTTATAAAAATTTCAATTAAATTTGCATAAAAGCATTTTAATTTGCCTAAAAAATAAATAATTTGCATAAAGAATTGATATTTGCATAAAATTATAGTATGATTGGAGGTGAGAAGGAGGGGTTTGGATGTTAGAAGAAGAATTGGTCCAATTAGTTAATGAAATCACTTCTGAGAAATGTGAAAAACAGCATATAGAACTAAAAAAGGCATTAGGTGGTACACCAACTAAGCTTTATGATACGTTATCTAGCTTTTCTAATCAGATTGGCGGCGGGATTATCATATTTGGAATTGATGAAGATTCTGGTTACAAGGTGGTAGGTGTTTATGATGCCCAAGACCTTCAAAAGAAAGTAGTAGAACAATCGTTACAAATGGAGCCTGTCGTTAGGCCTCTGTTTACAGTAGCAACAGTTGAAGGAAAGAGAGTCGTAAGTGCAGAGATTTCAGAGTGTGACATTTACGATAAGCCTTGCTTTTATAAAGGGGCTGGAAGGCTAAGAGGATCTTACATTCGTGTGGGCGATTCTGATCAACCTATGACAGAATACGAAATATATAGTTATGAAGCCTTTAAGCGAAGAATCCATGATGAACTTCGTACTGTTGATCGGGCAACAATGTCTTATTTGAAAAAAGACAATATGACTGAGTATCTATTAAAATTACGCAGGCAAAAAAATAATCTCGCTAATCTTGAGGATCAACGAATTCTGGAAACCCAAGGTATAAGTCAAGATGGCTTACCAACTTTGGCTGGACTCATGCTTCTTGGTGAATACCCACAAGAGTTTTTTCCACAACTAAGCGTTACTGCGATGGTAGTGCAGGGAAAAGAGATGGGTGAACTTGGTGATGATGGAGAGCGATTTGTAGACAATAAACGAATCGATGGAACCATATCTCAGATGCTTGAAAGTACATTGGCTTTTGTCCGAAGGAATATGAAAGTCAAAACGATCGTTACAGAAGAGGGTACTAGGGCTGATAAGCCAGAATATCCTATTAAGGCTGTTAGAGAAATTATATTGAATGCACTTATACACAGAGATTACAGTGTTCATACAGAGCGTTCACCGATTAGATTAATCATGTATGAGGATAGGCTGGAATTAGAAAACCCTGGGGGACTGTATGGTAGAATTACTATTGACGATTTAGGAAAAGCAGCAGCTGATACAAGAAACCCATACTTAGCAGGTGCATTAGAAATTATGATTGATACTGAGAATCGATTTTCTGGGATTCCGACTGTTATAGCTGAACTTAATAAGGCTAATATGCCTGCTCCTGTATTTATAGATAGGCGCGGTGTATTTAAGGTGATTTTCTATAAAAAGACAATTGCCCAGGATGAAAATTCTGACCTTGAGCAGGAAATTCTAGACTATTGTAGGACGCCAAGGACAAGAGAAGAACTCGCTGATAAGTTTGGGTTTGAAGCACCTAGTTATTTTATCAAAACATATGTTCATCCATTAATTGATGCGGATAAAATCAAAATGACCTTGCCGGATAAACCAAAGAGTAAATATCAGAAGTATTATTCATGAAGAAAAAATAAGAGTAAGGAACAATGGATATTAATTTCAATCAGCATTTTTAAGACACTTCAAATGAGGTGTCTTTTTTCATGCCCTGAAGGAGGTGAGGCACTATGGCAGGTGATAGCAATTTTGGCCTGAAAATAGGGGTTGAAGGGGAAAAGGAGTTCAAGAATAGCCTTCGTGAAATCAACAGAGATTTCAAAGTGCTAGGTTCTGAGATGAAGCTGGTCACATCCCAGTTTGATAAACAGGATAAATCGCTACAGGCAGTGACGGCAAGAAATGAAGTCTTAAATAAAGAGATCGATGCCCAGAAAAACAAAATAGGAACCCTGGAAGCCGCCCTTAAAAATGCTGCCGAATCCTTCGGGGAAAATGATAAACGGACAAAAGCCTGGCAGATTCAGCTAAACAATGCCAATGCTGATCTTAACAAAATGGAGCGGGAGCTTGATGACAACAACAAGGCTTTGGATCAGGCTAGTGATGGGTTTGATGATGCTGGTAAAGAAGCGGATAAGTTTGGAGATGAGATTAAAGACTCTGCAAAAATAGCAGATGATTCTGGCGGTAAGTTTGAAAAGCTAGGTTCGGTCATGAAGGGTGTAGCTGCAGGGATTGGTGTGGCCATGGCGGCCATTGGGACTGCTGCTGTCACCGCAGGTAAAAAGCTCTATGATATGGCCAATGAGGCAGCGGCAGCTGGTGATGAGATAGATAAAGCCAGTCAGCGAATCGGTCTATCCAGAAAAGGTTATCAAGAGTGGGACTATGTCCTTTCACAAAATGGTGCCAGTATCTCCTCCCTGGAAAATGGCATGAAGAAGCTTAACAATACCGTGGACGATGCCATTAATGGTAGTTCTTCTGCCACCGAGAAGTTTCAGCGTCTTGGTATATCTATGGCAGACCTTCAAGGGAAATCTCGAGAAGAAGTTTTTGAGATGACCATAAAAGGTCTTCAGGGCATTTCAGATGAAGGTGAAAAAGCAGCCATTGCCAACGACCTTTTAGGAAATGCTTCGGTGGAGTTATCCGCTCTTTTAAACCAGACCGCTGATAGTACAGAGGATTTGAAGAATAAAGCCAGCGAGCTTGGTTTGGTGATGAGTGATGAATCGGTGGATGCAGCAGTGAATTATACCGATGCCATGGATAATCTCACTCGCTCCTTTGCAGGTGTGAAAAACAACATCACCTCACAGCTTCTACCGGGGTTCACCATGGTGTTAGATGGACTTACAGGACTGATTACGGGACAAGAGGGAGCCGCAGAGCAGCTAAAAGAAGGCGCCAAAGAGACAGTTGAACAGATCGCCATCATTCTTCCTCAAATCCTGGAAGTGGTCACAGGGCTTATTTCAGCCATTGCAGAAGTGGCTCCAGATCTAATCATAGCCCTTGTGAATGGAATTTTGGATAACCTACCTACTCTCATTGAAGCAGCTACCAATATCATCATGACCATAGTGGGTGGACTGATTGAAGCTTTACCACAGATTACTGAAGGAGCGCTTCAACTGGTTCTAACCTTGGTAGAGGGTATCATTGCCAATTTACCGGCTCTTGTGGAAGCAGCCCTTGTCATGATTGTGACTTTGGCAACTGGCCTTGGGGATGCCCTACCAGAGCTGATTCCTTCTATTGTAGAAGCAGTGATTCTTATTGCCACAACATTAATCAACAATCTGGATTTGGTACTGGATGCAGCTTTTCAGATTATCAGTGGTTTGGCACAGGGTATTTTAAACGCGCTACCTACATTGATGCAAGCCTTACCACAAATCATCAATAGCATCATTACTTTCATCACAACCAATCTACCAAAGATCATCGAGATGGGTGTAAATCTGACGGTTCAATTGGCAGCTGGACTCATTCGTGCCATCCCTCAATTAGTGGCACAGCTACCTCAAATTATTACAGCAATCGTTACGGGTTTAGCCAGGGCTATTCCAGCCATGATGGATGTTGGTAAGAATATTGCGCGAGGACTGTGGGATGGTATCTCTTCTATGATTGGTTGGCTGAAAGGCAAAGTGGATAGTATGGTCGGTGGCATTGTTAAAGGGGTCAAAGGCGTACTTGGCATTCGCTCACCTTCAAAAGTCTTTGCTGGTATTGGTGCCAACATGAGTGAAGGTATCGGAGAAGGTTTCACTGAGGCTATGAGCGGGGTTGAAAAAGACATTCAGGGCGCTATCCCTACAGACTTTGATTTGGATCTGAACTCTCAAGTTTCTGGAAGTTTGGGTGGGTCTGAAGGTGCAGTCTTTGATGTGACCATCCCACTTACCATCGATGGCAACATCTTAACCCGTGTCATAGCTCAACTTCAGTGGAATCAAAACACCGTTACCGTCAGAAACCTTGGAGTAGCAGGATCATAAAACAGAGAGGAGGGATGAGCCTTGATTGAAATCTATGCGGGTAGTACTTTGCTTCAAAGCATCAAAAAAGTGATGAGTGCCAATGTCAGAGAAACCTTGGAAGGGGAATATACTCTTTCATTTACGGTGCTGGCAAAATCAGCACTGGCACTAAAGGTTAAACAGATCGCCAAGCTGGATGATCAGTATTTTGAAATCGTTCAGATATCAAAGAGTCTTCAGGGCAGCCTTCCCATCTGTTCAGTGATCTGCGAGCACGTCTCTTATATCCTAAACCATGAGATGTATAACATCACAGAGTTTGATTTCACCGGGGATCCGGCTGCGGGACTTGCTCAGGTTCTTTCAGGTACACCATTTAATGTGGGGATTGTAGATTTCACAGAGAGTGTCACTATGAAGATCAATCAGGAAGTTTCAAGAAGGGCTGCCCTGATGCAGTACATTGCCATCCTTGGTGGCGAGATTGAGTACGATGGTTACAACATCAACATTCGAAGTCACAGGGGAAGTACCGACTATATTCCGGTGATGGATTCAAAGAATGTCACCAACGTGGCGGTATCCCATGATTCCAGGGAGAATGCATCTTCTTATGACATCTCATTCTTTAAGCTTTTGAACCTTGCAGTGGGAGATAATGTGCAGATTGTGTTTAGTTCCCTAGGAATCAATGTGAAGACGAGAATCATTTCCCTGGAATACAATCCATTCTACCGGTACAACATCCGGGTGGAAGTTGGGAGGTATAGACCTAGTATTTCTGACACCTTTTACCGAATAGAAAGTTCTTTAAATAATGTGGGAAGCTCGGTGGATGACATTCAAAACCAGGTGAATGACCTGGGGGTATCCTATACCATCGTCTCAAATCTTGTTGTGACAGAAACCACCATTGATGTGACCTACACCGTGGAAAAGGGCGATACCCATCAATATCATGCCCAGTATCAATACACCACCGACAGTGGGGGGCGTATCACAAGCATCACACTGGATAATATTTTCTCGGAGCTTCTATTAAAGGAAGTGTCCACTTTAACAGTGGATATGATGAGTTTTTATATTGAATATGCTGACGGAACAACAGCAACATACAACTACACCGTGGATAGCGGTGGACGAATTACCAGCGTCACGAAAGTATAAAGGAGGGCTGAATCCATGAGCTATGATCATATTTTCAATAATACCCTGGCCATCTGGACAGCCTTTGGTGGCAGGGGGGAAGTTATCTTCACCATTCCGACTTTAAGCTGGACCAAGAAGTACTATAACAACTTTGGCTACACTCAGTACGGTAGTGAAAAGCAGATTAACGTTTATGATAATGGGAATGCTCAGATTGCAGTTTATTACGCTAAGACGCCTTACATGTCTTACTGGAACAAGACCACAAAGCAATGGACCGTTGTCAGCGTTCCTTGGTGGAGTCATGGCCAGCCTGAAATCCTATATGCGGCAAATGGTGTGTTTATTGCTAAGATTGTGGGCCTTGCCAATGTTATCGCTTCATTTGATGGTATCACTTGGTATAATGCTGGATATTGTCCTGGCGCCTATAATGCCATGACTTGTGGTGCTTATGATATGGCCAGAGGCTCTGGTATCGTCAGTTGGTGGTATTACAAATCACCGGTCTATTACAGCTTCGATTCCCTACAGGAAAGAACGGCATGGACCTTGGTTGGATCTGATGGAACTTCGGTACCAATATTTAAATACTTGACCACCCATAAGGGAAACTTTGTGGGCGTGGTTGGTGGAGACAAATCTATCGCAATAGCTAGTTCAGACAGTCCCGGTCTTTGGACCACGACCATACCTGAGGATGTGAATGACACCCGGTATATGTTTATCCGCTCTGTAAATGACGTCCTCTTTGTGATGAAGTTCAACTACACGAATGTGGGCGGCGATTTCACATACTATGTGAAGCTCTGTGTCCTGAATGATGATGCCACTGAGATTACAGAGACCAATCTTTCATGGGTAGGAGACCTGGCCAATAACAACATCCCAAATCCACGAAACATCATCTGGATGGAGGATTGGGGGAAGTTTGCCCTTCTAAAAGAGAGTATGCTCTGCGTTTCCAATGATGGGCTGTATTGGGAAGGGGTAGAGCAGCCAGGTTTCACAACAAGCCAGTATGATACCTTTGACGGAGCTATCTATATTCCCGGCGATGGGTTTTATGCCAAAGCCAGTGGCTATGTGTATTATGCACCGTACTAATGAAAACTATGACGTCCTTCTCCGGGCGTCTTTTTATATACACAAATTTACGAAAGTGAGGGAAAAACAATGAGAGATATTTGGAATATTGTTCAGATGATATTTGCAGCTGTGGGCGGATGGCTGGGCTACTTTTTGGGAGGTTACGATGGGTTTTTGTATGCATTGATTGCCTTTGTAGTGATCGATTATGTTACTGGTGTTCTTTGCTCAGTTTTAGAAAAACATCTATCCAGTGATGTAGGTGCACAGGGGATTTTCAAGAAAGTGGTGATTTTTTCTCTGGTAGGGGTTGCCCACATCATTGACCAGAACATTATAGGAGATGGCAGTGCCATAAGGACGGCAGTCATTTTCTTTTATCTGTCTAATGAAGGAATCAGTATCATTGAAAATGCCACAAGACTGGGATTACCAATTCCAGAGAAGCTGAAAGACATCTTAGAGCAGCTAAAAGATGGAGGCGATAAGGATGGGAGTAAATAAAACTGAATAAACGCGTTTAATCGACACAAAAGGACAGTAAAAAGGTTTAAATGATTAAAAATGAGGTAAACTTGAGGAAAAAACTCAAGTAAAGTTGTAAAAACCTTCTCGTTGGGGTATAATAAGACTACTAACGAAATCCTAATAGAGGAGGTTTTACAATGTTAATTGATTATAGATTTTCAAATTTCAGGTCGTTCAAAGAAATGACCAGTCTTTCAATGATAGCAGGCAGACAAACCACGCTTAATGATAATCTCATTAGAGAGTATGATTTGAGGGTTGTACCTTCAGCAGTAATATATGGAGCTAACGCCAGTGGCAAATCCAACATCATCATGTCTTTGGCGGTAATGAAAGACATTGTTCTTTCAGGGTCCCTTGAGGCGAATATATCAAACTTAAAGAATCTTGAACTCTACCCATTTGCCTATCAGGAATCTGAGAAGCCCATGAGCTTTGAGATTGATTTTATTTATGGGGGAAAAAGGCTAGAGTTTGGTTTTGAAGTTGAAGTGAGTACCTTCAAAAAAGACACCAGACGTATTGTCTCTGAGTTTCTGACCTATATTGACAAGTCTGACCAAAAGACTAACATATATACGAGAGAAAAAGATAAGATCCAGATCAACAAAGACAAAAAAGCGCTGAATATAATTGAATTTGATGAGAAGTTGCTCAAACAGTTTGAGAAAAAAATCAATGAAAACATTGATGAATCTGAGCTGTTCTTATCGAGAGCATTTAAAAGTACAATCAGCAATGAGCTGGCGGATATGGTACTGGACTTCTTTAAAGAAAAGCTTGTTGTGGTGAGTGACTTTACTCTAAAGAAAACGAATTTAACATTTTCATTGGAAGACAGTCCAAAGAAAGACTTTTTTGCATGGAATAAGATCCTTGATGGGTTTGTTAAGAATGCAGATTTTGGCCCACAGGGGATCGCCTTTAAATCAAACAAGTCGGAAGATAAAGAATCATCCAGTATGGAGCTTGTCTCAATCTATAAATACCACGATGAAAATATCGTGATACCGGCAGAGCTCATGGAATCAAGAGGAACACTTAAACTTGTTGATTTTGCAATTCCTTTTGAGAAACTTTTTAAATCGGGTGGGGTATTTGTTCTTGATGAGTTCGATGCAGCAATACACCCTGAACTGATTAAAGGGATCTTGGCGCTTTTTAATGACAGTGATTTAAACAAAGCTGGCGCACAGTTGATTTTCACAACACACAATCCGATTTATCTAAACAATAAAATATTCAGAAGAGATCAGATCAGGTTCGTTGAAAAGGATACGGATTCCTATGAAAGTGTCATCTATTCTCTGGCAGATTTTGGCGCTGAAGAAGTGAGAAATGACCATAATTATCTAATCAATTACTTCAAAGGAAACTACGGAGCGCTTCCCTTCATCGACTTTTCTAAGCTGTTAAATCAAAACAGCAGTGAGGGGGATGAAAATGGCCAACTATAGAAAAGCATATCTATGCATTTGTGATGGGCAGCAGGAAACAATGTATTTAAATCATGTGGCTAAGTTGATTAAAGATTTTCCACGTAAAGTGGTTAAGTTTAATACCTTTGAAGATTCGCCACATCGTCTTGAAAAAAGATATGAGAACTATGACAGTGCTGCAGTATTTGATTTTGACCATAACGAAGTGGAGTTCAAGAGAAATATTGAAATCTGTGATTCACTGAACAAAAAGCTTAAACCTTCAAAAAGAAAAGAGGGCAGGCACATCTATCATGCATACAGCAGTGTGAATTTTGATTTATGGTTGATCCTTCATAAAGAGGACTACAACAAAAGCGTTTCAAGAAACGATGTTTATATTTCAGATGTTCGCAGAATCTTTGGCTTGAATCAAACGGATAATATCAAGAATGAAGAAGTCATTAATAAGATACTAAGTCAGGTAACCTTGGAAGATGTAAAATCAGCAATTAGAAGGGCGAAAACAATCCGTAAGAGTAAAGTAATAGCTGATGGTACAAAGATTGGAAATACAACAATTTACTCGAATCCCGACTTCTCCATTCATGAATTTCTTAGAGAAGTTTTGGAAGATAGCGGAGATTTATAAAATCCAAATAGCAGGAAGGCACTCAAAAAAGAGTGTCTTTTTTTGTGCCCAAAATTTAATGGAGGCGATTAGGATGGCACTAAGTAACTTAAAGACAAAGTATATGACCAGAAATGATTGTTATACAGCTGGAAGAAAGATTACACCTAAAGGCATCATGGTTCATTCCACTGCCACACCAGGTGTAATGGCCGCCGATTGGTTCAGTAGATGGAATAAATCCTATAAGGCTAGTGAAATCAACCGTCAGGTTTGTGTCCATGCCTTCTTGGACGATAAAGAAATCTGGCAGTACCTGCCTTGGAATCACAGAGGCTGGCATGCAGGCGGTAAAGCAAATGATACCCACATCGGTTTTGAGATATGTGAACCGGGTGGGTTTTCTTATTCTAAAAATCAGATGGTAGGCTATGATGTGAAGAAGAATGAAACCTACTTTAGAAAAGCATGGCAGAATGCAGTAGTCCTATGTGTTCATCTCTGCAGAGAATATGATCTGACTGAAAAGGACATCATCAGCCATGCAGAAGGAAACAAGAAAGGGATCGCATCTAATCATTCAGACGTGGGGCACTGGTTTCCAAAGCATGGTGAGGACATGGATACCTTTAGAGCTGCAGTTAAGAAGGCACTGGTGAATGTAGGTGAAGGTAAAGAAATCTTTGAAGCTGGCAATATTGTAGAAATCAAAGCGTCTGCCAGAACCTACTATCCAGGGGGTCCTATCATTCCAAAATGGGTGAAATGGAACTATCACCTGATTACTCAGGATGTGTTTAATGGAAAACCTGTGATTAAAGGCGGCAAGGAATGTGTTCTTCTTGGTAAAACCATTCTGAAAAGCACCATGGATGAGAAGGCCGGT
The DNA here is from genome assembly GCF_010179735.1 of Anaerotalea alkaliphila. Taxonomy (GTDB): domain Bacteria; phylum Bacillota; class Clostridia; order Lachnospirales; family Vallitaleaceae; genus Anaerotalea; species Anaerotalea alkaliphila. The sequence continues at coordinate 19,633 of NZ_JAAEEH010000023.1, forward strand.
ATAATGACCTGGGTTGCTAAAGACAATCTTGAGATGGTCAGTGCTGGTGTGGAGGTTGAACCTGAGAAGGAATCCGGTAAAAAATACTACCGGGTACAGGTAGGCGCCTTTAGCGAAAAGAAGAATGCAGAGGCCCTCATGGCGCGACTGAAGAAGGCGGGATTTGATGCCTACATGAAATACGATTAGAAGGAAAATCGCATTATTGAGCCGGTGTTATCTCCATAGCATCGGCTTATTTTTATCCCCATATATAGTAGAAATGACTTGATAAATACCTGTTTGTGAGTGATATATACTATGACGCCGATACCCTGAAACCTTGAATTACGGGCGTTTCAGGGTTTTATATTTTAAAGAGTTTGATTGATAAACAAAAAGGCCGTCAGGTTGAAAAAGGATAAAGGAAGGAGGAAGAATATGGCTGGATCGTTGTATGAAAGTGGATTTTATGACAGTATTGATTTTCAATCCCAAGAGAGACAAGTCATTGAAATTGGAATGAAAACTCAAGTGGCATCAACAACATCAAATATTAAGGAAGAACCTAAAAGACTGAGAGTTTGTGCGTATTGCCGAGTGAGTACAGAAGAAGAAATGCAAATGAACTCCCTTGAAAATCAAACAATTCATTACACAAACTACATTAGAAATAACGCTGACTGGATGTTTGTGGGCATCTACTCTGACAGGGGCAAGTCTGGAACTAAAAGGGCCCATAGAGCGGGATTCAATAAGATGATGCGCCATGCCCTGGAAGGAAATATTGACTTGATTTTATGCAAGTCTATCTCAAGGTTTGCTAGAAATGTCATGGACACATTAGAAGCAATTAGAGTGCTCAAAGAAAATGGAATCAGGGTTATCTTTGAAAAGGAATCCGTTGATACGGGAAGTATGGAAAGTGAATTTATTTTGACAATGTTATCGGTAGTCGCACAAGAAGAAAGTAGAATGATTTCAGAAAATCTAAGCTGGGCGCATACAAAAAGGTTTTCAAGTGGAAAGCCTTTATTCACAAGAATTCTAGGTTATAAAAAAGTGAATGGTGTTCCCTGGACCATTGATTTAGAGGAAGCAAAGATTGTAAGGGAGACTTACGACTTGTATTTAGCAGGCTACAGCCTGGTCGATATAGCCAGAAAATTTATAAGTAAAGGTTATAAAAAACCAAATGGCCGCATTGACTGGAAGGATTCAAATATCAAAAGTATTTTGAGCAACGAACGTTATGTTGGTGATGCTCTTTGTCAAAAGACTTACACAAAAGATTATCTAACTCATGAAACCAAAGTAAACAATGGAGAAAGGCCTCAGTATTATATAAGCAATCATCATGAGCCAATTGTTGATAGGAAAGTCTATGACAGAGTTCAGAGAATTCTTGAGAAAAAATCAGTCCCATATTCCAGAAGTAGTAAGAATATTAACGAGTTCACAAGCAGAATCAAGTGTGGGTGTTGTGGGAAGAACTATCATCGATATGTTGGTAGGAAAAGGGTGCTATGGAGATGTTCGAGTAGACTTAAAAGTAAACTGCTTTGCGAAATGGAAGCAATCGATGAACAAGATATTGTAAGGACGTTAAAAAGAGAATTCACCAAGAAGTATCTGGACGATGGCGCCAGTGCAAATAAAAAACTTGTCATAAATTTAATCAAAGAACTCAAAAATATTGAGTTAAATCGAGAGTCAGAGCAAAGTTGGCTAAGGCTTTCTTTAGAAAAAGCATTGGTGGATGAAAACAGAGCGATTATGGAACTTCGGGATGAGTCAACATTTAAGGAACAACGAATTCAAGTTGAAAAACAATTAGAATCAAAAAAACATCTATGGGAGTTTATCGATAAGGATGCTGAGTACAGGGAAGGAGCAATAAAGTCATTAGAGAAAATTAAAGATACCACCAGACTTGTGCAAGGAATGAATGATTTATCTGAAGATATTAGTTTTCTAAGAGCGTGGTTTATCAGAATGACTTATACGGAAAAAGGAACGCTGCTTTTATATTGGGCAAATGGAGATATGGAAGAAGTCAAAATTGAGAAAGGAGAAGATTGATTATGCAGACGAATTTGTCAACAAGCATGAACCCTAAAGTCCGGATTATTCCAGTAGTTAGCAGAACGGGAAGAAGTGATGAACATCATGATGGACGTAAAAAAAGGATTGCAGCCTATGCCCGTGTATCGACATTGCTTGAACATCAAGCGTCCTCTTACGAACTTCAGGTTTCGTATTATACGGACTATATAAAGAAAAACCCAGCATGGGAGCTTTATAAGATCTACACGGATGAAGGGATTACGGGTACAAATACAAAGAACAGAACGGGATTTCTTGAGATGATTGAAGATGCCAAAGCGGGAAAAATCGACTACATTCTAACAAAATCCATCAGCCGATTCGCTAGAAACACCCTTGATTGCTTGAGCTATGTAAGGTTACTAAAGAACTTAGATCCCCAGGTCGGCGTATTTTTTGAGAAGGAAAATTTGGACACACTCGACTCAAAATCAGAGCTATTTTTGACAATTTTAAGTTCCCTAGCCCAGGAAGAGTCAAAATCATTGAGCATGAATGCTACCTGGGGTGTGACAAAGCGTTTCTCTCAAGGGAAACCCCATATACCAACCACATACTTTCTAGGATACGATACGGATGAAGATGGCAAGATCGTTATTCTAGAGAAGGAAGCAGAAGTTGTGAGGCGGATATTTAGAGAATTTTTAGAAGGGAAAGGAACAGCAAGGATCGCTAAAGGGTTGATGAAAGATGGCGTTTTAACAGCAAGAGGCAAGAAAACCTGGACCAGCGATTCAATTCGAAAAATATTAATCCAAGAAAAATATACAGGAGATTGCGTGGCACAGAAGACGGTAACAATAGACTTTTTAAGCCATAAAAGAGTTCCTAATAAAGACCACAAACCGAAATATTACATCCAAAATCACCATCCTGCAATTATCTCAAAAGAGGATTGGGATAAGGTCCAAAAGGAGCTCATAAGAAGAAACGATCTACTAAGAAATCCCGAAAAGAAGTACAGGATGACCTATAGTGGGAAATCTGTTTTCTCAAACATGTTGTTTTGCGGCCATTGTGGCAGACCCGTTACACGCAGACGAATGACCTCATCAAAAAATGGTGAAAAATATCACTTCACAACATGGCACTGCCGTGTAGCAGCACATAGGGATATAGACAAAGGCATCAAATGTAACGCGAGTTATGTATGGGAAGAAGTATTGGAGAAAGCCTTCATGAAGATTCTCCATGAGATGAACGACGATCGTGATGAAGTGATCCGTGAAGCGCGACTCGCCAGTGAAGATTATGCCCTTTCAGAAGCGGAGCAGGAAAAACTGGTCGAACTTGAAACGAAGCTTGAACACATCACAAATAGAATCAGTGATTTGGCGGCGCGAGAATCAGCTACAAGTGATCCAGTATATGATGCAACAATGCGGCATATGATTTATGAGCAAGAAATCATTCAGCTCGAGTATGAGAATTTAAGCAAGATGGAAAGTGAAAGCATATTTATAAAGAAACATTTAGAAGAATTCATTGAAAGTTTGGATGACTTGAGCGATGACGATGGCTTTCGAGAAGATATTTTTGTAAAGACCATTGAAAAAGGTGTGGTGCATGACAATCATCAAGTCGATTTCCATTTTAAATGCGGCATCAAAAGGAGCATCGGTGCTGACCGTAAAGATTACATGTAGGCAGCTGAGCCAAATCATGAAAACAAACGCCTTAATATTGTAGGTGTTTAACATAGAAAGACAAAAACTCCCTCAATCAGGATAAAGTACTTGCATTATATCCTGTACAGAGTGAACATACCTAGTAGCTAGGTATATCATCGAAAAGAGAGGAGTTTTTTCTATGGGCAAAACATCAGATGATGCTGTAAATAAAGCAACCGTTCATCAGTTGGATGAAACTGAAAACATGAACCCCAATGATACAAGGCAGTGGGTTCAAACATTATGGAACCCCTTAGATGAAAAGAGGAAAAGTCCGCTTGAACGAACGGATGATGAAGTAAGGGTAGCCGCCTATTGCAGGGTGAGTCCAACACCGAACAAAAGAGGAAGATCCCTTCAAAATCAGATGAGTCATTATACAGAACTAATTCGGAATAAACCTAACTGGAAATTTGTCGGGATCTATTTTGATGATAATATTTCTGGCAGGACAATAAAGGATAGACGCAGTTTTAAGAGAATGCTCCGCCATGCTGAAGAAGGTAAGTTGGATCTAATTATCACCAAAAGTGTGCAGCGATTCTCAAGGAATACAAAAGAACTGCTGGAAGCCGTCGAAGAACTAAAAGGGCATGGAACAGGGGTATTTTTCGAGAAAGAGCGAATTGACACATCCATCGATTATAATGCTTTTTTATTATCAACCTATGGCAGTCTTTCTCAAGCTGAAGTGGAAGCTATGTCGGAGCTGTGCAAGTGGGGAATAGAACAAAGACTATTAAGCGGTCGACCATATTTCCAGAAGACTTATGGATATGAACTGGTAAAAGGTTCTGGCAGATCGGAACTTAGGATTATTAATGAAGAAGCAGACGTTGTTAGGTGGATTTACAAAGAATACCTCAATGGCAAATCTCAGACAGACATCATGAGAGCATTGACTCTTAGTGGTATCAAGACGCCTAGAGGACTGGACACATGGAGTGTTTCATCAGTAAAGAAGATATTAACCCTGCCGATTTACACAGGAAATTACATTGGTAGAACGACAAACAGGGATCTTATGACGAATAGGGTTAGGTCATCAGAGGGCATGAGAGATAAGATTTTAATTGAAAATGCAAACCCACCCATCATTGATTTGGAGACCTTTGAGAAAGTGCAAAAGCTTATTGAAGAAAATAGACCAAAAAAGACAACGTCTTCAAAAAAGACAATCAGCCCTTTTGCAGGTCGGATTATATGCGGCTATTGCGGGAACATCCATTATAGAACGACAGACCGAGTGAAAGCCGCATATTGGGGCTGTAAATTACGTGTGGGGCATAAAGAACTATGTCCTACAAGTTATATCAGGGAAGAAGTTATGCGTGACATCCTTCAAAGAGGTTTTGAGGAATGGTTTGATTTTGGGTCTGATAGAACCGTTAAAGAACTGGAGAAAATGATAGAGCGGGTAAATAAGAATGACCATTTTGAGTTTCATCGGCTCAAATACTTAACGGAAATTGAGATTGCTGAGCATTTAATCGGATCCAGATTTACGCTAGAGGATGTTGAGGATATGCGTAAACAATATGGAGAATTTGAAGAAAAGATCAATCAGATAGAGGATGATAGGAAGTACCGGGACCTGGCTCTTGAATGGCTTAGTGAGGGAAAGGATTCAGTGGCTTTCTTAACTGAGCTAACACTGGAGCTCATGAGAGCATGGATGGTTACTGTGACTATATATTCTGACGAGGAGTATACGATTCATTGGATTAATGGCAGCGAAACGAGTGTGGGTGATGTTGAGCTTTGCAAAAGGAAAGCTGAGGATTTCCGAAAATCAAGAGACGCCAAAATTGAGCAAACGGAACTCATATCCAGACCTGATGCCACAGATGACAATGAACGAGAGACCGAGGTACTCAGTACAGAAAACTTGATATCAAGAGCTTCATATGCACCGGACACTAAAAATAACAGGATAGAGAAATTAGAGAGTCTTCATCCAGGTGAAGGCATCAAAGACTACGGGAGAAAGGAGGAAATCGACGTGGCATTACCTCAAGTAACACAGATTGACCATCAGCAGCATATGCAGTTAATGAGTCGCATCTATAAAAACGTAAAAGACAATAATCACCCAAAGATTGAGGCTAAAAAGAAGTTAAAGGTCGCTGCCTACGTTCGAGTGTCGACTGATAAAGAAGAGCAAGAGACAAGTCTAAAAACCCAAATAGCTTTTTATACCTACTCCATTCTCAAAAATCCCAAGTATCAGTTTGCCGGCATTTATGTTGACGAAGGCATTACTGGAACTTCAACAAAACACCGTGAAGGCTTCAATAGAATGATTACTGATTGTAAAGCAGGAAAAATCGATTTGATTCTGACAAAATCATTGTCGCGGTTTAGTCGAAATACTTTAGATGCAATTAAGTATGTACGGCTCTTGAAAGAGTTAAAGTCGCCGACTTTTGTGTTTTTCGAGAAAGAAAATATTTCAACTGAAGATGATACCAGCGAGCTGATGGTCAGCTTGATGGGAGCCTTAGCCCAGCAAGAGAGTAGAAATATCGGAAGCTCCATTTCCTGGGGAAAACGAGCGCTGGCTAGTAGAGGCATTGTAAGGCCAAGAAGGCTTAACTATGGGTATGAATACAATGATAAGAAAGAGTGGGTCATCAAAGAAGAGGAGGCTGCGATTGTTAGGCGCATTTATACGGATTACTTGAATGGGGTGAGACGATCAGATATCTATAAAAACCTTAATGACGAGGGTATTGTTTCACCAAGTGGTTCGGGGCTTTGGAGCAACTCTTCCATTAAGAACATCCTAGATAACGTTGTGTACAAAGGAGATTACATTCACAATCAAAAATTTAAAAATCCAGAACGCAAGCAACCGCTTGTTCCAAACCGGGGAGAGATCCCTATGATTCATATTGAGGACCATCACCCAGCCATTATTGAGAAGGACATATGGGATGAAGTGCAACAAATGAGAGCTGATCGACGAAAGAGCATGAAAGGGGTTTATCTTGGTTTTGAAAAGGAAGAAGTAAAAAATGAAGTGTTTATCGAAAAATTCAAGTGTGGAGAGTGTGAAAGCACATTAGGTTTTGGAAGATATATTAATAGAAAAAAAGTTAAAGTGCATAATGATAAGACAGGTGAGATTGAGAAAAAGAAGCTCAAAGAAAAATCAAGCGTTACACTATTTTGGCGTTGCGGTCGTGGTCTCCAGAATATGCCTCAGGTATGCGACGCCAAACAGTTCAATCAAGAATACCTAGAAATCAATTTTCAGCACCTGCTCATTGAGATGATTTCAAATCCTGAATTTAAGGCTTACTATGAAAAGCAAATAGATGAGCTTGAGATAAGTGAAGAAGAACTAAATATGGAGAAGCAGCTGATAGATAAAATGAATGAGCTGTATCAAAATCTCTACGAAGCGGTGGACGAGGAGCTTAACAAAAAGGGCAGAGACTCACAGCGGATTGATATGCTTACGGGCAATATTGTGGCAATACAGGAACACCTAAAGAGCTATACAGAGAAGAGAGAGCAGCAACAATTTCTACAATCAGAAATGGAGTGGTTCTTTAATCGTTACAAAATTCAGGATCTTTTAGGAAAGAAGAGAAGGATGAACTTTTATGGGTTCGATCAAACACGGTACGGAAAATCGCTGCTTCCTTCAAAGGTTTTAGAGACTGGTCTTAAGGTAGAAGAAGCAAGCTTTAACAGAAAATTATTTGAAAGGCTTATTGAATCTGGCGTAATCTATAAAGATGGGACAATGGTGTTCAAACTGAATATCGGCCTTGAATGGTCTGCACCAATTAATTATGAGAATTATAAGAAGCTCATTACTAAGCGAAGGAAGCTTGAGAACTTCATAAAGCGACTAGATTTTCTTAACGGGCCTGAAATAAAGAAGCTTATGAAGTTTTGTAGAACACCTAGAACTAGCCATGAGATGTTAGCATTCATGGGAGATGTGATGACAATTGAACATTTCAGGATAACGATAATCAATCCACTGGTTGAAATGGATAGACTGAAACGGACGATTCCAGAATTTATCAGCAGTCATGATCAGAAATACTATACAGAAAGCTGAAGATTAAAAATTTTGAATTGACCCTCTGCATATGGTAATGTTAGTGTAATAAGAAATAAGAAAATAATGGCAAAGGAGGGATCAGAATGCCCACATCATCTTTTAATAAGGAATTTACTTTGAATACTAATAAGGCCGTGGAGTCTTTCGAGAGAATCATTTCCACCCCTAAGAAAAGTATTAAAATAGATAGAAACTTGCTATCGTCAGAAACGATAAAGCGTGGAGAGCAGAAAGTAAAACAAATGCTATCTCGAAACGTTACAAGCGAAAAATGAGCCTATCACATTGCGATGGCTTTATTTTTTGTGATCACAAATTAACCACCAAGATGGCATCTAGACTCGGCATCAGTTCCGAACTCAGACCGAATCTTGGTGGTTTTTTGTTTTTTCGAAGGAATCTCGATTTTTTTGCGCATAGACAAAAATGGCAATTACTAGAATAGATTTTCGAACTTCTAAACTAATCAACTGAGTAACAATATAATAGAAGGAATTTTTCAAAAGAGCTCATTTCTTAACTGAAATGGGCTTAATTTTTTTATCTTTACAGCACAACGGATAAAACTACATATTGTATTAATGACAACTAAAATACATTATAAAACACAATATATTGTGTTTTTATCCAGATCGCATCATGCCGAATGAGAAATTCTGTGGCCATGCATTATGTCAGAAGTCAGTAACCCTGGACCCTTTAACCCACAAGCGAATCAGAAATAAGAACCATAAACCACAGTACTTTATACGGAACAATCACCCTGCAATCATCTCTGAAGAGGAATGGAATTATGTACAAAAGGAACTGGAAAGAAGAAGAAAAATGAAGCATGATCCTGACGGAAAGTACCACAGAACCTATAGCGGTAAAGCACCATTTTCTAATATGCTTTACTGTGGGGAGTGTGGCATGCCAGTTCATAGAAGGAGAATCACATCAAAAAAAGATGGCAAGCCTTACAAATTTACCGTTTGGCATTGCAGACTGGCGGCTCAGAAAGTAGAAGCTGACTTTGACTGCCATTCAAAATATGTATGGGAAGAGGTTATTGAGGCGGCCTACAACGAAATGCTTCTAAAAATGACTGAAGAGATTGACCTAATAAGAGCTGAGGGAGAAGCAGCCATTGAGGATGTGAGCTTAACCTATGATGAAAAAGAAAGGCTTAAAGAACTTGAAGAAATTATCGGTCGAATCAATGATCGCATTAGTGAGATGGCCATGAGGGAAAGTGTTACCAATGACCCCATTTATGATGCGACCCTTAGAAATATGATCTATGAATCGCAAATCTACCAGCAGGAACATGAAGCCCTTGTTAAAAGCCAGGACGAAGAAATCTATATGAGGCAGAACTTAGAAGCCTTAATAACATATCTTGAAAGTCAAAGTAGCTTTGAGACCTTTGATGCCACTGAATTTAAAAAACTTGTTGAAAGAGGCATTCTCCATAAAGATTATGAGATTGAGTTTATATTTAAATGTGGAGTCAAAAGAATGGCTCAAGGCTGGAGACGTGGGAAGAACGAGTAGCGATTTTTAAAGAATTTATCTAATTAAATAAAATACTCCTTTACCTTATAGAGATTGTACTTGCAATAGTTTGACACCAATGCAAACATACAAGCAAGCGTAATCTTTTAGGGGAAAGGAGTTTTTATAATGGACCAAATAGATAAAAGCTTATGGATCAATAAATTATGGGATCCTTTAGAAAAGATAGAAGATAGTCCACTGCATAGTAAGCGTGAGGGAATCAAAGTCGCAGCATATTGTAGAGTGAGTCTTGATTCACTGGGACTGTCCCACTCATTGGAAAGCCAAGTAAGTCACTATACCCATGTGATTAATAGTAGGGACAACTGGACCTTTGTCGGTATCTATTTTGATAATTTGGTTACCGGGAGAAAAGCATCATTAAGACGAGGCTTTACTCGGATGCTCAGGCACTGTGAAGAACATAGGATTGACCTAATCTTAGTCAAAAATGTATCCCGTTTTTCAAGGAACACGCAGGAGTTAATTGAAGTCATAGAAAGACTCAAGGAACTGGGGATAGCTGTATATTTCGAAACAGAAAATATTACGAGCACTAGAAGTGATACGACTTATCTTTTAAAAACCTATGCCAGCATTGCCCAAGGAGAGATTGAGGCTGCTTCTCAAGCCATAGAATGGGGTCATGAAAAACGAATGATGAAAGGCAAGGTTAATATCGGACACACATACGGCTATGATAAAACAAAAGTTGGTACTGAGACGATTATTACAATCAATGAAGAGCAAGCTCAAGTTGTTAGACAGATTTATCAAATGTATCTTGATGGAATGGGCTGTAAAGCTATTGCAGCAGAGTTAACCAAGAGAAATATCAAGACATATTTTGGGAAAGAGCTATGGGGGGAACAAACAGTTGATTCAATTTTGTCCAATATTTCTTATACCGGAGATGTAAAAGCTAGAAAACACACAAGAGATCTGATGAGTAATAAAATGCGTCCATCGGAAGGTATTAGGGACCAATACTTGATTGAAAATCATCACCCGTCGATTATCGGAAAAGAAGTATATGAGTTGGTTCAAGATAAAAGATCAACAAAAAAGAAAGGCTCACATCCCAAAACTCACAGAGCTAATCCTTTGTTAAACCGTGTTAGTTGTGGAAATTGCAATCGTAGCTTAAGAAGAAGTAGCAACAGATCTTGGGACTATTTTAGGTGTTATACTGCAGCAACAGACAAAGCTCTCTGCGCAACACCAACGATCAGAGAAGATGTCATGTCTGCAATTATGCTTAGGGCATTTAAAGAACGGTTTGATGTGAAAGATAATAGGACTATAAAAATTCTTCAGAGAATGTTGATTAGAATAAACCAGAATGACTACTTTGAGTTCCACCGCCTTAAGGCCTTGACGCAGATACAAATGGCTAAAAGGTTGAAAGGCATTCAATTTACAGATGAAGCCATTAGTCAGATGGAAAAGGATTATGAGAAATTTGAGAAGCAGCTTGTAGAAATAGAAGATGATAGGAAGTATCGTCTTGATTCCATAAAGTGGCTTGAGAGTATTAAAAGCTTTGATGAGTTTGAAGAGCGGGCCACAATTGAATATATGAGGGCTTGGATCATTAGGGTGGTCATTTACTCAAAAGAAGATTATAAAATTTATTGGATTGATGGTAAAGAGACAGAAGTAGGTAACTGCATACCCATAAAACCAAATCATGAAGAGAAACTTCCAGAGTGGCAACCTAACGGGGATTTACTGGTTCAAAAAGACCCTAAATCAAACATCCAAATCGCCTCGGAGAAAGGGGGTGATCAAAATTACATTGAGGAGGAGGACGAAAAGATGATAGCAGAAAGAAAACTTGAACCTAACTTGATGGTTAAAAATATACAAAAACAATTGAGCAATTCCGTTGTGATGCGGACGAGCGTACCTGTGGTAAGAGAAAAGAAGTTAAAAGTGGCTGCCTATGTGCGAGTTTCAACAGAACTAGAGCAGCAAAAAACAAGTATCAAGACGCAATATTCATATTATCTGTACCTTATTCTCAAGGATCCACGTTACACCTTAGCTGATATCTATATAGATGACGGAAAAAGCGGGAGAACGACTGAAGGTAGGCCTGAGTTCAAGCGCCTGATGGAAGATTGTAAAGCGGGAAAAGTGGACTTGATTATTACAAAATCACTGTCTCGATTTGCCAGAAATACTGTCGATACATTAACCTATTTAAACATGTTGAAAAGTCTAGATCCACCTACTGAGGTTTGGTTCGAGCGTGAAAATCTGCGGAGCCTTGATGATAAGAGTAATGTACTTATCAGTCTATTATCTGCCCTTAGTCAAGAAGAAAGTGTTAACATAGGAGAAGCGATTGCTTGGGGTAAAAGAAGCCTAGCTCAGAGGGGCATTGTAAACCCAGGAAACATTGGATATGGCTTTCAATATGGAAAAAATAAAGAGTGGTTGATTAATGAAGAGGAAGCAGAGATAGTGCAGTTGATATACAATGAATATGAAACAGGAAAGCGAATTTCTAGGGTTAAAGATTTATTAACCTCAAAGAATATCCCTACTCCTGATAGAAAGAAAAGATGGCATGAGACTACCATTAAAAGGATATTAACCTCAGAAATATATCGCGGCAACTATATCTATCTAAGATATCATACAGGATTTACATTAGCGCAGAAGCGGGTGAAGAATACAGGGGAGCTACCGATGTATTTTATTGAGAATCATCATGAGGGTATAATAGACTCTGCTCAATGGGATAGAGTCCAAAATATAATAGAGGAATCTGAAAAAAGACGGAAGGAAAATATTCAGGAGTATCCAGCGGATGAGGGTAAGAATAAAGCTTTCGATAAAAAGTTATATTGCAGTAAATGTGGAAGTGTAGTAGGCTACGTTAGAGCCATCAGAAGACAGAGGAAAAATTACGAAATGAGATGGTGGCGTTGTCATCAAGCATTAAAAGGATACTGCGATGTCCCATATATGAGACAAGAATACATTGAAGAAAACTTCTCTCAGCTTTTATTGGATATTAAATTCAATCCAGCGTTTGATGATTTTATTCGTTCTTTTATGGAGAACTTAAAGATTAAGCCAGAAGAAGAAAAACAAAGAGGTGAGCTGAAGGAAGAAAAGGAAAAACTCAATATGCGGTTGTATCAAGCAGTTGAAAATGAACTTGGAAAAAGTGGTAAAGATGCAAAACTTGTTGATTATTTGACTGATGAAATAATGAAGATAAGAGCAGAGCTTTCAAATTATACAGAGAGAGAAGAACAATTAGAAGCGATAGAATCGGAAATAGTAATTCTTAGAAAGAATTTAGCAAGTTTCAAAGATAAAAAACAAGATCATCTTGGGTATTACAAAGATACACGAGAATTTCAGTCAGAGTTGTTTGAGCAGTTTATTGAGAAGGGAATTGTTTTAGAAGATGGTCAAATTACCTATCAATTTATTTCTGGCTTTGAATGGGGAGTTCCGATAGACTATGGGTCTTTCCAGGAACAGAAAAGACTAAAAAGAGCGGCAAAACGAGCTGCTGAAAAAGAAGCCTTTTTAAAAGGAACAGAGGTAAGAGGTTTATTAAAATTTTGCAGAGAACCCAAATCCTTAACTGAAATGAGAGAGTATCTACCAAAGTATGCCCAAAATGATACTTTCAAAAGGAATATTGTAATCCCATTAATAGAAAAAGGGATTTTAAAGCAAACATTGCCGGATCAGCCGAGTAGCAGACTTCAAAAATATTATTCAGTAAAGGAGTAATGATGTCTTTTTATAAATGGAACGTTATTCTTCAAATATGAAGAAAATCATGACAAAATTAAAAACCCACTGAGTTGCCTGATAAAAGTAATCAAGCTACTTGGTGGGTTGTTTTTAGTGCAAACAAACTGAGCGAAAATGCAAATGGCTCCGAATAAAAGTAGAAAGACCGAGGTCAATGAAGTCCCGCGGCCTTTAATCGATCTTTTCTGAGTTCCCACTCTATGGTAGGGACTCACCCGAGTTTGAACTCGACCTCTTATGAGTCGCTTATCGAGTAGCGACAAATATTTGAGCCTGATCACTTGTTAGTCGCATAACAGGGAGCGACAAATATTTGGTGTAATAGCTTGAATAAAAAGCTAATAAATATTTCCACTGATTTCTGGTTCAGTAGAAGAAACCTTTGCTCATCCTAAACCTTTGGTAAAGGACCATATCCAAAGTATAGCATAATAGCTTTTCTCAAAGCAAGATGTTGATTAATCGGATTTATTATTTATTATTGATGGTTTGTCTTAAGTGGATTTGCTGTTTCAATGCAATCATCATGGAGAATAATTTCTCAAGTCCTTCTTTTTCATTAGCTGTTTTCACTTTATCCATGAGCTTAGCAAAAGAATTGCTTTTGTCCTTCTCTACTGTTAGATCTTCTAGCTTTAGGTCAAGGGCATTTGCTAAGGCTGCATACTGATTCATGGAAGGAATAAAATCACCGCATTCAATCCGGTGAAGAATCTTTTTGTCCAATCTTATGATGTTTTCTAAATCTTCTATTGTAAAGCCATTTTCTTTTCTAAAGCGATTTACGGTTTCGCTAAGTTTCTTAGTCGATAGAATTTTCACTTGTAATGTCTCCCATCTATTTATAAGAAGTAGTAGATAGCAATCTTTTATAATCATATTACCTATTAGAATCTAATAAGTCAAACCCGCTAAGATAGAATCTTGCTTCGGTATAGTCCCGAGGTTAGAGATAGTCTTGGCGGGTTTCTTTTTATAGCAAAAATCACCTAAAATACATATGAATTTCAACTATTTTCTTGATAAATATAGATGCATTGGGTTTCCTTTTTATCCTTTTAGATTCGAGGCGAGAAAGAGCGAATTGACACATCCATCGATTATAATGCTTTTTTATTATCAACCTATGGCAGTCTTTCTCAAGCTGAAGTGGAAGCTATGTCGGAGCTGGGCAAGTGGGGAATAGAGCAAAGACTATTAAGCGGTCGACCATATTTCCAGAAGACTTATGGATATGAACTGGTAAAAGGTTCTGGTAGATCGGAACTTAGGATTATTAATGAAGAAGCAGACGTTGTTAGGTGGATTTACAGAGAATACCTCAACGGCAAATCTCAGACAGATATCATGAGAGCATTAACCCTTAGTGGTATCAAGACGCCTAGAGGACTGGATACATGGAACATTTCATCAGTAAAGAAGATATTAACCCTGCCGATTTATACAGGGAATTACATTGGTAGAACGACAAACAAGGATCTTATGACGAACAGGGTTAGGTCATCAAAGGGCATGAGAGATAAGATTTTAATTGAAAATGCAAATCCACCCATCATTGATTTGGAGACCTTCGAGAAAGTGCAAAAGCTTATTGAAGACAATAGACCAAATAAAACCACGACCTCAAAAAAGACATTCAGCCCTTTTGCAGGGCGGATTATATGCGGCTATTGCGGGAACATCCATTATAGAACAACAGACCGAGTGAAAGCAGCATATTGGGGTTGCAAGTTGCGTGTGGGGCATAAGGAACTATGTCCTACAAGTTATATCAGGGAAGAAGTTATGCGCGACATCCTTCAAAGAGGTTTTGAGGAATGGTTTGATTTTGGATCTGATAGAACCGTTAAAGAGCTGGAGAAAATGATAGAGCGGGTAAATAAGAATGACCATTTTGAGTTTCATCGGCTCAAATACTTAACGGAAATTGAGATTGCGGAACATTTAATCGGATCCAGGTTTACGCTAGAGGATGTTGAAGATATGCGTAAACAATATGGAGAATTTGAAGAGAAAATCAATCAGATAGAGGATGATAGGCAGTACCGGGACCAGGCTCTTGACTGGCTTAGTGAGGGAAAGGATTCAGTGGCTTTCTTAACTGAGCTAACACTGGAGCTCATGAGAGCCTGGATTGTTACTGTTACTATATATTCTGCCGAGGATTATACGATTCACTGGATTAATGGCAGCGAAACGAGTGTGGGAGATGTTGAGCTTTGCAAAAGTAAAGCTGAGGATTTCCGAAAATCAAGAGATGCCAAAATTGAGCAAACGGAACTCATATCCAGACCTGATGCCACAATTGACAATGAACGTGAGTCCAAGACATTAAGTACTGAAAATTTGATATTAAGAGCTTCATATGGACCGGACACTAAAAATAACAAGATTAAGAAATTAGAGAATCTTCATCTTGAAGTAAGCATCAAAGAATACGGGAGAAGGGAGGAAATCGACGTGGCATTACCTCAAGTAACACAGATTGATCATCAGCAGCATATGCAGTTAATGAGTCGCATCCATAAAAACGTAAAAGACAATAATCACCCAAAGATTGAGACTAAAAAGAAGTTAATGGTCGCTGCCTACGTTCGAGTGTCGACCGATAAGGAAGAACAAGAGACAAGTCTAAAAACCCAAATAGCTTTTTATACCTACGCCATTCTCAAAAATCCCGAGTATCAGTTTGCTGGTATCTATGTAGATGAAGGCATTACAGGAACTTCAACAAAGCACCGTGAAGGCTTCAATAGAATGATTGCTGATTGCAAAGCAGGAAAAATCAATTTGATCCTGACAAAATCATTGTCACGGTTTAGTCGAAATACTATTGATGCAATTAGGTATGTACGAATCTTGAGAGAGTTAGAGTCACCGACTTATATATTTTTCGAGAAAGAAAATATTTCATCAGAAGATGATACCAGCGAGCTTATGGTCAGCTTGATGGGAGCCTTAGCACAGCAGGAGAGTAGAAATATTGGAAGCTCCATCTCCTGGGGTAAACGAGCGCTGGCCAGTAGAGGGATAGTCAGGCCAAGAAGGCTTAACTATGGGTATGAATACAACGAGAATAAAGAGTGGGTCATCAAAGAAGAGGAAGCAGTAATTGTTAGGCGCATATATACGGATTACTTAAACGGGGTCAGACGAGCAGATATCTTTAAAAGACTTAATGATGAGGGTATCGTGCCACCATGTGGTTCAGGACTTTGGAGCAATTCCTCCATTCAAAACATCCTGGTTAATGTTGTCTACAAAGGGGATTACATTCACAATCAAAAATATAAAAATCCAGAACGTAAACAACCACTTGTTCCAAACCGGGGAGAGCTGCCGATGATTCATATTGAAAATCATCACCCGGCCATTATTGAGAAGGACATGTGGGATGAAGTACAAAAAATGAGAGCTGAAAGACAAAAGAGTATGAAAAGAGTTCATCTCGGTTTTGAAAAAGAGGAAGTGAAAAATGAAGCTTTTACAGATATATTCAAATGTGGAGAATGTGGCAGAACAGTTGGGTTTGGAAGATATATAAATAGAAAAAGAGTTCAAAAACTTGATGATAAAACAGGTGAAATTGAGAGGAAAAAGATCAAGAAAAAATCAAGCGTTACACTATTTTGGCGCTGTGGCTATGGCCTGCAGAATATGCTTCAGGCGTGTGATGCTAAACAGTTCAGTCAAGAATATCTAGAAATCAATTTTCAGCATTTGCTGGTTGAAATGATTTCAAATCCTGAATTTAAAGCTTACTATGAAAAGCAAATGGATGAGCTTGAGATAAGTGAAGAAGAACTAAGTATGGAGAAACAGCTGATAGATAGAATGAATGAGCTGTATCAAAAACTTTACGAAGCTGTGGATGAGGAGCTTAACAAAAAGGGCAGAGACTCCCAGCGGATTGATATGCTTACGAGCAAGATTGTGGCAATACTGGAACAACTGAAAATCTATACAGAGAAAAGAGAGCAGCAACAATTTCTACAATCAGAAATGGAGTGGTTCTTTAATAGCTACAAACTTAAGGATCTTTTAGGAATGAAGAGAAGAATGAACTTTTATGGGTTCGATCAAACCAGGTACGGAAAATCACTGCTTCCGTCAAAGGTTTTAGAGACGGGTCTTAAGGTCGAAGAAGCAAGCTTTAAAAGAGAATTATTCGAAAGGCTGATTGAATCTGGCATAATCTATAAAGATGGGACAATTGTGTTCAAACTGAATATCGGTCTTGAATGGTCTGCGCCAATTAATTATGAGAATTATAAAAAGCTCATTACTAAGCGAAGGAAGCTTGAGAACTTCATGAAGCGACTAGATTTTCTTAACGGACCTGAAATAAAGAAGCTTATGAAGTATTGCCGAACGCCTAGAACTAGCCATGAGATGTTAGCATTCATGGGAGATGTGATGACAATTGAACATTTCAGGACAACTATAATAAATCCATTGGTTGAAATGGATAGACTGAAACGGACGATTCCAGAATATATCTACAGCCATGATCAGAAGTATTATACGGAAAGCTGAAATTTTAGAAATAATGAATTTTCGAATTTTGTCGATATAAATAGTAATCCAGGGTATAATAATGACAAGAGTGATAGTCGCAAAAATAAAATATTCTTGAAGTGTAATCTAAATGATGGTAAAATGGTCTAACTAGAAAAATTAGGAATCTAGCCAATTAAGGCAGAATATGATATAATGTATATGTATCAAAAGAATGAGTAAGGCATATTATAATAGCAAAGGAGGGATTAGAATGGCCACATCATCTTTTAATAAGGATTTTACATTGAATACCAAGAAGGCTGTGGAGTCATTCGAGAGAATTGTTTCCACTCCTAACAAAAGCGTTAAAATAAATAGAAACTTGGTATCGCCTGAAAAAGAGAGGCGAGGTGAGCAAAAATTAAAACAAATGTTATCTCGCTAAAAAGACTAATAGAAATGAGTGATGAGACTAAAGCTCAAGAACTTATTTCTATTTTTGTTTGTGAAAAAGATGCAGACATCGAAAACTTTCTTAAAAGCAGGGCAATCCAATTTGAGAAATTAGGTAAGAGTAGAACCTTTTTCATTTATGATGAAGATCAGGATGAGTTCCAGATTCTTGCCTACTTCACGCTAGCTATACAGGTGTTGAAAATTCCAGAGGGTATGCTTTCTGGAAACAAAGTTAAAAAGCTAGATGGACTGAGTGCCAACATGCGAGGGAGTCGTATCACGGAGTTTCCGTCTATTCTAATTGGACAGCTTGGGAAAAATGAAATGTATCCAGGAGTTATCTCTGGATCAGATGTATTGGAATATTGTTTGGCCACAATTCTTGAAGGACAAGCCCGATTAGGTGGAAGAATAATCATGTTGGAATGTAAAGATATTCCTTACTTGATTAGTTTGTACGAGAAGTTCGGATTTAATGTATTGGAAAGAGAATATGAAGAAGGAGAACTTCTGCAGATGATTAAGATTCTTGAAGAAGATGAAATCATTGAACCTAAAGAAGAAGTTTAAGTTTGGATAAAGTAACTACATATTTAGCATAAATTGCCTATCACATTGTGATGGGCTTTTTTTTTTGTGATCACAAATAAACCACCAAGATGGCATCTAGGCTCGGCATCAGTTCCGAACTTAGACCGAATCTTGGTGGTTTTTTGTTTTTTCGAAGGAATCTCGACAGGTTTGCGGTTTCAGGCGATATAGCTCGAAGTTAAACAACAGGTCCTAAATTAAATAAAAATCCGACACAGGCCAATCTGAAGGCTCGATTTTTTCCCGCATAATCAAAAAATGGCAATTACTAGTATAGATTTTCGGACTTTTGAACTAATCAACTGAGTAACATTATAATAGAAGGAATTTTTCGAGAGAGCTCATTTCTTAACTGAAATGGGCTTATTTTTTTATCCTTACAGCATAATGTATAAAACTACATATTGTATTTTAATCAACATAAATACATTAATAACCACAATATATTGTGTTTTTATCCATCTCGTATCATGCCGAATGAGAAATTTTGCGGCCATGCATTGTGCCAGAAGTCAGTAACTCTGGACCCTCTAACCCACAAACGGGTCAGAAATAAAAATCATAAGCCGCAGTACTTTATACGGAACAATCACCCCGCAATCATCTCTGAAGAGGAATGGAATTATGTACAAAAGGAACTGGAAAGGCGAAGAAAAATGAAGCATGATCCTGACGGGAAATACCATAGAACCTATAGCGGGAAAGCACCATTTTCTAATATGCTTTACTGCGGGGAGTGTGGCATGCCGGTTCATAGAAGGAGAATCACATCAAGAAGAGATGGCAAGCCTTACAAGTTTACAGTTTGGCACTGCAGACTGGCGGCTCAGAAAGTAGAAGCTGACTTTGACTGCCATTCAAAGTATGTATGGGAAGAGGTGATTGAAGCAGCCTACAATGAAATGCTTCTGAAAATGACTGAAGAGATTGACCTGATAAGAGCTGAGGGAGAGGCAGCCATTGAGGATGTAAGCCTAACATATGATGAAAAGGAAAGGCTTAAAGAGCTTGAAGAAATCATAGATCGAATCAATGATCGCATAAGTGAAATGGCCATGAGAGAAAGTGCCACCAATGATCCCATCTATGATGCAACCCTTAGGAACATGATTTATGAATCACAAATCTACCAGCAGGAACATGAAGCCCTTGTCAAAAGCCAGGACGAAGAAATCTATATGAGGCAGAACCTAGAAGCCTTAATAACATATCTCGAAAACCAAAGTAGCTTTGAGACCTTTGATGCTACTGAATTTAAAAAGCTTGTTGAAAGAGGCATTCTCCACAAAGACTATGAGATTGAGTTTATCTTTAAATGTGGAGTCAAAAGAATGGCTTATGGCTGGAGACGTGGGAAGAACGAGTAGTGGCATTGAAGAATTTGTCTAAGTAAATAAAATACTCCTTTACCTTATGGAGATTGTACTTGCAATAGTTTGACACCAATGCAAACATACAAGCAAGCGTAATCTTTTAGGGGAAAGGAGTTTTTTTATGGACCAAATTGATAAAAGTTTGTGGATCAATAAATTATGGGATCCTTTAGAAAAGATAGATGACAGTCCACTTCACAGTAAGCGTCAAGGGATTAAGGTGGCTGCCTATTGTAGAGTGAGTCTTGATTCACTGGGGCTGTCCCACTCATTAGAAAGTCAAGTAAGTCACTACACCCATGTGATTAATAGTAGGGACAATTGGACCTTTGTCGGTATCTATTTTGATAATCTGGTTACCGGAAGAAAAGCATCATTAAGACGTGGGTTCACTCGGATGCTCAGACACTGTGAAGAACATAGGATTGACCTGATTCTCGTCAAAAATGTATCCCGCTTTTCAAGAAATACTAAAGAGCTCATTGAAGTCATTGAAAGATTAAAAGAAATAAATGTAGCGGTATTTTTTGAAGCGGAAAATATTACGAGCACTAGGAGTGAAACAGCCTATCTTCTAAAAACCTATGCCAGTATTGCTCAAGGGGAGATTGAGGCCGCTTCTCAGGCTATTGAGTGGGGACATGAAAAACGGATGCTGAAAGGCATGGTTAATATTGGCCACACTTATGGTTATGATAAAACAAAAGTTGGTAATGAGACCGTCATTACAATCAATGAAGAGCAAGCTCAAGTTATTAGACAGATTTATCAAATGTATCTTGATGGAATGAGTATAAACAGTATCGCAGTTGAACTAACCAGAAAGGGAATTAAGACTTACTTTGGTAAAGAACTGTGGGGATCGGTAACAGTCCGTTCAATTTTATCTAATATTTCTTATACCGGAGATGTAAAAGCTAGAAAAATGACAAAAGACTTGATGAGTGACAAAAGACGATCATCAGAAGGACTACGGGACCAATATTTTATAGAGAATCATCATCCAGCGATTATCAGTCGGGAACTCTTTGATCGTGTCCAGGAAATGAGAAACAAGAACAAAAGGCAATCAAAACCCCAACAATTTAGACCCAATCCCTTATCAAGACGCATCCACTGTGGCAACTGCGGTCAGAATTTCAGAAGAAATAGAATTAAACCATGGGATTATTTCAGGTGCGTCTCTGCCATAACCAACAAAAACCTCTGCAGTTCACCGACGATACGGGAAGATTTGATGGTTCAAATAATGCTTCAAGCTTTTAGAGTACGATTTGATTCTCAAGATTCAAAATTGATTAAGATGCTTAGAAGAATGTTGATTAGAATAAACAAGAATGACTACTTTGAGTTTCATCGCCTTAAGGCATTGACGCAGATTCAATTGGCTAAAAGGTTGAAAGATATTCAATTTACAGATGAAGACATCATTCAGATGGAAAGAGATTATGATAAGTTTGAGAACCGGCTAGTAGAAATAGAAGATGATAGGAAGTATCGTCTTGATTCCATAAAGTGGCTTGAGAATATTAAAACATTTGAAGAGTTTGCAGTACAAGCAAACATTGAATACTTGAGAGCATGGATTCTTTCTATTGACATTTATTCAAAAGATGATTATAAAATTTACTGGATCGATGGCAAAGAGACTGAAGTTGGAAGCTGCGAACCCATAAAACCAAATAGAGAAGAGTACTCTGCAGAATTGAATTCTAAAGGGGAATTACAGGTTGATAAAAAGGCAGAATTTGATGTAGTGACAAGCATTCAAATCACCTCGAAGAAAGGAGGTGATCTAAATTGCGTAGATGAGGAGGATGCGAACATGATAGCAGAAAGAAAACTCGAGCCAAATTTGATGGTTAAGAATATACAAAAACAATTGAGTAATTCGGTGGTAATGCGGACGAGTATTCCAGTAGTTAGAGAACAGAAATTAAAAGTAGCTGCATATGTGCGAGTTTCAACAGAACTAGAGCAGCAAAAAACAAGTATCAAGACGCAATATTCATATTATCTGTACCTTATTCTCAAGGATCCACGTTACACCTTAGCTGATATCTATATAGATGACGGAAAAAGCGGGAGAACGACTGAAGGAAGGCCTGAGTTCAAGCGGATGATGGAAGACTGCAAAGCAGGTAAAGTGGATTTGATTATTACGAAATCGCTGTCACGATTTGCTAGAAATACTGTCGATACATTAACCTACTTAAACATGTTGAAAAGTCTAGATCCAAAGGTTGAAGTGTGGTTCGAGCGTGAAAATATTTTGAGCCTTTCTGAAAAAAGCAATGTCTTGATTAATTTGTTATCAGCACTGGGACAGGAAGAAAGTGTCAATATTGGTGATGCTATTGCATGGGGTAAAAGAAGTCTAGCTCAGAGAGGCATTGTAAGACCAACAGTCCAAGGATACGGCTATGAGTACGATAAAAACAAAGAATGGATAATTAACGATGAAGAAGCTAAAATTGTGCGGCGAATCTATGATGAATATGAAAAAGGAAAGACTATGAGGGCTATAAGAGAATTGCTCATAGCCGAATCGATTCCTACGCCAGGTGGACAAAAGGCGTGGTGCGACACCACCATTGGAAGGATATTGCGTTCAGAAATCTATCGTGGGAATTACATTTATCAGAGGTTTCATACGGGTTTTACTTTGGTAAAGGAGCGTGTAGAGAATACAGGGGAGCTGCCCATGTACTTCATTGAGAATCACCATAAAGCAATCATAGAAGAAGAGCAGTGGGAAAGGGTTCAAAAACTAGTTGAAGCAAATGAAAAGAAACGTAAAAAGAGTCACGAGAAATACCCCGATGACAATGGTAAGAATGAGTCTTTCGCGAAGAAATTTTACTGTGGTAAATGTGGCAGTTTAGTCGGTTACAGTAGAGCCATCAACAGACGGAGGAACAATGCTGAGGTGAGATGCTGGCGCTGCTATCAATCATCTAAAGGACATTGTGATTCCATGCAACTTAAACAGGATTATATTGAAGAAAACTTTTCTCAGCTTATGATGGATATTAAATTCAACTTGGCATTTAGTGAGTATATAGATACTTATATTGAAGACTTACGAATAAAGCCAGAGGAAGAAATGCAAAGAGCAATCTTAGAAAAGCAAAAAGATGAATTAAACCAGAAGCTTTATGAAGCGGTTGAAGATGAACTGGGCAGAAAAGGAAAGGACGCAAAACTTGTTGATCATCTGACAGATGAAATAATGAAGATTAGAGAGCGAATTGTCGATTTCATGGCCCGAGAAGAACAGCAAGCTGAGATAGAAGAGGTTATCAAGTCTATTAGAAAAGCGATGGCTATCTTTACTAATGATAGAAAAGACGATATTGACTATTATCTAAAAGCACCGGATTTTCAAGCTGAACTATTTGAACGTTTCGTTGAAAAAGGAACTATTCTAGAAGATGGTCAGATTATCTATCGGTTCCAATCTGGTTTTGAGTGGAAGTCACCAATAAACTATAAAGCCTTTCAAGAACAAGAGAAACGTAGAAAAAAAGCAAAATACCAATTAGAAAAGAAAGAGTTTTTAAAGGGGCCTGAAGTGAAGGCTTTGCTTAAGTATTGTGAGGAGCCGAAGACAATAACAGAAATGCGTGAGTATCTTCCAAGGTATTTGACAAATCCTAATTTCAAGAAATTTATTGTGAACCCGCTCATGAGGAAAGGCGTTATTAAGGAAACAATACCGGATAAGCCAACAAGCAGGTTGCAGAAATATTATTCAGTAAAAAAGTAGTTATGAATTTTTAAAAGTGGAACGTTATTCTTCAAAAGCGAAGAAAATCATGACAGAATTAAAAACGCACAAAGAAACCCACTGAGTTGTCTGATAAAGTTGATCGGGCTACTTGGTGGGTTGTTTTTGCTTTCAAACAAACGGAGCGAAAATGGAAATGACTCAGAATGTTGGCACGACAACAATAGCCACTGAGGAATATGTAATTCTTTGTAGAAGGATATCGTTTTATGGTATACAATATAAGTTAGGAGATTTTAAAATTAAATTTTTGGCATCAATTGATACCAAAATTATTGACCTTGACCATGGGGAGTGTTATAATAAAGATGAGCAAGATAACAGAAGTTAAAAGAAAAGAATCCAAACTAGAAGTTCAGACCTATATAGATAGGTTAAAATATGCAATCAAGAGTGGTTCTGTGACCATTAATTTTCAAAAAGACAGAAATGTTGATCAGGGCCGTAATAAGAAATATACAAATAGATATACTATGGGACAATTATTTCCTGATGAAGATGAGGTTGAAGCATTAAAAAGGGAGTTGTCACTTCTTACTGTTGAGGAATACATTGAAACAGTGAAGGATACAAGATTTCCCAAACGGAGTGAAATGCGAGTCTTTGGGAAACAATATTCAGGAGATGACGTATATATTAAGATACGAGTAGAATTGGTTAGTATTGCCCATGCTAGCGGAGATAGTTTTATAATGGTGATGTCATTCCACTACTCTGAGTGGGATTTCAAAGAAAGGGACTTTCCATATAAGAAAGTTTGAGGTGAGAAAAATGAAAACAATTAAAAAAGAAAAGAAATTATGTCTCATCTGTATGGAAGAGCATGAAGTGCAAACAGTTATTCTAGAGGATATAGAAGAGTTTAAAGGTATAGAAGTATCCTTTGATGCAACATATGAGTATTGTGCTCATGCAGATGAATATCTTGAAACAGAAGATATGATCAAGGCTAATAGCCTAGCGATGAAAGATGCTTATAGAGAAAAAGTAGGTCTATTAACCTCTCAAGAAATCATTAGGATTAGAGATAAGTATGAAGTAAGTCAAAAGGACTTTTCAGAAATCCTAGACTGGGGAAGAGCTACAATTACAAGATATGAAAACCATCAAGTCCAGGATCGTGCTCATGACGATGTACTAAGAAAAATCGATTCAGATCCTAAATGGTTTCTACAAATGTTAACTAGAGCTAAAGGTAAAATCTCCGATAAAGCCTATGACAAATATCATAAATCAGCAAGCACAGAGTTCAGAAGAATGAAAAATCGTTACTTGATGGATTCGATTCAAGCCCTATATGCTGATTTTGTTGATGACATTATAACCGGTGGGGTAGAACTGAATTTGAATAAAGTGATAGAAATCATTAATTATTACGCTTCAAAAGTTTCCAGTCTTCACAAAGTAAAGTTAATGAAGATGCTATGGTATGGAGATAGTGTCAGCTATAAAAGAAGAGGAAAATCTATAACTGGCCTAGTGTATAGCGCTTTACCTATGGGTGCAGTACCAGAAGGATATGAACAGATTTTAGATTTGGATGGCGTGGAATTTGAAACAGTTCTATATGATTTAGATCGTATGGGCTATAAGTTTTACCCGGTGGAAGGTTTTCAAATCAAAGAACTAACTCCTGAGGAAATTGAAATATTGGATACAGTTATAGCAGAAGTTGGGCATTTAAACTCCCAGGAGATTATAGATAAAATGCATGATGAAGATGCATATAAATGCACAGGTAGGAATTGTACAATTCCCTTTTCTTATGCAGGAAAGCTTTCAATCCATTAAAAAAGTTTAGCTCATCACTAATGTGGTGGGCTTTTTATTTTGCTCGGTAAAAGGAACCCGCCAAGAAGGTATCTAGGCTCGGTAAAGTCCCGAACTTAGACTGAATATTGGTGGGTTAGCTGCTTTTCTTAGAAAATTAGGTTTATAAGCGATTTTAGGGGATAAAGCTTAAAGACGGACTACAGGACCTAATTTCTAAAAAAAGCCGTTATAGGGCAAACTGAAGGCTCGTTTTTTGAAAAGGCCCTTTAAAATTTGCTGATTTCGTGTACGGATAGCATTAATTTTATAAAACGCATCTTATAAATTGCTTTACGAGTATATACAGAAACCAAAGGTCAACTCATCACATTCGTTGTGGTGGGTTTCTTTTTTTTGTCCAAAATCATCTTTTTATTGACATTCTTCTGTGTATTGGGTTTCCTTTTTATCCTTTTAGATTCGAGGCGAGAAAGAAAATTTTCATACGGGAGATATGCAGAGTGAATTTATCCTTACCATGCTTGCTGCAACGGCTCAGGAAGAAAGCCGAAGCATATCAGAAAATATCAGCTGGGCAACATCAAAACGTTTTGAACAAGGAGAAGCCAGGTTTGCAAGAATCCTAGGCTACAAAAAAGTAAAGGGAAAACCCTGGGTCATTGATGAAAGAGAAGCTTCAACAGTGAGAGAAATCTTTAGGCAATATGTAGAGGGTAACACCCCTACGGAAATTGCAAATTATTTGATACGCAACAATTATGTAAAAGTAAATGGTAGAAGAGACTGGACCAATGTGGCCATTATATCTATCCTTAAAAATGAAAAATATGTGGGAGATGTTCTTTGCCAAAAGACATACACAGAAGATTATCTCACCCATAAAACACGAGTGAATAAAGGAGAAAAAACCCAGTACCTTATCCAAAATAATCATGAAGGAATCATTGATAGGGAGACATTTGATAAAGTCCAAAAGATGCTTAAGCCAAAATCTAAGGGTGTTAAGCGAGGGCCGAGTAAACGGTATGATTTAACGGGAAGAGTTGCTTGCTCAGAGTGTGGCGCTAACTTTCACCGTTACAAAACCAGAGGTTATGTTACATGGCGCTGTAGCAATCGCAGGAAAAGCACTCGCCTATGTAACATGACAAGTGTAAGGGACGAGATCCTCTTAAAAGCACTTAAAAAAGCATTTATCGAAAAGCATGAAATCGACCCTAAGAGTTCAGGAAAAAGGCAAATTATAAAGCTAATGAAAAACCTACAAAATACAGATGTATTAAGAGACGGGGAACAGAACCGCTTAAGGCTTGAACTTGAAAAAGCCCTCTTTGCTGAAAGTATGGCTGTGCTGGATAATAAAGATGAAAAAGAGCTAAAAGATCACAGGGAAGCTATCGAAAAAACCATAGCAGAAAAAGAAGTATGGTGGAGATTGGTTGATGCAGATGACCCTTATAGAAAAGAAGCACTAGAAGAGCTAGGGAAAATAAAAGATGCTACTAACCCTTTAAAAGAACTGTATAAACAACTGGACAATATTAAATTCTTAAGAGCCTGGATGACACGCATAGAAGCGAAGTCATCTTTTTTATTTTCCATCACATGGGTGAGCGGTGAGGAAACAGAAGTTGAAGCCAGCGAAGGAGGAGATGATTAATGAGCACAGGGCAAATAGAGAGGGCACCAACAGCTAGAGTTAGGGTAATTCCAGCTAGGACAAGGACCCCTAGAGATGAAGAACACTTTGACGGGCAAAAGAAACGGATCGGCGTTTACGTTCGTGTATCAACAGACTCCACCATGCAGGCCACCAGTTATGACATTCAAGTATCCTACTTTAAAGAATATGTAGAGAAAAATCCAAACTGGGAGCTTGTAGAAATCTTTGCAGACGAAGGTTTATCAGGAACCTCAACAAAAAACCGAGTTGAATTTAACCGAATGATTGAAAGGTGTAAAAACAAGGAAATCGACTATATCATAACCAAGTCCATCAGTAGATTCGCTAGGAATACCCTAGACTGCCTTCACTACATTAGAATGCTTAAAAATCTAGGTATTGGGATATTTTTCCAAAAAGAAAATCTCGATACATTGGACAGTAAGAGTGAATTATTTTTGACGATTTTATCATCGATGGCTCAGGAAGAGTCCCGCTCCATTTCTGAAAACACCAAGTGGGGAGTACAGAAAAGGTTCCAACAAGGGAAAGCTCATATCCCCACCACCTACTTTCTAGGCTACACAGAGGATGAAGATGGGAACATTATTATCGATGAAAAACAGGCTGAGGTTGTAAGGCGAATATACAGAGAACTCCTTGAAGGTAAGGGGACACCAACCATTGCCAAGGGACTGATGAAAGATAAGATTAGAACCGCCAGAAACAAGAAAACCTGGACTTCTGATGCTGTCCTCAAGATCCTTAGAAACGAAAAATACAAAGGCGACTGCTTAGCACAAAAGACCGTAACCGTAGATTATCTCACCCATGAAAGGGTCAGAAACAAAGAGCACCAGCCTCAGTACTATATAAGAAATCACCACCCAGCGATTATCAGCGAGAAAGACTGGGAAAAGGTCCAGGAAGAACTGACAAGACGTAACAAGATGCTAAGGGATCCAGATAATAAATACAGCATGACTTACAGCGGAGCGGCACCTTTTTCAAACAAGCTCTTTTGTGGGGAGTGCGGAAGGCCAGTTACTAGAAGGAGGCTTACCACCCACTTTGGAGAAGAGAGGATTCCAGCTAAGTTTACTGCTTGGCACTGCAGGGCAGCTTCTAAGAGAGACAAAGAGTTTACAGATTGCAGCTGTAGTTATATTTGGGAAGAAGAACTGGAAAAAGCCTTTATGAAATTACTCTTTGATATTAAGAAAGATAAAAACCGTCTACTGAAAGATGTGGAGCTTGCTATCGAGGAAGCTTCATTAACAGAAGAGGAAGAACGTAGGCTAAATGAACTAGGCATTCAAATAGAAAGAATTGCTGATAAAATAACGGAAATGGCAACAAGAGCTTCAGGAAATAATGAAGTTGTTTATGAAGCGACGATGAGGCACATGATCTATGAACAGGAAATCCTGCAGATGGAGCATGATGGGCTAAATGAAAACAAAAAAGAAAGCGAATACCTAAAAGAGAATATAAAAATCTTACTTGAAGATTTAGAAAAAATAGAAGGCCCAGAGGAACCCTTTGATGAAGATATTTTTAAGAGGACCGTAGAAAGGGGAACGGTATTTGCGAAGTGGCAGGTAGAGCTTCACTTAAAATGCGGAGTCTCCTACAAGGTATCTGCTAAAAGAAGACCACAAAGGAGCAAAAAGGAAAAATAACCCCAAAGTGAATAGAAAAAAGTAAGTAAATGAAAATAACTTCTTTCATACCAGAGATAGTACTTGCATTATCTTTGGACTAGAGCCATTAATAACATACCTGCTATTTTAGCAGGATCGCTCTAGAGAAAGGAGTTTTTATTTTGGAAAAGAAAACAGTGGAAGTACTGTGGCCAGAGGAAAAAGAAGGCCCAGTTAAAGAGAGTAATGGAAAGTTAAGGGTTGCTGCTTATTGTCGGGTAAGTGATATTTATGGCGATGACAAAAGAAGTTCTTTAGAAAATCAGATGGATTATTACTCAAAGTACATTCTCCAACATGAAGATTATAAACTTGTAGGTATCTACTACGATAGTGGCGTTTCAGGCATGACTATACAAAAGAGACCTGGATTTAAAAGACTTATTAGACATTGCCTTGAACGCCGAATTGATGTAGTAATAACAAAGAGCATCTCTAGGTTTTCTAGAAACTCCAAAGATTTGCTTGAAACTGTAGAATTACTAAAAGAACATAATATTACTGTAATATTCGAGAAAGAAAAAATTGACTCAATGAAAACAAGGAACAAGTTTTTTCTTACTGCTTTATCAGCTGTTTACCAGCAAGAGGCATTAGAGATATCAGAAAATAATAAATTGAGTGCTGAAAACAGGAATAAAATGGGGAGACCGATCTTCCGAAACCAGTATGGATATCGAGTGGTTGAAATTGATGGAAGGAGGACTTTTGAGATTGTTGATGATGAAGCAAGGGTGATTAAATATATTTACAAGACATTTCTTGAAGGCAACAGTACAACAAAAATTGCATTAGAGCTCACAGAAAGTGGTATTAGAACGCCCTCTGGCAATGAAATATGGCGAGATTCAAGCGTTAAAAATATCCTTAGGAACAACAATTACTTGGGAGATCGGCTAACCAATGAGTATGTAAGTTTGTTAATGGAAAGAAGATACATCCGTAATGAAGGGCAGGAAAATCGATATTATATTAAGAATACCCACCCTGCGATTATTGATGAAGAAGCATTTCATAAAGTGCAAGAAATCTTAATAAGTAAGCAAGTGACCAATAAACCTCCTATGAAGAGTTATCCACTTTCAAAGAGAATAATATGTGCTTACTGTGGATGGCCATATTACCATAGCAAAAAAAGAGATAGCCATCGTTGGAAATGCGGCTTAAAGGGTAACCATGCTACTTTATGTGAGTCAAACTCTTTAGCGGAAACTACACTAAATGAAATGATGAAACAGGCTTTAGAAGAACGATATGATTTTCAGAATCCAGGTGCTCTTAAACGATTAAAACAGGATCTTGAACGTCTTAATAATAACGACCGGTTTGAACTTCATCGGATGAGCAATTTGATGAGTCTATTATCAGCAAAAGAAGAGTTAGCCATTTCAGAAGGAATAGAGAGAGACCTATTGATAGAAAAGGTGGAAGAGATAGAAAGTGAAATCCTAGCCTTTGAAGATTTAGCTTCAAAAATTGAAGAAGATAGAGTATACAGAGAAAAGGCATTAGAAATGATTGTAAAGAGTAAGACTTTAGAAGACGTTATTAAGTCTTTAGACGCATCAATTCTACGGGCTTGGATTATGGAAATTAGTGTGTTGACTAAGAATGATTTTAAAGTAAGGTGGTTAGATGATTCCTATGAAGAAATAGGGGACTATATTTCCATTAAGACCAGCTAATAAAAGTCAATAGCTGAGATCAAAAAACTTTAAAAATTGAGTTTTAAAAAAGCGTATAGCAAAGCTAGCCAATAGCAAAATCCGAACATTGGCATTTGGTTGGCATATGAGACAC
>NZ_JAAEEH010000024.1 GCF_010179735.1 Anaerotalea alkaliphila
AGAGTGAACACTTCAAGGAAAAATCCAAGGAACGGTATAAAATCGAAGCAAAAAACAGCGAGCTCAAACACAGGCATGGCTATGATGTTGCATCATCGTCAGGTCTTTCAGGCATGGAAATGCAAGGCGCCGTCACCATATTCGCAGTCAATCTGAAGCGCATCATAAAATTGATGGAATAGAAAAAGCATCATAGGCAACAAACAGACATGAAAAACCCACCATGACCTGAAAACGTTTCAGGTCATGGTGGGTTTTTGTTTGGTTAAATTTGCGGCTACGAAAAACTATGATGTTTTTCAGTGGCCTCGCCGATGTCGGCTTGCTTTTTTCATGGGTTCCTAGGCTTCCAGCAGGACCCTGTGGAACACCTTCTTCCCCTTTTTGATCATGATTTCACCGGCGGCAAAATCTTCCATGGTGAGCACCTTGTCCACTTCCTGCACCTGGACCTCGTCGATCCGGATGCCTCCTTGCTGGATCAGCCGTCTTCCTTCTGAACGGGTGGGGGCAAGCTTCGTCTCCAGCAAGAGGGAAATGAGGTCGATTTTCCCGTCGGGCAGGGAGATGGTGGAGGTGGGCACGGATCCGGCCATGGGACCGCCACCGAACAGCGATTTGGATGCCTCCAGGGCTTTCCTGGCCTCCTCTTCCCCGTGGACGATTTTTGTGATTTCGAAGGCAAGCACTTCCTTGGCGTGGTTGATCTTGGCGTCCTCCAGGGCGGCAAGGTCGTTCACTTCTTCCATGGGAAGGAAGGTGAGCAGGGCCAGGCACTCTCCCACCTTCGCGTCCTCGATGTTCCTCCAGTATTGGAAGAACTCATAGGGGCTGGTCTTTGCGGAGTCCAGCCAGACGGCTCCATTCACCGTCTTGCCCATCTTCACACCCTCGCTGGTGGTCAGGAGCTTGAAGGTCATGCCGAAGGCGGGTTTGGCGTCCTTCCTGCGGATCAGTTCCACACCCCCCAGGATGTTGGACCATTGGTCGTTCCCGCCCAACTGCAGGGTGCAGCCATAGCGCCGGTTCAGCTCCAGGAAGTCGTAGGACTGGAGGATCATGTAGTTGAACTCCAAGAAGGTCAATCCCTTCTCCATCCGGGTCTTGTAGCAGTCGGCGGTCAGCATCCGGTTCACGGAAAAATGCGCCCCCACCTCCCGGAGGAAGGAGATGTAGTTCAGGTGCAGCAGCCAATCCGCATTGTTGACGATGACCGCCTTGTCGTCGGAAAAGTCGATGAATTTGGAAAGCTGTTGCCTGAAACGCTCCGCATTGTTTTGGATCTGCTCGACCGTAAGCATCTGGCGCATGTCGGCCTTGCCGGAAGGATCCCCGATCATTGTGGTGCCGCCGCCCAGGAGGGCAATCGGACGGTGTCCCGCCTGCTGCAGATGGGCCATGGCCATGACCGTCACGAAATGGCCTGCGGTCAGACTGTCGGCGGTGGCGTCGAATCCTATGTAAAACGTGACTTTTTCATCCCGGAACAAGGCTTGCACCTCGTCCTCGTGGGTCACCTGCTCGATAAAGCCCCGTTCCTTCAAAATGTCATAAGCGCTTTTCATGATGAACCTCCTCATTGGTTTTCTTGTCAGGACATTATTATATTTATATCATAAAAAAGAGGGCAGGGCAATGCTTTTCTTGACAGGTCAGGTCGGCTGCATTATCATGATAGGTACGGTCCGTGACGGACCATACCCGTTTGACCTTTGAAGGAGCATGCAATGCAGGAATTGAGATTGAGCGATGAGATTTTGATGCATCTGGAGAAACCGGCCAGATATATAGGAAACGAACCGAATATGGTGTGGAAGTCGCCGGAAGAGGTGGACGTCCGTCTCGCCGTCTGCTTTCCGGACGTCTACGAGATCGGGATGAGCCATCTGGGACTTTCCATCCTCTACAACCAGGTGAACAAGCGGACGGATGCCTCTTGCGAGCGCGTATTTTCCCCCTGGCCCGACCTGGACAAGGTCCTGCGGGAAAAGGACATCCCCTTGTTCGCTTTGGAGTCCCAGCAGGACGTTCGGTCCTTCGACCTCCTTGGCTTCACCGTCCAGTACGAGATGAGCTACACCAACATACTGCAGATCCTGGACCTGTCCAAAATCCCCCTGCTGGCTTCGGAAAGGACTCCGGAAGACCCCGTTGTCTGCGCCGGAGGTCCCTGCACCTACAATCCGGAACCCTTGGCCGATTTCGTGGACTTCTTCTACATCGGGGAGGCGGAGGTCGCCTTCGACCAGGTGCTGGACCTGTACAAGCAGAACAAGGAACGGGGTGGAAGCCGGGAGGACTATCTGGTTTCCCTTCTGGATGTGGAGGGGATCTATGTGCCGCGGTTCTATGATGTCGCCTACAAGGAGGACGGAACCATCGCCTCCTTCAGGCCCAACCATCCAAAGGCCAAATCCCGGATCCAGAAGCGGCTGGTGGTGGACCTGAAGGGACTGGACTTCCCCCTGGACCCCATCGTGCCCTACATAAAGCCCGTGCACGACAGGATGGTGCTGGAACTCTTCCGCGGGTGCTCCCGGGGCTGCCGTTTCTGCCAGGCAGGGATGGTCTACCGGCCCGTGCGGAACAAGCCGTTGGAGGATTTGGCAGCCCAGGCGGACGCGCTGGTGCGGAACACCGGGCACGACGAGATGTCCCTGGTGTCCCTCAGCTCCAGCGACTATCCCCAGCTGCAGCCGCTGGCGGAACATCTGGTGGACAGCTGCGGCCAGGAACATGTGAACCTGTCCCTGCCTTCCCTGCGGATCGACTCCATGTCCCTTTCCCTGATGGAGAAGGTGCAGGATGTGCGCAAAAGCAGCCTGACCTTCGCTCCGGAGGCCGGATCCCAGCGGATGCGGGATGTGATCAACAAGGGGCTGACGGAAGAGGACATCCTTGGGGGCGCCTCCGCAGCCTTCGCATCCGGCTGGAACCGGGTGAAGCTCTATTTCATGCTGGGCCTTCCCACGGAGCATATGGAGGATGTGGAGGCCATTGCGGACCTTTCCCAGAAGATTGTGGACTGCTACCACCATATCCCCAAAGAGCAGCGCAACGGTCCCGTCTCCGTTGTGGTGAGCACCTCCTTCTTCGTCCCGAAGCCGTTCACCCCCTTCCAGTGGTGCGCCCAGGACAGGAAGGAGGACTTCCTCTCCAAGCAACGGCTGCTGAACGGCAGGATCAACAAGAAGCGGATCAAGTACAACAGCCACGACGCCCAGACCAGCGTCTTGGAAGGCGTGTTGGCGCGTGGAGACAGACGGGTGGGGGCGCTCGTGCTGGCCGCTTACCGGAACGGTGCGGTCTTCGACGCCTGGACGGAGCACTTTTCCTATGGCTGCTGGGCGAAGGCTTTTGAGCAGACCGGCCTGGACCCGCTTTTCTACAGCGCAAGGGAGCGTTCCAGGGAGGAGATTCTGCCCTGGGAATTCATCGACATCGGCGTCACCAAAAAGTTCCTTTGGGAGGAATACGAACGGGCCGTCAACGCCCATACCACGCCCAACTGCATGGTGGACTGCGTCCATTGTGGCGCCGGGGTGTTCAAGGGAGGGATTTGCATTGAAAGCAAGGCTTAAATTCACCAAAACGGGTCCCATACGTTTCGTGGGGCACCTGGACTTCATGCGTACCCTGCAGAAGCTGTTCCGCAGGGCCGGAATTCCTGTGGCCTATTCGGAAGGGTTTAGCCCCCACCAGAACTTCTCCATTGCGGCCCCCCTTCCCGTGGGAACCACAAGCGAGGGGGATTATCTGGACATGCAGCTCACCCATGCGTTCGACAAAGGGGAATTGGCTTCCCTCCTGGCCAAGGCCAACCAGGCAGCCCCTCCGGGGGTCCGTTTCCTCACGGCCAGGATCCTGGAAGAAGGGGAAACGGCCGGAATGGCCGCCGTTGCGGCCTCCAGCTATGTGGTCGAACTGCAGGATTCCCTAGTGGATGCGGGAATCCTGCAGGCCTTCATGGACCAGGAACAGATTCTGGTCCTGAAGATCAACAAGAAGGGGAAGAGCAAGGAACAGGACCTGCGGCCGGGCATCCTCGCTTTCGACCTGGAGGACGGGAAACTCCACATGACCCTGGCCACGGGAAGCGTTTTCAACATCAAGCCGGAGACAGTCCTTTCCCTGCTGCTGGAATTCGCCGGAACCCCCGCCGGACAAGACGTCCACTACCGGGTGCATCGGACCGAACTCTACAGGCAGGCGGACGGAAAACTGGTTCCATTATAGAGGAAGGGGAAAGGCTATGGGAAACACGTGTTTTGTGGCCAAATCCACTTCGTTCCTCTGCTACGGATTGATGGACGAAAAGGACAAGCTTCTGGAAATCACCCTCGCCGACCTGGAGAAGCCCACCCTGGTGGGCAACATCTATCTTGGCAGGGTGGACAAGGTGGTGAAGGGGATTCAGGCGGTTTTTGTGGAATTGGAGGAAGGGGTCATGGGCTATCTGCCGCTGTCTCCCGGGCAGAAGTATTTCTACGGGGACGGCAAGGGGACGGACAGACCCCCGGTGCAGGGGGATGCCCTTCTGGTGCAGGTGGTTTCAGACCCCATCAAATCCAAGGCTCCCAAATTGACATCCGCCTATTCCCTGGCGGGACATTATTTCGTTCTGGATACGGAAAGGACCACCCTGGGGGTGTCCAACAAGCTGGAGGACCCGGAGGAGGTCCGGCGGCTCCGGACCTTGATGGCCGGAAAGGCGGAGACGGGGACCGGGCTGATCTGCAGGACCAATGCGGCTCAGGTACCCGCACCCGTTCTGGAGAAGGAACTTGAAGGTCTTTTTGAAAAGCACCACCGCATCATGGAAACCTACCGTTTCCGGAAATCCAGGACATTGCTCCATCGGCCGGAAAAGGCACATCTGGCTTATGTGAAGAACCTTCCCAGCCAGCAGGTGGACAAGTATCTGTACGATGACAAGGAGCTGCTGGTGGAGGCCCAGTTGTATTTCTCGGAGAACGCCCCCGACCGTCTGGAGAAATGCAGGCTTTTCCCGGAAAGGGGCGGCATCCTGGCAAGGCAGGAGAAGGACAGCATCTGGCGGCATTACGACCTGGGAGGCAAGCTGCGCAAGGCGTTGGCGGAAAAGGTATGGCTGAAGAGCGGGGCTTCCCTGGTGATCCAGCCTACGGAAGCCCTGACCGTCATCGATGTGAATACGGAAAAGTTCACAGGTGCGAAGAACCAGGAGGAAACCATCCGCCGGACCAATCTGGAGGCGGCGGAGGAGATCGCCCGGCAGATCCGATTGCGTAACATCTCCGGAATCATCGTTGTGGATTTCATCGACATGAAGATGGCCGCCCAAAAGAAAGAACTGATGGCCGCTCTGGAGTCCTTCTGCAAGACGGATCCGGTACAAACCCATGTGGTGGACATGACCGCGTTGGGTCTGGTGGAAATGACCAGGAAGAAGGTCAGCAAGAGCCTGCAGGCCCAGTTCAGGGATATTTTCCTTGACAAAGGCCTCCAACTATGATAATGTATCCTGGTGGTATACCGCACGCGCAGGTTCAAGCGGCCCAAAAGCCCACCGTAAGCGGCGAGTCTTAAAAACGAGGAGGTGCCAAAGATATGTACGCAATCATTGCAACAGGTGGAAAACAATACAGAGTTGCCGAAGGTGATGTCGTCAAAGTGGAGAAACTTGCCGCCGGCGCAGGAGACACCGTCACATTCGACCAAGTGCTCATGGTGAGCAAGGACGGCAGCGTGACTGTAGGAAGTCCCGTAGTTGAAAATGCAAGTGTTTCCGCAACTGTTTCCAAAGAAGGCAGAGGCAAGAAGATCACCATTTTCAAGTACAAAGCGAAAAAAGGTTATTCCAAAAAGCAAGGACACAGACAGTCCTACACAGAAGTCAAGATCGACAAGATCAACGCCTAGGAACGGCCATGATCCATGTTCGGTTCTTATACTGCAACAAGCAGCCCATGGGATTCTCCATGGACGGGCACGCCGGATTCGACGTGCACGGGAAGGATATCGTATGCGCAGCCGTTTCGGCACTGGCGCTGAACACGGTGAATTCCATTGAGGCCTTCACATCGGACAAGTTCCATGTGTCTGTCGACGAGGAGGAAGGTTCACTGCATTTCCGTCTGGAACACGCTCCCGGCAAAGAGGCCGCACTGCTGTTGAAGTCCCTTGAACTGGGTGTTCGAGGAATCCATGAAGATTACGGAAGAGAATACATACAAGTAAAAAAAGAGGAGGTGTAATACGATGTTGAGAATGAACCTTCAATTGTTCGCCCATAAAAAGGGTGTGGGATCCACCAGAAACGGAAGGGATTCCGAGTCGAAAAGACTTGGCGCAAAGAGAGCGGACGGTCAGTTCGTGACAGCTGGAAATATTCTTTATAGACAACGTGGAACCAAGATCCATCCTGGAACCAATGTGGGCAGAGGAAACGACGACACACTGTTCGCCCTGGTGGATGGCGTTGTACGCTTCGAAAGAAAAGGCAGAGACAAAAAACAGGTTTCTGTCCATCCTATCGCTCAATAAGGAATTTACGAAAGTTTCAAATGAGGGCTCTCATTTGAAACTTTTTTAAATTCATAGTATAATAACAGGAAGGATGTGATTGCAATGATATTTGTAGACCAAGCCAAAGTGATCCTCAAGGCCGGAAACGGTGGTGACGGATGTGTCAGCTTCCGGCGTTTGAAATATGTTCCCAATGGAGGCCCAGACGGCGGAGACGGCGGCAAGGGCGGGGATGTGGTGTTCGAAGTGGACCCCAACGCGAACACCCTTTATGCTTTCCGGCATCGCAGGAAATTCAAGGCCGGAAACGGCCAGTACGGCATGGGCAACCATTGCCATGGAAAGAACGGGGAAGACTTGATCATCAAGGTCCCCAAGGGGACCATCATCAAGGACGCGGCCACCGGCAAGGTGATTGTGGACCTGGCTTTCGACGACTCCAAGGAAATCGTCCTCCGGGGTGGACGGGGCGGCAAGGGAAACCAGCATTACGCGACCGCTACCATGCAGATTCCCAAGTACTCCCAGCCTGGCCAGGAAGGCAAGGAGCTGGAAGTCGTCCTTGAGCTCAAATCCATTGCGGATGTCGGACTGGTCGGATTTCCGAATGTCGGCAAGTCCACCTTCCTTTCCAGGGTCACGAACGCGCACCCGAAGATCGGCAATTATCCGTTCACGACACTGAACCCGAATCTGGGTGTGGTGGAACTGGACAATTTCGGATTTGTCATCGCAGACATCCCGGGATTGATCGAGGGAGCGTCCCAGGGGGTAGGATTGGGCCATGAGTTCCTGAAGCATGTGGAGCGCACAAAGGCCATCCTGCATATCGTCGACGCCTCCGGCATGGAAGGCCGGGATCCCCTGGAGGACATTGAAACCATCAACAAGGAGTTGGGGGCGTTCAACGAGACCTTGCTGGCAAAACCGCAGGTCATCGCGGCGAACAAAGTCGACCTGCTGTACGACAAGGATGTCCTTGAGAAGATCAAGGCAGTCTACGAGCCGAAGGGCATCCCGGTGTTCCCTATTTCCGGGGTTACCGGGGAAGGCATGCAGGAACTCCTCTATCACCTGAAGGACATGGTCATTTCCATGGGTACGGAAACCATCGTGTACGAGAAGGAAATCGACCTCTACGACATTCCCAAGGTGGAGGAGCCCATCCGTGTCTACCATGACGAGGAGGACGACGTGTATTGCATCGAGGGTTCCAAAGTGGAGCGCATGCTTGGATATACCAACCTGGAATCCGAAAAAGGCTTCGTTTTCTTCCAGAACTTCATGAAGGAGAACGGAATCCTGGAAGAGCTGGAGACCCTAGGCATAGAGGAAGGGGATACGGTCCGTCTGTATTACCTGGAGTTCGAATACATCAAATAAGGAGTGCGAGATGACAAGCAAACAACGTGCGTATTTACGGGGACTGGCCCAAAACATCGAATCCATCATCCAGATCGGCAAGGCCGGCGTGACCCCTGAATTGACCGAAGCGGTTTCGGAGGCCCTGGAGAAGAGGGAACTGGTCAAACTGACCGTACTGAAGAACTGCATGGAAGACGTGGACCAGGCCGGAGAAATCCTGGCCGGCAGGACCCGGTCCATCCTTGTGGCAACCATCGGCCGCAGGATTGTCCTTTACAGGCCATCCAAGGACAACCCGGTCATCACGCTTCCCAAATAAGAAGGAGGAAGCCCATGGGCAAACGCATCGCCTGGATGGGAGGGTCCTTCAACCCTGTCCACACGGGCCATCTGGTGGCCGCTTCCGAAGTGGCCGACTCGCGTTATTTCGACAGGGTCTGTTTTCTCCCCAGCGGCACCCCTGCCCACAAGCCGGACATCCAGATGGCGTCCGCCAAACACCGGCTGGGCATGCTGGAGGCTGCACTGCAGGAGGACGACCGGTTCCTGATTTCCACGGAGGAACTGTACCGGTCCGGAAACACCTATACTTTCGACACGATGACCGCCTTGGGGAAAAGGTTTCCCGAAGACCGGCATTTCCTTGTGGTTGGTTCGGATGCTTTCCTGGACCTTCAGAAATGGCACCGCTCTGAGGAACTGCTACAGATCTGCAATTTTGCCCTTGTCAACCGAAGCGGCTATTCCAGGGAAGCCATCGACCGGCAAAAGGCCTGGATCCTGGATAGGTTCCCCTGCCAGATCCAGGAGATCGAAATCCCCGATATGGAAATATCATCTTCGGACATCCGGAGGAGGGTCCGGGAGAGGCGCACCATCCGCTATCTGGTGCCTGAATCCGTAGCTGCATACATCAACAGGTATGATTTGTATCGGTGATCCGGGAGGTTTTGTATGACAAAATTTTTGGAACACCCCTTGGAGGTCAAGCAACGGCTTTCCATGCGGAAAACATTGAAAAGGGAGTTGGAGGAACGCCGGTACGAGCACACCCTCCGTGTGGAGGAGACCGCCGTCCAACTGGCCATGGCCCACAATGTGGACCCTTCCCACAGTGCGACGGCCGCATTGCTCCACGACTGCGCAAAGAACTACAAACAGGAAAAGATGGCAAGGCTCTGTGAGCGCTACCACATAGAATTGTCCATGGATGAACTGCTTAACAACGACCTGGTCCATGCGAAAGTGGGGGCAGTGGTGGCCAGGGAGAAATACCTGGTCTCCCATCCGGATGTGTTGAACGCCATCCGCTACCACACCACCGGAAGACCCCATATGACGCCTTTGGACAAGGTCATTTTCGTGGCCGATTACATCGAGCCTGGCAGAAAGCCCCATGGGCGGATGGAGGAAATCCGCAAACTGGCGTTCCATGACCTGAACACATCCCTGTTGATGATTCTGGAAGACAAGATCGGTTATCTGCTCACCAAAGAGAAGCAGATCGACCAGATCACCATCGAAACCTACAAGCACCTGAGTGGAAAGGAAATACACAATGAGTCAGAATTTGAGCACCTTAGAGAAGCTTAAAATCGCGTCGGACGCGATCAAGGACAAGAAGGGCGAGGACGTCCGCATTCTGGATATCCGCGGACTGAGTGTCCTTGCCGACTATTTCATCATCGCCCACGGCAACAACGTGAATCATGTCCAGGCGATGGTGGATGCCGTGGACGAAAAGCTGTCCAAAGCCGGCGTGGAGCCCAAGAACGTGGAGGGCGCAAAAAGCGGCGGATGGACGCTGATGGACTACACGGACTTCATCGTCCATGTGTTCGGAAAGCAGGAGCGCATGTTCTACGACCTCGAGAAGCTTTGGACCGACGGCAAAGAAGTCATCGACCTGTAGTTTCGTACCTGTCCTTAGGAAAGCAGCCCATAAGAAAAGCGCCGCCTCATTTATGTGAGGCGGCGCTTTTCTTATGGGCTGCATCACGCAACCACACAAGCCGGTTCAGGCGAATTGCCTGTAGAGGCCGATGACCTTGCCAAGAATCGCCACATCCTTGACGCGGATCGGTTCCATGGCAGCGTTCTGGGGCTGGAGCCGGATATGGTCC
Organism: Anaerotalea alkaliphila; assembly: GCF_010179735.1. Lineage (GTDB taxonomy): Bacteria > Bacillota > Clostridia > Lachnospirales > Vallitaleaceae > Anaerotalea > Anaerotalea alkaliphila. Next base: position 9,996 of record NZ_JAAEEH010000024.1, read on the forward strand.
GCTTCCCGGAAGAAGGTCTTCACTGTCACCGAATCGTCGATGAGGGCAACAACGATGTCGTTGTCGGCGGCTACCTCCTGTTTCTCCACCACCAGCAGGTCCCCTTCGAACATGCCGGCATCCACCATGCTGTCCCCCTTGACCTGGACCATGAAGAGCTGTTTGTTGCTGTGCTTCACGTAATCCATGGACAAGGGGAAATAATCCTCGATGTTCTCCACGGCTAGCACCGGCTGCCCTGCGGCTACCCTGCCGACAATGGGGATGTTCACCATCTCCCTCTTGATGGGGACAAAACTGTCGTCCGTGATTTCAATCGCCCTTGGCTTGGTGGGGTCCCTGCGGATCACTCCCAATTGCTCCAACCGCTCCAGATGGGCATGGACAGTGGACGTGGATTTAAGTCCCACGGCGTCGCAAATCTCCCTGACCGCCGGCGGATATCCCTTGTTCCAAAGCTCTTCCTTTATGAATTCCAAGATCCTTCTCTGTCGGTCGTTCATTTCCTCTTTCATATGCGCACCTCTTGTCTGCATGGGATTTAAGCTTTTGTCTTGGTACCGATTATAGCACATGCCATAAGAAATATCAAACAAATGTTCTTTTTTGCCGCATCTTATTGACAACAAACACATGTTCGGATATAATGAATTAAACAAACACATGTTCGGAGGTGCAGACGATGATGCTGAATGAATCCAACCTGACTGTCCATCGAAACCGGCGATCCAAGAGAAGGTGCCGCCCCAGCCAAAGCTTCCCGTTCCCTGTCAAGTCCATCCCGTCCTTTGCCATGGGGCTGGCACTGCTTGTCCTGGCAATATTGTTCCTGTGGATGGAAGCCCCCAAAGTGCAGGGAGCCGAACAGATCCACAAAGCATACATCTCCCACACCGTAGAGAAGGGTGACACCCTTTGGGACCTGGCAGGGATCCATATGGACAAGGTCCACTACACCCGCTACAGCTACATGCGGGAGGTCTCCGCCATCAACGGCCTGGAGGGGGGGAAGATTTACGCTGGACAGACACTCACCCTTCCCATGCTGATGGAAGGGGAGGGGAAGAGGGAGGGGTTCCACCCTTGAAATTGCACCTGCAGGGCACGGAAGAAGCCCAGGGTTTACGTAATGCGCTTACGGTAAACCCTGGGCTTCTTCTTTTGATTTAAGTACCGGAGGCGGCTATTGTTCCCGCAAGCGGATGGAGCGGGCAGCCTGCCGGCGCCTTTCATCCTCAATCTGCGCATAATGCCTTTTTGTGGTGTTCACATCCTTGTGCCCCAGCACATCCGCCACAAGGTAGATGTCGCCGGTCTCCCGGTACAGGTTCGTTCCATAGGTGCTCCTGAGCTTGTGGGGGGAGATGCTCTTCAGGTGGGTGATGAGTCCGGCATATTTCTTGACCAGATTCTGTACGGAGCGCACACTGAGCCGCTTTCCCTGGAGGGAAATGAATAGGGCTTCCCCGTGGACGGTCTGAACGGGGACCTGCTTGCGTCCGTTTTCCAGATAGTTGCGCAAGGCCCATTCGACCTCTTCCCCGAAGTAGATGATCACTTCCGAACCGCCCTTGCGCAGGATCCGGATGCCGTTCACATTGAAATCCAAATCCCCCAAGTTCAAACCGACGCATTCGCTGACCCGAATGCCAGTTCCCAGGAGAAGGGTGACCAGGGCAAGGTCCCGGTCCCGGGTGATGGCGTGGAACTGCTTTTGCTTGTCCGTAAGGTTTTCACCGGATTCCACCTCGTCCAAAAGACGTGCGATTTCATCGACTTCCAGGCGGATGATGTTCTTTTCATGGATTTTCGGCATGTCGACCAGGAGCATGGGATTGGTCTTGAGTTTCCGTTTCTTGTAGAAATATTTGTAGAAACTCCTAAGGGTGGCCAATTTCCTGGATTTGCCGCGTTCGTGGTTGATGTGGGCGATTTCCTTGGAACCTTCCTTGACGTAGTACTTGAGGTATTCCAGATATTGTTCCACATGATCGGGAGCGACCCGGTCCAACAGGTCCAAAGTGATGTCCGTGGTCTGGATGCCCATGAAATCAGGATGGTACAGACGCAGGAATTCGAAAAAAACCCCCAGGTCATAGGCGTATGCGATCCTGGTCTTGGAGGACGTCGTAGGTTCGATCCCTCGGAAAAATTCATAACTGAAGGCAGGCAAAGCTTGTAGGAGCTCACGCAATTTCACGGCATTTTGTATGTTCTGTTGTTCATGGTAATTGTTGGTTCCAGCCATTGGAAATCCCTCCCGACCCTTATCTATTCATTAAAGTTGTGTTTTGCGCATAGTTTGCTTTTTGCGAAACCGGCCGTCCTACCGCACGGCCGGCCTTGCCTTTTGACCGCTTCCGCCTCCCTCCACCCTTTGCGTATGGTGAACGTCCGGTTCATACGTTCACTGCATGCTTCTTCCCGCCCACAATCGTATACCGGACCAAGCCCTGCAGCTTCATGCCGTCATAAGGGGAATATTTTGCCTTGGATTTGAATTTGGAAGCGTCCACGGTAAAGATTTCTTCCGGGTCGAAAATCATCAGGTCGGCATCCGCACCTTTGCTGATCCGGCCCTTGTTCAAGGTAAGGATTTTTGCGGGATTGAAGGCCATCTTCTCCACCAATTCCTCCAGCGTCAGGTGTCCTGCCTTCACCAGATAGGTATATGCCACCGGAAAGGCCGTCTCGAAGGAGGAGATGCCAGAGGAAGCCAGATCGAACTCCAGCTCTTTGGAGTCGATGGTATGCGGCTTGTGGTCCGAGCTGATGGCGTCTATGGTCCCATCCTTCAGTCCGCGGATGATCCCCTTCAGGTCCTCTTCTGTCCGCAGCGGCGGATTCACCTTCACCAATGTGTTGAAGTCATAGGCATACCGTTCGTCCAGGCTGAAATAATGGGGGGATGTCTCTGCAGAAATGCGCCCTCCCGCCTTCTTCGCATTCCGGATCAGTTGCACGCTGCGAGCTGTGGAAACGTGGGTTACATGGAGCCGTGCGCCGTAGGTTTCCGCCAGCAACACATTCCTGGACAGCATGGTCGTTTCGGCGCATTCGGGGTTTCCGATGATGCCCAGCTGGGTGGAGACATACCCCTCGTTCAGGCCGCTTCTGTTCGAGAGGGTCGTTTCCTCGCAGTGGACAATCAAGGGGATGTCGAACATGCTTCCATAGTGGAAAATGTTCTTCATCAGGGCGCTGTCCTGGACACTCCGGTCCCCGTCCGAGAGGCCTACGACCCCGGCAATCTGCATCTCCCCTATCTCCGCCATTTCCTTGTTCTCGCAGTTCTTCGTGTAGGCGCCGTAGGGAAACACATGGACCGGGCACTCCTGTTTGGCCTTGCTGTTCATGTACTCCACCACCGCCTTGTTGTCTATGACCGGCACCGTGCGCGGATAATAGGTCAGGGTCGTGAACCCCCCTGCAATGGCGCTGTTCCCTGCGGTTTCCAGCGTTTCCTTGTAGTCGTAGCCGGGATCGCAGAGGTCGCAATGCAAGTCCACCAGCCCCGGGACCACGATGCACCCGGTGGCGTCAATCACATCGCAATTCTCCTCCTCGATGTTCAGGTCGATCTGGACGATCTTGTCGTTGGAAATCAGGATGTCCATGTTGAAGATCGTCTTGTCGTGTGTGACGATGGTCCCGTTCTTGACCAGCAGCGTGTTTGTGTTACTCATTCAGATTCACCCCCAACCCTTTCTTTCCCAAAAGGTGGAACAGGGCCATGCGCACGGCCACCCCATTCACCTGCTGCTTGTTGATGATGGAACTCCTGCCGTCGATGACCTCTGAGGAGATTTCTATCCCCCTGTTGATGGGCCCGGGGTGCATGACGATCACATCCTCCTTTGCATAGTGCAGGCGGTTCACGTCCAGCTTGAAGAGCTTCTTGTATTCGTTCATGGATGGCAACAGGTTGGCTTCCTGCCGCTCGCTCTGTATCTTGAGCGTCATGATCACATCCGCATCGATGATGGCCTCCGTGGCCGAGGTGTAGATGTCGACGCCGGAAAGCTCGATCTTGCTGGGCAGCAGGGTCGCCGGCGCCGCTATGGCCACACGCGCCCCCAATTTCGTCAGTGCCCAGATGTTGCTTTTTGCGACCCGGTTGTGCATGATGTCCCCGATGATGACCACCTTCAGGTCCTTGAAGGTCCCTTTGAATTCCAGGATGGTCAGCAGGTCGATGAGGGACTGGCTGGGATTCTCGTTGCGCCCGTCCCCCGCGTTGATGACGGAAGCCTCTACGTATTTGGACAAATAGTGGGCGCTTCCCGCAACGGGGTGCCGGATTACTATGAAGTCCGCTCCCATCTGGTCCACATAGGTGCCTATTTCCTTCAGGGATTCCCCCTTCTGGTACTGCCGGTAGGTGGACATGTTGATTACCTTGGCACTCAGGCTCTGCGCGGCCAGTTCATAGGACAGCTTGCTCCTGCTGCTCTCTTCCGCGAACAATGTAGCCACAGTTTTCCCCTTCAAATGGGGAGCCACATTCGATCGGCTTGCCAGAAGCACGTATTTCATCTTCTGGGCGGTATTTAGGATATAATGGATTTCCTGCGCCGACAATGACTTCACATCCAAAAAATGTTTCCGATTGAAAATCACTTTTCTACACCTCTTTGTCTTTTAGTGGAAGCGTCCATGGGTTATGCCTAGATTATAACACACCACAAGATGCAATCCAAGGGAAATGGCTGCCCCTCCCTTACTCCAGGTAGGCGGCAGCCATTGTGGGCTTTGCTTAGATTTCTTGGGGAAGGACAATGTTCAACACAACCCCGAACAAGGCAGCCAGTGCGAGGCCGGAAATGGTGACGCCGGTTGCTCCCAGGGGGAGTTCCGAAACGCCGATCCCCAACACTAGGATGATGGCGCTGATGATCAGGTTCCGGCTGTGGGAGAAATCCAAAGCGGCATTGATGAGTATGCGCATGCCAACGCTGGCGATCATGCCGAACAGCATGATGCTGATTCCCCCCATGACCGGTGTGGGGATGCTCCGGATGGCGGCTGCGAATTTGCCGACGAAGCTCAGCAGGATGGCGATGACGGCGGCAATCCGGATGATTTTGGGGTCATACACCTTTGTGACTGCCAGAACACCGGTGTTTTCACTGTAGGTCGTATTCGCTGGAGCGCCAATCAGCCCCGCAAACACCGTTGCCACGCCATCCCCCAGCATGGTTCGGTGTACACCCGGATTTTCCAGGAAATTCTTCCCTACGACGGCTCCGTTGGTTGTGATGTCCCCGATATGCTCGATGAAGACGACCAAAGCGATTGGTGCGATGGCGATGACACCGCTTAGGGTGAATGTCGGCAGGGTGCCGAGCTGGCTCAGCACCTGGGGGTCGAATGCGGTGAACATGCTGGCTTCCTGTATGGATGTAGTGTCCAGCAGGCCGAACGGGACCGAAACAAGATAGCCTACCCCTACAGCAATGAGGATCGGGACCATTTTGAAGAAACCGTGGGCGAATATGGACACCACGATCATCGTCAAGAGAACGATGGAGGAAACAGCCACATACGACAGGTCGAACACCCCATTGTTTAAGAAAGCGCTATTGATGGCGATGGGCGACAACCGCAGGCCGATGACCACGATGATGGGCCCCGTGATGATGGGCGGAAAGAATTTCTTGATCGTTTCCACCCCCAGGAAGTAGATGAGACCGGCAATCAGGATGTATACGAAACCGGCCGCAATGATCCCTCCCTTGACGACAGCCAAGGTGTCCAGGTAATTCACCCAGTTCCCAGGTCCGCGCAGGACGCTGTTGTCGAAACCTTGGGGATTCAGTGTCAATGCGATGGCACCGATGAAGGCGAAGCTGGAACCCAGAAAGACGGGCACGATCATTTTGGAACAGAGGTGGAACAACAAGGTTCCGACTCCAGCCGAAAAAAGGGCGATTGCCGGATCCAATCCGGTCAAAAAGGGAACCAATACCGTCGCGCCGAACATTGCCAGAACGTGCTGGAATCCAAGGACGAGTTTTTTGCCTGCAGTGATATTCTCCATAGCTGCCTCCTGTTGTTTGGTCGTGTGTTTAACGGATGTGCCGGAGCTTCTCCAACAATTCCTTGAAATATTGGGGCAATTCCGAGGTGAATTCCATGTATTCCCCCGTAATGGGGTGTTTGAATCCAATGGTCCTGGCGTGCAACGCCTGTCCCTTTAGGCGGAACTGTTCCCGCTTGGGACCATATACGGGATCTCCCAGAATGGGATGGTTGCGGCTTGCCATATGCACCCGGATCTGATGTGTCCTCCCTGTTTCAAGACGGCACTCCACATGGGTGAACCGGCGGAAATGCTCCAGTACCCGGTAATGGGTGACGGCGGGCTTTCCGTTCTTTTCATTGATGCACATCATTTTCCGATGTACGGGATGCCGTCCGATAGGGCCTTCGATGGTACCCTCCTCTTCCGCGATTTCGTTGTGCACGATGGCTTCGTATCTGCGCACAATGGTGTGCTCCTTCAACTGGCGTGCGATGGACAGATGGGCCCTGTCCGTCTTGCATACGATCAGGAGTCCGGAAGTGTCCTTGTCAATCCGATGCACGATGCCCGGTCTGGCGACACCGTTTATGCCGGAAAGCTCCTTCTTGCAATGATGGAGGATTCCGTTGACCAGGGTCCCTTCCGCATGTCCTGGCGCGGGATGGACCACCATGCCCTGGGGCTTGTTCACGACCAGAAGCTCCTTGTCCTCATAGACGATGTCCAGATCCAAATCGGACGCGGTGATTTCCAGAGGCTCCAGGGGGGGGATTTCCACCCGGATATGCTCCCCTGTGCAAACCTTGTGGTTTGCCTTTACGACTTTCCCCTCCACAAGCACTTTACCCTCCTTGATCAGATTCTGCAGATAGGTCCGCGTCTGTTCGGGAAACTGCTGGGAAAGATATTTGTCTATTCTCACAGGCTCGGAAAGCTCCACCTGCAGATTCCATTCATTTTCCATTTTCCTCCTCTTTTTTACCTGTGGCCGCATCCAAATCCTGATGCTTGAACAGCAGCAGGTACACCAGCAGGGCGGAAGCACAGGTGATGTACATGTCCGCCACATTCCAAACGGGAAAATCGATGAGTTGGAAGTAGAACATGTCGATCACATATTGGTGCAGGAGACGGTCCACCAGGTTGCCCATGGCACCTGCAACGATCAGGAGAAGGCATGCCCGCAGGGTTCCATATTCGCTTCTTTGGGGAATGCTTCTATAGTAGCGGACCAAAACCCACAAAATCACCAACGTAGCCGTTGCCAGCAGTACCAGCTGGTCGTGGAAGATGCCGAAAGCGGCTCCCCGGTTTTCAACATAGGTGAGCTGGAAAACGCCATCCCATAGGACAACCGGCGGATTCCCTTTCAGAAACGCCACCGTCAGATATTTGGTCAGCTGGTCGAAAGCCACCAACAATAAAACCGTTAGAAATGCAAGCATGAGGTTACCTTTCCCTTTCCATGACCTGGTCCAACGCCTCCAGGATCTGCGCCTTTGTCAGGGTACCCTTGGATAGGTAGCTGTCGCCGATCCTGCGGCAAAGGGCGAATGTCAGGGTATTCCCCATGGTTTTCTTGTCGTGGAACAGTTCCTCATAGACGGACTCGGCGGACAGGTCCGGCACAGCAAGGGGAAGGCCGTAGGCTTCCAGAAGCCTGACCAACCGCTCCGCTTCCGCGGGCGGGAATCCCCCCTCGGCAGCAGAGAGCCGGGCGGCCGCCACCATGCCGATGGAAACGCATTCCCCATGCAGCATCCTGAAATCCATCAGCCGCTCGATGGCATGTCCGGCCGTATGCCCGAAATTAAGTAGGGCACGGTTCCCCTTCTCCGTTTCATCTTCTGAAACCACTTGGCTTTTGATTTCACAGGAACGGAGGATCATCGACGTGAGAACCTCATGGTCAAGCGCCTGGACCCTTTCCCTCTCCAGCTCCAGAAAATCGAAGTAGGCCGCATCCTTTATCATGGCATGCTTGATGATTTCCGCCATACCAGAAGTGAATTCACCCCTTGGGAGCGTCTTGAGGGTTGCAGTGTTGATGTACACCAGTTCCGGCTGATGGAATGCGCCGATGATGTTCTTGTATCCATTGAAATCGATGCCCGTCTTTCCACCGATGCTGCTGTCCACCTGGGAGAGCAAGGTTGTGGGAATCTGGATGTACGCAATGCCGCGCATATAGGTTGCCGCCGCATAACCTGCCATGTCTCCGGCGACACCTCCCCCCAGTGCGACTATCAGGGATTTTCGGTCCGCACCATTTTCAATCAGTGCCTGGTAGATTGCCTCCATCGTGGACAGGTTCTTGTTCTTTTCACCATGGGGAAATGTGACGCCGTGCACGGGCTTTCCGAACCCAGCCAGCGCGTCCAGGATTTCCCTCTGGTAAAGCGGTGTCACGTTGTCATCGCTCACCACATGGTAGCTGCTGAAATCCTTGTCCAGTCCTCGAATGGCTGGAACGAGATCCAGGAAGTCCTGGTCCACAAGGATTTCATAGTGCTTGCTCTTTGTTTCAACATCCAATCTTTGCATATGTCCACCTGCCTGTTCTGTTTGCACAGGAAGAATGCCATCACTGGACAACCTGGGGTCCGTGGTGGCATTCTTCCCGTATCCTCTATGCTGTCAACGTTCAAACCGGTCGGCATGAACGCATCCTGCCTGTTCCTAATCGTCCAGATTTTCCAACGGTTCTTCCAGGTTCCAGGATAAGGTGTCCATGTCGGTAGGCAGAGGCTCGTCGTTCGGTTTCTCCTCTGCTTGAATCCCTGTCAGGAAACTGTCGTTCTGAATCATTTCCATTTGGATCTTCAAAAATTGTTGGATTTGGATTTTGGAAACTTCATAGTTCTTTTTCAGCCCATCCACCATCTGCTGCAGTTGCAAAACCTCCGCCTTCGCATCTGCGACGATTTTACGGGCATTGGCTTCGGCTTCTTTTTCCATGAGCTCCGCTTTGGTTCGTGCGCTCTGTTTTGTCTCCTCCGCCATCTTTTCAGCCATGATCAGCGTATTCTGCAGGGTCTCCTCCAATGTCTTGTAATACTGGATTCCCTCGTTCAAGATATTGACCTTGTCGCGCATCTCGATATTTTCCTTGTATGCCTTTTCATAGGAGTTCAGAATTTCCCGCATGAATTTACGGACCTCGGAGACATTATATCCTCCCACCGCTGCTTTTGAGAATTGCTTTGATTCGATGTCCAAAGGTGTAAGCATATGATTCCTCCTATATGTATTTGTGGATTTCTATGAAAATCCTGTTTTTCTTCGTTTCACAGCCGACTGTCTGCAGCTTGCATTTCCCCTTGCCTCTTGCTGAAATCAGGTCCCCTTCCTTCACGGGGGAGGATGGCTGCAATTTTTCCTCCCCATTTACATGGACCCTTCCCTTCGAGACAAGTTCAGCAGCATCCTTTCGTCCCATGCCGAAGGCCAATTTGACCACGCTGTCCAACCGCAGGGAAGCCACCGTGTTCCGGATGGAAACGAACGCCGGGCGTAGGTTCCCCAAAACCGTAGTATCCTCCATCTTCTCCGCGCGCACTGGGGTGTTCCCCACTGCATGCAGCTGGTCCAACACATAGGAGGCCATGGTGTCCAAAACGAACACATGGGCCGTGTCGCCATGGACCAGCAGATCCCCCATGCAGGAACGCTTGATTCCAAGGCCCATCAGACTTCCCAGGTAATCCCTGTGCCCGGGATGTCCACCCTCTTGGGTGTCGGCCTTGATCCTGATGCAGGCGAACGGTTTCTCCACCTGGTTGGGATCCATGAATTCCGGATAGAAGATCAGCATCTTGCGCTCGCTTTCCTTCCTGCCACCGTCGAACATATGTTTCACCGGGGGGAAGGACTTCCTGGACATTTCGAAAAGGGTCTGCTCATGCAGGTCCAAAAATTCCGAATGGGTTGCGTAAGCCCTTTCATGACATTGATGTGCCTTGTCCAGCAGCTTCTTCACCAGCAGATCGTCTTCGGTCATACCGTCCCCAGTCCCAGCAACATCCTGCTGATGAAATTCGCCAGCATGCTGATCAGCAGAAAGGCAACCATCGGTGAAAAATCCAGCAGCATCCCCCCGTTGCGCCCCCCAAAAATAGACCGCTTGATGAGGTGGCGGATCGGAACGAATATGGGTTCTGAAATGGAATAGATGAAGTCGATCAGCTTGTTGCTGGGGCTGACCGGCAGCCAGGATACGATGACACGCGCCAGGACGATGAGCTGCAGTGCGTTCAAGAAGTAGAGCAGGAATGTGCCTGCATACAGCATGCCTACCATGGCCTATTCACTCTTCCAGGGCAGGATGATTCCGTTGGACTTCAGCTCTTCCCGGAAATCCCCTGCAATGTCGATGTTCTCCGGTGCGATGATGAAAATGTTGTTGGTCACACGCTGCAGGTTCCCGTTCAATGTATAGACCGCCCCACTGACAAAATCCATGATCCTCTGCGCAATCGCTTTGTCCATGGCTTCCAGATTGATGATCACGGGCCGCTGGCTCTTGATATGGTCGCAAATTTCCTGCGCCTCGTCATAGGTGTCCGGCTGCAGGACAACAACCTCCATCTGCACATTGGCCTGAAAGTTGACGACCTTGGTTCCACCCGACTTCCTGCCCCCGGCATAGGTCTTGAAACCGCTCTTGGCTTCAGACCCCTGGTTCCCTACGGGTGGTGCCTGCTGCTGGGGAGCGTTTACAGGCTGGGGCTGTCCAGTGAACGAGTTGAAATCATCTTCATACCCGTTTGTTTCCTCATCCGAATACTCATCATTCAATTTCATGAAATCCATCATTTTGTCGAATAGTTTGGCCATACAATCACCTCATCAATTTTTGTGCTTATTTGTAGAATCTTTCTCCAAACAGTGCGGTTCCGATGCGTACCATGGTGGCGCCTTCTTCAATGGCCACGACATAGTCGTTGCTCATGCCCATAGACAGTGCATGCATATTCACATTATCAATGTTTTTGTTTTTAATGTCAATATAAAGTTCTTTCAGCCTTCTGAAAACAGGCCTGTTCTCTTCGGGGTCGAACACGAAAGGGGCTACCGTCATCAAGCCCTCCACCCGCACATGGGGCAGCAAAGCGATTTCCCTGACCAAGCCTTCGCACTCCTCCAGGGCAACCCCATACTTGCTGTCTTCCTGGGCTACGTTCACTTGGACCAGAACAGGAAGCACCCTTCCGGCCTTGCCCGCGGCATGGTCTATGGCTTGGGCAAGTTTCAGGGAATCCACAGAATGGATCAAGGAGACCTTGTCGATGATGTATTTTATCTTGTTCGTCTGCAGGTGGCCGATCATATGCCAATGGGCTTCACCGGAAAAAAGGGGGGACTTGTCACGTATCTCCTGGACCTTGTTCTCCCCAAAATCCCGTATGCCCGCATCCCACGCTTCTTGCAGCCTCTCCACCGGGAGCGTCTTGGTCACTGCGATCAGGAGGACTGTGGAAGGCGGTCTGTTTGCCCTGGCACAAGCCTCCTCGATGTCTTGTCTTATCCGCTGCAGATTTTTTTCCATAATTCTACCCTTCCTCGCTTTCGCGTTCATTCCAGGATAACCTGGAATTCCTTATAGGCGGAAGCGTCACTTGCAATCTTGTCGTAGATGCGAACACCATAGGATGTTGTTTCGTCCACAATCCGGTAACCGCTTTCCTTGTAGATGGTTTCAATCCTCTTGAAATCCGCAAAACCCTTGTTCAATACGAAAACACCTTCCACAACTTCGGGTGACAACAGGGTATGGAAAAGCTTCGTTTGGGAAGCGCCTGTGGGATCGGTGTAGGTGATGGTGTCGCCTGGACGGAGCACATCCCCTTCATTGATGGGGGCCACAAACGTGCTGTTGTCCCTTCGGTAATACACCTTTATCGGGATTTGCCTCAGTGTCACATTCCCCACAGCCTCCGGGTCGGTCACTTGCATCTCAATCTGCTGGCTTGCCCGGTCAGTGAATACCGCGGTTCGGGGCACAGGAAATACCTGCATTTCCTTCACTGCAGCGTTCGGAATCTTGATTCCCGTGTAGGAATTGTAGATAAGCTTAAAAGGAACCCTCCGCTCCATCAGGAAATCATTCATCTGCCGGTCCAATTTGAAAATCACATAATTGTACTCCTCTTCCTGGTACAAAGAATCCACTTCTGCGATGATCTTGTCGTTCTTCTGGGTGAAGTGCATGGTGACAAAACGCCGGTCTTGAAGATAGGCGGCCCCTTCCTGGGAAATGCGGGCCGCCACATACCAATGTCCGTTGTCGACAATCTTGAACAGGACCGAATCCTTTTGGGCCACCTGGCGCTCTTCCCTGCTGATGGATGTCGGCTGACGAACCAAATCGGAAGGCTTGAAACTCTCCCGGGTAACATCCTCCATACCATCCACAGCATAGGAAACCACACCGCTTTTCGGGGCTTGGTAATAGGTGCCGTTGTTGCGCATGCGTTCCTCATACATCTTTAGGGTATCCAACACACTTTGGAACGCCGCCGGGTCAGCTACCACCACCATGCTGGAGATGTCCTGGACCGCCTTGTCGATGGAATTGACCGCCGCGTAGAGATGTTCAAACGGATTGTCCTCGCTGTTGATTACGTAATTGCGTATTTGCGCCTGCAGATACTGGTAGTTGGTGTCAGAAATTTCCGCACTGTTTGTTATTTTGCTTTTGTTTTCCCGCACGCTTTTTTCCAGCAACGCCTGGAGCTGTCCGTCCTGGTCCACTGCGCAAACCAGGCTTCCCTTCTTCACCTTTTCTCCTTCCGGGACATAATATTGGAGGGCTCCCTCCTGCTGGCTCGCGACCAGAACCTCGTTTCGGATGATCATTCCGGTGAACATTTCCTCTTGCAGGATGGATCCAGGCTCGGCCAAGGAATGGTTTGACTTCTCCGCCTGGCTGGCTTGAAATCCCAGGAATGTCAAGTAGGAGAAAATCAGGAAATAGACGAATCCGCCAAGGTAGATGTGGTTGTTCGCCTCCTTTTTTGCCTGATGCAGCTGATGGCTTTGGATGTATTTGTTGGATTTGCTTTTACTTCTCATAAAGATGCCTCCTGGTCAACCAAGGCCTTCCCTTGTCTTGATCCCCTCTCCACCATCATGGCCTCGATGGAATCCTTGATTTTCCACCAACTGGTGTTCCAGTTGCAGAACAGGGAGTCCCCTTCGGGCGCTCTGCCCAACAGGCGTTGGACCACAATATCGGGGTTTAGATGTTCCAGGAACAGGATGACCCGCTCCTTGTATTCTTCCATGCTGCATATTTCCAATTCATTTCGTTCATACAGGTCCGCAAACACAGTCCCCTTGGCGACGTACAGGGAATGCAGCTTCACCTGCTCCATTCCGAGGCGGTTCATCAGCGCCGCAGAAGCCAAAACATCCTCCCTCGTGTCTCCCGGGAGATTCAGGATCAAATGGGTGCATACGGAAAACCCATAGGAATGGATCAATTCAACCGCCCGGACGAAATCCTCCACCGTGTGTCCGCGGTTGACCGCTTCCAAGGTCTTCCCATTGGCGGTCTGCAGGCCTAGCTCAAGGCTTATATCCACAGCAAATTCCTTGCTGCAGGACTGCAGGATGTCCAAATGGGTGCGCAATACGCAATCCGGTCGGGTGGATACCGCAATTTCCACTATGTCTTCCTGGCACGCATCACGGATCACCTGTGCGAAGGTCTCCAGCGGCAGATAGGTATTGGTGTAGTTTTGGAAATATGCGATGAACTTTGTGGCCTTGTATTTCTTCTTGATTTTTTCCTTGTTACGCTCCAACTGCTCTTTTACACCCAGTTCCTTGCCGTCCCCTTCAAAGCTTGTTCCCAAGGGACTGCAGAAATGACAGCCGCCGGTCCCCAATGTGCCATCCCGGTTGGGGCAGGTGGTCCTGATGTCCACGGGCAGCTTGTACACCTTGCCTTTGTATTTTCCAAGAAGATAATCGCTGTATGTGCTATATACCGAATCCATCGCATCCCCCCATCAATGTCTGATTATTCACTGCTTCGTGCTGTTTATTCATCCTAATCGCCTCCTGGCGCAAGTTTTGCAAAATTTTTATTTATTTAGAAGGAAACCCGCAAAAACCATCGAATATAAGGTATAATAAGCAGGAATCATGCTTTCACATTCTCAACCATGAACACTCAGAAAACAAGGAGGAGATTCATATGATAAGGATTGTTGCAGGCAGTACAGGTGAGGGAAAAACCAAAAGTCTGATTGATTTGGCCAACGAGACGGTGAAAGGCACAAAAGGACATGTGGTTTACATCGACGGCGACAACAGCCATATGTTGGCCTTGCACCACGAAATCCGATACATCAACATTTCAGAGTATCCTATCGACAATTACAATGCGTTCTTTGGTTTCATGTGTGGCGTCCTCTCCGAAGACAGTGACATAACGGAGATTTTTGTTGACGGACTTTTGAAAATGGCCCATGTGAGCCAGATTGAAAGTTCCGATGAACTGATCGAAAAATTGAAGGCTGTGACCGACCGGTTCAATGTGCGCCTCATTGCCAGCATCAATTGCGAAAACAAGGATTTGCCGGATTTCCTCAAGGAATATGCGATATAAACCTTAAAATATACGGGAAAGCAGACGGTTCCTCCATTTGCCGACTTGACAAGAACGCATGCCTCGCATGCATTCAGGCTACAGCAGAAAGTTTGGTCCCAAGCTGTCTTGGACGAATTTTCCTGCTGTAAATTAAAAAGGCTGTCCCAAGGACAGTCCTTTTTTAATGGACAATGTTCCTCCACTCCAAGTCTCCCCTGTCCAAAGCCTTGACAAGCAGTTCTGCCGTTGCAAGGTTGGTGGCCACAGGTATGTTGTGGATGTCGCAAAGCCGTACGATGGAGGAAAGGTCGGGTTCATGCTGTTGTTTCGACACCGGATCCCGCAAGAAAACGACCATATCGATCTGATTGTGGGCAATCTGGGAACCCAGCTGCTGTTCTCCTCCCAAGTGACCCGCCAAGTATTTATGGATGTTCAGATTGGTCACCTCTTCTATCAACCTACCCGTGGTTCCCGTAGCGTACAGCGTGTGCTTGCTCAAGATGTTCCGGTAGGCAATGCAGAAGTTCTGCATCAATTTCTTCTTTTTGTCATGTGCAACAAGTCCGATGTTCATGGAATTCCCCCTTAGTATGTAGTTCTTCTTTGCATGCTTATGTTCAGTATGATTCCGATGGCGATCATGTTGCTCCATAGGGAACTGAGCCCATAGCTTACGAACGGCAATGTGACCCCTGTGTTCGGTACGATTCCTGTGGTCACACCTACATTGATGAATGTTTGAAACAGGATGAGCGCCACAAAGCCCACAATGATCAGCATCCCTTGATTGTCCGGCGCATCTTTCGCCAGCCAAAGGCAACGAATGATGAGGAGGAAAAGAAGCGCTAGGACCACCACGCATCCAACGAAGCCGAACTCCTCACCGATGATGGAAAAGATGAAGTCCGTCTGGGGCTCAGGCAAATAGTTGTACTTGTTCAATTTGCCGAGATACAGTCCCTTGCCGAACAACTGCCCTGAGCCGATGGCTTGAATGGAATTGTTGGTCTGCAAGGATGTGGAAAGCGCGTATTCCTCTGGATTGATGTTGGCAAGGACCCTGCTCAGCTGGTAGGGCTTCAGCAATTTCTGAAAGGGTTGCTGGATGTACCACAGAAGGAACAGGAATGTAGGTACAGCAACACTGATTCCAGCTGCGATATATTTGTAGCTGATGCCCCCGGCAAAAACCATCACAAGGAAAAGGATCGACATCACAATGGCTGTGGAGAGGTTTGGCTGGAGGAAAATGAGGCCGATGGTTACCGCCATGGCGCCGGCTCCCATGAGCAGGATGTGGAATTCATTGATCTTGTCCTTGCATTTATCGAAATATTTCGCAAGAAAAAGAATCATGAACAGTTTGGAAAACTCCGATGGCTGTATCGTAAATCCGGCGATGTTGATCCAGCGGGTGGCCCCGTTCACCGTTTCCCCGATCAAGAGCACGCCCCCTAGCAACGCTATGTTCAGGATATAGATGGGTATGTAGAACCTGGTGATGAAACGGTAGTCGATTGAAGATACCACCAATATCATCACGAGTCCGGAAACATAGCCTACAAGCTGTTTGCTGGCAAAATAGTCCGTTCCGTCGGGACTGTTCACCTGTGTGGCACTTCCTATGGCTGTGATGCTGATGCCGGCCAAAAGGCAAAGGAGTAAAATCAACAGGAAATCGTATTTCCTCAAATGGTAGTTCTTGTAAGTCCGCAGCATTTGCCTACAGCACTTCCTGACGCTTTACGCTTTTGATCGGAATGTTCGCAAAAAGCGCCGGAACCAGGTTTTCGGACGTATCCGATTTGGTTGTGCCTACCTTGAATTCCAAAGCCTCTTCATCAATCTCCATGTATTTGCTGATGGTCCTGATGATGTCGGCACGCATCAACTCCAGAACCTCCGTCGAGCAATTCGCCCGGTCATGAATCAAAACCAGCTTCAAGCGGTCTTTTGCTACTGATTTTGATTTCCCTTTTCTGGTAAAAAAATCAAACATGGCGGTTCCACCTTTCTAGTTGTTGAAGCCAATCAGGCTCTTTAGCCTTCT
Organism: Anaerotalea alkaliphila; assembly: GCF_010179735.1. Classification (GTDB taxonomy): domain Bacteria; phylum Bacillota; class Clostridia; order Lachnospirales; family Vallitaleaceae; genus Anaerotalea; species Anaerotalea alkaliphila. The sequence goes on from NZ_JAAEEH010000024.1 coordinate 26,673, forward strand.
GAAAAGTCCGGTTTCTGCATTCAGGTCCAGGTACGGGACGTCGTCCCCCGTGATGCGCTTGCATATGTTGAGATACGCCCGCCCGGACAGGATGTTCTGGCTGTTCACAATCGGATCCCCTGTATTCGTGGAGATGACGATCTGTTCGTCATCCGGGACGACCCCAATCAGGTCGATCGCCAGGATTTCCACAACGTCCTCAATGGACATCATATCTCCGCGCTTCACCATGTCCATCCGGATCCTGTTCACGATCAGGCGGGCATCCTTGATCTCGTTTGCCTCCAACAAGCCGATGATGCGGTCAGCATCCCGGATGGCGGACACTTCCGGTGTCGTTACGATGATGGCCTTGTCGGCCCCAGCGATGGCATTTTTGAAGCCTTGCTCGATTCCAGCCGGACAGTCGATCAGAACATAATCGAAATCCTTTTTCAGCGTAGTGATCAGCTCCATCATCTGCTCCGGAGAAATCGCATCCTTGTCGCGGGTCTGTGCGGCCGGGAGCAAAAACAGGCCGGGGTGCTTCTTGTCCTTGATCAACGCATTCTTCAGTTTGCAGTTCCCTTCGATCACATCGATCAAATTGTACACAATCCGGTTCTCCAGCCCAAGGACGACATCCAGGTTGCGCAAACCGATATCAGCATCCAACAAGACAACCTTTTTACCCAGGATGGCAAGTCCCGTACCTAAATTCGCACTGGTAGTCGTCTTTCCTACCCCGCCTTTGCCGGATGTTATTACAATAGCTTCACTCATGGGTTCACTCCTTGTTTCTTGACTGATTTATACTAGAGTCCCAACTCTTTATAAATCGTGTTTGTTATTTGTTCGATCACTATCCTGTCGTCTTCGACAAATGCGATTTTGGGATCATAGCCGGTCTTTTCCATGCCGCCGCTGTCGGGGGACCTTCCCATCACCTGCCCGATCCGGATCTGCATCGGTTGCATGTGCAGCGCGACGACAAAAGCCTTGTCCGGATATCGTGTGCCTGCGTGGACAAACCCCTTGAGATTCCCCAGAACCACCACATTCCCGCCGGCGGATATTTTGGCTCCGTTGTTCACGTCTCCCAAGATGACAACACCCCGGTCTGTCTCCAATTCCTGTCCCGACCGCAAGGTCTTGTTGTAGAAAATGGCTCCGCTCTCATCCGCTTCCTTTTGGGCAGCCTTGAGAAAAAGCATCTTCTCCGCAAGCCGTCTTTCGTCCTCATCCACAAGGCAGATGATTTCCAATTGGGAATTCTCCTGGATGACTCCCAGGAGCTCCTCCTTTTCTTTTTGTTCCAAGGACTTTCCTTCAAATGTCAAGGTCACCTGGGCATTGCCGAAGAATTGCCGCCCAGCGCTCATTTTCCGCCTGACCGCTTCCTTCACGTCCTGAAAGGGCGTGTCCGGTTCTATGACCACCGAAAGGCCATGCTGGTTCCCCTTGATCAAAACTGCATCCTTCATATCCGACTCCTTATGTCCGCTTCCTGCCGTTGTGCCGGCTCTTATCCATTATACATAAATTTTTATTCGATGTACATACATTGTTTAGATAATAATCAATCCAGCACGTGGTCCGTGGTGTAGCCGCCTTCGCTCTGTCCTTCCACCTGAAAATAGTGGCTGAAAATCTCTTTGGCGACCTTTCCGCCATATTGGGCGGTATAGCCGAAGGGTATGACAACGGTCACCGCGATTTCCGGCGCCTCATAAGGCGCATAGGCGACAGTGATGGCATGGGAAGGCCTCGTCTTGATTTGCTGGGCCGTTCCTGTTTTTGCGGCAACTGTCACCGGAAACCCTTGGAAGGTGCTCCTGAAGGTGCCCCTGCTTCCGTTGGCGACTTCCCACATGCCTTCGTATACGGCCTTGAGCGTATTGGCTGAAAATTCACTCTGCATGACGACCTGCGGCTCCTGTTTCAAATAGGTGAGCCCATCCGGTGTCTTGACCTGGTCCAGCAAGGTGAGGTCGAAAAGGGTGCCGCCGTTGGCCAAAGTGGTCAGATACCGGCCGATCTGGGCCGGGGTATAGGAATTGTATTCCTGGCCCATTGCTGCGGCCACAGGGTTTGCGATGCCTCCCTCGACGCTTCCGGGAAGGGAAGGCGTAGTTTCCGGAAGCTCAATGCCGGTAGTCTTGTCCAAACCGAATTTTTCCGCATATTCCACCAGCTTGTCGATTCCGTTCTGGGGGACGTAGCGGCTGCTCCCTTTCGTCCCGAGCCGATAGCCGACCTCGTTGAAATACGTGTTGCAGGATACCGCAAGGGCCGTGCGCACGGTCACAGGCCCGTGGGATCCTCCATATGCAGCGATCCAACAGGCGATGCTGGGGTTGATTTTCGTGAATCGGCCGGTGCAGCGGACGGTTTCCCTGTCCGTGATGACCTTTTCCTCCAGACCAGCCACTGCAGTCAACATCTTGAATGTGGATCCCGGAGCCGTCTTCCCTTGGGTAGCCATGGGGAACAACGGCTTTGCCGGGTCGTTCAAAAGCTCTACGTAATATCCGTAATCAAAATTGTTGACCAATCGGTTATTGTCATATCCAGGATAGCTGACAAGCGACAATACGTCTCCCGTGTTCACATCCGTCACTACGACCGCGCCGCTGGATGGATCCAACGCCAGTTGGGCTGGCGTCAGTTCCAAGGAGGCGACCTTCCTCTTGATGAACTCCAATGGGGAGAGCCCCCGGGAAGCCAGTCTGGAGATTTCCTCGGCTGTTGCGGTGACGGCCCCCTGGTCTATCAGTGTCCTTGTCATGTCCACATACGAGAGCTGCTCATTTGCGGCGAAATGCTCGTACAAGGCTTTGTGGTAGCTTTTGTTTTGCACATACCCACCCATGATCAGTGTGTCTGCCACATGGGCATATACGCTTTCGAAATCCTTGGTGTCGACACCGGTCCATTGTCCGCTGGCGGACAGATAGCCCTCCTTGAACAGCGCTTCCATCATCTGCTTGAAGCCCATTTTCCCGCTGTCGAACTCCTTGTACGCATCCGTTTTCCTGTACCCGTCCTCCAACACCCCGTCCCCGGAGAGGTTGCGCAGCACGTAACTGATGGTCAGCTCCATTTGCTTGTCTTGATGCAACGCATTCTGGTGCAGCACGTTGCCGAGTCTGGCCAAAATGCCTTCGTACTGGTTGCGGAAACTCCTGTAGAGCGCGGCTTGGGAAGGGGTTTCTCCCAGTTCCAGCCTTTCTATGTCGATTGTGTTGTTTGTGAACAGGTTCTTGAAGGCGTCCTTCAACAGGGGAACACGGTTGTCTCCGGAGGTCGGCCTTCGGATGGACAGCTTTTCCACGAGGATGGAGGCGAGTTGCTCCACCAAGGCGTCCTGGCTGACCTTCTGCAGTTCGGTGTCCAAGGTGAGGTAGACATCCTTGCCGGCAGCGGACTCCAGGGTTTCCACAACCTTCATGGTGCGCCCCAGATTGTCCACTTCCACCATTTGCTTGCCGTCGATCCCCTTCAAATAGGATTCCATGGCACGTTCGATTCCGATCTTGCCGATGATGTCGTTGGCGGTATACCCCTCAGGTTTCAGGGTTTCCAGCGTCTCCTGGTCGATCTTGCTGGTATAGCCGATGATATGGGCGAAATATTCCGCATCGTGATACAAACGCAGGGAACTTTCCTGTATGCTCACGCCGGGCAGCATGTCCCGCATCTCTTCGACCTCGGCCAAGGTTTCCTGGCTGATGTCATAGGAAATTTCCTGGGGAAGAAACTTGGAATACCTCTTTTGCCAAAGCGCATATCGGATTGACAGGATGTCCAGGTTTTCCTCCATGGTATAGCTGCTGTCTTCGATGACGAACATGCGGTCTTTCATGTATCTGTAGATGCCGTAGGCATCCATGGCCGCCTGCTCCTCCGTCAGTTCCCTTCGGTTGAAGAGCTCCCTTTTGAAGCGTAGGACTTGGGCACCCGACTGGGTGAACACCAGCCTTTTGTCCTCATTCAGTGCAAACGGCAGGGTCTGGATGATGTCGTCCCCGTTTCTGCGGATGATCCGAACCAAATTGTGGAACATCCCATTCCTGTCCGCCACCGTGACACTGTCGTCATAGAAAACGGAAAAGGCGGTGGTGTTCTCAGCGAGAGGATATCCGTTCCGGTCATAGATGTTTCCCCGTTTTCCGGTCGTCTGGATCTCCTTCAGGACGGACAGCTCGAACCGCTCTTCCAACCGTGCCCCCTCGATGATCTGCAGCTCAAACAGACGGGCCACAAGGACATAAAACAAGGCAACCGCCAGGATGGCCATGACCAAAAGCCTGTGTTTCATAATGCCGTTCAAAAAATCTGAAATCACGTCTTAAAATCCCTTTCTCTATGTTCGTGCGCTTCCAATTTCAGGTTCAGTATGATATACAGTCTGTATAGGATGACCGCGGCCAATGTGGTGTACGTCACCACAGGGATGATCGTATAGAACAAATACACCGCAAAATCCACCTTCCCCCTAAAGAGGAACGTGGATACATAGACAAGCATATTGAAGAGAAATTCCGAAATCCCAACCATGACCAGTGGAATCATTATGCTTTCCCTGTAAAAGGCTCTATTCAGATGGCCGCACAAAAAGCCGGCGTAGAAATACAGCAACAGGTAGAAGCCGATCACGTCTCCGAACAGGATGTCTTGGGTCAAACCGAAAACAAGGCCGATCAAAGCCCCCTCCACCCTTCCACGCAGGATGGCGAAGGAAACGATGGTCACCATCATGAAATTAGGGACCACACCGTTGATTGCGATTGCAGGTGAAAGCGTGCTTTGAAACACGATGTTCAGGACCAACAGTATCCCCATGACCAACATCCTCATTCCATTTCCTCCGGCAGGGGTGTTTCCTCCTGCTCCGTCGTCCCGGGAGAAACCTTCCCTTCCGCCTCCTGAAGCTCCTGTCCCCACAACTGGGTGATGACCAACACCTCTTCCAGATGCTTGAAGTTGACCACCGGCTCCAGCACGGCAGTCTTGGTCAGCTTGTGTGGATTGGACTCGATGCTCCTTATTGTACCTATGGTGATTCCTGGAGGGTAGATCTGTCCCAAATGGGAAGTCACCATTTCGTCCCCTTCGACCACGTGGGCATCTTCGGCGATGTATTCCACAAGGCAGAGGCCCTGGTCACCCAAAACCTTGTCTCCCTTTACGGTCGCCAAGTCGGAGGTGCGCAGTATCTTGCCGCTTACGGAACTTGTATCGTCAATGATGGACTTCACTTTCGCATGGGAGTTGCCCACCTCGACGATTCTTCCCACCAGTCCGTCACCGGCAAGCACAACCATATTGACCTCCAATCCATGACGGCTTCCTTTGTCGATGATGAAGATTTCGTACCAGCTGCCCGGATCCTTTCCTATGATCCGGGCGCCTACCTTGGGGTATTCCGCATACCGCTTGTCCAGCTCGAGCAATGCCCTCAACTGCTGCAGTTCAAGCTTGTTCTGCTCCAGAATCCTGTTCTCGTAGCGCAACTGGTCAAGCTCTGTGGCCATCGCGTCATTCATCTGTTCCAGCTGGTTGATGTTCTTTACAAATGCAACCTGTTCCCGCAACCAGTCCCCAAAATACGTGACTCCCTTCTGTACAGGGATGACCACGTGGGTGATGCTCTTCTCCAAGGGGGCCAATCGTCCTTTGGCTTCGAATGTGAAGACCATCAAAATGACAGCCAACAGGGTGATGGCCAACAGGATGTTTCTAGATGTGATCGGTTGTCTCCGGTTCATACTGGCTTTTGGTTCCTTTCTCCTTGCATCCCTTGGGACGCAATCAGCAAAGATTGCGTTCCTTCAGGCTGATATAACTTCCGTCACCGATGACCAAATGGTCCAACAGATGGATCCCCAACAGTTCTCCGGCTTCCTTCACCCTATTGGTGATGGCTATGTCTTCACGGCTCGGCTCAGGATCGCCGCTTGGATGGTTGTGGACCAGAATGATCTGCACGGCGCTTTGCTTCAAGGCGTGTATGAACACCTCCCGTGGGTTGACCAAAGAGGCGTTTACCGTGCCGATGGACAGGAGGCTGTCACCGGTTATTTGGTTTTTGGTGTCCAACATGACTATCTTCAGATGCTCCTGTTCCAGGTAACGCATTTCTTCCATATAAATGTTTGCGACGGTGGAAGGGGAGTTGATCCGCACCTTGTCCATGGCATGGAGCTTCGAAAGCCTTTTGCTGAGCTCTGCTATGGCTTTGATCTGTATGGATTTCACTCTTCCTATGCCGTCGATTTCCTTCAACTCTTCCAGGGTAAGCTGATGGATGCCTCCCAGTCCACGGGGATTCAGTTGCAGGATCTGACGGGCTACAGAAACGGACGGGTCATTGCGTGTTCCCGAACGGATGATGATCGCCAACAGCTCCGCATCGGACAGCACCTGTGGGCCATACTGTTCCAGCTTTTCGTAAGGCCGTTCTGAAAAGGGCATTTCCTTGATTGTGGTTCCGCCGACGCCAACACCGCTTTTTCCCATATGCTCCCCCCGGATTCCTGTTACAGTTTTCTATAAATGAATATGGCCAGCACGATCCCCAAAATGCTTGCGATATTCATATCCAATAGGATCTGTATGCTGAGATATACAACCTTCAAGTCCAAAGTGAACGGATGCGGCATGCCGAAGGAATACCCAAAACCCAACCATTCCAGATAGGAAACACCTGCAGCCAGATGGCCCAAAAACCCTCCCAATACAATTCCCGAAAGGATCATGAAAAACATAGCCCATGCGTTTCTGTTGCCTTTTCCGTAGTTCGCCACGTGAATCGCTCCTTCATCTCCAATATTTTTTAATTCTAACATATGCGTATGACTTTGTATATATGCAATTCTTCCCACTGCCCGCATGAGAAAAGGCTGCAGCCGTCGGGAACGGCTGCAGCCTTTTCTTGCGTATCGTCTTGAAACTCGGTTCAAATCTGGTAACGCACAATTGCATCGGTAGGACATTTGTCCACACAGATGCCACATTGCACGCATTTGTCATAATCCACCTTGGCCAGCCCGTTGTTCACGTGGATGGCATCGTAGGGACAGTTTTTCTGGCACAGGCCGCAGGAGATGCAACCCACCGCACAGTTGTCCTTGACGCTCTTTCCTTTGTCGAAGGAGCTGCAAGCCACCCGGACTTTCATGGCATCCGGCACGATTTCGATCAGGTTCTTGGGGCAGGCGCTGACGCACATGCCGCAAGCGACACATTTTTCCGGAAGGATGACCGCTACTCCGTCCACAATGTCGATGGCTCCGAACTGGCATGCCTTGATGCAGCTTCCAAGTCCGAGGCAGCCATATTCGCATGCCTTGGAACCCTTGCCTTGGAGCATGTTGGCGCTGACACAATCCATGACACCCTCATAGACATATTTCTCTTTCGCCTTGTCGCAGGTTCCGTTGCACTTCACATAGGCGACTGTTTTTGCAGTCTGCTTGACCTCCATGCCCATGATGGCCGCTATGGCTGTGGCGCATTCCCCACCGCCTACGGGACAACCGTTGAGGGGGGCGTGTCCATCCACTACCGCTTTCGCAAAGGCGTCGCAGCCGGCGAATCCACATCCGCCGCAATTGGCTCCAGGCAATGCATCCCGGACTTTGGGGACCAGGGGATTCACTTGAACTGCAAATTTCTTCGCTGCGAACCCCAGCCCCAGCCCAAAGAGCAGACCCAGTCCACCCAGGCTCAAGGCCGGAAAGATGATGTTATTGATATTCAATGAATGTTCCTCCTTGCTCTTATTTGATCAATCCTGCGAATCCCAGGAATGCGATGGCCATGAGTCCTGCGGTAACCAATACGATCGGATAGCCTTTGAAAGGCTTCGGAATGTCATTGTATTCGATTTTTTCCCTAAGTCCGGCAAGCAGCACGATGGCCAAGGTGAAGCCGATGGCTGTTCCCGCACCGTTGATCGTGCTCTGCAGCAAATTGTAGTTCTTCTGCATGTTGATGACCGCAACCCCGAGCACCGCACAGTTGGTTGTGATGAGCGGCAGATATACGCCCAGCGCCTGGTAGAGGGACGGGCTTGTCTTCTGGATGACCATTTCCACCAGCTGCACCAGGGAAGCGATTACCAGTATGAAGGCAATGGTGTAAAGGAACGTTATTTCCAGCGGCTTAAGGATGAGTCCGTAAACCAAATAGGAAATGATCGATGCCAAGGTAATGACGAAAGTAACGGCCATTCCCATGCCCAAAGCAGTTTCCACCTTCTTCGAGACCCCTAGGAAGGGGCAGATGCCAAGAAACCTGGACAGAACCACGTTGTTGACAACAATGGCACCGATGAACAATAAAATATAGGCTGACATGTCTTACCTCCCTACGCTTTTTTGGGTTGACGATCTTTAAGATGATTGAACAATGCAAACAGGATTCCAAGGGCGATAAAGGCTCCTGGAGCAAGCACGAAGATGATGGCAGGCTGGAAGGCCGAGGGCATCACACGGATGCCGAAGAAGGAACCTGCCCCCAGCAGTTCACGGACTGCGCCTAGGCAGAACAACGCCAGGGTGAATCCAAGGCCGTTGCCGATTCCATCCATCATGGAATCGAAGACGCCATTCTTGGATGCGAACGCTTCCGCGCGTCCCAGCACGATGCAGTTTACCACAATCAACGGGATGAACAGTCCCAGGGAGTCGTACAGTGCGGGGACGAACCCTTTCAACACAAGTTCAACTACGGTAACGAAGGTGGCGATTACCACAATGAAGGCCGGAATACGCACTTTTGAGGGGATGATGTTCTTGAGCAGGGAAATAACCATGTTGGAGAAGAATAGAACAGCAGTTGTCGCCAACCCCATTCCAATCCCATTCTTCACGGATGTGGTCACAGCCAGTGTGGGGCACATCCCCAGCACCTGGGTGAATACCGGATTCTCGGTGATCAGGCCCGTTTTAAGTCTTGTCATTGGATTGCCCATCCTAGTTGCCCTCCTTCGCTATTTCCGTATTGAAATATTCCACCGCCTGGTTCACAGCATTTGTGGCTGCCCGGGAAGTGATGGTGGCACCGCTGATGGAAGAGATTTCCTCCTCTGCGCCTGCGGCGCCTTTCACGACAGTCAGGGCCGTGGCGACTTTGCCTGCGAATTGGTCCTTGAAAGACGGTTCGTCCACTTTCGCACCCAGACCAGGAGTTTCCGCCTGCCGGATCACATCGATACCGGCAATGGTTCCATCCATCCGGATTCCCACGATGAGTTCAATCAGGTCTCCATAACCTTCTTTCGTAGCCATTTTGAAAGCGTATCCAACCACGTTTCCAGCAGCGTCTTTTCCTTCGAACAGCTCAACCAACTGGCTGTAGGTCTCCTGATTCTGCACTTCCAGCGTATCGAAGCTGGTGTCGGGCAGGACGTTTCCTAGGGCGTTGTCCCTGGTCTTCAACTGCTGCGCGGCAATGGGCTCCAAAGTGATGTTGTAGACAAAGCCAAGGATGACTGCCGCAATGATTGTGATCGTGAAAAGGATAAGTGCATTCTTCAGAATGTTGTCTTTTTGATTTTCCATTATTTGGCCACCTCCCCAAACGCTCTTGGAATGGTATATCTGTCAATGATGGGGACGAAAAGGTTCATGATCAGGATGGCAAAGGAGACGCCTTCCGGATATCCGCCGAACAGGCGGACCAGCGCCGTAATGATGCCGCATCCCACACCCATGATGATCTGTCCTTTTGGCGTCATCGGCGAAGTCACATAATCGGTAGCCATGAAAAACGCACCCAGCATCAGACCTCCGCTGAACAGATGGTAACCAAGATAGGAAAGGTCGAACCCTCGGCCCCCGAACAGAAGGACCATCAACGCCGTACTCAGGATGAAGTAAAACGGAATCCTGTAGCTGATGATTTTCTTGACAATCAGGAAAATCCCTCCGATGAGGATCGCTATGGCGGAAACCTCCCCGATGGAACCGCCGATCATTCCGAGGAAAGCATCCCCCACGGCGGGAAGTTCGGAACCATCCTTCAGCATCGCCAACGGTGTGGCGCTGGATACGCCGTCCACTTCCCATGCGGTCATTATTTCAGCATAGGATACCAGCAGGAATGCCCTGGCCGCCAAGGCCGGGTTCACGATGTTCATCCCTATGCCGCCATAAATCTGCTTTACGATAACGATGGCGAAAAAGCTGCCCAGGATGCCGATGAAGACGGGGGCTGCCGGCGGCAGGTTCAAAGCCAGTAAAAGCCCCGTAAGAGCCGCACTGTTGTCCCTGATTGTGAACTCCTTTTTCAACAGTTTTTGCACTCCGGCTTCAAATGCGACCGATGCGATGATGCAAATCAATATGTTGATCAGCGCCTTGAAACCAAAATTGTACACGCCTACGGCTGTGGCCGGCAACAGCGCCAGAATCACATATCCCATGATGTTCTGTGTGGAATCCTTGGAACGTATATGGGGTGATGAAGAGATCAATTGTAGTTCGCTCACTTTTTATCCTCCTGTGTGCCTTGCTTTCGTTATTTTTTGCGGTTGGCCAAAATGGTTCTCTTCGTTGTCCTGATGGATTGCACCAGGTGCCTTTTGGCCGGACATACGAAAGAGCAGGATCCGCATTCGATGCATTCCATACCCTTATAGTGAAGAAAAGCTTCCTGTGCGTTGTATCTTGAATACTTGTCCAACTCCATCGGCAACAGGTTCATGGGACAAGCGGTCGCACACTTTCCGCAACGGATGCAGCTGCTTTCCTTGCGCTCGTCCGCCTCCGCCTTGGACAGGCAAAGGATGGAGGAGCTTGTCTTGATGATTGGCACATCCAGGGAGAACAGTGCGATTCCCATCATCGGGCCACCGGAAATGATTTTGACCGGTTCCTCGATGAATCCGCCGGCTGCTTCCACCACTTCCCTATAGCTTGTTCCGATCTTCACCTCAAAGTTGCACGGGTTCTTCACGGCGCCTCCCGTAACCGTCACAATCCTGCGCATGAGAGGACGTCCCTCCACGACCGCCTTGTGGATGGCGACCACGGTGTCAATATTCTGCACGATACATCCTGCATCTGCCGGAAGGCCACCGGAGGGGACCTCCCGTTGTGTTATGGAATAGATGAGCTGTTTTTCCGCTCCTTGGGGGTATTTCACTTGCAGGACGGCCACTTGGATCCGGTCCTCGCCTTTGACGGCATCCTGCATCTTCTTGATGGCATCCGGTTTGTTTTCCTCGATGCCAATGACCCCTTTGGCATCCGGGAACAGCCGGAGGATGACTTTCAAACCGGAAACGACGTTTTCCGTTTCTTCAAGCATGATTCGGTGGTCCGATGTCAGATAGGGCTCACACTCGGCGCCATTGACAAGGATATGGTCGATTTTTTTGTCCGGTGGGGGTGAAAGTTTGATGAAGGTTGGGAAACCGGCGCCACCCAATCCCACAACGCCACCCTCCTTGATCAGTTCCCTGATCTCATCATCCGTCATTTGGTCCAAGGGCTTTGTCTGTCCCATGGTTTCGATTTCGGTGTATTCGCCGTCGTTCTCGATGATGACAGCCTGCACCTTGCTCCCATTGGGATGCAAGATCTCCGACACGGCTTTCACTGTCCCGGAAACACTGGAATAGATGGGAGAGGAAACGAAACCGGACGCCTCGCCGATCTTTTGTCCCACGAGTACCCTGTCGGACTTTTTCACAAGTGGTTTGCATGGCGCTCCTATATGCTGCACCATGGGAAACACAAGATCACCCTTTGGCATTAATTTTTCAATTGCCTTTTGTTCTGAATAGAATTTTGCGTGGGGAGGATGAATCCCCCTCTTAAAAGTTAATCCTGACATTGGTTACCCCCAGTCTTAAAATTGAACATACTTCGACTTTCTAATAATATAATATTTTTTTGCTTTTTACAACTATTGACATGCATTTTACAAGCTTTTTTTGTTAAAAATTTATATAATTTGGTTAACTCAGTCAACAGAAGTGCAACAGTTGATCATTGCATTGTTTGTCCATAAAACCATGCAAGCACAGCATCCATTAGGGTTTGGATGCAAAAAGGGGGGCGTGTTGGTTGTCAGACAACACACCCCCCTGGATGTTCATTGCATACAAAAAAATACACGGTGCGCTTCTGTTTGGGCGTTTACTGTTAATAATTTAACCCATAATTGCAAGGGAAACCCTGGAATTATGCATTTCCAAGCTCCTCCAAGGAATCCTGCAGATACCCCTTCAGCCACAGATAGACTTGGGGATCGCTCAGGGGCACCTCCCCCAGCACTTCCTTCAGTTCCAAAGTCGACAAGGCGAAGGACTCTTTGCCGATCTGATGCATATAGCGGAATTCGATCTCCCCTGGGGTCAGGAACAAGGTGAGCATGGTCGAGACCAGGTCTCCCATGGGAGGGCGGTCGATGTGGCTGCGGCGCATCCAGGCGGTTACGGTGGTCCCTACCCCGGGGGTGCTCTCGATCCTCAAATCCCCATCGCATGCCCTGCAGGTTTCATGCAGGAAGGGGATTCCAAGGCCTACTTTCCGCATGGTCCGGCTGGTTGTGAAAGGGTCCCTTATGGACTTCAACATTTCCGGCGGAATACCTTTCCCATTGTCTGTAATGGTCATTTCCAGCCGGTCCCCTTCCAGGTCTTCCGAAATGGCCACGGTGATGACGCTCGCTTCCGCACGCACACTGTTGTTTGCGATGTCCAGGATGTGCATGGACAGTTCCTTCATCAAACCCCTGCACCTACCAATGCCCGGACTACCTCAAAGGAGGAATCTTTGGAGCGCAGGATGGGAATCTCCTCCTCCTCCGCTTTGACCAGGACGTCCTCATCCACCGCGTAACCTTCGCTCACAATCACACAGGACACATTCACCAGGGAAGCCACGGCTATGATGTTCATATGACCTTGGATGGTTACCCAGACACAATCTTCTGTGGCCTTTCCCATGACCACGCTCAAAAGGTCCCCCACAAAACCACCGGAAACGGTTCTGTCCAAGTGGTCTCTTCCACAGGCGACTTCCAATCCCAATTTTTCAACAATTTCTCCTACCGTCATTCGTCCTCTCCTCCTTTACCCTTCGTTCTGATGGATGGCGGCAATTTCTCCGCCAACTTGACCATGTCTTCGGCCATTTTGCGGACCTGTTCCCGCAACATGAATATGCAGTCTTCGATCCTGGCATGCTCCATGACCACGTCCTCTGCAAAGGACCTGCATGTGGGTGAACCGCAGGAGCCGCAGTCGATTTGAGGCAGCGTCTCGTACAGCGCCTCCATCCGTTCCATCTTCTCCAATGCCTTGAACATGTCCTCATCCAGTTTCATCACCTGCTTGTTGCTGAGCTGCCTGTCCCAATCCAAGGATACGCTGCTGTCCAGGATGTTCAAATCCCGGGTCTTCCCCTTGAACTGGAGGTATTTCCTGATTTTCAGCATCCTGTTGGTGGCCACAAAACTGTTTTCCACCGTCAGCGGGCCTCCCAGGCAGCCGTTGACGCAGGCCAGGGCTTCCACAAACTCCACATCCAACTTGTTGTTTTCCATCCGTTCCAGAATGTTGATCACGTTCTCGATGCCGTCCACAGCCACCCGGTTGTAGACCTCCGAGGCCGTGCTTTCGCCTCCTATGGCGGCCCATCCGATTCCATTGGCGCTGCCCATCTGCAGGACTTCCACCTCGTCTTCCCCCAGTTCGCGGATGATCGGAACCAGGTACAGGTAAATTTCCTTCATGCTGAAAACACCGTTCACCATGGAGGTGTCGAACACTTCCGGATCCCTGGTGTCCGTAACCTTTGCACCGCAAGGGGAGATGAAGAAGATGCCGATGTCGTCGGAAGGGATCCCTTTTTTCACAAGGTGGTTCCTGGCATACCGGGCGATGGCCTCCTTCGGGGAAATGACCGGCATGATGTTGGGGATCAGCGTGGGAAAGCGCATCTGCACCAGGTGGACGATGGCGGGACAGGCGGAGGAAATCATGGGCAGTTGCACCTTCTTCTCCTGCACCAGCAGCTTGCTGTATTCCGTCACCACATCCGCTCCCAAGGCGACTTCGAATACCTCGTCGAACCCCATCTTCTTCAGTGCCGTAAGGATGATGTTCGGATTCCTGAGTTTCTTGAATTGGGTATAGAGGGTGGGGGCCGGTATGGCAACCTTGTATTTGTAGTCCGCCATCATCTCGATCGGATCCGTGGTGGCCTTTTTCGCATGGCTGCTGCAGACCCGGATGCAGTTGCCGCAGTCGATGCACCTGTCATTCATGATTTCCGCTTTGGAATTGCGCACCCGGATGGCCTCCGTGGGGCATCGCTTGATGCAGTCTGTGCATCCGATGCATTTTTCCCAATCTAGCGTTACGGAATGGGTGTAGCTCATAGGTTTCCTCCTTGGTTCAGGACTCTTGGTTCAGATAGACGGTTATTTCCACCCGGGTTCCCTCTCCCAGGACGGATGAAATCTGCAGCTCGTCGCAGTTCCTTTTCATGTTTTGCAAGCCCATGCCCGCTCCGAAACCCATCTCCCTGGCTTGTCTGGAGGCGGTGGAATATCCAGCCTTCATTGCAAGGTCCAAGTTCTCTATACCGGGGCCCTGGTCCTGCAGCACGACATGGATCCTCTCCGGCGTGATTTCCGTATCGATGCTTCCACCATTGGCATGGATGACCATGTTGATTTCCGCTTCGTACATGGAAATGGAAATCCTGCGGATGATGTCCGCACCGATGCCCAGCATCTTCAGCGTCTTCTTGAATTGGCTGGAAGCGGTACCCACATTGATGAACTCCCCACCCTCCACATCATAATGCATTTTCATCGTGGGTGATCTCCTCTCCGCGCATGCCGTTTCCAAACAGTATGCCAGATGCTGTAAAAAGGGAATGCCGGGTGCCCATCAGGACGATTCCGCCTTCCTTGGCCATCTCTATGATCTCCTCGCTGGGCCTTTTCCCCCGCACGATCATGATGGCGCGGATATCCAGCATCTCCGCCGTCCGGATGACTTGGGGATGGACCAAGCCTGTAAGCAGGATCACATTGTTCTTCACATAAGCCAGGACGTCGCTCATCAGGTCGCAGCTGTAGCAATATTCCAGCGTATCCCCCTGGTATTCCTCCCCACAATAGTAGTGGGCCTCCAAGCACTCCTTGATTGAACCAATCGTCATTCGAATCCCTCCACTCTCAACTACGGGCAACCGCATCCGCCCGAAGACATCGCCGTTGCCCGCCCAGCGCGTTCCATAAACGCTCTTTCACCATTATAGCAAATACTTCTGGAACTTTCATTAGAATCTTGGGTCATTTATTAAAAATTCCCAACCACTTCCGCCTTTTCCCCAGGATTTTCGGCTCCTCGCTGTAATTGTAGTCGTAATGGTAGTAGTAGCTGTTGTTCTTGTCCATCTCCACCTTCGTCAATACGACACCCAGTATATGGGCGCCCACCTTCTCCAGGCTTTTTTTTGCGGCCTTGAGGGCCTCCACATGGGTCTCGCCGGTGGATACCGCCATCACCACGCCGTCCGCCGTCGATGCCAGGATTCCTGCATCCGTCACGCTCAGCAGGGGTGGGGTGTCGATGAGCACGTGTACCCCTGGGAAACCTCTTCCAGAAGCCGTGACATCCGTTTTGAACCCAGCAGTTCTGCCGGCATGGGGGGAACCGGTCCGGAAACCAGCACCGAAAGACCCTCCACGTCCGGAATCCTGTGGACCACCTCTTCCAAGGGATCCTTCTTCGCAATCACCGTACTCAACCCCCTGTCATTGGGCAAATCATACATATGGTGCATTTTGGGTTTGCGCATGTCCCCGTCGATGACCAGTACCTTCTTGCCGCTGTTGGCGATTGTGATCGCCAGATTGGCCGTGGTGGTGCTCTTCCCCTCCTGTGTCTTGGCACTGGTGACCACAATGGTCTTGTTCGTCTTCTCCACATTGGTGAATTCCAGGTTTGTACGGATCATCCGGTAGGCTTCCACGACCGGGGACCTGGGGTCTGTGATGGATATCAGATACTCCCTATTCACTGTTTCACACGCTCCATTCCCTTGAATTTGGGCACAACGCCCAATACGCTGATTCCCAGATGCTTCTCGATGTCACCCTCCCGCTTGATGGTGTTGTCCATCATCATCAGGAGGAAAATCAGGAAGAGGCCGGCCATTGCCCCCAGGACACCGGCAATCATCACGTTCATCCGCAGATTGGGGCTGACCGGACTTTTTGGCACCACCGCGTAATCGACAATCCGCACATTCTCCGCGCCCACGATTTCCTCGGCCCTGTACACCAGAACCTCCGACAGGGTGTCTGTAATCCTTGCCGCCTGCGCGGGATCGGAATCCTGGAAGTTGACGTTGATGAATCTGGAGTCGCTGATGGTGCTGATCTTCAATCTCCCAACAAGCGTCTCATAGGGCATGTCCAACTCCAGGATGCGCACCACATCCTCTGCGATCAGTCGGGTCTTGATCAGTTCCCTATAGTCTCCCACCAGCTTGTCCCCCAAGGTGATGTCCGAAATGCTGATGCCGGCCAGGCTGTTCGCCTCCTTGCCTATGAACAGGGTTGTCTTCGCCTCATACATGGGCGTGATGTACTCCGCAGTCACAAACGCGGCGCTTCCCATGCCCAGCAGTCCCAGACATGCGACAATCCACCACTTGGCCAACACCGCATGGATCAATTCCATCAAATCTATTTCTTCAAATTCATGTTCCACTTCGTTACCCCTTTCAATCTTTGGAACCAGTGATTTTCCCCGATGCACGGTTCCCTCTTCTCCACCTGCTTGTTTTCAATGATTTTCAATCCGTTTCCGTAAAAAAGGGATTCTCCCGATCCTGGAGCCCATCTTTCCACCAATCCATAGGCCTGGGCCATGTCCGGACGTCTCCTTCCCATGGAATGGGCATCCGTTGCAACCACATGGATGCAGCCCGTCATGATCAGCCTGCGCAAGATCCGTTGTGCCTTGGGCCGCCCATTCGTGATGCTGGAGGCGTTAACCTGGAACAGGACACCCCGGTCCAGCCAGTCCCCCATCAGCGCGCTGTCCTGCATAAGCTTCTCGACCCTCTCCACATGGGCAATCAGAAATTTGTATCCCCTGGCTTCCCCGTCGAAGAAAAAACGTTCCATTGTCTGTGGGTTCCAAAACGCAGGCAATTCCAAAAGGACAACCCTGCTTCCTGCCAACGTCTTGCATTCTCCGGCATCCAGGGCATCCAGCAGGTCATGGGAAAAATGCGCTTCATGCCCCAGATGCAGCTGCAGGTCCGGATGCGAATTTCCGACAGCCGTCCTCAATTCCTGGAACCGTTCCTGCAACGCCCTCTCCCTTACAGGGAAGATTTCCGGCCGATAGTGGGGGGTGAGGATGATCTGCCGTACGCCTTCCCCATAGGCATGGGCAACCATTTCCATGGCTGCGGCCATGCTTTGGGGGCCGTCGTCGACACCCAAGAGCGTGTGGTTGTGGACGTCCACGAACTTCATTGCAACGCCCCCGCATAAGCCTGATAGATTTCCAAGGCCCTTTGGACTTCGTTCTCGGTGAGCCGGGCAAGAAGGTATGCCTTCAATTCCGCCCTTTCCTCCTGGGTGAGACCGTTCTCCATCAGCCCTGCGACATAGGAAGGATCCACCTTGCCAGCCATGGCATTTCCGAAGGCCACATCCTCCTCCTTCAGGCTTCCCTGGTTTTCCCTTATTTTCCTTCGGACATGCTCCTCGTAACTGGAAACCGGACCCTCTGCCGGTTCCGATGGGGGTTCCTCCGGCACAGGCCGCATGTCCTGCAAGGAGGCCCCCCCGTCCGAAGGCTTGGGCTTCCCCGTGGAGTCCGCAGTTGCGGCAATTTTCTCCTGTATTGGAGCCGACTCCTTGTTTTCCTCGATTCCCTCTTTTGATTCGAGGCCAGGGACAGTCTCCTGTTCCCCGACCCTCTTTGCGGATTCCGTCCCGGAAGGGGATTCCACCCCAAACCAATCCTTGCCACCCTGCTGCCATACCGGTATCATGGCACCGGCCGCAACCACCAACAAACCCGTCCCCACTGCCAGTGCAGCCAATAAAACCCTTCTCTTCCGCAAACCCTCATCCTTTCCCAGTGTACAAAAAACCAGGCAGGGATTCCCTGCCCGGTCCACAGATATGAACTTATTCCGCCGCATACAGCTGGAACAGCATCTTCGCCGCTTCCGCCCTTGTGGCATTGGCCTTTGGAACGAATGTGTCCTGGGTGCGGCCGTTGATGATCCCTTCCCGCACAGCCGTCGCTACCGCTTCCCTTGCCCAGGCTGCTATGCTTTCCGTATCCTGGAATTTCCGGTCAAGGAGCTCTGTTGTTTTCGCCTGGGCGAATCCCGCATATTCCAATGCATTGGCAACCACAACGGCGGCTTCCTCCCTTGTGATCAGGGCAAGGGGGTCGAAGGAGTCGACCGATTTACCCCGGATGATTCCGGCCTGATGGGCAGCGGCAACCGCGCCTGCAAACCAGTCTTCTGGTTGGACGTCACCGAAAGGGCTCTCTTCCGCAACTCCCACAAGCTTGTACATCCTTGCGATCATGGCCACATATTCCGCGCGGGTCACATTGGCCTCCGGGTCGAACGTGATGCCGTCACGGCCTTGGATGAACCCTTTGGCGGCAAACCCATTCACATATTGGTTGGCCCAATGGCTGCCGGGCACATCCGCAAACTCCACCCTGTTCTCCCGCACGAAGAATGTGCTGAAGTGGTTTGTGAAGAATTCAACCGCCTTGGCCTTTGCACGGTACCTGCCCCCCACGGGGGACACAGCACCGTCTTCCGCCCTATGGTATACGGCAAGGAAAGACGGGTCTGCTCCGTCAGGAAGCGTATAGGCAAACGTTGCCGCCACAGTGCCGGTGAAATGTTCTGCAGGGATGTTGTCCACCAGGATCTTGAAATCCACGACAACCGCTCCCGGAGCCAACCCAACGTTGGCTGGGTCGATGGTTTCCATCAAAACCTGGATGCTGGAGGCATCCCCCAGCAGGCCTTGCAGGTTTGCGGTGCTGAACCGTATGGAACCCAAGGGGCTTGCAATCCGGATTCCCGCGGCTCCTGCCGCCTCGACAGCCAACAGGTCGGCAGCGGAAAGCTCCAGCAGGGATTTGTCCGCCTGCACCACATCCATCACCAAGAGAAGCTCTGGCTGGAGCAGGTATCTCTCCGGATCCCCACCGTTCTCTTTCGCTTCCTGGATGGCTTCTTCCGCCTGCACCAGCGCGTCCCAAAGGATTCCGGCATCCACATTGGAGACGGCGACCGTCCTTCCTTCCACCACGGAAGTCGTTGCCGCCACTTTCAGCGCAGATACGGACCGGACGATGTCAGCAGCAGGGGATTCCTCTGCCGGTTCCTCCCCAGGAACCTCTGCCAGATCCCCTGCAAGTCCACCTCCGCCACCGCCCGGGACAGGTGCCTGTGCGGTTTCCTGATGGAGTAGGCCGTAGCCGGCAAGGAAGCTGTAAACCGCCGCCCTGTCGCCGGGATTGGCATTGTAGAATGCGGAAAGCTTTCCAAGGCTTGTCTCAATCTTTGTCTTCGTGAAGCGGTCCGCCAACAGGTCCGCCACCTTTGTCATTGCTGCGCTGCTTTTGTTGACACCCATGCTGCTCTTGTCAGGGACGACTACGAAGACAGGGGTGTCCTCCACCTCCAGCAACAGGTCCAGGATTCCCTGGAGGTAGCCGAAGGATTCCGCCACAAGGGCTTCGGTGACGCCCGCGGTTGCTAGCATGTTTTCCATCCCGTATGCAGCCAGCGCGTTCACCAACATCTGGCGCGCATCCACGTCCATCAGCTCCGCCAGCTCCTGGATGTCGAAATAGTTTTTCAGGATCTCACCCAGGCTCTTGTTCTGCTGGTCCGCATATCCATCCACATAATTCAGGATCTCCCAAAGCAGGTCGGCCTTCTCCTGTCCGGCCTCCCCGACCAGGGCTCCAAAAGAACCGTGGAGGGATGCGGCCAATCCCGTCTGGTTTCCTGTCATGTCATACATTTCAATCATCTCGACGAACGTTTCCTTCTGCTCTTCCTGCAGGTCCAGCAGGCTGTCCACGACCGCCTCCGTCAATACAACACTCTCTGCCGCCACTGCGGGTTGTCCTGTAAATGCCGTCATGGCCAGAACAAGCGCGAGGATTCGGCTCATTGTCTTCTTCATTTTACACTCTCTCCTTATCAGATCTTTCTATTTTCCCGTCTCAAGTATACATTATACTGTAATAATCGGCGCGCGTCAAGAATTCCCCTTTGCGAACCTGCCTCACCGCAGTGTTTTCCTTAAGAAGGCGACTGTGAAGTAGGCCATCAGGAACAGGCCGATGAAGCCTTCAAAGCCCGAAAGGAACATGGAGATCCCGTTGCCTGGATTCACATCCCCATAGCCTATGGTGAAAATGGTGGCGATGCTGTGGTAGAGTGCGGTCATGAAGGCGGCCCTCTGGGGGTCCACGATGGAGCTTACGTAGTAGGACTTCCTTCCATCCAACTCCACGAAGGGGAGCAGATAGATGAAGGTGAATGCTAGGATCGTCAGGACCAGGGTCCCCAGGATCCTGAACGGATTGGTGGCATAGTTTCCGATGAAATCGAGGACGAACCAGCGGAAGGGATACTGCAACCGCCGCAGCAGGGTGATCCGTCCCTTGTTCTCCACGTGTACCAGGTCTTCCCCTTTCAGTTCCGCCAGTGCCTCGCAGCGCTTGTGCTCCACGTAGGCCCGGTCTTCGTCCTTGTAGTGGCCAATCTCGTGGAAATTCTCCTTCAGAAGCCGGAACTGGTGGGCCTTGTCCAGGTGGGAGGTGCTCTTCCCCTGGGCATAAATCATCTGCTTCACGTCGTTCAGATCCCAATCCACATAGATCATCCCCAAATTCCTGGTGTCCATCAGGTTCAGACACTGGATCTCCACCTTCCGCTTGGTGGTGGAAATCATGTCGAAGGTCTTTTCGATGATGCAGTTTTCCAGCGTCAGACGGTTGCACTTCCTGACCGCCATGTTCACATGCTCGTTGAAGATGGAGTTCCAAAAATGGATCTTGTCGATGACGCTGTCAGAAAAATTCACGCTTTTGCTCTTGAATTCGACGGACTTGAAGAGAACATACCCTTCTTCCAAGCGGATGTTGTTCATGGCAAAACGGCCATATCCCAGTTTCGCGTATTTGAAATGGAAAATCGTCTTCTTGAAGTGGCAAAAGCTGAAGTCCACATTGCAGTCGCCAAAAACCGCATCGCTGAAAGTCACCTTGCCCTGACCGAAACGGGAACCGAAAAGCAGCAGGTCTCCGCTGTTGAAATTGCAGTTCCGGAAGGAAATCAGGCCATCCCCGAAACAGACGCCCGTAAAATCCGTGCCCAAAGACCCGAAACGGGAAAAGTCAAAATCCACGTCCCCATCACCGAAGATGGCACCGCTGAAATTCAGATGGGCATTCTCAAAATTGCTCGTCTTGAAATTCACGTGTCCATCCGAGAAATCCGTACTGAAGAAGTTCACGCTGTTCCCCAGAAACACGGTGGAAGTGAACAACTTTTCCCCGCAGCCGAAACGGATTCCGCTGAAATAGACGGCTTCCGATTCGAAGGTTGATTTGCTGAAGTCCACCTTACCGTTTCCGAAAGTGGAATGGGCCAGACTGAATCCTCCCTTTCCAAAAACGGTACTCCCAAAGTGGCTGTCCCCATCGAAAAAACACCGTTCCGCATGGAATCGGTCTACATAATGAAGGCTCTCCCGGTAGAACAGGTCCCGGTATAGATGGATGTCGAAATCCTGGAAGTAGACGTCCTTCAGCATGACATCCTTGTCCAGCGCATGATACTCTTTGAAAAGCTCCGGCGTCATCCACCCGAAGTGCTGTACTTTCGTCGATTTTTCCTCTGGATGGATGGATTCCACCCGTACCGTCCTCGGTGTGGAAAAACCATTGAAAAGCTCAAACGGCCTTTCCTCCATCTTGACCACATATTCCATACCACACCTCCCTCTCAGGCCTTTCCATCCCTTTTGCACCATTATATAGGAAGGTTGCCGTTTTTTCCATATAAAACAACAAAACAACAGGCAAACATCGGATGTTCCGACGCTTGCCTGTTGTCTCCTGCCTTGTTACGAAAACAACCGCATAGCATGTGCAACAGTATTTATTCACAATTATGGTTTGACGCCTAGTCGCCTAGGTCAAGCCCTCGACCGATTAGTATTGGTCAGCTGAACATGTTGCCATGCGTACACCTCCAACCTATCAACCTGGTAGTCTTCCAGGGGTCTTACTC